>JBGVNX010000035.1:0-4998 GCA_045126075.1 Candidatus Cryptobacteroides sp.
TTTTAGTATCATACTCTGCTTTGTAACATATCACAATATATTACAAATATAGAAATTAAATTTGACAAAAAAAAGACTTTCAACAGAAAGTCTATCAAATATTTACAAAATTTTATTTTTCAAGAAAGTGTCAAACTACCGAGGCATTTGATTCGGGCGAGATTCATAAAAGGACTGAAATGGGATAGGAGAACTGATAATAAATCACTACTTTTGTGGTGACCTCGGGTTTTGTAACGCATTGATTATAAGTATTAAGGGTACTTATAAAGTTACAAAATTTCGAGGTCTTTTGCAAGTTTAATTAATTGATAATCAACAAGATACAGCGATAATTTTCAAAAATTGTCATGTGCTAAACATTCTCATACAAGTTCCTGCCACCGATCTCTCTACGGACCACACCCTGCAGCGGATTCAGTTCATTATTGGCTATATCATCAGCCATAATCAGAATGATATGATCATCATCATATCCATTTCCTTTCAAATACTGATAAAAGCCCAGGACATCCGCCTGATGGCGATAGTTATACCATCCCTCAGAAGCGGCCACCAACACCGCATAATTGTCTTTCAGTTCAGGATAATCAATCTCATTACCACTTTCTCCAAAATCCTGCATATGCTGCTTCTTCCACTCCCAAGCCGCCACAGGAGAAGATGAATTCCCCTCACCGCTTCGACTGTAATAGTCAATGATAATCATCTTACCTTTATAAGTGATCCAGCGGGCATACGATGTCGAACGGATGGTAGTATAATACTGCGAATCAAAATCCAATCTGCCCGTCGCACCGCTTATCGCTGGAGTACCGCCGGCCATAATCGCGTGATGATAATTGGAAATCATACCGGCAGTCCAGCCTCCCTGAGAATCAGCTTGTCCATTAAGCAAAGCAGACACAGCCTTATTCAAATCCTCCTCTTCATTCTTTTCAGCCCAAGCAGCAGCAAGAACAGTGATCAGAACAGCATCGTAGGCCTCAGCTTCGCCCGCAAACGGCACTCTGCCGTATATGGCATCGTATGACACACTAAAGCCCGAATTCGGGTGACTGGCAGGGGCTAGACCAGAAATATAATCAACCGGGTAATCACCCTCCAGAATAGTCTTGTTATACGCCCTGTCAGTAAACATCAAGGCAATTCCTCGGCCGCCTTCTGACTCGTACATGAAATGGTCAATATAATCCTGTACAGGTACGACATCCTCCGCAGCAGCCGGTGCACACACAATGGCATCAGCTCCGCTGTCAAGGATTCTTTGAAGGCAGCTTTCAATTTCACGGGACTCCTTGTATGTCTCGATGCTGACAGGTTCCAGATTCAGCTCCACTGCCTGGAATGCGAACCAGTCCACAAAAGTCTGCCCATACATATCGTCAGCCGCAAGCAGAGCCACCTTCTTTAAAGCAGGGTGCTCATGCGAAATACAAGAAAGAATGATCTCACTCTGCGAGACATCCGTTTCGCACAAACCCCAGAGAAAACCACGATGTCCGAAGACTCTCGGCAGCTCCTGTGATGTCGAGAATGTAAACAAAGGCTTTATATTAGTCTTCTTTTTAGCCAAAGCAAGGGCAAGCTTCTTCGTGTTCGCAGAAACGCTGCATCCTATGACACCCTTGATCTCTTCACGATTTGAAAGAGATACACCGACCTCGGTAAGATTGACTGACTCCTCATCATACCACTCATATACGACCTTTACGCCAATATATGCTTCCCTGATGTTCTCTGCGGCCAATTCCAAAGCGTTATTCCAAATGGCTTCACGGTCCTTCTCAGGAAGAACCACTGCGATTCTAACCTCTTTCAAGCCCGCAGTGTCTTCCATCGGCGTTTTCTCGCACGACAGAAGAGTGCTCACGCAGAGCAGAAGCACCCAAATACTATTGTAAAGATTCTTCATAACTCTGCTCAATTTCTATGATACGATTCCTGATATCAGAAATGTCGAGGAACCATTCCTCAGTAACTCCTTCTGAATAGACCATTTCCTCGTATCCTGATGAATATGTAAAGTCCTGATGATATGGAATCTCCCTATTCTCAAGCAAGGCTCCAAGCACATCGATAACGACTTTGTCCATATGCTTGACAACCGACATCGTAATCATAGATGAGAAGAAACCCATATTGTCATCCATTCCTACTGCCAAGTTGTAACTTTCGCGCGAAAAGCGGTACACGCCCTTGTTGGATGCTCCAGCAGCAGAAAAATAGTACATATACTCTCCGTCATTCTCCAGACAGAACTGATATGCTTCGTCCTGCATTCGATATCCGCCGTCCGGCTCTTCGCTCAGATAATGTATGTCGCATCCAGTGCCACCAGCAGCCAAGTATCCGTCCCTATATCCGTCGACGGCACGTTTCACCTGTCTGTCGTGAGGATTGGCAGCAATTATCAATGCCTTCTGTTCCTTTCCTTCATTATCCAGCACGCAAGTCGCTCCAGCTAGGTAGCTAGCTGCATAACAGCCTACATTGAAGGTGTATATGCCATCATATTCCCGTTCGGTTTCAAGCATCAGCACATCCTGTCTGCTATCATCAGGAAGAGTGAGTTCTTCCAATAGATACTCGTATTCGCTGCCTGAAAAAACAAACAGAGAACGCTCGCATTTATCGTCAATCGTAGTACTCAGCCAATCTTCATAAATCTGTCTGCCCTGTTCCTTTTCGTCAGGAACATGCACGGCCAGCATAAATCCATATTTGATTGCAGCCTCCTGAAATCCTCTCAGGATCTTGTCGTTATAACCTTGATCGCCGACACCTCCGGGTGAAAGGACCACTTCCACTCGGTAATTATGAATAAAACCAATTTCCTCCTTCCTGCACCCTGTAAAAAGGAGGAGGAAGAAGGAAATAATGATAAACCTATTTGTAAATCTACGCTTCAATGTCATGAATTACTATTCAACTGGAGGATAGATTTTTACGCGCATATAGCGGTATTTGTACAAACTGCGAGGGTTTACGCTGCGTATACTACCTTTTTTACCATCAGAATCATCCTCATCCAAATCCAAGCAGCTCAGCTTATATCCCATGTACGCGCCCGATGCTGAATTAATCATGAACTCTGCGTTTTCAGTAGTTTCCCAGCCCGCTTTAGGATACCAATCATATCCCATAGAAGCCATAGTTTCCATCATCTTGTCCCATCTGGCTTTATCGTTGTTAAAGATATCGAGAATCTGCTGTGCTTCCCATTCAGATGGGAGATATTGTAGAGATTCGCTAGTGTAGTGGGAAGGTGTCGGATGCAGGTCAGAATCATTAGAATCTGGGCACAGATACACCTGGATACCGACTTTGCCATCAGTATTTCCCTGGAGGGTATAGTACGGAATACTTCCCGATTTAAGATAGAAACCATCTTCCCATGTTAATATACCATCAGCCCTAGTAACGACTTCTCCTTCCTTAACCTCTACCCAAGGAGCAGCATTCTCTGGCCAAAGCTTCGAGTTGATAAAATTAACCTCACTTACCTCCGCAAGCTCAGTACCTTCTGCCACAGTCATACGTGCAACAACACGACCTCCGTCCTCTACGGCACGGAATGATACGCTACCCTGAGCCTTGCCCTCTTCATCAGTAAGGTTGTAGTCATAACCTCCATCAACCTTTGTTGCACTCTTGCCAGGTGCCACCCAGCTGAGGAAGACCTTCTCAGCTGTCGCATAGCTGGCAACAGGTGCCGAAAGCACATCAGGCTGAGACTCATCAAGAGGCTCACCGTAGATTCTTCTGACAATTTCACCATTCTTATTAACCACAACGAGGCTACCCTGCATCCAAGTCAACGAGTTGTATGCTGTAATCTCTGTAAGGTCAGAATCAGACTTAGGGTCATGCTGACCATCCTCCTTCTGAGGATCCTTCTCACAAGATGTCAACGGCATCGCTACGACTGCCATCAACATAAACAAATAAAACAAACTCTTCTTCATAGTATCAATACTTATTGTTTATAAATTTATTGCTTAATAATTAACACAGAAAAAGGCATTACAGACAAGGCAGCCGATCTGCCAAGTGTAACGCCGAAACTAATTTATTGACCGTACTATTGCGGTCAACTATTTGATTTACAGGATTTTTATAGGGGGGGTAACGGTTGCGCACATACCCGCCTCCATGTTTCCAAAGAAGCTATTCATTGTGCTATGTGCAAACCTACCTATCATCACTCTATATACCTGTCAAAAATAAAGATGCAAAATTATTGAAAATTTTCAATTTACAATACATATTCCATTAGACTTTACACCCTCACGCCCAAATTTCCAACCACCAGTCATGCCCGACCCCAATGCCATCCCATCTAGATTCTTATATCATCCCCGGCTCGACTGAGAATCCGACACACATATAAAGCGGCACTTGCCCACTTCCCTTACGGTCAGTCGGCAACCATCTATAACTCCGGCCCGCCGCGAAACTCTAGCCTTTCTACGAAAGTCAAGAGATTCGCCTTCAAGGCGTGCCTCCGGTGCATGGGCGGCGACCTCAGTGCAGTAGTCGCCAGTGCAAGTCGCCGCCCTCGAACGTCAATGTGCTTAGTGAAGGTTGGTAGTCGGCCAGCTCGTTGAAAGACTCCAGCATTTCAATTCAGCCCCGGTTTGCCACGATTCAACCTTCGTTCATCAGGTATCTTATCAACGATTTTGGGAAAATCGTTGGATACCTGACTCTCTCCCCACAAGCCCACGCCCTCGTCGCAAACCTACTCTCGTTGACACCAACCGTCATCCCGCGATGTCCGGCCAAAGGCCGCACATCAATAAAAAGCGGCACTCGTCCTCTATGTCTTTCTACGAAAGCCACAGCAATCGACGAAGTCGCTTGAGCGTTAGCGAAAGAACACGACCATCTAATCCCCGCCGCACACTCACAGAGAGATTGATGTCTTTGTCCGCATCCGCTCCCAAAGCCCTCAAACTCTCTATGGGCCCACGCCCCAACAACTCGCTCCGCTCG
>JBGVNX010000036.1:0-114450 GCA_045126075.1 Candidatus Cryptobacteroides sp.
TCCTTGGGATAATGCTGGATTGATACGATGTCAAAGTTATCAACGATGACACTCGGAAATATTGTCTCTAATAATGTATTTGTTACCATACCACAAAGGTAACAAGACTAAATTTACCAACCTACTTTTTCAGTTGATCCAAAAAAAGGGAGCCGGAGCTCCCTTGTGATTTGACCTATCCGCAGGTACTAACTAAAAAGATTATTGCTGCTACTCCAATCCACACACCGATTTTGTGCTTCTTATAGTACTCTTTGAACCCTTCTGTGTTTTCCACGTTAGAAGGACTTTCGGCTTCTGGACTATCCGTGTTTGGCTGCTGCTTGAGTTGTTCTACAGTTTCCTCAGCCTTCTGAGTCAATCCCTTAAACATATTTTTGGCTGATTGTTTGAACTTATCTACCTTCTCTTTAACCATAGCATCGAATTCTTCTTGCTCACGTCTTTTTCTTTCCTCCTCAAGCTTCATTTCTAAGAACTTATAAGTAAGAAGTTCCTCGAACTTTGTACCGTCGTAGTAGTTTCTGTCTATCAAGCTGTCGTTCAGTTTTTCTATATTAGCTTTCAGATTAGCAAACTCTTCTGATTCAGAAACGAATATATCGTCCTCTACAACTCGTTCTATGTCTAGGACGATAGGGGCTGTAAGCTCGTTTCCTCTTATTAGTAACAATTCATTGGCAACAAGAGGTAGCAACAATTCTTGATTATCATCCTTGTATATAATCAACTCTATTGGACCCTTTTCGGCTTCTATCACTTTGTACTCCATTCCGGCTTTAATGATAGTGTCGCCGTATATTATTCCATTGGTGGCGATGTATAGCCAAGTACCTTCTTCTGCCCCGTTAGCCTTGACATATAAAGGAGTATTAATCTTAATGTTGGTATCTGCTATTAATGAGCATAGCGGTAACCAAGTCTCGGTAACACTACTTCTTAATAGTCGTGTAATTTTATTGTTACTTAACTCATAAATAGAACCATTGTCATAAATGTCGCTGTCAATGGATAAGCAATACTCTCCTTTGTCACTCGCGGCTAATCTAAGTTTTCGGCAACATAACTTAAAACTGTCATATGTTTTAGGCTTGTTAATGTCCTTTATAGAGCCGTGAGGTGTTAAGCGGATGTTCTCTATCTGATTGGATGTTGTATTGAAGCAAGTTATCGGATTGAATACGGGTGTAAATAAACAAGGAATCTTATACACTTCGCGACTTTCCTTTAGAACGCCCGCAAAATATCTTAATAACATATTAGATATAAGCTTTTGAAACTTATTGATGCTTGTGTCACACAATTTTTCAAATTCGTCCAAGCGTTCATAGTCAATACGAACATTAATCTCATAATCTGCCTCACATTGGATTATAATATAGTCATCCTGATATGAGATGCCGTAAATATAATATTCATTAACGTTCTTTGATAATTTTATTAAGGTCGCTCGAATCTGCGTAGGATTTACAATGTCAATATATGTGTCAATTGATAGTTCTTCGAACCTTCCTTCATCGTTTTTGTGGCAACTAAAGGCGTCTTGTAAGGCCAGTACGCAATACAGTTGGAATATCTTAGACTCAATTTTCCCTACTTCAATTTCTTCTCTAGTGTTTATCATTGTTATATCTCTTACTAAAGGTTATCTTTTCTCTTTTATTTGTCCGAATGCACATTGACTGCATTTGAATCCGCCACTGGAGTAACGACCTTTATGCTGACTTATGCAGTTGGGACAGATACGGAATCCGCATCTGTCACATATATACCACCTCCAAGTAACGGGTAGTTCTTTCTTGCAGCATTGGCACGGAATCAGGCTCATAGTGCATAGGTTCATAACCACCCTAATCAGTAGAAAAGGGTGGATGATGAATTATCTTCTCTCGATTCTTTTAATGTAAACATTGTCAGAAGACTTGATTGTACCCTGCCTTAGAAGAATAGCCATAGCCATACTTTCAGAAGGGGAATCCATTGTGACATAAGTGCAACAATCAGTGTTGTTCTTCCTGTAATAAACTGCGAACTGAGCCATAGTAGTAAAGAGTTTTAATCCGTCAGGCTCCTATACGGTACTGTTAAAACAAAAGTGTGGAGCCTCTCTCGTTTATTCTATGACGGTTGTGGAAGGACCGATGCCAAATAAACTACTGATATACTCCACACTCGGGCACGTATGGAGTATAAGCCCCAAGAGTAGGGGCATACAGCATATACAATGCACGAGCGTAAGCATATTTCGTAATCCCTTGGCTTAGAAAACTTCCACATTCTCATAGAAGGAAACGAAAACACTTTCGCTGATATGTCTGCCTAACGGGTAGGCGATACAAATGTAGTCATTTTAATGAATACATTGAAGGTCACTTAAGGAAAATCGAAAATTTCCAGAAAAATCATCACGCCAGACTGTTTAAGGGTATCTGTTACTATGGGGTACGCAGTGTGTTTCCGTTGGGATAACATCTGTTATCCTTAAAAACAAAGGGGTGGGGAGGATAAGAAATCACCCCAACGGAATGCCCGCTGAGGTGGTCCTGTTCGAGAGAATGGTAGAAATCCGACCAGAATAATCCGGCTTCAATTTATTTCTGTCCGGTCATAGACTTTTCTTAATAAAAGGCTTACGGTCGAACATCTGTTCATACCAATGAATGAAGTCTGAGAACTCCTTGAGATAGTTGGATAGGCTTCGATAATCGTTAATTTTTTTATTCAGAGGTAAAAATCTTATAGTTTTCGGCTCAACGTAAATTCCGGTTGTTTTCAATTGCGGCCAGAAAATCGCCTCTATATCTGGCCGACACATAGAATAATAAATATCCGGCCAGAAAATCAGGCTTATTTATGGCCACCACCGGCACAATTATCATTGATATGCTTAAGAAATGCTTTTTCTGGGTAACCTGGACAAAAAGTAGGATACTCGCGCTTGACTGTTGCCCTTCCATCACCCAAATGTCCAGGTGACCGTTTTTCCCTGTGGCTTATATTCCCGATAAATCTTGGCTAAGTGTTTAAAAATGTATGAGAAAATTAAATTTTTTCTTGTTTATTAAAACGATTTAGCCTATATTTCAGCTTTAATTGTAATAACTCGCATACTCATCTAACAGGACGATAGATTTGAGAGGTCGAGTAATTGCCTTTGTTCAAGATTAATCAACGAAAATAATAGTAAAATTATCAGATTCACCCTTTAATAATTAATTCGATGAAAAAACCTAGAATTCTAGTAGTCGGAAGTTTCATGATGGACCTCGTGGCTTCTGCCAAAAGAGCACCAAACCTAGGTGAGACAGTGATTGGCTTCGCTTTCAGAACAGCTCCAGGAGGAAAAGGTGCTAATCAGGCTGTGCAGGCAGCAAGACTCGGCGCCATTACAGATATGGCCGGTTGCGTAGGAAATGATTCTTTTGGACGTGAAATGATCCAGGCTCTGCAATCTTCCGGCGTTGACACAAGCCACGTAAAAGTCAGTCAGACACTTCCTACCGGTGTAGGACATATCGAAATCCAGGATAACCCAGAAGGTGTACAGAATAGGATTATTGTAGTTCCTGGTGCCAACTATGACTTGAAGCCATCTGATCTAGACTGGCTCAAGGAAGGAATAAAGTCCTATGACATGGTCATCATGCAGCTTGAACTGGAAATGGAGACAATCGAATATGTCGCTCGTCTGGCTCATGACGCCGGTGTTCCTGTAATGCTTAATCCAGCTCCAGCAGCAGCTCTGTCTGACGAACTTCTTTCATGTGTTACATTCCTCACTCCAAACGAGACAGAGGCAGCCATCCTTTCTGGAGTTAAAGCCGATGCAGAAGGCAGACTGGTCGAAGATAATCTGAAAAATGCAGCATCGGTACTTATGAGCAAAGGTGTAGAGAATGTAATCATTACCCTTGGAGACCAGGGCGCTGCCTTATGTACTAAAGAAGGAGTCCAGATTATCCCTTGCGTAAAGATGACTGATGTAAAAGATCCGACAGCAGCCGGAGATTCATTCGTGGGAGGCTTTTGCGCTGGAATTTCTGCAGGCCTGTCTATGCATGAGGCATTACAGCTGGCAGTACATACAGCAGCCATCACTGTCTGCGGTCACGGAGCTATCCCATCCCTTCCTACTCTCGATCAGGTAGAGGCTCTCATGAAGGAAAGGGATTTTAATGAATTGAACAACAAACTAAACAATCTGAAATGATACAGGAAAAAAGCATAGAAAGCTTGAAGACATTTCTCGCTTCTGCGAAGGAAAACTTCTGCTCATTCATAGACAGCGTAGACCTGGATGCTTGTAAACAGGCTGCGGAACTGATTATCGCTTCTCAAGCAAATGGTGGTCGCATACATGTAACAGGCATCGGAAAGCCAGGACACGTTGCAGCATACGCAGCATCGCTGCTTTCTTCCACTGGCAATCCAGCAGCCTTCCTCCACGGTACTGAGGCAGTGCATGGATCATGCGGACAGCTTGTTGCAGGAGACGTAGTGATAGCTATTTCAAACTCAGGCGAAACAGTTGAACTTAAGGCTACAGTAAATGCAATTCATAATAACGGATGTAAAGTTATTGCTGTAACCGGAAAGCCTGAAAGTTGGCTATCAAAGAACTCAGAGTGCACTCTTCTTGCTGGTGTTGCTGAAGAAGGAGGCCCATTGAACCGTGCTCCACGCAACTCTGTAAATGCAGAAATGCTTATCCTTGAGGCTCTTAGCGTGGTTCTTCAGGTGGAGAAAGACTGGGATCCAGAAAAATATGTAAGATGCCATCCGGGAGGTAAGTTGGGCGAGCTTAGAGATAATGAGAAATAATCAAAGGCTACAGGTATTGAAAAGCGGCAATAGAGCAATTCTATCGCCGCTTTTTTCTTTCCGATTTGATGGTTTTATCCTTATTTGGACACAAATTCAAGCCTAAGGGATAATCAGTGCTGGGAAAATGATTATCTTTACACGGATATTAATCAGATAATCATGCAGACACTTAAGAATGAGGTTCTGACCGTTCAGGTCAGTGAGCATGGAGCAGAACTCCAGAGCATAAAGAAGGGAGCAACTGAATATTTGTGGCAGGGGGATCCGGCATATTGGGGAAGAAGGTCTCCTGTGCTGTTCCCGATTGTAGGAAGCGTGTGGGAGAAACGCTATCGCGTTGAGGGAGTGGAGTATGAACTCGGACAGCATGGATTTGCCCGCGATATGGAATTCAAGCTCGTCAGTGCAACAGAGACAGAGACTCGTTACAGACTTGAGTCCGATGATGAGACCTTGAGCAAGTATCCTTATAAATTCGTCCTTGAGATAGCGTACAGGCTGCATGGAAATTCACTCGATGTGATCTGGGAAGTTACCAATCCGGATTCATCAAAGGACCTGCACTTCCAGATCGGTGCCCATCCGGCATTCATATATCCTGACTACGACAAGCAGAAGAAGGAGCGCGGCTACCTTGTCTTTGACCGCACTGAAGGTCTGGAGTGTATCAGGATCAAGGAGAAAGGCTGCGTAGATTTGCAGACAAAGTACCCGCTTGAGATTCCGGCTGACGGTAAGCTTCCATTGGCAAGTGATACATTTGATGCTATAGATACCATAATGCTTCAGGATTCTCAGATACGCAAGACTGCTCTTTTCCGTGCAGACGGAACCCCTTGGCTGAGTGTGAACTTTGATGCTCCTGTTGTGGGAATATGGTCGCCTCCTGGAAAGGTGGCTCCATTCATCTGCCTTGAGCCTTGGTATGGTCGTTGCGACAGTGCAGGATATGAAGGGGAGTACCAGGACAAGGATTGGATCAATACTCTTGCCCCTGGCCAGAAATTTTCAAGTGTCTATACGATAGAGATTTTCTAGTAGATGTAATAATATAATTGAGGTAAAATACCGGTTAAAGGTTGAAAATAATAAGGTAAGTCCCCTTCCCGAGGAAGGGGATTTAGGGGAAGGGTAACGTGTACATGTTTCATATTTATGTACAACGACCGTAGGTGTGATAATATAAATTGAGGTAAAAATACCAGATAAAGGTTGAAAATATGAAACTATCGGAACTAAAGACAGGAGAGCGAGGCGTGGTCGTAAAAGTTTACGGTCACGGCGGTTTCCGTAAGAGGATAATCGAGATGGGCTTCGTAAAGGGAAGCAAGGTCAAGGTCATCCTCAATGCTCCGTTGAGGGATCCGATAGAATACGAAATCATAGGATATAAGGTCTCGCTGCGCCGGGAAGAAGCAGCAAAGATCGAGGTCATCAGTGAGAGCGAGGCAAAAATGCTCCATGCATCCCGTGAGGCTCTTCCGGCTTTGGAGGCGGACTCGGAAGAATGGATCGAGAGAGAGATGGGTGTGCTCGCGGAAGCACGACGCAAGAGCATCAAGGTGGCCCTTGTGGGCAATCCTAACTGTGGAAAGACCTCATTGTTCAATATAGCATCAGGAAGTCATGAACATGTAGGTAATTATAGCGGAGTGACTGTGGATGCCAAGGAGGGAATATTCAACCATGGCGGATACAGCTTCCAGCTAGTTGACCTTCCCGGTACATATTCTCTCTCAGCCTACAGCCCAGAGGAACTATATGTCCGCAAGAATCTTCTTGAAGAGACTCCGGACATAGTGATAAACGTCGTTGATGCCTCTAATCTCCAGCGAAATCTCTACCTCACGACCCAGCTCATAGACATGAATCTCAGGGTGGTGATGGCTATGAATATGTATGACGAGCTGCAGGCCAAGGGCGATCAGCTGGATATAAAGCAGCTTGGCTATCTTCTCGGAATGCCTATAGTTCCGACAGTCAGCCGCACAGGTAAGGGTATAGAGGACTTGTTCGATACGGTTATCCAGGTATATGAGAAGAGTGATCCTCATCTGTCACGACATATACACATAAATCATGGAACTGAGATCGAGCAGAGCATAGACCGCATCAAGCTTCTTCTGCAGAAGAATACAGATATCCGAAATAAATATTCAACAAGATATCTTGCAATCAAGTATCTTGAGAATGACAAGGATGTGGAGACAGTGGTCGAGGCTCTCCCTAATCGAGATGAGATCATAGCCGCAAGATTTGAAGAGAATAACAGGGTACGTGGACTCCTGGGCTCTGGCCTTGAGTCGTCTCTGGTAGATGCTAAATATGCATTTGTGCAGGGTGCCCTTGCTGAGACATATGTCCCTTATCAGGGAAAGAAGAAGCGTCATACGCTCACAGATAAGATAGACGCTGTCGTGACAAACAGGTGGCTGGCCTTCCCGCTGTTCGTGGCTTTGCTGTATCTGGTCTTCGACGGTACTTTTGTGCTTGGCGAGTATCCGATGCGCTGGATAGAATGGCTGGTGTCTAACTTCTCAGCCTTTGTAGCATCTATGATGAACGATGGCTGGCTTAAGGATCTGATTGTAGACGGAGTCATAGGAGGTGTGGGAAGCGTTCTGGTCTTCCTGCCGAACATAATGCTCCTGTACCTGTTTATCTCATTACTGGAAGACTCCGGATACATGGCTCGTGCTGCCTTCATCATGGACCGTCTGATGCATAAGATTGGCCTCCACGGCAAGTCTTTCATACCTATGATCATGGGATTTGGATGTAACGTTCCAGCCGTGATGGCTGCAAGGACAATAGAAAGTCCTAAGAGCCGTATAATTACTATCCTTATCATTCCGCTTATGTCATGCGCAGGACGTATGCCTGTATATATCCTCATAGCTGGAGCATTCTTCCCTCGCCAGGCCGGTCTGGTGATGTTAGGACTATATGCCTTGGGCATAATCCTGGCTATTGTAGCTGCCAAGGTCATGAGCCGTTTCTTCAAGGATGATGACCTGCCGTTCGTAATGGAACTCCCGCCGTACCGTATCCCGACAGCAAAGTCGATCTTCAGACATACATGGGAGAAAGGAAAGCAGTACCTCCAGAAGATGAGCGGTATCATCCTGATCTGCTCTATGGCCATATGGTTCCTGGGATATTTCCCTAACCATGATGCGTATGATACTGTTCAGGAACAGCAGGAGCACTCATTCATAGGATACATCGGCAAGGCAGTGGAACCTGTGCTTGAGCCTCTGGGCTTTGACTGGCGCATGGGAGTAGGTATCGTGGCCGGAGTCGGTGCCAAGGAGCTTGTAGTCAGCACTCTCGGTGTCATGTATGCTGATGAAGAACCTGTCACCTCGAGCTCATCCTCTGTCACCTCGAGCGAAGTCGAGAGGTCTGTCCCAGAAGAAACCGGAGCCGAGACTCGTCTACAGAAAGCCTTAGTCAAATCAGTCACTCCGGCAGGTGCATTGGCCTATATGGTTTTCATCCTTCTATACTTCCCGTGCATAGCTACATTCGTAGCCATTAAGAATGAAGGCGGAGGCTGGAAATGGGCAATCATCACGGCAGTCTACACCATAGTCCTTGCTTGGGTCGCCGCATTCATAACCTTCAACCTCGCTTCCCTTTTCTTATAAGGTTCTTAGTTCTGTCGTTAGTCGGTCCTTTAAAGTATGGACTAACGACGAGGGGTATTTGTAACTATTTGATACATAGTCTGTTGTGTTTTTATGGTGTCGTTAATCTTCTGATGATTGGAGTGCGGAACGTGTGTTGCAATATATCTGTGAAGAACTTTAATTAAACAGACATGAAGACACTTGTTGTATTTAATCATCCCTATGGAGGGAGCTACTGCAGCGCTATACTTGAGGCTGTAGAGGATGGAGTCAAGGATGGCGGCCAGGAGTGTCGCGTGATCAATCTTGATCAAGACGATTTTGATCCGGTGATGAGGGCCAAGGACCTGATTGCGTTCAGTGGAGCCGGCAGAGCGGGGGAGTCTGCATTGGGAACCGTTGACGATCAGGTTATGGAATATAAGAAAGACCTGGAGTGGGCGGATCACCTTGTGATGATATTCCCTATCTGGTGGATGACTATGCCGGCTATGATGAAAGGGTTTGTTGATAAGGTCATATTTCCTGCCGTAGCCTACAATATGGACAAAGGTAAGCTTGTTTCAAGACTGCCGATCAGTAAGGTTACAGTGATTACGACAATGAACACTCCCGCAGATGTGTACAGGGATAGTTTCAACAACTCCATTGAAGGGTCGCTCATCAATGGTACATTCCGCCAGATCGGCATTAAAGATATCCAGTGGATCAGTCTTAATGGCGTAAAACAGGCAAGTCAGGAACAGCGAGTTACATGGCTGGACGAGATATACCAGCAGTTTTTGGGAGGTAACCTTTAAGAATATCTGCGCGGAATACGGAAGATGATGGCGCAGATGGCGAACACTCCCATGATGAACGGATAGTATAGGTATCCGCTGATCGAGATTGACGAGACTCCTGCCAGGCCGGCTGCCATAAGGAGTTGAGCTCCGTATGGGATGAAGCCCTGTACGAGACATGAGAATGTATCCATGATACTGGCTGCCTTTCGGGGGTCTATACCGAATCTTTCAGCTATATCCCTGGCAATTTGTCCTGTGGTTATGATGGCTATAGTGTTGTTGGCGGTGCAGAGGTTGGCAAGCGAGACCAGTCCAGCTATACTGAACTCTGCTCCGCGTTTGCCACTGATTCTTCGGGTTAACCCGTTGACTATGTAGTCCAGACCTCCGTTTACGCGTATCACTTCAAGCATTCCTCCGGCAAGCATGGTCACCATGATAAGGTCTCCCATGTTGCTGATGCCGTCTCCGATAGTGCTAAGCCAGCCAATCCACGTAAGGTTGCCGGTCACGAATCCCAGAATTGCATTTACAAAGACACCGATAGTAAGCACTGCCGTTACGTTGAGACCGGAAAGAGCCAGACCGATGACAAGTATATAAGGAATAAGCAGTATCCAGTTGACGGGGTCGGCTTCCGGAGTTGCGGTTACTGAGAATCCAAGAATTATATACAATACAGTTACTACCAATGCGGCAGGTCCCACGATGCGCAGATTGACCTTGAACTTGTCTGCCATGGAGCACCCCAGTGTCCTTGTGGCTGCTATTGTGGTGTCTGATATGAATGATAGGTTGTCTCCAAAGAATGATCCTCCGACTATGATTCCTGTTATGAAGGCAGTGTATGAAGACAGGTTGTCACCGCCGGAGAGTGCCGGTGCTATACCGGCTGCAATCGGTACAAGTGCCACGATAGTTCCGACACTGGTTCCGATGGACATGGAGATAAAGCATGAAGCCAGGAAAAGCCCGGCGTAAAGAAATTTGCCGGGAAGTATCCTCAAGGCTATGTTTACGGTTGCGTCAATGGCTCCGATCTCCTTTGCAGTCGATGCAAATGCACCTGCAAGGACAAATATCCATATCATCAGGAGCACATTCTTGTCGCCGGCCCCTTTCGAGAATATTCCGATCTTCTCTTCAAGGCTGCTTCCTTTGCAGATAACTATGGCATAAACCGAAGCAAGGAGAAATGCTGCGGAGATAGGAACCGCATAGAAATCCTGTGCTATAATACATGATATAAGGTAGAGTCCGAGGAATACGATAAGTGGACTCAGTGCTTTCAGGCCCATGGGAAAATTCGTTTTAGGGGTGCAAAGATAGTGAATTTAGAGTTATCTTTGTGCAGATTTCTCCACTCGCTACGCTCGGTCGAAATGACATGTTGGAGCTCGGTCGAAATGACATGGTGGAACTCGTTCGGAATGACATGGTGGAACTCGGTCGAAATGACATGTTGGAGCTCGGTCGAAATGACATGGTGGAACTCGGTCGTTATCGACGAAGTTGCTTGAACTTTAGGGAAAGAAATGACAAAAAGAAAACATAATATCATACAGGCACCGATGGGAGAGACGCAGGTTCTTCTCCACACTTGTTGTGCGCCTTGCTCAAGTGCCATAATCGAGGCATTGCTTCAGAATGGCATCACCCCGATAATTTACTACTGCAATCCGAACATCTACCCTCAGGAGGAATATGAGATAAGAAAGAACGAGTGTACTCGATATGCTCAGTCACTGGGGCTGGAGATAGTCGACGCGGACTATGACCATGACAACTGGCTTGCAGAAATGAAAGGGCTGGAATGTGAACCCGAAAGAGGAGGGCGATGCCTCAAGTGTTTCAAGCTTCGTCTTCTGCGAACTGCACAATATGCGGCTCAGAGAGGCATAAAGGTCATAACTACGACTCTCGCCTCGTCACGCTGGAAGTCCTTGGATCAGATAAATGAGGCCGGTCATTGGGCTGTCAAGGACATTTCTCCAGATGTCATCTGGTGGGACCAGAACTGGAGGAAAGGCGGTCTGCAGGAGCGTCGCCTGCAGATCATCAAGGAGTATGATTTCTATAACCAGCTATATTGTGGATGTGAATTCAGTATGTCCAAGGATGTCTAAAGAGATCCTGATTTGACTATTACAATGCTTCCATCTTTGATTTCAGCCGGGATGGACTCCCTCTTGAATACTGACTCCTGTGCTGACTCGTCAAGAGTTGTCAAGGTCATGATGTCACCAGCCAGTACAACCTGATAAGAATAGGCCCAGTCTTCGCCGTCATTGTATTTGCCGGTGAGGATGTCATTTTCAAAATTGTATGTGCCTCTGTATAGACGGTGTCTTCCATCTCCAATCTGCTGGTAGAGTTCAAACTTGTTGTCTTTTGTCAGGGAGAGGTAGATGTCGCCTTCAGCAGAAAGCGATGTGCTGTGCCACTGGTCACAGATTCCCTTTTCGACAGGTTTATCTTTGCTGCATGCTGCCATAAGAAGGATGGCAGCCAATATGTATAGTGCTTTTTTCATTTCTTTTTAAATTAGATCCCTCGACTTCGCTTGGGATGACAGGTGAGACTTCGCTCGGGATCGCGGGTTAGAGCCAACCTCCGTTCTGAGTTGCAAGTGGTCGTGATACAATGGATATTTCTCTTGAGATCTCCATGCCTCCGATCGAGTCGCCGCCTCCAATCTTGTCGCCTCCGGCGATTGCCTTGACTGTGACCTTGCCTGAGCCGACCTTGGTGCATGTGAGCTTGAGCACTCCGTTTTCCACAACAGGTGTAGAGTCAAGTCCGAGTGATGCAGAAGCAGAGCCTACATCAACTCCGAGATATGTGAGTTCAGCAGCATGCCCTCCGAAATATTCTTCAAGAGCAATCTCCAGTGCCTCTCCGGACTTGGCCTGTACTGATGGTGTACCTTCGATCTGCATGAGGAACTTCCATGCATCTACGGCACCTGTTCCCATCTTTCCGTAGTAGTCATCAAGGTTGAGTGTGCAGTCTACATATGTGCTGCCACTGACCTCTTTGGTATGCTTGGTGCCGGTAAGACGTGAATTCATGTCATTAGTCGAGCTAAGAAGCATAGATACAAACTCATCACGACTGAATTTCTTACCGAGTTTCAGGGCATATGACATACCCAGTGCAGCAACACCGCTTACATGTGGGCAGGCCTGTGAGGTTCCCTGCATGTAGCCATACTGCTTGCTGTCCTCGTGAGTGTATGTTCCCTGCAATCCGTTAGGAACAGTGGAAAGAATCATTGCCGGCATTGACGGAACGCCATCCACATAATAGTCTCCGCCAGGGGCAGAGATATTGGTTCCGGGTCCATAATTGGTGAATGCTGTCGGGAGCATGTCAGGACCGAATGCGCTGACTCCGATCACATCTTTCAGTGCTCCGGGATAGCCTGCCATATTCTTGCCGCTGTTACCTGTCGAGAATACAATGATGTTACCCTCTACTGCATCGCAGTTGGCATTTGCCGGATCTATGAAATACTGGATGGCATCATATTCCACTCCGGCCTCAGCCTTATAAAGGTTGTCAGATTCGTAGTAGTAACTCTTTCCGGCAGGAGAACCGAACGAGCATGATGCGATGCAGGCTCCATTGTCTGCTGCGTATTTCAATGCTGCTGCAATGGTGCTGACTGAAGGGTTGGTTGATCCCTGGAAGACCTGGCACGACATGAGCTTGACTCCGTCACCGTTACCTGTACCTCCTGCGATACCTGATATTCCCTTTCCATTATTGCTTGTAGCGCCTATGATTCCGGCTACATGTGTTCCGTGGCCGGGAGCGCCTTCTCCGATTTCGGTTGAGGTGATATTGCCTGATTTTCTGATGAAGTTATATCCGTATCTGTCGTCAACAAATCCGTTTCCGTCATCATCGACTCCCATCTGACCGTCCTTCTCTGCCTGATTGACCCACATGCTGTTGCTCAGGTCCTCATGAAGGTAGCTGATGCCACTGTCTACGATGGCCACAACGATGTCAGAACTTCCTGCACATAAAGACCAGGCATCCTTCACAGCAATGTCAGCACCTGCAACAGCATTTGTTGCAATGGTTCCATCATTGCTCAAGCTCCACTGCTCAGGGAATAAAGGATCGTTGTGCTGAGCCGTGGTGCCGGCGGACTTTGTCATTGCACCTTCGTATGGATAGATCTGTGCCTCTACCTGCTCGATGGTGCGGTTGTATTGTATCTTTTTGATTTCTTGTGCGCCGGCAAGAATTTCTGCTGCCTCCTTGGCGCTGATACTTTCGTCAAATCTTACCAAGTACCACAAATGGAGATTGTGCCTTTTTGCCTCATCAGAAGTGGCATTGCTGAATACCGGTTCGAAGGTGAATCCGCTGAATTCCTCTTTAGCCAGGATTGTTTCAATTTCACCGCAGATGCATATCAGTACAGATGATGCGTCCTCTGAACATGCGCCATCTCCTACAAGCTTTGAAATCAGGTCCTGCTTAGTATGGTCTTCATCAACAAGCGAAGGAGATTTGGTACATGAAATACATAATACTGCAAGCAACAGCATTATGAGATAGTGTTTTTTCATATGTTATCAATCTTTTGAGATATTACGCAAAGGTAATACAAAAATGAAAATTATTATATTTGCAGGAGCTATAGCAGAGAAACTTATGAAACCGAAACTTAACCTAATCTCATGGATTTCAGTCTTGTTGACATCTGTGATGTTTTTTTCATGTGAGAGTCCTGTTCCTGATAATGGAGATGACATGGGTCAGACAAGGTTGGAGAGCTATGATGAACTTCTGAAGGCATATGATGAAGGCCTTTTATTTAAATCTGTGACTCCATTAGCGTCAGCTAATCTTGTTTTGTTTGAGGATGGTACGGAAATCACTGTACCTCTCACCTCTTTCCCGATTTATGATCATCAGATCAGTTCTGTCCCAACAGTTTCAGTGACTGCTGGAACTTCTTTTTGGTCAATTGGTGGTAAACAATCAGATATCCCAGTGTTGTCATCAGACATTCCGGACAAGGATGCATTACCGGTTTATGTGTATTATGATACCAAGACATTGTATATGCTCCTAAGCAACTGCCAGGTACTGAAGTTTAACAGTAAGGCATTGATATTACAGGAGGAAAATAAACTGACTGATGCAGAAATAGCCCGTCGTCAGAACATCCCTGTCATATATATTGATACAAGGGGTGTTGAGATCAAGGATAAGGAGAACTATGTAGACGGTACAATTACCATAGAGGACCCGGAGAATCTTTATAGTGATGTAGTGGAGTTTTCAGCGCCGATGGGTATTCGAGGCCGAGGTAACTCGACATGGGGCTTCCCAAAGAAACCTTGGAAGGTAAAATTGAAGGAGAAGGCATCTCTTCTGGGTATGCCTGCGGATAAGGAATGGGCGCTTCTTGCCAATTATGCTGACCGTACATTGCTTAGGAATTTGACCGCAATGCATCTTTCTGAAATCTGTGATTTTCCATGGACTCCGCGCATGCGAAGCGTTGAGGTATATCTGAACAATAAGTATCAGGGAGTTTATACTCTTTGTGAACACAAGAAGGTGTCTGCAGACAGGGTGGATATCGATGTTGATGCAGGAGATGTCTATCTGGAGATAGAGCAGCAGCAAGACGAGACGACATGCTGGTGGACAGGTATGGGTGTCCCTATGATGTTCAGCGATCCGGAAATTCCTTCTGACGAGCAGCTGGCTCAGGTCAAGAAGATGTTCGATGATTTTGAGAAGGCATTGAGGGCTAAGGATTTTTCGAGTGAAACAGGTTATCCTAAATATATAGATGTTGATTCGTTCATCGACTATTACATTGTCCAGGAGTTGACAAAAAATATTGACGGAGATCTCCGCAAGAGCTCATTTATCACGATAGAGGTTGGAGGAAAGATGGTGATGTATCATCTTTGGGATTTTGATCTCACTCTTGGTAATGCAGGTTATTTTGATGCGGCAGTAGGAAACAGCTATGATAATTTCTGGGTAAAGCGATCAAGATGGTATCCATATTTGTTCAACGACCCGGCATTTGTCGACAGGCTGCAGGAACGATGGGCAGAGTTATATCCTCAACTTGTCGAGGTCCCGGAATATATTGCTGAGCAAGCTCTCTACATCTCAAAGGCAAAAGACAGGAACTTCCAGAAATGGAGTATTTATCAGTCTATAGATTGGGTGAATTTTCCGTCCTTGGGTTCGTATGAGAAGGAACTTGCTTATCTCACGGAATTCTATAGAAGACGCCTAGGATGGCTTAATGTTGAACTTAATAAACTTTAATAATCTAAAATATTTAACTTATGGCAAACGGTAAAGAATTCTTCCTCAAAAGATGGATGAGGAGTCTTGTAGAGTGGCTTGATGGTCAGCTCTTCTCAATGGCAGCACCAGCTGAGAAACCAACATTCAAACTTATTGCACAGGTGTTTACAGTGACATTCTTTGTTGGTCTGGTAATCGGCGTATGTTCACTTTTCACAAATGGCGAAGTTGGTCCCTTCATCTCGATACTTGGTGTCGGACTTTCAATCGCAGTACTCGTATTTTATGTGCTTTTCCTTCTTAATGATGTGAAGCGTTTTGAAAAGACAGGACACAAGATATGGCGTGGAATCTATCTTTTCATACTCTGCAGCATTACAGGATCGGTAGCTGCCTTCCTTGCAGCAAGTGCTATCTTTGTGGCTGTCGCTTTCCTCGTTCTTTATATTGTATTTGCGATGTTGTTCGGCTCAGACTCAGGTTCAGGCAAGAGATACAGGCTCGACAATGGTGACGAGGTGAAGGAGGAGAGAGGCCTTCTTGGTGAGACCTACTACACCGGATCTTCAGGAAAGAGCTACGATAAGAATTTCGACGGTACTTTCAGCGAGAAATAATTTTCAGACACATAAGTCATCTATCGAAATCTGAGTGAAATCGTTGATGACCATATCGCAGAGCGGGGTGAGAACCTCGCTCTTGTTTGTTGTTGCCAGACCTATGACCTTTGCTCCCGATGCCCGGCCGGCAGCGATGCCGTGAAACGAGTCTTCGAATACGATTGTTTCATGTGGGGCGCCACCGAGCACTTCCATTCCTTTGAGGAAGCATTCAGGATCCGGTTTTGACTTGGAGAAATGCTCGCTTGTGAGAATGGCATCAACCAGATCGTGCAACTCAGGGTGAGCAGCATAGACATTTGACATCTTGATGTCGTTCGAGCTGGTGACTATGGCTGAACGGATGCCAGTTTTCTTTAAGGCCTGCATGAATTCAAGTGCTCCGGGGATATAGTCATATGACATATTCTGCTCGAAGGCATTGAGCTGAGGAACAATCTCTTCCTGCTCCTTTATCTTCCCGTCAAAGTATTTTTCGAATATCTGCACGAGGGTCTGTCCTTTGATTGTCAGACCGAAATTATCAAGGCCAAGGTAGTCCTTGCCCATCTTGTTCCAGAAGCATGTGTACTGGCTTTCTGTGTCGGCTATCACGCCGTCGAAATCAAAAAGTACTATCATAGTGCCAATGCCTTTTTCAACTGGTCGTCATATCTCAGGCGGATCTGTACTCCGGTCTCCTGGAACCAGTATCTGGTCGCAAGTTCTTCCTCTATGAACGGTATTATCTCGTCCTTCTTCAGGCGGAGGAACTGCTCTTTCTCCATGTCCAGTGCCTTTTCCAATGCTTTAAGCTCGTTTTCCATGCTTTCGGCCAGGCCGTCTTTCTCGAGTTCCTTCTTCATCTGGTCATAAAGAGTCTTTGCACTGCTTCTATAGTCGAAGTCCTGAGTCTTGGCAAATTTCACGAAATCCTCCCAATCTGTATCGCTGAAATGATAATCTTCAACTGCAGGAAGAGTTTCATTTCTGCGCGAGTAGTCGATGGCGTACTGGTCGATTACGCCTCCCAGAACCAGGGCATAGACAAGTCTGCTGTATTCGGTAGGTTTGATCTCGATGTCCGGGGTTATGCCGCCTCCGTCTCTTACGATACGTCCCGAGGCGGTCCTGAACTCCTGGGTAAGAGAATCCGGGATATGTCCTACGCTGCCGTCTTCATTACGGTGGCTGTAGTCGATAGCCTGTACGCAGCGTCCGCTTGGAGTATAGTACTTGGCAGTAGTGACCTTCATCTGTCCGTTGTATGGGAGAGGACGGATAGACTGCACGAGTCCTTTACCATAGCTTCGTGTACCCATGATTCTGCCTCTGTCGTGGTCCTGGATGGCTCCGGCAACAATCTCTGATGCGGATGCCGATCCTGAGTCTATGAGCACGATTATCGGCATTTCGGTATCAACCGGATCAAGGGTTGTGCGGTACTCATATGTTGAGGCAGCCGTGTTGCCCTTTGAGGTTACTGCGAGGGTGTTCTTTGGAAGGAAGATCGAGAGAATATCCACAGCTTCGCCCATAAGACCGCCTCCGTTTCCGCGCAGGTCGAGTACAAATCTCTTCATTCCAGCCTTTTTGAGCTCAGTGAACTTGGTACGGACTTCAGTTCCGACGTTCTCCGTGAATCCGCTTAAGAGAAGGTATCCTGTCGTGTCATCGAGCATGGCGGCATACTGGACGTCAGGAAGGTGGATTTTTTCACGCAACACCGGCACATCCAGAGTGTCTCCGGTGCGGGCTTTCTTGACTGTGAATATGACGGTTGTGCCAGGCTTTCCTTTCATCCTGTCTGTGCTTTCCTTGATTTCAAGGTCTTTAGTCAGTGTGCCGTCAATTGCTATGATCTCGTCACCGCAGACAAGTCCGGCCTTGGTGGCAGGGGAGCCGGCATATGGTTCGTTGATGATCACGTTGCTGCCCTTTGGCTTATGGATGATGGCACCGATTCCTCCGTATGAGTTTGACAGCATCATCTGGAGGTCTTCGTTTTCCTCCTGAGGGATATAAACAGTATATGGATCCAGAGCCTCGAGCATGGCGTCCACTCCTGCTCTCATGATCCTGTCTACGGGCAGGGAGTCTACGTATGAGCGGTTCAGCTCCTTTACTATGCCGTTATGAATCTCGGTCCATTTGCCAAGTCTGAAACTGTTTGACTGGCCTGATGCAGTCGTCACTGCAAAGAAAGTCACGGCAACAGCCGTGATGAAATATAATCTCTTCATGATGTGTGTTTCCGTCTGTATGTTTTATGGGAGGGGCTCGGGCCCCTTGGCACATTATATGTCACAAAAGTACGAAATATTTTATACCTTTGCGCCGGTTTTTAAGAAGTAATATAATAGCAGTTTTTATGAAGATAGTTTTTGCAACGGGCAATGTGGGCAAACTGCGTGAAGCATCTGAGATATTAGGCGAGGGCTTTGAGCTCGTTTCTCTCGCTGATGTAGGAATTTTTGAAGATATCCCGGAGACAGGAAAGACATTGAGAGCCAATTCTTTGCAGAAGGCTCAATATCTATATGAAAGGTTGGGATGCAATTGTTTTGCAGACGATACCGGACTAGAAGTCGATGCCCTGGGTGGGGCTCCTGGCGTATATACGGCAAGATATGCTGGAGATGGCAAGGACTTCAATAAGAACATGGACAAGGTCCTTTATGAACTTGGAGTGATAGAGTCTGAGGCTAAGATGGCCGCGGCGATGGGAATCAAGGTGAAGAAGGTGTCCAGAAGGGCCAGATTCAAGAGCGTGATAACCTTGATTATCGACGGCCAGATCAAGGTGTTCGAGGGCGCTCTCGAAGGAGTGATTGCACGTGAGAAGTCAGGAAACGGCGGATTTGGATATGATCCTATATTCATAGCTGACGAGTATCCGGGACTCACGTTGGCAGACATCTCGGAGGAGGAGAAGAATGCCATCTCTCACAGAGGCAAGGCGCTCCGCGCCATGGCCAAGTGGCTTCATCAAAACGCATAAAACGTGTATGTACGTCATTGCGAGGAGCATAGCTACGTGGCAATCTAATACATTGATGTATGACAAAGAATACCGAACTTATAGTTCTACATACCACCAAGTTCGGTGAGAATTCACTCGTCGTCCATACCCTGAGCAAAGAGTATGGACGACGAAGTTTTCTTGTACGCGGAGCCGGAAAGAAATCAGGCATGTCGCTTTTTCTGCCTTTGACATTGCTGGAAGGCGATGTGACGGAGACCACAAAGTCGACTTTGTTTACAATCAAAGGTCTTGTGTCAAGGCATCCCCTCATGGGTATCAGGAACAGTATTGCCAAGAACACCATGACCATGTTCATGAGCGAGGTCCTGTTCCGTGTCATGAAGGAGGGAGTGTATGAGCAGGGCATGTATGAGTGGTGCGAGAGGAGCATACTTATGCTGGATGCTATCCAGACCGACTTCAGCAATTTCCATATAAGGTTCCTTCTGGAGCTTGCGGTCCAGCTTGGATTCCGTCCGGAGGCCAAAGACCTCATGCCGTTTGTCGGCGACCATTACCCTGTCATAGAGAAGTTCATGGCCCTCCCGTTTGCAGAATCAATGCTGATCCCTCTCAACGGAGCCCTTAGAAACGAAATAGCGGAGGAAATCCTCCGCTACATAGAATTCCATACTGACTCAGCAGTAAATATCAACTCTCTCAGAGTCCTCCGCGAACTCTTCGCCTAAACTTCAGGCCAGATGTAGACCTTGTCGCTGCGGCGCAGGCGCTGGTCCTCGATGGCGCGACATGCCGTCTCGTTGCAGCCGTCACCGCACAGGCTCAATGCCTCCTCGCGTGCTCCCGGAACCACCTTGCTCCAATCAATGGCAATCGAACAGTATGTTCCCTTTGTCGCTTCCTCGACAGGCTTCAAGTCAACACGGATCTCCGGAACTGTATACTCTACGCATCCCGATGTCGGTCCGATGATCAGGATCTTGTCTCCGACCCTCAACGGGTGTGACTCCACAAGGATCTCAGCTACGCCGAGCTTGCCGAACCAGTTGGTAATCTTTCCACTGTATACTTTCTTGCGGGTTGCAGTACTTCCATAAACGTCGCACCACTCTCCCATTTTCGCTCCCTGGTAGTATCCGTCCCAGAATCCTCTGTTGAACACTTCCTCGAGCTCTCCTTTGAAAGATGCTCCGAGCTCAGGAGTGTATGTGCCGTCGCACACGGCATCTGCGGCGCGGCGGTAGCAGGATGCCACTCTCTTTACATATTCAGCTGAACGGGCGCGTCCCTCTATCTTGAACACTGTAACGCCCGCGTCGATGATCTTGTCCATGAACTCGATGGTGCACAGGTCCTTAGGTGACATGATGTACTTGTTGTCGATCTCCAGCTGCATGCCTGTCTCCCTGTCTTCGACCTTATATGCGCGACGGCAAAGCTGGAAGCATGAGCCACGGTTGGCTGATGCTCCGTACTCATGCAGGCTGAGGTAGCATTTGCCGGAAATGGCCATGCAGAGTGCTCCGTGGGCGAACATTTCGATCTCCACGATACGGCCCGAAGGTCCGCAGATCTGTTCCTCGTCGATTATCCTCTTGATCTCCTTTACCTGTCCGAGGTTCAGCTCGCGGGCAAGCACGATCACGTCAGCGAACTGCGCATAGAAACGCAGGGCCTCGATGTTCGAGATGCTGAGCTGTGTGGATATATGAACCTCTACGCCGATCTGGCGGGCATATATGATGGCTGCCATGTCAGAAGCGATCACTGCTGTGATGCCTGCTGCCTTGGCCGCGTCGAGAGTGCGTCTCATGTCCTCGAGGTCCTCGCCGAAGAGTGCGATGTTCAGGGTGAGATATGTCTTTACTCCGTACTGGGAGCAGATGCGCACGATCTCCTCGAGGTCGGTCATCTTGAAGTTGTTTGCGGAGTGCGACCTCATGTTCAGCTTCTCGACACCGAAGTACACTGAGTCAGCACCTCCCTGTATGGCTGCGTGCAGGCACTCGAAATTGCCGGCCGGAGCCATTATCTCTAGTTTCTTCTTTTCCATATTCATTATAAAGATCCCTCGACTTCGCTCGGGATGACAATGGATGTGTCATTTCTTTCCCTAAAGTTCAAGCGACTTCGTCGATAACGACCGAGTGAAACGAGTGGAGAAATCTGTTTTATTTAGTTCTTCCGATTAATTTCTTTGCATAGTTCACAAGCATCTCTGCCTTCTCCGGTGCTAGACCAAGCTGTGCGATGTGGTCCATCGCCTGGGCATGGAGTCTTACGATCTCCTGCTTCGCCTCCTCTCCGACTTCCAGTGCTGCATAGATATCCTTGACGGCAGCGACCTTGGCAGCCTTCTGCTGCTGGGTCTCTATCGGCATCTCCATGGCTGCAAGCAGCTGCTCGCGCACTGCGCCCGATGCCTTCTCGAAGGCTCTGGTGGTCAGCCAGTTCTTCTTATTGTTGAGGATGTCGCCTCCGATTGCCTTTCCGAATACCTTCGGATCTGCATATGTGTCAAGCCAGTCGTCTGCTACCTGGAAAGCCAGTCCGAGGTCATATCCATATCTGTAAAGCAGGTCACAAGATTCTGCCGGTGCCTGGGCTATGATCGCGCCAAGCTTTGCGGCGCATGCTATGAGCACGGCAGTCTTCAGGCCTATCATCTTCAGGTAATCCTCCATAGGCACGAAGTCCATGTTCTCGAAATCCATGTCATACTGCTGTCCCTCGCATACTTCTGCAGCTGTCTTTGAGAAAAGCTCCAAAGCCTGTGGAAGTGCATGTGCAGGTGCCTTCGCCAACATCTTGTAGCTCTCGATTGACATTACATCACCCGACAGGATCGCTGTATTCTCGTCCCACTTGCGGTAGACGGTAGGTACTCCGCGGCGCACGTCCGCCTTGTCCATGATGTCATCATGGATGAGCGTGAAGCTGTGGAAGACTTCAATGGCTGCAGCTGGGCTGAGGATTTCCTCGCAGAAACTGTCCTTGAACAGAGCATATGCTGTGAGGCAGAGTCGTGGACGGATTCTTTTTCCTCCGATCTGGATCATGTATCTGAGCGGGTCATATAGTCCTGACGGCTCCGGTGTGAAAGTCAGATTGTCGAACAGCTCCTTTAGAGCGGCGTCGATATGGTTTTCCTGTATCATAATATGCCTCGATTTTGTCTGCACAAAGATATTAAAAATAAATCACACTTTTGTCGTGCCACATAAAACATTGACAGATAGTGTGTTGGGTAATTGTCCTGCCTTCCTTGCCATGCAGGATACTTACACAACTATTTGGTATACAGGTATTTGTGTGTCACGGGTGTTTTTTGTCCCGATTTTGCTATCTTTGCACCATGATTATAAACGGACAAGCGACAGTAGTAAAGCACACGGGCAGTCACTATCTGCTGGCACAGTTGCCTCAGTGGGACCTTTTCCCGGCTGTGCTCAGAGGCAAGATCAGACTGAAAGGCAGCACTGCGACCAATCCTGTGGCCGTAGGTGACCATGTCACATTCTCTGTAGACGTACCAGAGGATGCCTTTGTACAAGAGGGTGGTGTGCTCGCAGATGACGGAAGAAGAATATCGATGGAATATCTCATTCTGGAAAACCCGGCAGCCATCACTGCAGTCCAGCCGAGAAAGAACTACATCATCCGCAAATCGACAAACCTTTCCCGCCAGTCCCATATCATCGCTGCAAACCTTGACCGTGCTTTCATAATAGCGACCATAGACTATCCTGAGATCAAACTTCCGTTCCTTGATCGCATTCTGGTCACATGTGAGGTATATAACATCCCGGTGACCATAGTCCTGAACAAGGTCGATCTTTATCGTGAGTCGCATGCTGAAATGCTTGAAGCTTTCCATGAAATATATGAGGGAGCAGGCTATCCCGTCATGGAGGTCTCGGCTCTGACAGGGGATGGTGTGGATGCTCTCAGAGAGGCCTGCAGCGGGCATGTATCCCTGTTCTCAGGTGTTTCCGGTGTCGGAAAATCCTCGCTCATCAAGGCTTTGGACCCATCGCTCGACCCTCGTGTCGGTGAAATCTCCGATGTTCACCTCCAGGGTAAGCATACGACCACATTCTATGAGATGTATGCTCTTTCTACCTGTCATTCTGAACAAGGTGAAGAATCTAATGGATTCATAGTAGACACTCCGGGTCTTAGAGGCTTCGGTCTTGTGGACCTGAAGAAGGAGGAAATCGCATTATATTTCCCTGAAATGCTCAAGGTTTCGGAGAACTGCCGTTTTGCTCCATGTACGCATACCCACGAACCAGGCTGTGCAGTCAAGGAGGCTGTCGAGGCAGGGGAGATCAGCTATGACCGTTACTCGTCATACCTTGGCATGCTGGACGAAGAGGGTAAATATAGATAGCAGATTGCCACAGCCCTTGCAGGGCTTCGCAATGACGTGTAACCGGTCAAGCCGGGGATGACGCTCTGTCATTTCGAGCGACCGAAGGGAGTCGAGAAATCTATATGAAATCAATCAACAAAGACATACTGAAACTGGCCATTCCAAGCATTCTGGCCAATATCACCGTTCCTCTTGTAGGAATGGTGGACATAGCTGTTGCCGGACATCTTGATGTCAATGCGGCGACGATGATCGGTGGCATTGCCATCGGGTCCATGCTCTTTGACCTGCTATACTGGAACTTCGGCTTCCTGCGAGTTGGAACAGGCGGTCTGGCGGCGCAGGCGTACGGCCGCGGCGAGCGCAAGGAATGCGCCCGCATCCTGGCGCGCGCCCTCGGCATAGCCTTGGCATGTGCCCTGGTGCTGATTGCGATCCAATGGATCTTTGTCAAGGCAGCCTTCCTGGTTGTTGATTCAAGCCCGGAAGTGCAGGCTCTCGCTACAAAATACTTCTACATCCGCATATGGGCTGCTCCTGCAACACTCAGCCTCATGGCTCTCAAGGGTTGGTTCATAGGAATGCAGGACAGCGTCAGCCCGATGGCCACTGACATGACTGTCAATGGAATGAATGTCCTGATGAGTATCATCCTCTCTCTAGGATTCACCGTCGGAGGTCTGCATTATGACGGCATGGGATTCGCCGGAGTAGCTGCTGGAACGGTTGTCGCTCAGTGTTCCGGACTGCTCGTGGCGCTGTCGCTTCTGCTGTGGAAATATAGGAAGAATACTCTCTCCACAGTAACTCTGCCGGAGCTCCGAGGCATTTTCAAGGGCGACGAGACCCGCCGTTTCTTCGTCATGAACGCCGATCTTTATGTCCGCTCGCTCTGCTTCATAGCGATCTACATCGGCTTTACTGTCATCTCTGCCCGCTACGGCGATGTGCTTCTTGCCGTCAGCTCGATACTAATGAAACTGCTGATGATATTCTCATATTTCACTGACGGATTTGCTTATGCAGGGGAGGCGTTGACGGGCCGATATATCGGTGCTAAAGATAGCCATATGGTTCGTCAGACGATCAAATGGACCTTTGTATGGAGCATGTCTATTGCATTGATATTCATGGCTATATATCAATTTGCAGGTGTGCCGATGCTTAAGATGATGACCTCGGATGCAGTCGTGGTCGATGCGGCTGTCGGTTATCTTCCATGGCTGTTGCTCATGCCGGTTGCCGGCTGCGCGGCATTTACATGGGATGGCATATATATCGGTGCTACGGCTTCAAGGCAAATGCGAAATTCGATGTTATGGGCGACGGTGTTCTTCGTCGCTGTCTGGGCCGTCGGCATACTGATCCTTCAGACTGTGGCTCCAGCATCGCCGTCCTACGGCCGCATCGCCATGCACATCCTCATGGCGGCCTATTTCGCCCATCTTCTTGCCAGGACGGTGTATCTGACTGTAATGGCAAGGAAATCAGTATTTTCATGAATCTTATCGATAAGGTATCTTACATCGGTTACTTTTAGCCTTTCGTCAGCATAAATCTGCCATTTGTCGGAATTCGGGAGCGAACTTATTAGAAAATACCTCAGATTTTATAACTTTGTGTGCTTTGTTTATACACGTGTGACGATTTGATTTCTTATGGGTCTATACTCATTTTACAGAATCAGCAAGCCCTCGAAGGACAAGGTTCCGCAGGAGAAGGTGGTCCAGACATATAAGTCTCTCAGAAATAAGACATTCTGGGGGGCAACTATAGCATATAGTCTGTATTATATATGCAGAATGAGTGTCAGCATCTTCAAGCAGCCCCTTATCGACGGGGACGTCCTGACGGCAGGCCAGCTGGGACTCATCGGCTCTTCATTCATGTTCGTATATGCCATCGGCAAGTTCCTGAACGGCTTCATCGCCGACTACTGTAACATCCGCCGCTTCATGGCGACCGGACTTTTCGTCTCGGCCATTGTGAACTTCCTCATGGCGGCGCTGGGAATATTCCAGAACATGATCCCTTCGGTGCTCATATTCATACTCTTTGCCATCCTTTGGGGAATGAACGGTCTTTCGCAGTCTATGGGTTCTGCCCCTGGAGTCATAAGTCTTTCAAGGTGGTTCCCTCTTTCAAAAAGAGGTTCGTACTATAGCTTGTTCAGCACAAGTCCCGATATCGGAAAGTTCTTCTCATACCTCATCCTTGGATGGATCTGTGGCGTGGCGGGTTGGCAGTTCGGCTTTCTGGCGGCTTCCGTTGCCGGACTTATAGGTGCCGGTGTCATCCTTCTGATGGTGTCTGATACCCCTGAAAGCAAGGGCCTTCCGTCTGTACAGGAACTGTCTGGCGAGACACTTACAAAAGTGGACAAGAAGCCGACCAAGGAACTTCAGAAGTATGTTCTGAAACACCCTGGAGTATGGGTCATCGCTCTTTCCAGCGCCTTTCTATATATTACAAAGAATGCGGTCGACGGCTGGGGTGTGCTCTTCCTCCAGGAGGCGAGAGGGTTCAGTATGAGCGAGGCTACAAGGATTCTTGCATATTCGGTCGGATTCAGCATCGCCGGCACTGTGTCGGCCGGATGGCTCTCCGACAGGGTATTCAAGGGAGACCGCATAAAGCCGGCTCTGATATCAGGAATCATGTGTGCGGTTTCACTGGCTCTATTCCTGTTTATCGGAGGAAGCTATGTCATGAATATTGTATACGTGTCGATGTTCAGTTTCTCGATGGGCGTGTTGTATTGCGTGGTTGCCGGGCTGATGGCAGTGGATATCGTACCTAGAAAGGCTACGGGAGCGGCATTGGGAATCGTAGGAATTTCAAGTTATGTGGCAGCGGGACTGCAGGACATAACGAGCGGATACCTCATTCAGTACAATACGACAGAGGTTCTGAATGCGGCGGGAGAGATTAACAAGGTGTATGATTTTGTACCGGTTTCGTGGTTCTGGGTAGTGGCGGCAGTGATTTCGTTCGCCCTTCCCGTACTCAACTGGAACAAGCTCCGCACCCGCACCCTGCATGAATAGGATGTGCCTGCACGACCTTCGCAAAAGTGATGGAATAAAACAACATAAAATAAACATCAGTTTTGAACGAAGTGATGGTAAGTCCCTTCCCCGAGGGAAGGGATTTAGGGAAGGGGTAACGTAGACAGGTTTCATACGCCTGCACAACGTTAAATAGAATGAAAGTATATATAACATAAAATAAACAATAACATTAACAGTATGAAGTTAAACATCAGCATAGAATACAGGACAAACTGGGGCGAAGAGATCGTCCTTTGTCTTGGAGGAAAACGCTATCCTCTTGCATATACTGCTGAAGGTATCTGGGAGGGTGAACTTGCTCGAGTGAATCTCTCAACTACGGTTGAGTACTCTTACGAGCTTGTCCGTGACGGCCAGACAGTCCGCAAGGAGTGGAAGAATCATGTCCTTGCACTTCCGGAAGGTATGGAGCCAAAGGAACTCACAGTTTATGACAGATGGAACGACCGTCCGTCAGATTCTCCTTTCTATTCGTCAGCATTCACGAATGCCATCTTCGGCAGACCTGCCCAGAAGGCAAAGAAGGCTCCTAAGGGTGCAAATGTCATCATCAAGGTAGCGGTTCCTACTCTTCGTCCGAACGAAGTACTCGCGCTTGCAGGCAGCGGAAAGGCTCTCAAGGAGTGGACCAAGGTGGTTCCGTTTGACGGATCGGACTATCCTTACTGGACTCTTCCACTCAATGTGACAGATCCTTTTGCATACAAGATCCTCATTGCGGACAAGGAAACACTGGCACCAATAGCTTGGGAAGACAGTGAGAACAGATGGTTTACTGCACTTCCTCAGGAAGGGGAAGTCGTAGTTGAGGCTGACCTTGAGGTGCGCTTCAGCGGACGTGACTGGAAAGGTGCAGGTACTGCGATTCCGGTGTTCTCACTCCGCACAGAGGATGATTTCGGCGTAGGTGAGTTCTATGATCTCAAGAAGATGGTAGACTGGGCTGCTGCGACCGGCCAGAGCATCCTTCAACTTCTGCCTATCAATGATACCACAATGCTCCACACATGGGAGGATTCATATCCATACAACCCTAACTCGACATTCGCGCTTCACCCGCAGTTCCTGCACCTTCCTGCAGCAGGTGTGAAGGTGGATGATGACTACAAGGCTCTTCAGGCAGAACTCAACGCTCTCGAGCAGATCGACTATGAACGGGTGAACAACGCCAAGCTTGAGCATCTTCACAAGGCCTTCGACAATACATTCAAGAAACTTTCTGCAACAAAGGGCTACCAGAACTTTGTTGAGAACAATGCTCATTGGCTTCTTCCTTACGCTGCATTCTGTGTGCTTCGTGACCTCAACGGAACACCTGACTTCTCGCAGTGGAAGGGCTATGCAAAATATAATAAGAAGAAGGTTGCTGCATTCTGTGAGGAACACAAGTCAGAGATCGACTTCTGGTGCTTCGTACAGTACCACCTTGACCTCCAGCTCTCAGAAGTATGCAAGTATGCCCACTCCAAGGGCGTGATCTTCAAGGGTGACCTTCCTATCGGTATCAGCCGTACCAGCGTTGATGCATGGCTCTACCCAGAGCTCTTCCATATGGATTCTCAGGCGGGAGCACCACCTGATGCATTCTCGGCTGACGGCCAGAACTGGGGCTTCCCTACATACAACTGGGAGAAGATGGCTGAGGACGACTTCGCATGGTGGAAGTCGCGTCTTGCAAAGATGTCCGAATACTTCGATGCATTCCGTATCGACCACATCCTCGGATTCTTCCGCATCTGGGAGATTCCGCTTTGGACAAAGAGCGGTCTGAACGGCTACTTCAACCCTGCACTCCCATTCCCGGCGCACGAGCTCGTATCTCAGGGCTTTGATGTGACCAATTTCGACCTCTTCATGGAGGACCCTCGCAAGACCGGTCACTATCATCCGAAGATCGGAGCAAAGTCAACAACAGGCTATATGTATCTTGATGCATATCGTAAGTCTGCATATGACCGCCTCTACGATGACTTCTTCTATCATCGCAACAACGAGTTCTGGAAGGAAAAGGCCATGCAGAAACTCCCTGCACTTCTTGACTCTACAGGAATGCTTGCTTGCGGTGAGGATCTCGGAATGATTCCGGCTACAGTGCCTCAGGTAATGTCTGATCTCAGGATCCTTTCTCTCGAGATACAGCGTATGCCTAAGTCGGTAGAGGAAACATTTGCACACCCGGCAAATTATCCATATCTCTCGGTATGTACCACTTCGACACATGACATGAACCCTATTCGTGCATGGTGGGAAGAGGATCGTCAGGTTACAGAACAGTTCTGGCAGATGGTTCTCGGCAATCAGGGAGAGGCACCTTATTATTGTGAGCCATGGATCTGCCGCCAGATTCTTGACCAGCATCTGTGGTCTCCTGCAATGCTTACTGTGCTTCCTCTCCAGGATTGGCTTTCAATGGACGGCGCTCTCCGTCGCCTCGATCCTAACCAGGAACGCATCAATGTTCCTGCAAACTCACGTCACTACTGGCGTTATAGAATGCACCTGACTGTGGAGCAGCTCGCATCAGCGAAGGAGTTCAATGAAACTCTCTCCGGCATGATCGCTTCAAGCGGCAGAAAATAATTCACGGTAGCAAAAACAGCCAAAAACGCTCCTGATTACCCGGATTTAGAGGGAATCAGGAGCGTTTTTGGCTAAAAATGCGACCGGTTATTTCTCCAACCAGGTCATGAAGTCGTCCACTCGGGAGCGGCTGACTGTCATTTCGAAGGATGACTTTGGCTCTGCGGTGATACGTAGTCGTCCGCCTGCCTGTTTGAGGATGCTGGTGATGGACTTCATAGCTATGATGCAGCTTCGTGAAATCCTGAAGAAGCAATCAGGGTCAAGTTCCTCGTTCATGACATCCAGGGATGAATCGATTATGTATTTCTGCCCATCTACTGTGACAAGATAGTTGTTCTTTTCCTCAGAATACACGTAAGCAATCTGTGATGCCTGTAGCGGGACGATACGGTCGTTGAATTTGATGATGAACCTTTCCTTGTACTCTTTCTTTGCTGGCGAACCTCCCAAAGCCTTCATCAAGGCATCAACATCAATCTGTTCGCTTCTGGCACGGCAGCGTGAGACTGCTCTTGTCAGCGCTTCCGGATCCACAGGCTTGAGAAGGTAGTCTATGCTTCCTGCTTCGAAAGCCTTAAGAGCATAGCTGTCATATGCTGTAGTCATGATGACCTTCGCCTTTACATCCACCTGACGGAAGATCTCAAAACAGACACCGTCAGACAGCTCCACATCCATAAAGATGACATCTACGCTGTTGGCCGGGTTTTTCAGGTAATCGACTGTGCCTTTGACTGACGTTGTCGTAGCTACTACCGACATATCTGGGAAATGCTGTGCCAAGACTCGGATCAGACTCTTCTGAGCCATTATCTCATCTTCAACAATCAGAACTTTCATAGCCATATCTTATTATAATAGAGGTAGGGTTACACAATATGTTCCATTCTCCTGGCTTATCTCGATTTCCTTACCGGAAAGGTCGAAATATTGCTTCTTGAGGTATTTATGACCCAATCCAGCTGACTGGACGCGGGTTACTTTCGGTATGATGACATTGCTGACACTGATGGAGTTGTCAGTTGAGGCAACAATGATCTTCAACGGCTTGTCAGCGGTTACAGCATTGTGTTTGGTAGCATTTTCGATCAGAAGCTGTAGAGAGCATGGTAGCACAAATCTCGACATGTGCTCATCGCTGACATTGATCTCGACTTCAAATCCTTCTGGGAAACGCACCTTCAGAAGGTCTACATAAAGGCCGACAAAAACAAGCTCGTCCCTCAGCTGGACAAGCTCTTCGTCCTCGCTCTTGATCATATATCTGTAGATTCCTGCCAGTTTATGGATATAAGTGCTTGCCTGCTCGGTCTTCTCTTCGCACACCAGGCAGTCAAGGATATTCAGACAGTTGAACAGGAAATGCGGGTCCACCTGACGCTTGAGCTTGAGATAACGGTACTGTGCAAGATGGGCCTTTTCCCTTTGCACCTGCATCTCGCTGCGTGAAGTCAGCGCATAATTTACAATGTATATGATACAGTAGATTGTAATCTGTGTAAGAAATGAAATCATGTATAGGAGTGACAGACTGCTGCCTCCTGGAACCTTATCCCCGAAGGGAAGGCCTATGCGCACTATGCCGGTTTCAAGAAAAGTCGCCCCTATGGTAAAGCCTATGAATATGAGTGCCTTCTCCCATGTCGGGGCTTCTTTCCGGAGTTTGGAGATGTATCTGATATAGATAATGTTAAGGCATATGAGGAAGATGAGGCCCACAGTGTTGGTGAGGACTTTTCCTGTCATCTTCATCACGAAGTCTGTATCCAAAGACTCTCTGGAGAACAGCATGATGATACATAGCCTTATCACGAATATGCCTCCTGCTGCAAGAAGAATCCACCTCAGGTATGAACTTGACAGTGCATTTCCTGAACCCTCCTGTCCGAATATCATGGTTATGGCGACTATGCTCCATCCGAGGACTTCTGTGGTAAGCGCAGTGGATACGGCATGTACGGCGAGGGTGGAGTTCAGAATATATCCGAGCAGATTGGCTCCCAGGGTTCCCATCAGGTATCCAATGATGTTTCCTACAATGATGACTGCAGCCGTGAATTCGATACTGAGGTCTCTCTTATAGCATATGATGAGGGACATGGCCATCGTGAGCATGGTGAGGAACAATTCATCTCCGACACCTCCTATTCTGCAGAGCAGGGCTACGCCTGCATGCAGGAGGGCAAAAATGTGTATCACCAATGACGGCCTGATATTCTTCAGAGTGGGCATATTGACGTATGTTGCGAATTCAAAATTAGGAAGAATGCAACTATTTTCCAATTTTTACCCATCTTTCATCATGGAAAATACGCCGTTCGTCTGTTTCTTCGGACCATTCGTCAAGAGAAATTTCCCTGTATCATAATTATGATTAATTTAGCATGCTTTTAATACACTTAGAAATTATAACCAAATACGCGATAAAATGCAAAAACCAAAACTATCATTCTGGCAGTTGTGGAACATCAGCTTCGGCTTCTTTGGAGTTCAGATTGCTTATTCACTCCAGAGTGCGAATATCAGCCGTATATTCGCAACTTTGGGAGCAGATCCACACAGTCTCAGTTTCTTCTGGATACTTCCTCCGCTCATGGGAATGATCGTCCAGCCTCTCGTTGGTAAATACAGCGACAGGACATGGACCCGTTTCGGAAGACGAATTCCTTATCTTTTCCTCGGATCGCTTATAGCCATTGCAGTCATGTGTCTCCTCCCGAATGCAGGAAGCTTCAACTTTACATTCATGGGAGCTATGATCTTCGGACTTATTGCCCTTATGCTTCTTGATACTTCCATCAATATGGCCATGCAGCCATTCAAGATGCTTGTGGGTGATATGGTTACAGAAGAGCAGAAGGGACAAGCATACTCGATCCAGAGTTTTCTTGTCAACGCAGGTGGAGTAGTAGGATTCATCTTCCCGTTCCTGCTTGCTTGGCTTGGAATCGCTAACATAGCACCGGAGGGACAGGTTCCTGATACAGTGAAGTACTCGTTCTATATCGGTGCAGCAATCCTTATCCTTTGCGTGCTTTTCACATCACTCAAAGTGAAGGAGATGCCTCCGAAGGAATATGCGGAATTCCATGGCATAGACCTCGCGAAGCAGGAAGACGGCGGAAAGGGCCCTGGAATGCTCCAGCTTCTTAAAAATGCTCCAAGCACTTTCTGGACTGTCGGTCTTGTGCAGTTCTTCTGCTGGGCAGCCTTCCTCTATATGTGGACATACACTAACGGCGCCATAGCTGATACTGTCTGGGGAACTTCGGATGTGAAGTCTGCCGGATATCAGGAGGCAGGTAACTGGGTAGGAATCCTTTTCGGAGTCCAGTCGGTAGGATCTGTTCTTTGGGCGCTTGTAATCCCTAAGTTCAAGAATATAAAGACAGCGTATGTGGTCAGCCTCCTTATCGGTGCTGCCGGATTCGCTTCAGTATTCTTCATCCATGACCAGTATCTCCTGTTCGTCTCATTCCTTCTTATAGGAGTAGCATGGGCAGCAATGCTTGCAGTTCCTTTCACACTTCTGACCAACTCCCTCTCAGGTGACCACATCGGTACATACCTCGGCCTGTTCAACGGCACAATCTGTCTTCCGCAGATTGTGGCTGCAGCATGCGGCGGTCTGATGCTTAAGCTGGTGGGAGGTGCACAGGTGAACATGTTCATAGTTGCAGCAGTATTCCTTGTACTCGGAGCTGTAGCCGTACGCTTCGTGAAAGAGAGCAAATAGACCTTGGAAATCTTAATTGATCAACAATAAAAACTAATCAAACTAAATTCTTTATGAATAGAATAATGACTCTTTGTGTGTCTTTCGTGCTTTCATGCATTATGGGCGCACAGGTATTCGCTCAGGGCGGATACGAGGTGAAAGGAGTTGTTGTCGACCAGCTTGGACCTGTTATGGGTGCTACTGTGATGGAGCAGGGCACAACTAACGGTACATCGACCGGACTCGACGGTGACTTCGTTCTTAAGGTGTCAAGTGCAGATGCTGTCGTGGAGATCAGTTGCATCGGATATGCAACCCAGTCTTTCGTAGCATCAGCAGTGCCTGCTACTATCACCCTTTCAGAGGATGCTCTGTTCCTGGATGACGTTGTCGTTATCGGTTACGGTTCGCAGAAGAAGAAAGAGGTGACCGGATCGGTAGCTTCCGTAAAGGCAGAAGATTTCAATGCCGGAGTGAAGACAAGCCCGGTAGGACTTCTCCAGGGTAAGGTTGCAGGTCTTAACATCATCAGAACTACCAGTGACCCTACAAGCACAGGCTTCAATGTCCAGATCCGTGGATTCTCTACTCTCGACAAGGGAGCAGGTACTTCACCTCTTTACATCGTTGACGGTGTGCCTGTAAGCAACATCGACAATATATCACCAGATGAGATCGCCTCTATGGACGTTCTCAAGGACGGTTCTGCTGCAGCGATCTATGGTACCCGCGGTACTAACGGTGTGATCATCATCACTACAAAGAGAGGAGACAACTTCTCGGATGTAGCTACAACCAGAGTCGAGTACTCGGGTTATGCTTCTGCATCAATGAGAAACGGTGACATGGGTATGGCAACTCCAGAGGAGTTCAGAAATCTTGCAGAACTTTCAAATGGCGTTGTAACTCCTGTAATCTACACATCAAAGGATGGTCAGGTTTACAATACTGACTGGGTAGATGCAATGACTCGTGACGTTGCGATGACTCACAACCACAATGTGGCTATCGTAGGTTCTTCAAGCAAGTTCAACTATCGTGCTTCTTTCAACTATAAGAATGCTGAGGGTATTGCAAAGAACAATAACCGTGAGGAGATGATCGCAAAGATTGCTGCTTCTCAGAAGGCTCTTGACGGCTGGCTTGATCTCCAGTATGACTTTTCATACATGCACTACCGCAACGATTTCAACTGCGGAGACTTCAAGCAGGCAGCCATCATGAACCCTACATATCCGATTTATGATCCTGCTAATGCAAACGGTTTCTTCAAGCCTACCGGTACAGGTACATCAAACCCTGTTGAGCAGATGATGCAGAAGGAATCTTACGGTGACGGTAACTTCTTCCGTGGCTCTATCAAGGCTACTGTGAATATCAAACCTGTTCAGGGTCTTAAGATCAGCGGATTCGCTGCTATCGAGGAAGGTGACAACCGTAATTTCTGGTACAACAGCACAATAAATACGGATGAGACTGGTTCAGGAATGGCAGGCCGTGGTTCAAACTTCTCTTACAGCAAGCTTTTCGAAGCTACAGCGGATTATACCCGCGCTTTCGGTAAACACAATATTGCAGCCGTTGCAGGTTTCTCATACCAGAACTTCCTTTACGATGGACAGAACATCGAGAATAAGGGATTCCCTACTGAAGATGCAAAATACTATCAGATCGGAAACGGTGATGCTTCAAAGAAATACCTGAATTCGTCTTCATATAGAAATTCAAACACTCTTGCTGCCGTATTTGGCCGTGTGAACTATAACTACGCTGACAAGTATCTTGCTTCGGTTTCTCTTCGTCGTGAGGGATCTTCACGCTTTGGAGCCAACAACAAGTGGGGTTGGTTCCCAGCTGTCAGCCTCGGTTGGAGAATTACAGGTGAGGACTTCATGGAGGGCAAGGATTGGTGCAACGACCTTAAATTACGTGCAGGTTTCGGTGTGACCGGTAATAATCTTGGTTCGGATCTCAGATCTGTAGCAATGCTTTCAAATGGCGGTTCATTCTGGTATAACGGCCAGTATGTCTACACATACGCTGTGTCACAGAACGTGAACCCGGATCTCCGTTGGGAGAAGAAGTTTGAGTATAACCTTGGTCTCGACTTCGCATTCCTTGACAACCGTCTCTATGGTAGCTTGGACGTCTATTATCGTCAGACTCGTGACCTTCTCTGGGACTATGAGGTTCCTACTCCTCCTTATCAGTATCCAACTCTCCTTGCTAATGCTGGACAGATGGATAGCTACGGTGTCGAGCTTGCAGTAAGCGGTGTGGCAATTCAGACAAAGGATTGGACATGGACAACAACTCCGACCATCTCATTCAACAGAAACCTCATCACCCGTCTCTCTGATCCTGAGAAGGGCTTCAACTATACTCAGACAACTTCAGGTGGTGTAGGTGAGAATGGTATCATGAATACAAACGTTCAGCTCCTTACAGAGAAAGAAGCCGTAGGTGCTTTCTACGGATATAGTTTTGCCGGATACAAGTCAGACGGAACAGCGATGTTCAACACTGCTTCAGGTGGATATATATCAGCAGCTAACGCTTCGGAGTCTCATAAGATGATTATCGGAAACGCTCAGCCTCTCTTTACATTCGGTTGGAACAACTCAATCCGTTATAAGAACTGGGATGCATCAGTGTTCTTCCGTGGTGTTATCGGAAATAAGGTACTTAACGTAACACGTTGGGCATATGGCCCTCAGAACTCAGTTTCTACAAATATTTTCATGAAGGATGCTGTAGGCTCAGATGTCAAGGTTGTTGACAAGGGTCACTTCACTGATACATATCTTGAGGATGGTTCATACATCAAGCTTGATAACCTTACAATCGGTTATAACCTCAAGCTTAAGGAGAATAAATATATCGATAATCTCCGTGTTTACCTTACCGGTCAGAACCTCTTTACGATCACTAAGTACAGCGGACAGGATCCTGAGGTCAACACAACAGGAGTATGGGATGCAGGTATCGACTACCCGGACTTCTATCCTACAGTAGCAACAATCCTTTTGGGTGTAAACATAAGCCTGTTCTAAAATATTGAGACTTATATGAAAAAGATATTTTATATTATCGCAATCGCCCTTGCGTTGCCGCTTTTCAACTCTTGCGATGGAATGCTTGAAGAAGAAAACTACGGTAACCCGACTATCGAGTCAATGATGGGCAATGAGGAGAATGTGATCCTCCTTGTAGGCCAGGCTTATGCCGACCTTAAGTGGGTGCATGACCATTGGGGATATTGGGGAGTGTCATCGCTCACTTCTGACGAGTGTATCACTCCAGTGCGTATGCCTGGTGATCACTGGCTTGACTCTTATTACTGGAAGCGTCTTCACAACCATGATTGGAACTGGATGGGTGACGCGTTCAAGAATATCTGGAACTCTACAATTTCAGGTGCAGTCCTTTGTAATAAGCTCCTTGCTACTCTTGATGAGTACAAGACATCAATGAGCGAACCTCTTTACAAACAGTATGTTGGTGAGCTTGAGGTTCTCCGCTCATATTACTATTACCTTCTTTTCGATTGCTTCGGACGCATTCCTTATCTTGAGGAGTTCGCCGACAAGACTGAGCCTCTTATGGAGCCCCAGGATGTATGGTCACACCTTGTGAACTGTCTTGAGAGAAACGCTCCTAACATGCCTAAGGTTACTGATGCAAACCGTGCATCAAACTATGGACGCGTTACTCAGGGCTTTGCATACTCGCTTCTTGCACGTCTTTATCTGAATGCAGAGTCATTTGACTGTACGGCAGAGAATGTGGAGCTTGAAGACAATACTCAGTACAGAAGCTCATTCATTCCTGTGAAGTCTGCAACTGACTTCTATTCTAATGCAGTAGCATGCTGTGACGAGGTTATCAGTTCAGGCGCATACTCTATTGAGGACAACTACTTCACAAACTTCCGAATCAAGAATGAGAACAGCAAGGAGAATATCTTCGTCCTTGTTGAGGATGGAAACGCAAGTTTTGACCTTCGTTACAACGGAAGTATGATGAACAAGATGCGTATGCTCGCTCTTACCAACCACTATGGCCTTCAGGATGCTTACGATCTTGTAGAGAAGCCATGGAACGGATTCTGCGCCCGTCCAACTTATATTGAGAGATTCAATGAAAGGGACGTTCGTGGTCCTGGTCCTGCGCCTAAGGGAATTACTAATAAAGATCTTCCGGTGATTCCGACTGATGCGAAGGAGGAAGAGTACCTGCCTATGCTTGAGGAATTCTCTCAGACAGTCCAGGGCTATGGTACTCAGAGAACAGAGGAGTGGGGATGGTTTGTAGGTCCTATCTTTAACAAGGATGGCGTAATCATTCTCGATGAGCAGAAACAGCTTTGCTTCTGCTTCAAGGAGGTAGAGTCTTTGGATGCCGCATCTTGGAATGCAGGTGCTCGTCTTAACAAGTACGAGATCGACAAGACCGGTACTTATGCCTGGGGTGAGAATGACTTCGTGCTTATGCGTTATGCTGACGTACTCTGGATGAAGGAGGAGGCTATCCTCAGAGGAGGTATGGGTTCAACTGGTGTGAATACTGCTGATTTCCAGAAGATGCTAAAGCGTGCATTCGCATATGAGGAGGATCCTAAGGCTGCTTATGAGGCTGCTTACACTACGGCTCTCACTCTGGATAATATCCTAGATGAGCGTGGACGAGAGTTCTCATGGGAGATGGTTCGTCGTCGCGACCTTATCCGTTTCGGTAAGTTTAATGACCCTACTTATCTCCAGTATGTTGAGGCAAAGGATAACTTCCGTAAGTGGTTCCCTATTCCATTCTCAGTACTTGAGAAGGGTAAACTTGACGAGAATGGTAACCGTATCTGGACTCAGAACCAGGGATATGAAGGATTCTAAAATTCCAAACAGAATATATACACAACCATTTAATTAAAATCATTATGAAAAAAATTGCAATGTTTATGAGTGCAGTTGCACTCGCGTTCGCATTCGCTTCATGCGATCAGACAAGCAAAGATCCTATCGATCTTGACAACGTAACTGAGGACGGTTTCTACGTTGCAGGTCCAGCTACTGGAGCTGCAGACATCGCTGCTGAGTATATGATGACAGCAGGTGTCAATGAGGTGCTTATGGATCAGGAGAAGAAGCCTTGGGCTGAGTCAAAGCGTGCAGGTATGTACGAGAAGTACATCGTTCTCGAGGGTGGTAAGGAGTTTGAGCTTCTTCTTTACGCTAACGGTGAGAAGGTTCGCTACAGCGCTGTTCTCGCTGACTATGACACTAAGGAGATCGCTGACAACCCAACTGAGGCATATGGTATGCTTAAGAGAGGTTCACTCGTAACAGGTGCAGATGCTCCTGCTATGAAGGTTGAGAAGACTGGTCTTTATCACATCGTGCTCGACCTTAACGAGGGTAACGACCTTCCTTTCGGTGCACAGATCGTTGTTGCTCCTGTAACAATGGGTGTACGTGGTGGTATGAACGGTTGGGGCTTCACAGCTTTCCCAGAGCCAGCTAAGTACACTAACGAGGGCATCACTTGGGTTCTCGAGGACCAGAATCTTGCAAAGGGCGGTACATTCAAGTTCGCTTACAACCACGCTTGGAAGATTCAGCTCGATGACGCAGGTAAGGTGAAGGCTCACGCTAACCTCGGTGAGGGTGCTGTAAACGGTGCTACTGACATCAAGGTTGAGAAGGCAGGTCTTTACAAGATTACTCTTACTTATAAGCTCGCTTCTGGTGATATCAGTGCTTCATTCAAGTATGATATCGTATGTACTCAGGAGTCAAGCCTTCCAACTGAGATGTATATCATTGGTAACGAATTCGGTGACTGGAAATGGGATGCTGCGTCAGTTGTTACAATGAATGCTGTACACAGCCATCCAGGTGCTTTCTGGGCTATCCGCTACATGACTACTGCAACTGAGTTCAAGTTCTGCGCTAAGAAGGAGTGGAACGGTGACTTCTGTACACTCGGTACAAACACTGGTTTCGTAACTCCAGGTAACAACAAGGTTGAGGCTGACGGCTTCTACATGATCTATGTTGACCTTACAAATGACTTCATCGTTGTTGAGCCTGCAAAGGTTTACGGTATGGGTGATGTTTACGGTGGCTGGGATAAGGGTGTTGAGGCTAATCTCTTCGCTGCAGATGGCCAGACACTTACTTCAACAGCTCCTGCTGCTGGTAACATCCGTATGTACGCTGCAGCTCCTGCTGGATCAGATGCTGATTGGTGGCAGATGGAGTTCAACGTTTACGACGGTAAGATCGTATACCGCGCTGACGGTGGCGATCAGGCTGCTGTAGCTGTAACAGCTGGTCAGAAGGTAACTCTTAACTTCAACGCTGAGACTGGTTCTATCCAGTAATAATATGTGGCAGGCCGCAAGGCCCGCCCCTTTTATGGCCGGATGTCCCTGACCGGACCTCCGGCTGCAATTAAATGTTTAATCAAAGATATATGATCCGTAAATTCTTCTATTATCTGTCTATTGCAGCACTTGCTCTCATGACCATGGCTTCGTGTGGGAAGACTCCACAGCCGGAAGAAAATGGTAATGACTACAATGCTTCTGCCAATGAGAGCTTTGTTGAGAATACGCTTGTAGACGGCACAGCAACACGCTTGTGGAGCGAGCCGGCTCAGCCGAATGCAGACCAGCCTCTTACCATTTATTTCAAGGCTGGAAAGACTTCACCTCTTAATGGATACACAGGTGATGTGTATGCGCACATCGGAATACTTGAGTATGGCACATGGAAGTTCGTACAGGCTGGCTGGGAGGAGAACATAGAAAAGTGCAAGTTCACCAAGGATGCCTCTGCTGCAAATACATGGTATCTTGAACTAGGTCCGTCAGTGCGTGAGTACTTCAATAGCGGTACAACAGCTGTGACTCAGATCGGTATAGTTATCCGTAGTCAGGACTCTCAGCTCAAGGGTATTCAGGAGGATAGGTTCATCAGTGTTGTAGATGACAAGTATCAGCCATTTCAGCCGGAGCCTTATGTGAACCAGCCTCTTCCTGGCGGATGTACATACGGAATCAATGCTTCAGGCAGCCAGATTACCTTTGTTCTTCATGATCAGGATACCAAGGGTGAGCATAAGGACTATGCTTATGTCATGGGTGACTTCAATGACTGGGTTCTTACAAATGATGACAAGAGCCGCATGTATCGTGACGATGCAAACGGCTGCTGGTGGCTTACTGTGACAGGCCTTGATCCGGATAAGGAATATCGTTTCCAGTATCACCTCGGTGAGTACTCTGGCATCGACGGCGAGCCTGACAAGGTAATCCGTATGTCGGATCCTTTTGCAGAGAAGGTGCTTGATCCGGACAATGACCCATGGATCAACTATAATAATGTGATCTACCCTGCAGAGCAGATGGTTTACCCTGGCGATAAGGGTGCTTCAGGTACTGTTGCCTGCGTCAAGATCAACCGCGATAACTTCGCTTGGACTCCATTCCAGATGAAGAACAAGGATTGTCCTGTGATCTATGAGATGTTGTTTGGAGACTATACCTCGACACATGACATCGCAGGTGCTATGGCTAAGTTGGATTACCTCCAGACTCTCGGTATCAATGCAGTCGAACTTATGCCTATCCAGGAGTTCGACGGAAATACCAGCTGGGGATATAACCCTAACCATTATTTCGCTCTTGATAAGGCTTATGGTACACGTGAGCAGTACAAGCAGTTCATCGACGAGTGCCACAAGCGAGGCATAGCTGTGATCATAGACGTTGTCTACAACCACAGCACAGGAGCTTCTCCGCTTGCAAAGCTTTATTGGAACTCGACAAACAACAAGACAGCTTCAAACAATCCTTACTTCTTTGTTGATGCAAAGCATCCGTTTAATGTATTCCATGATATCAATCATCAGAATACATTTGTACAGCAGGTAGTCAAGAGAAGCCTTGTTTATCTTATTGAAGAGTACAATGTTGACGGATTCCGTTTTGACCTTTCAAAGGGTTTCACATGGTCTTCTTCAGGATGGGACAATACCGATAATGCCCGCATTAACCTCATCAAGGATTACGCTAAGGCGATCAGAACTGCCGATCCAGACAGCTACATCATCCTTGAGCACTGGGGTAATGACGGTGAGGAGTCTCAGTATGTAAGAGACGGAATGCACCCATGGAAGAAGATGAATCACGAGTATTGCGAGACTGCAATGGGTTATAGTGCTGACCTGAGCGGAACCCACAAGTATCTTGACAACACTTGGGGTGCAACCGGTTGGGTGACCTTCATGGAGAGCCACGATGAGGAGCGTATGGCCTACAAGCAGGAGAAATATGGCGCTTCGACAATCAAGAACAGCCATGAGGCAAGAATGCAGAACCTTGCAAACAATGCAGTCTGCTTCCTTACTATCCCAGGTCCTAAGATGATCTGGCAGATGGGTGAGCTCGGATATAACTACAACAAGTGGTGCAACGAGCAGGGAGAAGACGGTACGGCTGACCAGAAGTACGAGACAGACAGAAAGCCTGTGAAGTGGGAGTATTATGATGATGCAGACAGAAAGGCTCTCTACGATGTATACTGCAAGTTGAACGACTTGAGAAACGACAATCCTGATCTTTTCGGCAAGGGTGTTGATCTTAACGGTTCCAATCTTGGTGGATGGCCTCTTAAGACTGTAGCACTTTCATATGGCTCAAAGAAGGTCTGGGCTTATGCAAACTATCATGGAAACAATGCAGCAAGCCAGACTTTGAATATCCCTTCAGGAACATGGACTGATATCCTTTCAGGAAAGACTGTACAGGGCGGCAGCTACACTCTTCATTCAGGACAGGCATTGGTGCTTGTAAACTCATCAGTAGTGAAATAAAACAGATTATGACGATTATGAGAAAATATATTTTACTCCTTTGTGCTCTTTGTGCAGGACTCGTGTCCTGCATGAAGGAGGACTTTGCCGGTGCTGAGGCTGAGGGTCTGGTTACCTTCAAGGCCTCGTATGAGACCCAGACAAAGACAGTTCTCAACGGACTTACTCCATATTGGACTGCTTCTGAGAAGATTGCTATCTTCAATGGTGTCAATAATGAGTTTACAGCGACTGTGACAGAACCAAGTGCAACAGCTACATTCAAGGGCGAACTTGCAGGAAAGGGAACAAAGAATTTCCGTGCTGTCAGTCCTTATTCTGCAGACTATACATATTCTTCACTCGGTTCTACATTCTACGGACTTTCAATCCCACAGGAACAGACTGCGGTGGAGAACAGCTACGATCCGCAGGCGCTTGTGGCCATCGCTCAGTCTGATGACTACAATCTGTCATTCAAGAACCTCGGATCGCTTGTAAAGTTCACTGTCATTTCTGACGGAGTGACTTCAGTGACTCTTCGCTCAAATAATGAGGAAGTTCTTTCAGGATCCTTTGATGCAACTTATTCTGCAAATCCGACCATCAGTGTAAGAGAAGGTAAGGATGAGGTGACCCTCAAAGGAGACTTCAAGAAGGGCTCTACATATTATATAGTAACCCTTCCAGCTACTCTTGAGAAAGGATTCATTGTCCTTCTTAACGGTTCTGTAAAGGCGCTGTCTATTGATGCACCGGTCCAGCTTGCTCGCAGCGGAATGGTAAATCTCGGCGAACTTTCTCTCAATCCTGGTGAGTCTCAGCTTCCGGATAGTGGCGATGATGACGACGAGGGTGTTCCTAGCGGCTGGATCATTATCGGCCAGTTCTGTGATTGGGCTGAGGATGCTGCTCTCCCTACATATGACCTCGGCAACTATTATAAGGCATTCGATGTGCCTGCTGCAAGCCTTTCTGCATTCAAGTTCCGCAATGGAGATGTGTGGGTAGGTACAGCTGGTGAGGCTGTTGTTGCCGACAAGTGGGTGGCACTTTCTCAGGATGGTGGAGCGCCTGACATCGCATTCTCAGGCTCTGCTGCCATGTATGATGTGTATCTTGACAAGGAACTGAGAGGATTCTATATCACTGCGGCAGGTGGTGCTGCACCAGAGCCAATTCCGGCTCCGTTTACAGGAAAGTCTGTAGCAGGTAATTTCAATACATGGAATACTTCTGCAAACCCAATGGATGCAGAGGGCGACTACTATGTTGTTAAGGGCCTTCAGCTTGCTTCTACAAACCTTGCTGACCCGACTTCAAACGGATTTAAGTTTGTTGATGTAAGAGGCGCTGAGGATGCAACATGGTATGGCGTCGGAGCTTCTTCTATTGAGATCGGAAAGTGGTATGCTACCAAGGTGGATGGATCTTTGAACATCTGCATCAATGGCGATGCAACTGCTCTTTATGATGCATATATCTCTAAGGATATGACCACATTCTGTGTGGTTGCTGCGGGTGCAGAACTCCCTTCAAAGGAGGATGTCGGTGGCGGTAACACTGATGTGGAGACTGCCGGCACACTCTATATGAAGCCTAATGCAAACTGGAAGGAGGCAAATGCACGTTTTGCAGCATACTTCTTCGAGGGCGATGCAAACACATGGATGAGCATGACTGATGCAGATGGCGACGGTATCTATGAGTGCGGCGTGCCTTCTGGTTACAGCAATGTGATCTTTGTAAGAATGAATCCGGCATCTACTGAGAACAATTGGGATAATAAGTGGAACCAGACAGCCGACCTCAAGATTCCTACAGATGGTACTAATCTTTATACAGTGAAGGAAGGCACATGGGATAACGGTGGCGGTACTTGGTCGACATTCAATGCTGGCAGTGTAGAGCCTACACCAGACCCTGATCCTACACCAGACCCTGATCCTACTCCGGACCCAGATCCAACGCCAGATCCTGGTACAGGTGGTGAAGGCGCCGAAAAGGTTCGTATCTACCTTAGCACAGCATGGGGATGGCCATACATCTGGTGCTGGGATTCAAATGGCGCGCAGATCTTTGCGGGAGCATCATGGCCAGGAACTAAGTATCATGGCGAGGAGAACGGCTATTATTACTGGGATGTCCCTGAGGCCTATGTAGGCAAGACAGTAAGTCTGTTGGCTGTCAAGGGAGACCAGTCTGAACAGACTTCGGATTTCAATAACGTAGTTCTTGACAAGAGTGTTTATTTCTATTTGGAGTGGACTCAGGAATTAGGTTGTTATCTGATACAGGAAAATAAATAATGCTTCACCTTCATTTGGTCTGAGGATTGTCTATGTGAGTTCGTGATAAAAACGAACTTATATGGACAAGATTAGAATCATATTGGCGTCGGTTGTGATTTTGTTCACAACTGGCGCTTTTTTGTGTGCGCAGGAGCAGACCTCGCCCCCGGGTGGATATGAAGTCAGCGGAACGGTGCAGGATCAATATGGACCTGTCATCGGGGCCGCCATAGTGGAAGTCGGTACAGCTAACGGCATGTCGACCGGTATTGATGGCAGCTTTACTCTCAAGGTCTCCGGACCGGATGCGCAGGTAGAGATCAGTTGCGTAGGGTATGTACCGCAGATGTACAAGGCATCCCAACTTCCCGCGGTGGTGACCTTGCAGGAAGACTCGCAGTACATAGACGAGGTGGTGGTCATAGGATATGGAACCGTAAAGAAGGATGACATGACCGGCTCGATCATAGCCTTCAAGGCAGAAGACCTGAACCGAGGAGCAGTGGTCAATACGCAGGATATGCTCAAGGGAAAGGTTCCGGGCCTGCTTGTCATCCCGGGAGATGGAGGACCGGGGTCGGGCTCGCGCATCAGAATCCGAGGCTCGGCTTCGCTCAATGCCTCCAATGACCCGTTGATCGTCATCGACGGGGTCCCGATAGCTCAGGGTGCGGGTGGGGCTATGTCAAATCCGTTGGACCTGCTCAATCCCGATGATATCGAATCATTTACGATCTTGAAGGACGCATCTGCATCGGCAATCTATGGTTCACGAGCATCAAACGGCGTAATCATCATTACCACAAAGAAAGGATACGGGACTAAGACGAAAGTGGCCTATACAGGTTCGGTGAGCCTGCAACATATTTCCGGCAAGGTACCGGTAATGTCGCCGTCCGAACTTGTGGACTTTTATTCGCAGATATATCCTGCAGGGACTCCGACGGGAGACCGGATACAGGCTTTGAAAGGAGACGAACTTACAGATTGGCAGGATCTGATATTCCGTCCGGCATTTGTGACAGATCATAATGTCACTGTATCAGGAAATGTCCGCAACAGGATGCCGTATAGGGCATCTGTCGCATATCTTGGCCAGCAGGGAACTCTGAAGGAGGCCAGATATGATAGAGGTACGGTGGATGTAAGTCTTTCTCCGGACTTCTTTGACAAGCACCTACGCCTCGACATCAATGCAAAGGGCGTATACTCATACCAGGACTATTCTGACGGAGGTACCGTGCAGACTGCCGCGTTCTTCAATCCGACTCAGGATCCGTATTGGAGGAATTCGGACGGCACGATTGATTACTCGACCACGAACGGATACTGGAACTATGGAAACGGTAGAGGAAACCTCTTCTCACCGAATGTGCTTGTGGGCCCAAGTCCGCTCTCGATGCTTTATGATAATCTGAGTGATGCAAAGTCTGCACGTTTCATAGGCCGTGCGGCTGTCGATTATAAGGTGCATGGCTTCGAGGCTTTGAGTTTCAACGTCAGCGCCGGATTGGATATCACAGCCACCGATTCATATAACGGAGTGGTTCCGGGTTCATTCCAGGCTTATACCGACACTGCAAATCTTGGCGTCGGCAGATATAATCGCGGCTACAATCTCAGCCGCAGCCAGACCTTCGAGGCCTACGCATCATTCAAAGATTCATGGGGTATTCACAGTCTGGATGCTGTGGCCGGATATTCATGGCAGAACAATTACTCGGCAAATCGCAGTGTAAATTATTTCAATGTAACCCATAAGCCGAACCTGAGTCCTGGCGAGACCATTGATTCAAGGTATCTGATGTATAGGAGCGAGAACTTTCTTGTGTCCTTCTACGGACGTGTGAACTACACTATTGATTCCAGATATGTGTTCACGTTCACAGCTCGAGGAGACGGTTCCAGCAAGTTCAGTAAGGCTCACAGATGGGGATTTTTCCCATCCGGTGCCTTTGCTTGGAACATAGCCCACGAACCTTTCCTCAAGGATGTCAAGGAGGTTTCTACTTTGAAACTCAGGTTATCGGTCGGTCAGACCGGCCAGCAGGATGGTATCGGAGACTATGTGTATCTGGCACGCTATAATATGTCGAACAACCCGTCTTACATGTATAACATGGGTAATGAGAATTTCATGAACATGTTGACGCCGCAGGCTTATGATCCGCTTATCAGGTGGGAGACTACGACTACATATAATGTCGGCATCGACTATGGATTCTTCGATGAAAGGCTGAGTGGAAGCATTGACGCATACCTGCGTGATACAAAAGATCTGCTCAACTCCGTTCAGGTGCCTATGGGCTCGAATTTCGGAAACAAGCTTATGACGAATATCGGCTCCATCCGCAATACAGGTCTGGAGTTTTCTGTCAGTGGAATTCCGGTACAGACAGATTCATGGAGCGTCCAGGTCGGCTTTAATGGTACGTTCCAGGAGACTGTCTTTACTAAACTCAATGTTACCGAAGATGATAATTACTACATAGAGACCGGTAACATTACTAAAGGAACGGGCGGATATCTGTCGCGCCAGATGGTCGGTTATGCTCCATATACATACTATACGTATAAGCAGAAGTATGATGCGGACGGCAGGCCTTTGCAGAATCAGTTCGAGGACCTGGATGATGACGGTGTGATCACGGATGGGGACAGATACATGACAGGCAAGAGTCCGGCTCCTAAGTTCTATTATGGACTCAACATGAAGGTTGGATACAAGAACTGGGACTTCGGTCTCAATGGTCACGGTTCTGCAGGTGTGTGGATATTCAACGACTTTGCATCTGCTAACTCCACAGCCAGCCTGGACCTTAATTCGGGAGCGCTTCCTAATCAGGCTAAACTGGTGAAGACCACCGGATTCGTCGAGCCGAACAGTGTACAGCAATGGTACTCTGATTACTTTCTGGAGAACGGTTCGTTCTTCCGTCTGGATGACGTGAACATGGGATACACCTTCAAGGATATAGGACGATGGGGTACAAACATACGTCTTGCGGTCAGCATGCAGAATGTCTTCATACTGACCGGCTACAGCGGACCTGATCCGGAAACAACTTCCGAAAACGGCATCGACAACACCATGTGGCCACGTTCCCGTACCTACTCCCTCCGATTGAATGTAAAATTTTAGGATTGCCACGTCGCTATCGCTCCTCGCAATGACATATCCAGTGGACGTGATCTTCACGTCATTGCGAGGTTTCTTTGAAACCGTGGCAATCTTTTAAACAACGAATGATATGAAAAGAACAATACACATAGCGGCAATAGCCGCACTGCTGACCTCCTGCGTGCAGAATCTGGATACTCTTCCTTTGGACAAGACGGAGCCGGTATCCGAATACGTCTATGGCGATTCAAAGGAGGCATACCTTGCAGGCCTGACGCGCCTTTATTTCCAGTTTGTCTCCAATGACCTTACGGACATGCAGCCGATGGACGGCGGAGCTTCCGAGTTGATAAGAGCCTTCTGGTCAGTACAGGAAGCCACAACAGACGAAGCAAAATGTTCCTGGGGAAATGACGCATGGGTGCGTGCACTAAATACCAACACCTGGACAGGCGTGCAGAACGACGCCATATATGCAGTCTATGTCCGCACCCTCCAGGGAGTGGCCTTTGTCAACGAATACCTTCGTCAGACAGCTCCGGACCGCCTTACTGACAGGGGTGTATCCTCAGAGCTTGCAGCGCAGATAGCTGTCTACCGGGCTGAAGCCCGCTTTATCAGAGCCTATCTCTACTGGATGGCTTTGGACTGCTTCGGAAACGTGCCTTTCACCACAGAGAACTCCCCATTTGGCGGCACATATTTCCCTAAGCAGGTGTCACGCACGGAACTTTATGGCTTTTGCGTGAGCGAACTTCAGGATCTGTTGTCGGACCGGAGCGCCTTGCCTGCTCCCAAGTCAAATTATCCACGAGCAGACAAGGGTTCCGCTGCGGGACTTCTTGCCCGAATGTATCTGAATTCATTGGTTTATACCGGCGTTCCCCGTTGGAAGGAAGCAAAGGCTGTCTGTGAGGATATATTCACTATGGGGTATGCCTTGAGTCCTTCATACACGGATCTTTTCAGAGGAGATAACGGCCAGAATCCATCAGCCCGCGGAGAGTTTCTCTGGGCGATAGACTATGACAACAACAATATCAATTCCTTTGGTGGAACCACATATATTCTCAGCGCGTCAATGGCTTCTACCGACATCACAGATCAGTCGCGTCCTAACGGACAGGTCAACGGATGGGCCGGATTGAGAGTTCCTTATGAGTTTGTGTCGAAGTTCTTTGAGGTGACAGACCAGGACTATGTAACAGGTGCTTACAATGTTGAGGATCAGCGAGGTGCGACCTTCTACATCAAAGGACGCAAACAATCGATGGATGGAGCTTTGTATGACTTCATGAGCGGATGGACAAGTTTGAAATTCAACAATATCCCTCATGATCAGACCAACCAGTCCTACCTTCCTCAGTCGGCTACAATGAGCTATTCAAACGTGGATTTTCCGATGATCCGCTTGGGTGAGATCTATCTTATCTATGCAGAGGCTTGCCTGAGGCTGGGAGAGAGTGAACCGACTGTTCCGTATCTGACTGCCTTGTCGGAACGTGCAGGAGTGACTCTCCCGTCTGAACTTACGCCTGACTTTATCTTTTCGGAACGTGCCCGTGAACTTTACTGGGAGGCCCATCGTCGCACCGACATGGTCCGCTTTGGAATATACACGTCTTCGGACTATCTGTGGCCGTATAAAGGCGGGGATTCATACGCAGGATCAGCCTTCCCGGCCTACAAGACAATCTTTCCGATACCGCCGACAGAACTGGCTACCAACAAAGCTTTGATCCAGAATCCCGGCTATTGATAGTGTGATGGGTAACGTTCTATGTATCAGGTATTTGTTATAGTCTCCGTGCTCCCTTTTGGCGGCACGGAGCTTACGGTAACAGATTGATAACCATTTGCTTGTGTGCTGCGCTTTTGCATGTGCCCTTCGTCGTACAATTCCGGCTTTTCATCTGAGTTTTTTCGCATTTCGTCCTTTATATATGAAATATATAAGAGATTTATCCGTATATTCGTAAGATTCGAGAATCTAGTACTATGATATCAATTAAGAATTTACTGATGGGAACAATGGCTGCCGCCGTTATGCTTTCATGTGCACGGAACAAGGCTTCTGATGCTCCGTTCGAAGAGTGTGTTTATCTTGGTGACAAGACAGAGTTTGCTGTATGGTCTCCAGAGGCTGAGGCTGCAGAACTCAGACTTTACAATGATGCCAAGGATGAGACAGCCTTCATGGTTGTCCAGATGACAAAGGACATGGAAGGAATCTGGACCGCAACTGTAAATCAGGACGTCAAGGGAGCATTCTACACATTCTCTGTCAAGATGGACGGCGAGTGGCTTCCCGAAACAGCCGGCATCGGTGCAAAGGCTGTAGGAGTGAACGGTTGGCGTGGAGCTGTCGTTGACTGGAACGAGACAGATCCGGAAGGTTGGGCAGATGACAAGAGCCCGCAGATCGCAAAGTCAGACATCATCGTCTATGAGATGCACCATAGAGACTTCTCTATCCATGAGACTTCAGGCGTGGAGAACAAGGGTAAATATCTCGCCCTTACAGAAGAGGGAACCAAGAACCCTGACGGTCTTGCTACAGGTATCGACCACCTCAAGGAACTCGGCGTGACGTATGTCCAGCTTCTTCCTTCGACAGACTTCATCACAGTGGATGAGGAACATCTCGAGAATAATCAGTACAACTGGGGCTACGATCCGTTCAACTATAATGCAGTCGAGGGCTCATATTCAACTGATCCGTTCAATCCTGTAACACGCATCAAGGAGTTCAAGCAGATGGTCCAGGCGCTCCATGCAGCCGGTTTCCGCGTGATCCTTGACGTTGTCTATAATCACACTACAGATGCGTCCAAGACAGGTTTCGAGCGTACAATGCCAGGTTACTTCTACCGCATGGCAGAGGATGGATCCTTCTACAACGGATCAGGTTGCGGCAATGAGACAGCTTCAGAACAGGCTTGGTTCCGCAAGTATATGATCGAGTCACTCGAGTGGTGGATGAAGGAATATCATATCGACGGCTTCCGTTTTGATCTCATGGCTATCCACGATATCGAGACCATGAACCTCATCAGCGAGCGTCTGCACGCTATCGATCCGGAGGTGGTGCTCTACGGTGAGGGTTGGGCAGCAATGGCTCCAGCTTATCCTGCAGAGGAGATTGCACTCAAGGCAAATACATACATGCTTGACAGAATCGGAGCATTCAGCGATAACATCCGCGACGCGGTACGTGGCCCTCTCGGCTGTGAGAACGCAGGTTTCATGGATGGCGTTGAAGGAAACGAGGAGAACATAAAGTTCGGTATCGCCGGTGGTGTGGAGCATCCTCAGGTGACTGTGGAGCGTTGGACAGCCAGCCCTCTCCAGCACATCAGCTATGTGAGCTGTCATGATGACCACTGTCTTCGTGACCGTCTTGAGGAAGCTACAGAGGCAACTGAGGCAGAGCGTCTGGCAATGGTGAAACTCGCCCAGACAGCAGTCTACACTTCTCAGGGTATTCCGTTCATCTTTGCCGGTGAGGAACTCTATCGTCACAAGCAGGGTGTGAAGAATAGCTACAACCAGCCGGACAGCATCAATGCAATCGACTGGACATACAAGACCCAGTACAAGGACCTCGTCGACTACTATGCGGCACTCGCAGCGATCCGTCATGCCCACCCTGGCTTCTGCCTTGGTGATGCGGAGCTTGTGCGTGAGAAACTTGAGTTCATAGATGTCGAGGAACCTTGTGTAGTGGCGTTCCGCATTGACAATCTTGAGGACATCGATTCTGCAAAATCCCTTACAGTGCTTCTGAACGGCTCGAAGAAGCCAGTTGCAGTAAACATCCCTGAAGGACAGTATGTCATTCTTGCCCAGAACGGCCAGGCGGATGTTGATGGCTTGAGCGCCTACACCGGAAACACAATCATAGCCGGAGCAACATCTGCAACAATCCTCGCAGAAAATAATTAACGGTAGCAAAAAAGGCCCAAAACGCTCCTGATCCCCCAAAAAATCAGGGGACCAGGAGCAAAAAAGGCCAAAAATGCCCCCGCACAAAAATAAACGATATGAAAAAAGTACTTTTTGCAATCCTCGCTGCCCTCATGGTGCTCTCATGCGCACAGGCACCAAAACAGCAGCAGCCTCTTGAGAATTCAGTAGTTTATGAAATGAATATCCGCCAGTATACTCCGGAAGGATCATTCGCAGCTGCCCAGAAGGAGCTTCCGCGCCTTGCAGAGCTTGGAGTCGACATCGTGTGGCTCATGCCTATCTATCCTATCGGAGTGGAAGGCCGTAAGGGTGAGCTTGGTTCGTATTATGCAGTCAAGAACTACTGTGACATCAACCCTGAGTTCGGAACGCTTGCAGATTTCGACAGCTTCCTTGCAGAAGCGCACAGACTCGGTCTCAAAGTGATTATCGACTGGGTTGCAAACCATACATCTCCTGACGCAGTGTGGGTAACTGGTAAACCTGCAGACTGGTATGAGCGTGACGCAGAGGGAAATACGACTTTCACTGCAGACTGGTCAGATACAGCAAACCTCAATTACGAGAATCCTGAGGTATGGCAGGGAATGGCTGATGCGATGCGTTTCTGGATGGAACGCGGTATCGACGGTTTCCGTTGCGACATGGCTTGCGAGGTTCCGCTTGAGTTCTGGCAGAAGACAATTGCAGGCCTTCGTGCAGACTATCCGAACATGTACTGGCTTGCAGAGGGAGAGGAGCCACTGCTTCACACGCTTTCTGGCTTCAATGCTTCATATTCATGGGAACTTCACCACATGATGAACGCAATCGCTCGTGGTGAGCAGGGCATCCCTGAGCTTCTGGCATATCTTGAGAAGGATGCTGCAAGACAGCCTGCAGATGCATTCCGTCTTATGTTCACATCAAATCACGATGAGAATTCATGGGCTGGTACAGAGTTCGAGAGAATGGGCGATGCTGCTAAACTCATGGCTGTTCTCACATTTACTCTTCCAGGCGGTCAGCCGCTCATATATACAGGCCAGGAGATCGGTTGGAACAAGAGATTCGAGTTCTTCCAGCATGACCCTGTATCATCTTGGGAGAAGAACGAGTATACAGACTTCTACAAGTGGCTCATCGACATCCGTCACAATAACCCTGCGCTTGCTGCAGGTGCTGCCGGCGGTAAGTTCGAGGTTGTTTCTGCTGAGGATGGCGTGCTCGTGTTTACACGTACACTTCCAGACAACAAGGTTACAGTAAAGGCTGAACTCAAAGCCCCATGGTCATACGAAATAACAGTTGAATAGATTTCTCCATTCCCTCCGGTCAGTTGAAATGACAAACGATACTGTCATTTCCTCCGGTCAGTCGAAATGACAAACGATACTGTCATTCCGAGCGAAGTCGAGGAATCTTAATAATAAGACAATATATGAAAAAAGTACTAACAGCATTAGCATTGTCGATTCTGGCGATAGGCTGCTGCCACAAGAACCAGAATGTGACTGACGTCCAGACCCTCAAGTCTCCTGACGGCGTCCTTGAGATGACATTCCATCTCACAGCAGACGGCACACCTCAGTATGCTCTCAGCTATGGCGATCAGAAGGTTATCCTCCCATCTGATCTCGGTTTTGAGTTCCGTGGCGTTCTCAAGGCACAGAAGCTTATCTATAACGCAGATGGCACCATCTCTAAGGAGGACCGTGAGCCATGCAACTCTTTCTATGACGGCTTTGCCGTAGAAAGCGTCGAGACTTCTACATTCGATGAGACATGGGAGCCTGTATGGGGAGAAGAGGCTCAGATCCGTAATAATTATAATGAACTTCTCGTAAACCTTGTTCAGACTTCGACAGACAGGAAGATGGCAATCCGTTTCCGTCTTTATGACGACGGTCTTGGTTTCCGCTATGAGTTTCCTTATCAGAAGAACCTCAGCTACTTCGTGATCAAGGAAGAGATGACTCAGTTCGCCCTCGCAGGTGACCATACAGCATGGTGGATTCCTGGTGACTACGACACTCAGGAGTACAACTTCACAGAGTCACGTCTTTCTGAGATTGCTGAGAAGATGCCTCAGGCAGTCAATCCTAACGACTCTCAGACTCCTTACTCTGTAAATGGTGTCCAGACATCTCTACAGATGCGCACAGACAGCGGTCTCTACATCAATATTCACGAGGCTGCTCTGATCGACTATCCATGTATGCACCTCGAGCTTGACCCTAAGACAATGACCTTCACTTCGCATCTTACTCCAGATGCGCAGGGTTGGAAGGGCCGCATGCAGACTCCATGCAACACACCATGGAGAACAATCCAGGTGGCTCCAAGCGCAACAGCTCAGCTCGCATCACGCATGATCCTCAACCTCAACGAGCCATGTGCTCTTGAGAACACTGATTGGATCAAACCGGTGAAGTACATCGGTGTATGGTGGGAGATGATCTCAGGTAAGGGCTCATGGGCATATACAGATGACTATTCTTCAGTCCAGCTCGGTGTGACAGACTATACAAAGGCGATACCTAACGGCCGTCACTCTGCAAATAACGAGAATGTGCGCCGTTACATCGACTTTGCAGCCGAACACGGCTTCGACCAGGTTCTCGTTGAGGGCTGGAACGAAGGTTGGGAGGATTGGGCCAACTGCAACAAGGACTATGTGTTCGACTTCGTTACCCCTTATCCTGACTTCGATATCGATGCTCTCAACAAGTATGCACACTCCAAGGGTGTGAAGCTTATGATGCACCACGAGAGCTCGTCTTCTGTACGCAACTATGAGCGTCATCTCGATCAGGCTCTTGAGCTCATGGACAAGTATGGATATAACTCGATCAAGGGTGGATATGTAGGTGACATTCTTCCTATCGGCGAACATCACTACAGCCAGTCGCTCATCAATCACTACATGTATGTAATCAAGAAGGCTGCTGAGCATGAGGTGATGATCAACGCTCACGAGGCAGTGCGTCCGACAGGTATCTGCCGTACATATCCTAACCTCATCGGCAATGAGTCAGCCCGCGGTACAGAGTATCAGGCATTCGGCGGTACAATGCCTCACCATGTGACTATCCTTCCGTTCACACGTCTGAACGGTGGTCCTATGGACTTTACCCCTGGTATCTTTGTGATGGACCTCGCTTCTGTGACTGAGGGAAGAAACACATCTTGGGTAAATGCTACAATCGCCAACCAGCTTGCACTCTATGTGACACTTTATTCACCGCTCCAGATGGCTGCAGACCTTCCTGAGCACTATGCTCAGTTCATGGATGCATTCCAGTTCATCAAGGATGTGGACATCGACTGGATACAGTCGAAGTATCTCCTTGCTGAGCCAGGTGAGTACGTGGTCATTGCGCGTCAGGGCAAGAAGAACGGACAGTGGTTCTGCGGCGGTGTGACCGATGACCACAAGCGCACTCTTGAGGTTCCGATGAACTTCCTCGACCCGGGCAAGACATACGAAGCAACAATCTATGCAGACGCAGAGGATGCTGACTACAAGAAGAATCCTCAGGCTTACAGAATCTGGAAGCAGGACGTTACATCAGAGGATACCCTCTCAATGTTCATGGCACCAGGCGGTGGATTTGCAATTTCATTCGAAGAAAAGCGTTAGTATCAAAATAATTACGTATCTTCACGCGCTTTTGCGTCACTTGTCATTTTGACCGAATGTCACTTGTCATTTCGACCGAACGAAGTGAGTGGAGAAATCTCCCCAAACGTCATTGCGAGGCCCTGCAAGGGCCGTGGCAATCCTGAAACGGAAAGATAAAACAAAAACATATAACCGATTATGAACAAAGAATTAACAACCGCTGCCAACTTTACCCTCGGGGGGGGCAGCTACGAATCTCCGGCAGTATCTGTCGTTGAGGTTCTCTCAGAGGGCGTGCTTTGTGGTAGCACAATGGATGGCAATGATTTGTCTGTTGACCCTTGGGAAGATGGAGGATCTATCTGGTAATTAATAACATTTAAAGGAGACAGACAATGAAAAAGTTTTTTATATATATGGCATCTGCGGCTTTCATGTTTGCCGCATGTAATAAGGCTGAAATTGACGCTCCTGTAGAGGACGTTAATACACCTGTTGAGACTGAGACTATCACAGTTGATCTTAACCCAATGACCAAGACATCTCTTGACGGAATGAATACTGTTTGGAGCAATGGTGATGTGGTTAGCGTAACAGTTGATGGAAAGAACATCGGTACCCTTAAACTTGTAGAGGGAAGCACATTCTCAGGTGAGGTCGAGGCTGGTCACAATGGTGATGCGATTCTTAACTATCCAGCAGGCGTAACAGCCGTTCCTACAGAGCAGAAAGCTGTTGAAAACTCATTTGCTGATGGCGCAGCTCTTCTTGAGGGAACTACAACAATGGATGCTCTTCGCAATGGCGAGGGTGCTTCTCTTCAGAATAAGACAGCTATTCTTAGCTTTAGCTCTCCGATAGCTGGAAATGTAGCGTTTACTATCGGAAATACTACATACACAGTTGAAGGATGCGCAGCAAACAAGACATACTATGTTTGCGTTGATCCTGCAAACTCTGGTAAACTCAGCTATACAGCAGGTCTTGCACTTGGTGCTAAGGAGAAAGACTCTTTTGCTCCAGAGGCAAATAAGGTTTATAGCTTAGGTGCATTGACATTTAAGCAAAGCACAACATACGGTCTTGTAGGTACAAATAACAACTGGACAGATGAGATGATGTATGAAACCTCCCAGGATAATTTCTATGTTCTGTATGGAGTAGAGTTCTCTGCAGCTGGTCAGTTTAAGATTCGCAAGAAAGGTGTTTGGGAGACCGAATATAACTATGGAACAACCACTGATAGTCAAAAAGATAAGAATTCTGTAGTAGGAGTTTTTACCGATGAGCATTCTAAGGATATTAAGGTTAAGGCTGGAACATACGATATTTATTTTGATCGTTTGGCTGGTCAAATTTATCTTATGGAGCCAGGAAAAGCTCACGCATCAGCATCTAAACAGACTTCAAATACTACATATTGTTTGGCTGGTTCGCATAATGGCTGGGGTGATACAGCCATAACATATTCAGGTGATGGTATCTGGACTGTATGCCAGAACTTTACAGCAAGCACTCAGTGGAAAATCAAAATCAAAGGTAATTGGAGTCAAAATTGGGGACAATCTGTCGTGACAACAGGAAAGTCTTTAACATCAACAAATAATGACGGTAACGTTATTATGAAAAACGCTGGAGACTATATTGTTGCATTTGTAAAAGATTGGAACGAAATTACTATTGTAACGAAGTAAAAAGCAAAGTGATATCATCCAGGTTCTCTAGTGTCCCGTTATGTGGCATTTATATTAATACCTAAAATAAGGTCTTAGACAGCATCAGCAATGGTGCTGTCTTTATTTTGTGCCCTGGTGTGAGGCTGTAGATATGGGCTGCGGCTCACACTTCGGAGGGAAAGCGCGGTGGGAGGGGTTTTGTGTGGATGTGGGGTTGGTTGGTGCGCTTTGCGGGGCATGGGTGTGTGCCGGAAAGCGCGCGTGGTTGGTGTTGGCTGGTCTGCATGCCACCCCACCGCGCTTTCCCTCCTGTCTCAGCCTCCAGTTTCACCCACCATGCTTTCCCTCCTGTCTCACCCGCCACTCTTTACCTTCAGTCATTTTCGCAGCTTTCCCTCTCGTCTTTGGCGTACTCTGCGCACCCTCAGCCCCTGCACTTCAAAGTGTTCTTGCCGTGTGGCTCTTCAACATCTTGACTCTCAGTGCCTTACTCGGATATCCTGCCTTCCGTGCCATGCAGGATAATCACTTAACTGATTGTGGCTCAGGTTTTTATGTGTCACCATGATCTTCGGCTATTGATGGGCGTGTGAGAGTTCTGGTGTTTCTATCAAAGTGGGGTAGGGCTGGGCTGAGGATGGATGGCCAGCAAGATGGTAAGCTAGAGGTGGGAATTATAAAATAGTACATATTTCAGTTATTGAAGGCAGCATCAGCAATGGTGCTGTCTTTTTTTTGTGCATGGCTGCGTCACTTATTTGTCTGAATGTCAGCGTGATAATTATCTATGCCTGCTACCATTTGCAGCAGGCGTAGATGCTTATGTGACTGAGAGATAGGACTTTAAGTGCGAGCGGACTGAGGATGTGGCGGTGTGTGGCCGGCCTTAGGCGTACATGCCCACAGTCATAACGGCTGCCGTCCATGAAAAGGGGCCAAAACGTGGACAGGAGGTGGAAAAATGAGCTGCCGTCCATGAAAACCCGCGATTTCATGGACGGCATGGCTCCGGCTGGCCTCAGGCGCAGTGCTGTTGCCCTACTTCGCAAACTCATGCTCGATCTCATCAAGCCAGACCCAGCGTTTTTCGTCACCGACCTGTTTGACCATGTTGAGGCTTATCCAGCGGATGTCGTGGATGCCGATCTGGTTGAATGTGCCTTTGATCAGTGAGCCTTCGAGGGAGTTTCCGAAGTTACTTTCGTAGATGGCTGCAGGTGTGTTCATCGTGCTGATAATCACTACTTGTTTCAGTTTTGACAGCATCGAGACGAGTTTTCCGCTTTCCATCTTATACACCATTCCCGGGAAGATTACCTTGTCTATGAAGCCCTTTGTCATAGCTGGCGTGCTCATCCACCATATAGGGAATATCATCACGATACGCTCTGCCCATTGCATTTTCTGTACGTAATTCATAACCAGAGAATCAACTCCTTCCGGCCACATTTTCGAGTCTCTTCCGCCCTCGACGAATGCCTTGAGGTCCTTCTCCCTCATCACCGGGTCGAATCCATCCTTGTCAAGGTTAATGACCTTGTATTCATGTCCGCCGATGTCCAGACCGCTGATTACAGCATCACGTATGGCACTGCAGAAGCTTCCCTCATGCGGATGATTGTAGATTATCAATGTTTTCATAATGCACTCTTTTGTTTACCCTCCGCATTGTAACTCTCTTACCATAATGAAGAATTTCAGACAGCTCGGTCAGATTTTGCATTAAAAACGTCCAAGCTGTCACATAAGTCAATCAAATTTAACCTTTTGGGCAACACCTCGGTCGAATTAAGACTCAAAAGTGTCCGAGGTGTCCCATTGTATCTAAAGAAGCCTTTTAATATCTTTGTCTGAACAAAACACAGAAAGCTATGATCATAAAGTTTGACGAGATAGAATTGTCCCATCTGCCTAATTTCAAAGGAGGCGAGAAGGAGTTTGCTGCTAACATGTTCTTTGACGGGACTAACCGTATGTTCAAGGGATGCCTTGTGCCGGGAGCTTCGATAGGGTTACATACCCATGAGGATAGCTGTGAGGTGATCTTCTTGCTCAGCGGAAAGGGAGGCATCTATGAAAGGGGACCACAGGAGGCGGAGCTTACTTACAAGGAAGTACTTCCTGGAGACTGCCTGTATTGTCCTAAGGGACATACCCATAGTCTTGTGAATCCTGAGGGTTCGGCGGAGGATCTTATTTTTTATGCGGTGGTTCCTGTTCAGTAGATTTCTCCACTCGCTGCGCTCGGTCGAAATGACAGTAGGGTTCGCTCGGTAGAAATGACAGTAGGGTTCGCTCGGTCGTAATCGACTTGTCGCTTGAGCATTCGCGAAAGAAATGACAGTAGACCTGCCGCTGCGACTTGTGGAAATATTTTTGTAAATTTGTGAGTTGTCACAAGCATAGCAAAGATGGAGAAGAAGAATGATTATATAGAGATCAAGGGTGCGAAGGCCCATAATCTTAAGGATGTGTCGCTGTCGATTCCACGCGGAAAGTTTGTCGTGGTGACAGGTCTCAGCGGAAGCGGCAAGTCCTCATTGGCCTTTGATACCATATATGCCGAAGGACAGAGACGTTATATGGATACATTGTCCACATACGCAAAGCACTTCATGGGCATATTGGAAAAGCCTGAGGTCGAGTCTATTACGGGGTTGAGTCCGATAATCGCGATAGAGCAGAAGACTACCGGCAACAACCCTCGTTCGACAGTAGGTACTATCACCGAGATCTATGATTTCCTGCGACTTCTCTATGCGCGTGCCTCTACGGCTTATTCTCCGCAGACGGGCAAGCCGATGGTCAGATATACTGACGAGCAGATCGTTTCTCTGATCATGGAAAACTATGCCGGCCGCAAATGCTACCTGCTTGCTCCGCTGGTAAGGGGCCGTAAGGGTCATTACAAGGAGCTGCTCGAGCAGATGCGCAAGCGTGGCTATACGCAGATACGTATAGACGGACAGCTCTGCGAACTGAATGAAGTCACTGCTCTGGACAGGTATAAGGCCCATTTCATAGAACTTGTCATCGACAGGCTCAAGCCTGCTGAGAAGGACCAGAAGCGCATCAAGGACTCAGTCATGTCAGCCTTGAATTTCGGCAAGGGCTCCCTGGCTGTAATGGATATGGAGACTGAGGCAGTCAACCATTATTCGAAACATCTGGTATGCCCGGATACAGGTCTGTCTCTTCCGGAACCGGCTCCGCATTCGTTTTCGTTCAATTCACCTCAAGGCTATTGCCACCATTGCAAGGGTCTTGGAATCATAGTGGACGTGAATATGGATACCATTATTCCTGATCCGTCCAAGTCAATTGCTGACGGCGGAATCGTGCCGCTGGGAAAGATCCGTGAGACCAAGAAGTTCGATGTGATAAGGTCGATAGCACGTAAGTATAACTTCTCTCTGTATGATCCTATAGAGGAACTCCCGGAAGAGGTGGTGTCACTTATTGTCTTCGGTTCTGATGAACTTTTCAGAGTGGGCGAGGGTACATCTTCGGAGATGGTGTCCTTCGGTGGAATAGTAGGCGATATCCAGGAGAAGATCGTGTGTCCTGAATGTGGTGGAACAAGACTCAATAAGGAAACTACATATTTCAAGATAGCGGGAAAGACCATCTCAGAGGTCTCTGCGATGGAGATTTCTCAGCTCAAGGACTGGCTGGGCACTCTTGACGGCCAGTTCCGTACGCGTGAAAGTCTTATCGCACGTGATATCCTCAAGGAACTTAAGGACAGAGTGTCGTTTCTGCTCGATGTGGGCTTGGACTACCTCTCGCTGGACCGTGCGACAGCGTCACTCTCCGGTGGTGAGAGCCAGCGTATCAGACTGGCTACCCAGATCGGATCCAAGCTTGTGAATGTACTTTATATCCTTGATGAACCGTCCATAGGTCTGCATCAGAGAGACAATAGAAAGCTTATAGCCTCACTCAAGAAACTGCGCGACGAGGGCAATTCCGTTATGGTCGTGGAGCATGATGCTGAGACCATGATGGCTGCAGACTGGCTTGTGGATGTCGGCCCTGGAGCTGGTGACGCAGGCGGTCACATATGCTTGTCAGCACCGGTCGATGTGCTTTTGGAAGGCATACGGCCTTGCGAGGCTCAGCGGGAGCCGTGCCAGACCCCTGACCGTATGATCATAGGCCCGTCAACCACCTTGGAATACCTCCGCGGAGAGAAGACGATACCAGTCCCGGCGCAGCGTCGCAAGGGCAACGGCCTGACACTTGGTGTCCGTGGTGCCAGAGGCAATAACCTGAAGGATGTCAATGTGGATTTTCCTCTCGGAATGCTTGTGGGAGTGGCAGGAGTCAGCGGTAGCGGAAAGTCTTCGCTGATCAATGAGACTTTGATGCCGGTGCTCAAGAACAAGTTCTATAATGCAAAGCTGCAGCCGCTGCCATATGATGAGATAGTGGGCGTGGAAAACATTGATAAACTTATAGAGATAGACCAGAGCCCTATAGGACGCACTCCTCGAAGCAATCCGGCAACATTTACAGGCGTATTCAACGACATTCGTATGCTTTTTGAGGCCACGCCTGATGCTAAGGTGCGCGGCTTCAAGGCAGGACGATTCTCGTTCAATGTGGCAGGAGGACGTTGTGAAGAGTGTAAAGGAGCGGGTATCAAGGTCATAGAGATGAATTTCCTGCCGTCAGTCAATGTCGTCTGCAATGAGTGTCGCGGACGACGATACAAGGATGATACTCTGGCGGTCAGATATAAAGGAAAGAATATCAATGATGTGCTCGAGATGCCTATAAGTGAGGCATATGAGTTCTTCAGCAACATCCCGTCGATAGCTCAGAAACTCAAGGCTTTGGTAGATGTGGGCCTTGGCTATGTGCAGCTCGGCCAGTCTGCCGTGACTTTGTCCGGTGGTGAGAGCCAGCGTATGAAACTTGCAGCAGAGCTTGCAAGAAAAGGCACAGGAAATACCCTGTACATCCTTGATGAGCCGACTACCGGCCTCCATTTTGATGATATCAAGGTGCTGATGGACGTGCTTCAGCAGCTTGTGGAGCAGGGTAATACAGTAATTGTAATTGAACATAATCTCGATGTGCTCAAGTCAGTGGATTATCTCTTTGACATGGGCCCGGACGGTGGTAAGGCAGGCGGTATGATCGTGGCTCAGGGCACGCCGGAGCAGCTTGCAGATGATCCTGCTTCAGTTACTGGTCCTTTCCTTCGTGAGATCCTTAAGTGATATCAAGCTTAAAATATGATAACTATGGAAGATATTAAAGTCTATTGCGAGAACACCGGAGCCTATGAGTCAGTGGCAATGGGTACCACCCTTCATCAGTTGTGTCAGGACTTGGGATACAGTTCTAAGTCAGAGGTTCTGGCAGCCCTGGTGGATAATAAACTGAAGTCGCTTGACTATAAGGTCATAAGTCCGCATAATGTCCGCTTCGTCGGCTATGATCATCCGGACGGACGCCGCACATACATCCGTTCTCTCTGCTTTGTGCTGCAGAAGGTTGTGCGTGAGATGTTCCCTGACAAGGTGCTTGTGATTGACTATTCTCTTCCAAGCGGTCTTTATTGTGAGATCAGGGAGCTGAAACCTCTTGAGGATGGCCGTCCGAACGTTTATTTTGTTACAGATGCCGAGATAGAGGCTATCGAGGTTGCTATGAGAGCTGTCATTGCGGCTGACCGTCCGTTTACAAAGACCATGATGAGTCTGGAGGACTGCTGTGAGATCTTCCAGAAACAGCATCAGAGCGAGAAGGTGAACCTGGTGCGTACGATCGGAAGGTTCAACTACAAGGTGTATACTCTGGATGGTTGTGTCGATACTTTCCATGGACCTCTGATCCCGTCTACAGGCTTGCTTACTACCTTTGACCTGACTGGTTTCAACGACGGCTTCTGTCTTCAGTATCCTATGGAAGGCGACACAGATAAGGTCCTTCCGATGAAGCGTCAGTCAAAGCTTGCCACTGCCCTGAAGGAGCATTCCGACTGGTGTTCGATCATGGGTGTTCGTGGAGTGGGAGCCCTGAATAATATGGTTCTTTCCGGTAAGATAGTAGACCTGATCAATCTTTCGGAAGCTCTTCATGAGAGAAAGTATGCGGAAATCGCCGACCAGATATATGCCCGCAGAGGCAGTGTGAAGATTGTCTTCATCGCTGGACCGTCAAGCAGCGGCAAGACCTCGACATCCAAGAGACTTGCTCTCCAGTGCCGTATACTGGGTCTTAATCCTCGAGTGATAGAGCTTGATAATTATTTTGTAGAGAGGGAACTGACCCCGCGTGATGAGAACGGAGAGTATGACTTCGAAGCGCTTGGAGCAATGGATCTCGATCTGCTTGGCCGCCAGTTGAACGACCTTCTTGAGGGTAAATCTGTGGAGATTCCGCGCTTTGACTTCAAGGAAGGCCGTAAGTATTTCGAAGGAAACTTCATGCAGCTTCACGATAAGGATATCCTCATCATGGAGGGCATCCATGCCTTGAATCCTGCTATGATTCCTGGGGTGGACCCGTCAAAGGTCTTCCGTGTATACGCTTCAGCATTGACTTCACTTTCAGTCGACGAGAACAATAACATATCGACATCGGACAACCGCATGCTGCGCCGCATGATCCGCGATAACCGCACCAGAGGTGTGGTTCCGGAGGAAACCATCATGCGTTGGCAGAGTGTGCGCCGTGGAGAGAACCGTAACATCTTCCCGTTCCAGGAAAATGCGGATGCGCTGTTCAATTCAGCCCACATCTTCGAGCTTCCGGTGTTGAAGTACTACGCAGAACCACTCCTGCGCCGCATCTCGCCGACCTCGCCGGCCTACTCCGAGGCTTCCCGCATGCTGAAGTTCCTCGATTACATCGTGGCCCTTTCTCCAGCGGAAATAGCTGCCATCCCCCCAACCTCCATCCTCCGCGAGTTCATCGCCGGCCAGACCCTATAGTGTCCTAAACTCTCGCGTTGGCATATAATTGTCTAATTATTAGCAACTTTCTATATTCTCCGTGCTCCCCTTTGGCGGCACGGAGCTTATACTAATATGTTGGTTGTCAGGGTATTATGTGTCGACGTATTTGTTGGTAAGGTGCAAGAATTTGCTTATCTGCCAGTCGTCTACTGCATACCTTGTCTGTATTTTCTTCTTAAGATTCATCTTTTCAACTTCTGGTAGCGAAATAATCTTACTTATATCAATTTGTGCAGTATCCTTACTGATATAGTCTATCATCTCTTTAAAGATAACATGTGAGGACCTATCGTTGTTCTCCTTTATATCATGCTCACTTCCAGTATTAGCCTCCATTGCAATTAGCATATTTTCATATGATCCATAGTATGATATCAGTTCTTCATAATCGAATGGAAGATATGATACTATAACCTGGTCAACAAATACTTCTCTTTCTCTAGCAGATAATTTGCTTGTCAAACGTTTTAAGTGACAGTATTTTAATGGAAGATTTTGTTTGGCTAATTCCGATGCTTCTTTTATGGCATTGTATAAATGTCTAGACGCTCTCCTTGCGACATACTTTTCTGAGAATGGGTGGTCGCAGTCTATGTATGCCAGAAAATTCCATCTGTATTCTTTAGCTCTGCAGCATAGCAATTTTTCAACTGGATTATTTCCAACGTAATTAATTGCAGACCTGACGTCTTTTTCGCTCCATTTAGGTGCACTGCCAAAGTTTTTATGGAAGAGCTTCCCCTTGCGCTTTGTATGTGAGTTATATTCTTTTACAAACCATGAGGCAAACCTGTCAACGAAGGAACTCAGTTCTTGGACATTTTCAGTTACTGCCAGGAAATGTATATGATCATACATTAAGCATAGTTCAAGAATTTTGATTTTTGCACTCTTAGCGCATACTGAAAATATGGTATAGAAGACAAGAAAGTCTTCATAACTATAAAAAATGTTAACCCAGTTGATGGTTCTTTGATAGACATGGTTCAGCCTACCTCGATAAAATCTTCTTCTTTTTCTCATGATCTGGCACATCAAATCTTTATGTGCAAATCTATGGGAATGGTTGGATAATTAGTTAAAGAAAAATTTTACAATCTTAAAAAAGAGAAAAACTTTATTTAAAAAAAAGAAAAATCTGCACTCTTATCTATTGTCATGGTATCTATGCATGATATATAGCGTTGGCGCATAAGTTTTTGATTATCAAGGATATACTGGAAGCTCCGTGCCGCCAATGGGTAGCACGGAGCTTTAGGTAAGTATTTGGAGCACAGCGGGTTATGTGCTGACGTGTTGCGTGTGTTGTGCGCTTAGTCTTCGTATGGTTCGTTGAACGGCAGGAGGAATGGGTTGGTCATTCCTTCTGTGGTCAGGTCTGTGCATGGACCATGGCCCGGGATGACTGAAATGGATGTGTGTTCAGTACCGGCAGGTCCTGAACCCTCGTCAGCAGGCTCATCCAGAGGCAGAAGTTTCTCGAAGATGCTGCGCATCAGGGCGTCGTAGTCGCCACCTGGATGGTCGGTGCGTCCTATGGCACCGGCGAAAAGTGTATCTCCGCTGAAAAGGATGCGCTCGGTGCGCTCGAAGAAGCACAGGCCGTTGCGCGAATGACCGGGTGTCTCTATTACCTCGAAGCGGAGTTCTCCCACAGAAATCACATCTCCATCAACCACGTTTGTGGCTGATTTGATGAAACTGGTATCCGGAAGAGGAAGTCCATAGGCCTTGCAGACATATGGATTGGTGTTTTCGATCGAAAATATCTCTCCTGCATGCATGTACACAGGGAGTCCTCCGTATAGTGCTGACAGCTCTGTGACGCCGTAGATATGGTCGAAGTGTGCATGCGTAAGCATGATGCATACGGGTTTCAGACCGCGAGAAGAAACCAGACCGGTAAGCTCGGCAACCTCAGCACTTGAGGCGCATCCCGGGTCAACAAAGGCGCAGAAACCATCCTTATCCCACACCGCGCAGCAGCGTGTCTGGAAGGCATTGAAGGAGAAATGTTCTATGTGTATCATGTCATTAAATGCTAACTTTTGACAAAAATACAAAAGAAGTTATTAACTTTGCCAAGTTAGACATTCGAATAATCAATAAAAAAACGATAATATGCATATCGCGATTGCAGGAAATATAGGCAGCGGAAAGACAACTCTTACCAAGATGCTTGCTGCCCACTATGGTTGGACTCCGAAATTCGAGTCAGTAGATTATAACCCATACCTCGCAGACTTTTATGAGGATATGGAAAGATGGTCATTCAACCTTCAGGTATACTTCCTTAATAAACGTTTCAAGGATGTGGTGGACATATCAAAACTCGACGAGGTCATCATCCAGGACCGTACAATCTATGAGGATGCACGAATCTTCGCTCCAAACCTTCATGGAATGGGCCTGATGAGCACAAGAGATTTCGAGAATTATTCAGACCTCTTCGATCTTATGATGTCATTGGTAAATCCGCCTGACCTGCTGATTTACCTCAAGAGCTCTATCCCTAATCTCGTAAGCCAGATCCAGAAGAGAGGCCGCGAGTACGAGAAGAGCATCCGTATAGACTATATTACAGGTCTTAACGAGCGATATGAAAACTGGATCAAGGATTACAAGCACAACCTGCTCATCCTTGATGTAGACCGCATAAAGTTCGAAAACCGTCCTGAGGACTTCCAGGAGGTGATCGATAAGATCGATGCTGAACTTTTCGGTCTCTTCCCTAAAGAAGACTAAACCTAAATTTATAATACACATAATTATGGCAGAAAGATTGACAATTATTGACTTCGTAGAGAAGTACGTCGCTCAATTTGCAAAGAACCCTTTCCTTTGGGAGAAGAATCTTGATACAAACGAGTGGGTACCTACAACCTACGAAGATACCCTCAAGAAGGCAAAGCGCATAGCTGCCGGCCTCATGGCACTTGGAGTGCAGAAGGGTGAGAAGGTTTCATATCTGAGCGAGGGTCGCGACATGTGGGTCATCGGAGAACTTGGTGTTCTCTATGCTGGTGCAGTGAACGTCCCTCTTTCAATCAAACTCGAGGAAGCTAACGACCTCGTTTTCCGTGTGAAGCATTCGGATTCCAAGTATGTAGTCACATCGAAGTTCCAGCTCCGTAAGATAAGAAAGATACTCCCTGAGTGTCCTATGGTTGAGAAGGTCATCCTTTTTGACGAGGTGGACGACAAGCAGGAGAACGAGATCTACATCAGCGAGATCATGGAAATGGGTGACAAGTTTCTGGCTGAAAACTATGAGCAGTTCGTACAGAGATACAGTTCCATCGGATCGGATGACTATGCCAACATCAGCTACACATCAGGAACTACAGCAGATCCGAAGGGTATCCTCCTGACTCATAGAAACTATACAGCCAACGTTGAGCAGGCGCACTCTGTGATCGGTGTCGAGCCTGAGGATAAGATGCTCATCATCCTTCCTCTTGACCACTGCTTCGCACATGTTGCAGGTTTCTACACAATGATGTCTTATGGTGCGTCTATCGGTACTGTCCCTTCAGGAAAGTCCGGCAAGGAGGCTCTCAGAAACATCCCTGTGAGCATCAAGGAGTTCAAACCAAATGTAATGCTCTCAGTTCCTACTCTGGCAAAGAGCTTCAAGAAGAACATCGAGAATACAATCGCAAAGAGTGGAAAGACTGTGGAGAAACTCTACAACTTCGCTCTCAAGAACGCGATCGCATACAATAAGGAAGGATACAACAAGGGTACGCAGTTCGTGGATATCTTCCGCAAGCCGCTCATGTGTCTGTTCGATAAGATCATCTTCAAGAAGGTTCGTGAGGGTCTCGGCGGCCATATGAAGTTCTTCGTGGGCGGTGGCGCTCTTCTTGATATCGACCTCCAGAGATACTATTATGCTATCGGTATTCCTATGTACCAGGGTTATGGCCTTTCAGAGGCAACTCCTATCATCTCTGCAAACTCTCCTGCAAAGCACATCTTCGGTTCGTCAGGTAAGGTGGTTTCTCCGATGGAGATCAAGATCCTTGATGCTGATGGGGTAGAGCAGCCGTTCGGAGTGAAGGGTGAGATCTGCATCAAGGGTGAGAATGTTATGGCAGGTTACTGGAAGAACCCTAAGTCAACAGCTGACACAATTGTGGACGGATGGCTCCATACAGGAGATATGGGTTATATGCGTGATGCTGAGATGCTCTACGTTGTAGGACGTTTCAAGTCTCTTCTTATTGCAGCTGACGGTGAGAAGTATTCACCAGAGGGAATCGAGGAAAACCTTGTGGAGAACTCAAAATACATCGACGGAGCACTCCTTCATAACAGCCAGGATCCTTACACAATCGCTTTGATCACTCCTAACAAGGAGGCCCTCAAGGCTTATGTCAAGGAACTCGGACTCGACCCTTCAACTCAGGAGGCGAAGGAGAAGATGCTTCTCCTTCTCGAGGCAGAGGTAAATTCATACCGTAGAGGCGGAAGAAACTTCGGTGCATTCCCTGAGAGATGGCTTCCTGCAGCAGTATGTGTGCTTCCGGAGCCTTGGACTGAGCAGAACCACTTCCTCAACAGCTCTATGAAGGTTGTCCGCGGTAGGGTAGAAGAAGCATATAAGGACCATATGGCATATGCTTATACTACAGAAGGAAAGAATATAATAAATGAGAAGAACCTTGCTTCGTTGTAGGCCCTTCTCATAAGTCGATAGTTAAAAGCGTTCCTTTCGGAGCGCTTTTATTCATTCCATACCTCAAAATGCTCCTTTCCGACTCCGCATGCCGGACATGTCCAGTCTTCTGGTATGTCTTCAAACGCTGTTCCCGGAGCAATTCCTCCCTCTGGATCTCCTTCGGCCGGATCATAGATGTATCCGCAGATGATGCAAACGTACTTTTTCATGATAAATGTATTTAATCGTCAGAAACAGCAGTGGCAATAATCGCGCCGATGTATAAATTGTTCAAAAGGATGAATCTTTACGCTTTAAAAGAGTTATAGGAATGTTTTTTGTTGTATATTTGTCGCTTAGCAAGAGAATTTTTGACAACTTAATTCTATATTGATGGAAGAAAATACTTTGCATGATATATCTTTGGCCAGGTTCAAAGGCTTTTTCCCTGATTCGCCACGTGTGTCTTACGGCGATGATTTTTATGTCATGGACATCAAACTTTCTGCAGACAGTCAACCTTTAGGACATCCTTGCCGTTTTGATGGATACATGCTTCTTTATTGTGTCAAGGGAAGAATCCGTCTGAATGTCAATCTTTCAGAATATCATATAGATGAAGGTATGATATTCATGAATGTCCCAGGTAATATCATAAGGGTGAATGAGATTCTTGATGTTCCGAAGGAAGAGGTCCGCTATGTGTGCGTGGCTATGTCCAAGGAGTTCCTGCAGGGTATGCATCTTGATGCCAACAAGATATTCAACGAGGGTATGTCCATGATGGAGAAACCGAGTGTCAGACTTAATGAGAAGGAGATCGACACTGTACGATGTGGTCTGGAAATAGTAACAAGAGTCCTGGCTTCTGATTCTCCATACAAGAAAGAGGCTTTACTTTCTCTGCTATCATCCATGTTCTATATGCTGATGGGCGTTTGGGCAAGGAGGGGAGAATCCGTAGAATTGGCTCAATCATCACGCAGTAAACTGATATTTGACCAGTTCATCAAGCTTGTTACGGAGTATCATACTCAGTATCGCAATGTCGGATTTTATGCAGACAAGCTTTGTCTTACTCCTAAATATCTTTCTAAGCTTATAAAGAACGCAACCGGCAGGTCGGCACCGGAGTGGATCGACCAGTATGTGATACTTGAGGCAAAGAACCTGCTGAAGTATTCGGGAGAGACCATCAAGGAGATAGTCTATCGTCTGAACTTCCCAAATCAGTCAGTCTTCTACAAGTTCTTCAAGGCACGCACCGGCATGACGCCAAGCCAGTACAGGAACTCTTAGTGGAGATACTATAAATATTTATCTGATGCGGCTATTCTGCTTAATAAATCGTAAGGAACTGCCAGTTTTGATATCTGAGATGTAAGATAAATTTGGAAATTCGCTAATAATCATTAACTTTGTCTCAGACATTAGAATTTTTTCGTGTCTATTTGTTAAGTTCGTTTTATATCCGGCAGGGTTCCTTGGGGAGGGAACCCTGCTATTTTTATCTAGATATGTAAATAATAGCTTTTATTTGGTGGCGCTCTACCATTTTTTTTGTATCTTGTGCCAGATTTTGACTAACCTGTGAGAATCATAATAATCACTAATAAAACTAAACAAAATGAACAACAAAAAAGGTAATGTTCTTGCAATCGGAATCATGTTTTTCCTTTTTGCAATGATCTCTTTCGTTACTGGTCTTCAGAACCCGATGGGTATTATCGTCAAGGCTCAGTTCGGTGCATCTAACGCGATGTCGCAGCTTGGCAACCTCGCTAACTTCATCGCTTATGCGTTCCTCGGTCTCCCTGCAGGTTTCATCCTTAAGAGAAAGGGATACAAATTTACTGCACTCGTAGCAGTTGCAGTAGGTTTTATCGGAGTCGGAATCTCTTACCTTTCAGGAGTTGCTGAGAGCTTCGGAATCTATCTCCTCGGTGCATTTGTATCAGGTTTCTCAATGTGTATGCTTAATACAGTTGTGAATCCTATGCTCAACACCCTCGGTGGCGGTGGAAACAAGGGTAACCAGCTCATCCAGCTCGGCGGATCTTTGAACTCTTTGGCAGCTACAATCGTTCCTGTATTCGTTGGATATCTGATCGGCGATGCAGCTAAGGCTAACATTTCTGATGCAAACCCAGCTCTTTTCATCGCTATGGGCATCTTTGCTCTTGCATTCGTGATCATCTTCCTCTCATATATTCCTGAGCCTGAGCTTGAGTCTGTACAGGAGGACGAGACAGAGACTACAATGCAGCTTATCAAGGGTGCTGTTTCTCACAAGAATCTCGTGTTCGGTATCATAGCAATCTTCCTTTATGTAGGTGTTGAGGTCGGTATTCCAAATATCGCAAACCTTTATATGACATCTCCTGAGGTGGGCCTCGCTGCAGCTGCGGCAGGTACAGTTGTCGGAACTTACTGGTTCCTGATGCTTATCGGACGCCTCGTTGGTGGAGTTATTGGCGGAAAGGTATCAAGCCGCGCAATGATGGCGTTTGTTTGTTCTCTTGCAATCGTATTCCTCCTTCTCGGAATGTTCGTTCCAGCTGGTACAGTGAACTTCCCTGCAATCTCTGCTGACCTTTCTATAGGACTCGTTGAGATTCCTGTAGGAGTTATGTTCTTCGTTCTCTGTGGTCTCTGCACATCTATAATGTGGGGCGCGACATTCAACCTTGCAGTTGAGGGTCTCGGTAAATACACTTCAATCGCATCAGGTCTCTTCATGGTGATGGTGTGCGGTGGTGGTATCGTTCCGCTCGTACAGGGTTATGTTGCTGACATCGCTGGCTATGTATCCAGCTACTGGGTGCTCATCGCAGCTCTCGCTTACATGCTTTGGTTCGCTCTCTTCGGATCAAAGATGACAAAGAATGCATAATTATAACATCAGATATTAATAACTAATATAAAATTTTGACTATGGACTCACAAATGGTAGTCGGTATTGACGTAGGAGGACAGACAAGTAAAATTGGTGTCGTTGATGCAAGAGGAAATGTTCTTGCACAGACCGTTATCCGTACAGATACATATTCGGATGTAGCTCCTTATATTGCTGAACTTGCTGAAGCTGTAAAGAAGGTTATCAAAGACGCAGGTGCAGAGGGTAAGGTAAGAGGTATCGGAGTAGGTGCTCCTAATGGAAACTACTATACAGGTACAATTGAGAATGCTCCAAACCTCGTATGGGGTCGTCAGAGAGTAGAGTTCGCTAAGCTTCTTTCTGATGCAATGGGCGGTCTTCCAGTTGCTCTTACTAACGATGCAAATGCAGCAGCCGTAGGTGAAATGACATATGGTGCTGCTCGTGGAATGAAGAACTTCATCATGATCACTCTCGGAACAGGTGTAGGTTCAGGTATCGTAATCAACGGTGAGGTAGTATACGGACATGATGGTTTCGCAGGTGAACTTGGTCACACTGCTGCTGTACGCAACAATGGCCGTACCTGCGGTTGCGGTAAGACAGGATGTCTTGAGACTTACGCTTCAGCAACAGGTGTAGCACGTACAGCACGTGAGTGGCTTGAGCTTTCGGACGAGCCATCACTCCTTAGAGGCCTTGACTCAATCGCTTCAAAGGATGTATACGAGGCTGCCAAGGAGGGTGACAAGCTTGCTCTTAAGATCTTTGAGTTCACAGGAAAGATCCTCGGACGCTCTTTCGCAGACTTCGTCGCATTCAGTGCACCTGAGGCTATCGTTCTCTTCGGCGGTCTTGCACGCGCCAAGGAGTTCCTTACAGAGCCTATCCTTGAATCAATGAACGCAAATTTACTTCCATTGTGGAGAAATAAGGTAGAACTTGTTTACTCACAGCTCAAGGAGTCTGATGCGGCCATTCTCGGCGCTTCAGCCCTCGCATGGGAACTCTAACCAGACCCTATATATTATATGAAAAGAGGCGACTATAATTGAGTAGTCGCCTCTTCTTGTATTTTAGAATCTCATTATTCTCATCTCTGGAGCTACCCTGTACGGAGTGGCTCTGATGAAGAGTAGCCATTGGGCCAGGAAGTATGGCACCAGTATCATGTATCTGCTGTGTGGGACTGGCTCTACAAACATGTTCCAGGCCAGTATGAAGTCAGAGAAAACGAAGAGTACTGCTCCGAGAGCAAAGAGACTGCTGCGCTGCAGCAGGGCCATCACAAGCATAAAGCATATCACGACAGTGTATATGATCACTCCAATTCTCACTAAGCCTGCTGGGGCCAGTGGTGCAATTTTGAAGATGCTGGTAGCAAGAAGTCCTACGACGCAGAAGCATACCATCGCAAGATAGCCTTTGGCTTTCATGCTGAGCTTCCTGTCGCGCTCGACTTTCTCAAGGTATCTTCTTATAAAATATATCACGTACATGATATGGGCTGCGGCGAAGAATCCCATCTGGCCGATAAATTGCCCGCAAGAACCCGTATAATCGCCAATAACGGAGAATAGTAGTGCAAGGGTAATCTGCCAAGGACAAAGCCAAAGAGAGGCTATTGTAAGGATTCCTACTGGGGTCGTGATCTTGTGCGCAATACCAACAGGTAGGAAGACTACAAGACAGGCACATATGAAAAGACCCGTCGTCCAAAGGACGACCGGTCTTGTTTTATTGTCTTTCAAGCTTATCAAGCTCATGACTATCTTCTGCTATATACGTTTGGTCGTACGTTCTTGTTTGGCTCAATGCTGAATGGAACCGCTGTCTTCATCTTGCTGATGACATCCTGATTCATAGCTTTGTAACCAAATGCAGCACTTGCAGCAGGGGCCTTTTCGATTGTGATAGGGAACTGCAAAGGCATGTTTGGAATGGCAACAGGCTGGTATGTCTCATACTCATAGTATACGTATCCCATCATGGAATATGTACTCAGTTTCTGACCATTGAAGATAAGGTCAAGACCTGTGAGCTCTGTTGAGCTTGATCCCTGGGCGAAAGGCTCGGCATAAGCCATTGCAGAACCTTCAAGCATTACAGGGCTGAGGTTCTCGCCGTCTTTAGCATATCCGCACATTCCGAATACATTTGTTCCATCGTTGACGATGCTGGTCTCCTGCAGTTCAAGCTTTCCGTTGTTATAGTATCCTATGAAGCCGATGTAGTCGCCGGCAGCCTTGTCAAGATCGAAGAACTCTGTCTCGATGTCTGTGATCAGATCGCCTTCTCCACACTCCCATCCCTTGATTAGGTACATGAAGTTGTTGTCAAGGTGCTCGATGGTGATGTTGTATGTAATGTCTTTCTCGTCACCGTACTTCATGCCAACTTCTGCGTCGTCTTCGAAGATCCAGAAGCCCTTGCCTGAGAATGTGTAGTTGCCGATCCAGGCCTCATATTCAGGTGTGCTTGCCTCTTCTTCGATCACAACTACGTCACTTACAGAGTATGTCTGAGTGTGAGAACCGTCGTGGTTGAATCCGAATGCAAGGAAATAGTACTCTCCTGAGCTGATGCGCGGCATCTGATATACGTTGTTTTCAGGAACTGCGCTGTCGTATGCGTATGTGTAGTTGGTGATAGGGTCGCCTGCAGAGGTCACATAGTACTGGATAGTTGCAATCTGCTGGATGATATACAGCTGGAATGCGTCCAATGTCGCAAGAACCGGACCGTCTTCCTCTTCCTGCACATCAAAACCGTTTGGATAGGTCTTGTTGAAGTTGTCAACCCACTCCTTGCTTACATAGTCCCATACGTAGAGAGGTGATTCGTTCTTTGACTCGATGCTGATCACCTCCATGTTGTCAAGTCTCTCGGAAAGGCGTGTGATAGTCCACTCGTCAGTCTGGGTGAGGACGTATGGATTAACGCCTGTAGTGAATGTAACAGCCTTTGACTCGACATTCTGATAGAGCTTAGCGTCCTCTGTGATCGCGAATACGATATACTTGTACTTGGTATCAGACTCAAGGCCGTCAACGGTCACGGTACGGTTCTTTGAAGTTTTGAGACCTTTGACTGTTCCTGTTGTCATGAATTCAGTATATTTCTCCATGATCAGGTCATTGGTGCTTTTCTTGTCTTCAGCAACAAAGCCATACCAGGTAGCATCTTCCGGACCGTCATGCTTTACACTGATCTTTGCATAGTCTGCTCCAATTTCTGTAACCTTCAATGAGAAGGCAAAGCTCGAGCTAGTGAGGCCATCGCCGCCCTGGGGGGCCTTCTCGCATGAGAAAGCCAGCGCAGCTGCTACGATGATGCCAGCGAGATAAAAGATTTTTTTCATCCTATAATTGAGTTAATTTGTTTACTAGAGAATAGGGACTGTTGTCTCAGTAGACTTTGTGTCCGCATTTACCTTGATGCCTTCAGGAAGGCTTTCCTTGTCATATACCTGCTCTTCCATAAGGTCTGAGCTGGTAAGGGTAAGGCTTGCGCCACTTACCTTATACTTATATGAGCTACCCCATGAGTCGCCGCTTGCATAGATTCCGCTTAAGATACCGTCCTTTGAGCTGCACTCTCCTGTGAAGAGGTCATACCTGTCTGTCTGGCTTCCGGTCTTCTGGTAAAGTGCAAATGTGCAGTCAGAATTGAGAACAAGATACACATCAGCAAGCTTGGAGTCAAGAGTTTCGCCGTCAACGACAGTTTCCGCAAGGTGCCATGTACCTACGAGCGCCTTGTCCAATGCCGGGCCCTGCTCATCTTTCTGGCATGATGCAGCAAGGCAGATGACTGCTGCAACAGTTAAAATTATATTAGTTATCCTTTTCATATCAGTTTATTTAAGATCCTTCGACTACGCTCAGGATGACAATGTTAAAGCCAGCCTCCGTTGTCGCTTGATACGCCTCTTGAGAGGATAGAGATTGTCTTTGTTACATACATACCGCCGACTATGCCATTTTCGTTTGGCAGTGTTACCATGTCGCCTTCTCCTGTCCAGTCACCAGTCTGAGTGCCTGCTACCTTGTCACCACCTGCAATAGCCTTGATGGTGATCTTCGCTGAGCCGACCTTACTAGGGTTGATTACCAGCTGGCCATTTACGATCTTTGGCTTTGAGGTGATGCCGAGAGCCTTCATGTCTGCTGAGCTCATCTCAACAGAAACATAATTCATTCTGTCTGCAGCACCTCCAAAGAAGTTCTTGAGAGAATATCTTCCCTCCTCAGCAACCTTGACCATAAGGCTTGGAGTTCCTTCGATGTTCATCATGAACTTCCATGCATCGATAGAACCTGTACCCATCTGGTGCTGGTATGTTGTGTATGGTCTCATAGGGAGTTCAGCGCCTGTCGAGCTGTCGTAACCGAGGAACTTGTAACCAGCAGAAAGCTTGGTATCAAGGTCATTTACGGAAGAAAGGAGCATAGATGTGAACTCGTCTCTTGTGAAGGTCTTTCCAAGTTTCTTGGCATAAGCAAGACCGAGGGCAGCCACACCGCTGACATGAGGACATGCCATTGATGTTCCGTCCATGTAAGTATAATCGCCATATTCGCTTCCAACCTCGCTGATGAAAGTAGAGAGGATACGGCTTCTGCTTGTCTCAGTGTTGAGGTAGTAGTCTCCACCTGGAGCAGCGATGTTACATCCCGGACCATAGTTGGTGTAGGATGCAGGATATCCGTCAGGACCCAGACCAGTAACACAGATGCAGTCCATGAGCGCACCAGGGTAGCTTGCAGAACCGTAGCTGTCGTTTCCTGCAGCAAAGATTACAAGCGGACCGTCGATGATCTTGGTTCTGCCCTTGTCAACCTCTGCAAATCTCTCTGTATCGAGGAAATAGCGGATTGCAAAGTACTCTACGCTGTAGTTCTGGTAGTATTCGTAATCTGAATTATAGTTTCCGTTCTGATATCCGAACGAGCACTGGGCAATATGGGCACCATTGTCAGCAGCGTATACGAATGCTATTGCTGCAGCTGCTGTGTTGCTTGATACTCCACCGGTGAAGATCTGGCAGCCCATAAGTCTGACACCGTCACCATTACCGGTACCACCGGCAACTCCGCAGACTCCGCGTCCGTTGTTGTTTACAGCTCCTACGATTCCGGCAACGTGTGTACCATGACCGCTTTCGTTAGGTGCTCTCCAGTTGATCTGGCCGTTATTTGCGTCGCAGTTCCATCCGTGTATGTCGTCAACATATCCGTTGTTATCGTCGTCTACGCCTGGAGTACCATTCTTCTCAGCTGTATTCACCCACATGTTGTCCTTAAGGTCTTCGTGAGTATACTTTACAGGTCCGTCGATGATCGCAACTACGATCTCGTTGTCACCTGCTGTAAGCTCTCTCCACACATCCGATACAGCGATATCCTCTCCTTCTACTGCAGCAGTAGAGATGGTCTTGCTGCCGGTGTTTCTGTAGTGCCACTGGTCAGAAAGTCTTGGGTCATTGAATACGTTGTCTTCAGCTTCCTCCTGGATCTCAGACGGAGCTGCGCTTCTTGTATCAGATCCGTAAGTTACCAGCTTGTTGAACTGGACTCTTGACACTTCGCCGAACTGAGCAAGCTTTGATGCAGCAAGGTCAAGTCCCATGCCCTCGAACTCCATGATGAACCATCTGTCGAGCTGATGCTTGCGCATGTACTTTGCGTTCTGCTCGGTCATGTTGAACACCGGTTTGAAACTCTTCACGTCCATTCCTTCTGGAGTCTGTGCCGCAATTCTCTGGCCGTTATGAACGCTGTTTGCAGCCTCCTGGTTGAGGTAGAGGATAAGGGTTCCCTCCTGTGAATCACCAGAAGTGTTGATGATCTTGGTCATCACTGAATTCTCCACCTCAGGAGCATTCTCTACCATCTCGCCTACGCATGATGTTGCGAAGACTGCTGCTGAGAGAATCAGTAACTGACCTATTCTTGAAATGTATGACATATTATTGATCTTTATCTTGTTATCTGTTCTGATGCTTACTCGGCTACTGTTGCATATGCGTGCACGATGTCGTTTGTTGTATCAACAGGCTTGAGGTTCTTTGTTATGCTGTTGATTTCCGGCATTCTTACGCAGTTTGCAGCGTTTACTGAACTGAGCGTCTGACCGATCTGAGCCTTGCTTGACTTGCTCTGCTTGAGACCCTCCAGCAGTGGTGATCCCTTTCTTACGAGAAGAAGGTCACCGTGAGTGTCTCCGATAACGTCAGCGAGGTACTCCTGGTTGCCATACTTCTGGTATCCGCCAAGAATAAGTGCCCAGAAGATGTTGGAAGTCTTGTTGTCCATTACCGCTATGATGTCCTCATGAACGAAACCGGCAACGAGCATGTCTGTTCTTGTGTCGTCGTTCTCGTCCTCATACTCTGTGTATACATATCCGTTCTGGCTCAATGAGGCTACCTTTGGAGTGTATGTATACTCATATCTCATTGTAGGGATGATGTTGGTCGAGTCCTTGATTGTCACTGGTTCAAGAGTGTTTTCAGTCGAGTACATGAGACCATCCTTATAGTCGAAGGTGATTGCAGGGTTCTCTTTAAGGGAAGGGAAGAGGCCTGATGCCTTCATCTTTCCATCCTCGAGAGTGAACTTGACACTGCTTGCCCTGTCATTTCCTCTGATGGTTCTGCCTGTTGCCATTGCATCAAAGATATCTACAGATACTGGAATCCACTCACTTGAGGTGATGTCATCAGCAGATGGCTGCTGGTCGAGAAGGTCCTCCCAGTAATATGCTCTCTTCATCATATCAGGTGTGCCCTCTGTAGAGAACTCATATGTGATGAATCCGCTGCGATATCCGTTACCTGCATAGATTACGAATGTATAGCTTGTTCCTGCAAGAAGCTTGTTGCCGACAACTCCTGAAATCTCGCTTGTATTGAGTCTCTTGAGAGTTGCATTGTCAATTGAGCCGTACATCTTGAGTTCCTGCTTGATCTGCTCCTCGTATGTCTTGAAGTATGAAGTAGGGTAGTAGTTGATCATTGCATGAGTGATTTCCTTACCTCTGATCCAATACTGGAATGAATTCTCAGCGGAATAGTTCTCAAGAGGGTTTTCTGAAGCGTATCTGTCTGATACGATGACGCCGAAATCGATATCAATCTCCTTGTTGTCACCTGGCTTCACATATCCGAACTCTACTGAAGAATACTCCTTGTAGTTACCTGCCTTGTCGTATGCACAAGCGACAAGTGTGTATATGCTTGTCTTTGCCTTGTCAACCTCCGGACGGATGTTGTATACCTCTACGCTGGCCTTACCTGTGGTTTTGGTGAATTCGAGTGCACTGTCGGATGTCTGAACTTCCTTTACTTTGTTCTCCATCTCGATTTCGCTGATGCTGCCCTCGAAGATTGCATATTTCACCTTGGCGATGTCCTTTGCAAGATCGAATGTCACAGGAACGTTGCCTTCTGCGTCTGTCTCTGCGCTCTGGAGGCTGATGCCGTAATCATGAGCCTCATAGCCAGGAAGGACAAAACGGAACTTTCCTGATGAGTTTGTAAAGTAGTAGTATCCTCCCATTCCAAGAAGAAGTCCGTTCTTAGGGAATGTCACGATTCCATCCTTAAGAGTACCATAAAGGAGGTTACTTGCGCTGCCGAATACCTCTGTAACGTCTGATGCGACCATGATCTCACCCAATGACGGGTCACTGAAGCCGGTCTTCTGTGCAGGGAAATAGACCTTGCTTGGATCTGTGGCATCAAGGTAGATATATGCCTTTGCATCAATATACGAAGTGTACGATCGTACGAGCTCAGGATCCTTTCCGGCCTCGTCTCCCTCTACAAGCCTGGTGAAGTACTCAGCTGTATAGACATTGTTCAGACGATAGAAACCTTTCTTGTCCTTGCGCTCATAAACGTCTACTTCAGACTCAAGGTATCTTCCGTCCCATGCAAACATATCAGAGAAGATGGCATCTCTCCACACGCCTTTTCCTATTGACTTCCACTCAAATATCTGTACTGCAAAACTTATGGAGCTTGCGTTGTCTGCTACAGATGAAACATACTTAGGATTGTCGATGTAGAGTGTACAGAAGTATTTTACACCTGTCTGGATGTTAGGGAAGTTCACCTCAATGGTTGTTTCAAACTGGCCTTCCTCGAAATAGAGTTCGCCGAATTCGAACATGTCATCTGCAGGGGTAGGAACCTCCTTGTATGATGTATCCGAAACAGACTCTCTTTCAAGGTAATATGTCTCGAACTTATAATTTACGTCTTCCTCCTTGTCAGCATTGCTTCTTCTGACAATGATTTCAAGCGAAGTCTTGTCTATTCCCTTCTCAAGAGTATGAGTCTTTGCATTCTCCTGCTCTTCGAGGAAATATACTCCCATACAGTCTGCTGGGTCTGTTGCAGCCTGATCCATTTCCTTTACACAAGATGTGAAGGAAAGCACTGCAGCGGCTGCCAGGAAGTATCTAAAGTTAATTGCTTTCATTATTTATACTGTATATTTTATCCTCTTGTTATTCCCAAAGTGTGAGTTTCTCTGTAGGGTCCGGGTTGTTCTGGTCCGGATGTCTGATTCCCTTGTTTGACTGGTATTCACCACGAGTAACAACGATATTCCACTGAGGTGAACGTCCGTCGCTGTTGTATCTTGCGATAGAAGGGATGTTAGTGCCCTCGTAACCTCTTGTGATGCCCTGGTCAAGACGCTTGTAGTCATAGATCAGGATACCCTCACCCCAGAACTCGATTCTCTTCTGGAGCATCATCTCCTTGATGAACGCCTCCTTGCTGAGAGTCTTGAGGTAGCAGTCATATCCTTCATATCTGTATGCCTGCATGAAGTCGTTGAGATGGTTCTGTGCCGATGTAAGTCCCTCTGTAGCGAGCTTTGCCTCCATCTCGATGAAGTACATTTCCTCGATACGCATCAGACAGCAGTCTGCGCAGTTTCCTACAGTGTAGTCCATTACGTTACCGTCTGCAGGACGGAACTTGAGGCTCTGGTAGCCTACAGCAGGATAGTTGTACATCGAACCATTCATGAATCCGTACTGTTCTTCTGCAGAACCTGCAAGCTGGTAGTTGTAGTACTCCATCTTGTCCGGATCGATCCATGAGTGCTTTCTGAAGTCCTCGTCACTGATCTGAGAATAGAGAGCCTGGTTTACACCGAGCTGAGTCCATACTGCATATCCGTAGATAGCCTCGCATGACCTGTGGGCAACGCTTGCCACGAGGTTTGAAAGGTTCTCAGATGATACTGTGAGTCCCCAGATCCATGAGTTGTTTGATCCTCCGTTGTTGAATCCGTTGCTTGGATCCTCCCACTGTGACTGGGTAAGAGGAGAGTGCATGCCGCGGTTGATGGCAAGACGTGCATATCTTGCAGCTTCTGCATATGCTCTTGCGCTGTCCATGTCGTATACCTCAGGGGCTGGAACCTGGTCAGGGTACTCTGCGTAAGTTGCACCTAATTCAAGGTACGCGCGTGCGTAGAGGCCGTAAACAGCTGTCAGACCCGGTGTTGTGTACGACTCGGCTGCATCAGCGAGGTATTCCTCAGCCTTCTGAAGGTCTGAGAAGATGAACTGATACATCTCCTCTCTTGTCGCCCTCGGATTGTTCTTGGCAATCTCCTCAGTTGTGTTTTCTGTGACGATCGGAACTGTAAGTCCCATCATCTCAGATGTGATGGTAGTATACTTGTTGGTCTTAGGCTCATAGAGACGGGCAAGGTCGATGTAGAACATCGCTCTGTATGCATATGCCTGTCCGAGGACGCGTCTTGCATCTTCGCTTGTATTTTCGTCTACTTCACCTACGATAGAAATGATTTCGTTTGCAAGCTTGATCCACTTGTAATACAGATCCCAGAAGTATGCGCACCAGATGTAATCTGATCCCTGTGATGAGTTCTGCATCCATGATCCGAACCAGAAGTAGTTCATCTCTCCGAGTACTGCGATGTCTTCAAGCATTGAATCTGTAGCCAGCTGGATGGCAGCGATACCGTAGTCGCAATGGATGCCGTATGATGAATAGTAGCCGCTGGCTCCTGAGTTCATCATTGCTGCAGGAATACCGCTCAGCATGTATGTGAGTGACTGCTCGGATCCCTCAAGCTGGTCCTTTGTTACTGTGCTTCCCTTAGGGAAGGTCTCTTTTACGCATGATGCAGGCAAAAGTACAACAAACAGTATCGCAATTGTCTTGATAAGTATGTTTTTCATTTTATCTGCGTTTCAAATTAGAATGTTAAGTTAATACCTCCTGAGATTGTTCTTACAGGAGAGTTTACAGCGCTGTTAGTTGTTCCGCTGAAGCTGAAACGCGGATCAAAACCCTGTCTTCTTGACCAGTAGATAATGTTGTCACATGCAACGTAGAGTCTTAGTCTGTTGATCCTGATTCTCTGGGTCATTCTTTCAGGGAATGTATATCCAACCTGAGCGTTCTGGAAGTTCAAGTAGCTGGCATCTGTAAGGAATCGGTCAGACTGAGATGCGCTATACTGGTCCTGATACTGGAAACGAGGAATGTCAGATCCCTTGTTGTCTGGTGACCATGCCTTGAAGATATCCTTATGGAAGTTGGTTCCTATGCTTGTCGATACTGGAGAAGCCATGAAGCCTGAGTATCCTGAGTCATATGAAAGACCACCGATAGAATATGTAAACGAAGCTGAAACATCAAATCCGCGGTACTCGAATGACGTTCCGAATCCACCATAGAGGTCTGGAGTCGGAGCTCCGCAGAGATACTGTGTGGCATCTGTATATTCTGATGTTGTGGTCTGTCCTACGATGTTGCCCTGCTTGTCAGTCACATCCATGTACCAGAGTGACTTACCTGTCTGCTGGTCTACACCTGCATATTTAGGCAGGTAGAATGTGTTGAGAGGAAGTCCCTCACCGATGAAGCGTGTACCGCTTGCATATCCTTCATATCCCTCGACAGTCTTGGTCTTCTTGTCAGAAGGGAGCATTGTGATCTTGTTGGTGTAGTGTGTGAGGTTCAGGTAGACATCCCATCTGAGGTTTCTTGTTCTGATCACACCTACGTTTGCAGAGAGCTCGATACCGGAGTTTCTCATGTCTCCGATATTGTCGTAGTATCCGCTGTAACCGAGTGATGTAGGAGTTGTGAAGAAGAAAAGCATGTCTGAAGTCTTTCTATAGAAGTACTCCACAGTACCTGTCACCTTTCCTCTGAGCACCTCGAAGTCGATACCGGCGTTGAAGTTGGTGTTTGTCTCCCATGTGATGTTCTCATTACCCTTGACACCGAAGCTGATAGCCGGCTTGTCCTGGTTGTTGCTGAGAACATATGTGTCTACGTAGAGGTAGTTGCTGATGCTGTCGTTACCCTGAGAACCGATGGAAGCCTTGAGCTTGAGCATGTCGAGCCAGTAGAGCTGAGGGAACCAGCTTTCATGGTTGATGAGCCAACCTCCACCAAGAGACCAGAAGTTACCCCAGCGGTGGTCAGGATGGAATCTTGATGATGCGTCACGACGATATGAGACGCTACCGAAGATCCTGTTCTGGAAATCGTACTGGGCGCGGATGAAGTATCCCTCGTTGTTGTACTCGCCGAAACTTGAGCCTGAGCTCTTTCCGTCCACTACAGCTCCGTTGAGCTCGTCATTCTCCATGGAGAACATCTGGCTCTTGGATGCGCTGAGTCCGTATGAGAGAGACTTGTAGTTCTCGTGTCCGAACAATACAGTAATATTATGGTTATCAGCGATAGTCTTTCTATAGTTGAGGAGCTGCTGGAGGTTGAGGTAGAATGATCTTGAGTGTGACTTGCTGATCATACCGCCTACTGAAGCTGCCATGCCGTAGTACATGTTCATGATTGAAGTACCTCTTGTCTCATCGACTCCGACACCGGCGTTGAATGTGAATGTGAAATCCCTCAGGAACTTGACCTCAACGTATGATGTACCATTCACGGCGTTACCCTCTGCGTTGTTCTTGTCAAGGTAAGCAGCCTGAAGGGCATTCGAGTTTCCGAGGTAAGGTCTTACCATACCTGCATTCGAACCTTCACCATAGTCATATCTCTTGTATCCGTACTTGTCTGTGAGGATGTTACCCTTTCCGTCGCGGATATATACAGGATAGATAGGCGCTACGTTGGTTGCGATCGCGAACACGTTTGCCGTCGATCCGCCTGAACCCTCGTCAGAGTTACCGTTGTTCCAGTTGTAGTTGGTATACGATACGTTTGCTCCGATCTTCAGCCATTCCTTGGCCTGGTAGTCGAGACGTACACGGGCTGTATATCTGTACATGTCAGATCCGTCGATGATACCCTTGTTGTTAAGGTAACCGAATGAAGCGAGGGCCGAGATCTTGTCTGTACTTCCCGAAACGCTTACGTTGTATTCCTGGCGGAGGGAGTTCTTGTATGTCTCGTTCATCCAGCTGTCAGGATAAAGGAGATATTCCTGGTCGTTGTATCCTACAAGACGTCCGAGTGTTGCATTAGGGTTGAGTCTTCCGCTGGTGTTGATGAGCGACTGACCGGCAGGGATTGTATACACGAGGTATCCCAGACCACCGCCACTGGTGCTGCCGAGCATTGTCTGGTTTGCCTTGAGGTGTGCCTCTGATGCGCTGAGTCCCTGAGTGTGGAGAATGTTTCCGTTCTGGTCCACTGTAGCGTCAGGACGCTCGTAATAGTTCCTTAGAGCAGTATAATATGCCTCATAGTACTGTCCCGGGTCTGTGATTACGTCGTAATCCTTGAGCGCTTTGGTGTTGAGACCCCATTTTGCCTCCACATTGATGGTGGCGTCGCCTCTTTTTGCCTTCTTGGTTGTGATCATGATGACACCATTTGCACCACGAGCTCCGTAAAGGGCGTTGGATGCGGCATCCTTGAGGACTGTCATAGACTCGATGTCGGCAGGGTTGATGTTGTTCATGTCGCCGCTGTATGGAATACCGTCCACAACGTAAAGTGGAGCTGTACCTGCTGACATTGAGCTGATACCGCGGACCATGATGCTTGGGGAACTTCCCAGCGAACCTGTCGATGTGGTCATCTGCACTCCGGCAACAACTCCTTCGAGAGCGCGGGTTACGTCCGACGACTGTGTCTTTGCAATGTCTGAAGATTTTACAACTGTTGCAGAACCTGTAAATGATTCCTTGGTTGCGGTACCGAAGGCTACGACGATGGTCTCTTCGATTGTTTCAGTATCAGGGTGGAGATATACGTCATGCTTAGCATTTCCGGCTACGGCCACTTCAGTGTCCTTGTAACCGATAGATGAGAAGATGAGCACTCCGTCTGCTGGAACTGAAATAGAGTAGATACCGTCACCATCGGTACTTGAGCCGACCATCGTTCCCTTCAGCTGGATCGATGCGAACGGCACTCCTGTTTCATTGGATGAATCCTTGACAATACCTGTCACAGTGATGTTCTGGGCGAATGCCTCAGAGGTGACAAGCAGTGTCAACGCAATGAAAAGTAACTTGAATTTTTTCATCCGGTTTTGGTTGTTTCGTGATTATAGTTATACAAAAAATTATCGGCCTAAAATAAGCGCGCAAAGATGGCCAAAAAAATCGACAATTCCAAGCCTGTTCTACGTTTGGCAAATTTTTTGGGTTGCAGCGCGTTACGTCTGATTTTAGTAATGAAAATCGTTAGTTTATGTGTAGTAAAACATTGTTATTGCCATTTGTCATGCTAGGCTTTATGACGATGGCGTCGGCCCAGAATCTGACCGTAACCGGTTCTGTCACTGATGCAGAGGGATTTCCTATGGAAGGGGCTGCTGTTGTGGTGAAAGGAACCTCGTCCGGAACTACGACCAATCCTGAGGGCCGTTTTGAGCTCTCTGTGCCTCAGGATGCAATCCTGGTTGCTTCCTATATCGGCTACATATCCCAGGAGATGAAAGTGGGTGGAGAGCATACGATAAACTTTGTCCTGCTGGAGGATAGCGCCTATCTGGATGATGTGATTGTAGTTGCCTATGGCAGTATGTCAAAATCCGACTTCACCGGCTCTGCATCACAGGTCAGCGGTGACAGGATCGCACAGTCTTCGGCAGAGTCTGTGGACAAGGGAATGATAGGCAAGATTTCAGGAGTCAGGGTGGCTTCGAGTACTGGAGATCCGGGTTCTGCCGGCAGTGTGCAGATCAGAGGCGTCAGCTCCATATCTGCCGGAACATCACCGCTTTACGTTGTGGATGGAGTGGTGATTTCTTCTTCTACTGAGGGGGATCTGAATGTAGGTTACAAGAGCATGGGAATACTCAATACGTTGAACCCTGATGATGTGGAATCCGTGACTGTCCTCAAGGATGCCGCTGCCGCTTCCCTTTATGGCTCAAGAGCTGCAAACGGAGTAATTCTGATCACGACCAAGAGGGGAAGGCAGGGTAAGACAACGGTGACATATAGTGGCGAGGCAGGAGTAAGCAATATGGCGGTTTCAAGGGCTCTGAAGATGATGGACGGTTCTCAGTTCATAAGCTATCTGAAGGCTGCCGGTGACAATGCCTTTGCAATCAATCCGGCATATTCGTACGGCTACACAGGTGATGAAATCGCCTCTATGGTTGCGGACCCTTCCGGCAAAACCAGTACGGATTGGACAAAGGAGGTCTTCAGGACCGCTTTTCAGCAGAATCATCAGCTCAGTCTCACTGCCGGAACTGATAAGACAAAAGTCTATGCAGGACTGGGTTATACCGATACTGACGGAATTGTGATAGGCTCATATTTCGAACGTTTTTCGGGCCGTGTCAATGTGGATCATAAAGTCAACCAATGGCTCAATGTCGGCATCCGTCAGATGCTCTCCTTCACGTCAGCGAAAGGTCATAGCGACCAGAGCAGTCAGGCCCAGGGTATGGGCTATGCGACCCCTCTGGGAGTGCTGATCCAGAGCGACCCTACGGCCAGTGTGAAGAATCCCGACGGCACATGGAACGAGTACGTAAGCTGGAGTGGCCAGACAGGCAATCCTCACATACTTTTCGACAGTGATACAGAGTATAACAAGACCCATACGATGAGAAGTCTCTCAAACTTGGATCTTGAGTTGAAATTCACTGATTATCTGAGTCTTACAAATACTTTCGGATACGATTATATTGACAATAAGCAGTACCTCTGGTGGGCGCCATCATCTATTGACGGAGCTGCTCTGAACGGACTGAGTGCGGAGTACATATTTCAGACATCCGATCTGACCAATTCGACTCTGCTCCGCTTCCGTGATTCCTATGGAAGTCATAACGTTTCGGCACTTGCCGGTTATGAGGTTGCAGACCATAGAGTCAGGTATACTTATGCCGGAGCGAACAACTATCCGAACGATAAGCTGAATGCCCTGTCTGTGGGCCAGATGTATGGTGTGGGTGGAGCCTCATACAGGTCATTCATGGCTTCCGTCCTGGCTAATGTCAACTATGATTATGATAACAGATATTATGCGTCAGCGTCATTCCGCAGGGACGGCTCGTCACGTCTGGGACCAGACAGCCGTTGGGCAAATTTCTGGTCGGTCTCAGCAGCATGGAGACTCAGCGGCGAGCCTTTCATGCAGGCTGTCTCCAGACTGTTCAGTGACTTCAAGATAAAGGCCTCTTACGGTACCAACGGAAACCTCCCGTCAGGATATTATTCCTACAAGGGATTGTATTCAGCTTCAGGAGGTTACGGTGTTGGTTCAGCCATCTTCTGGAGCAATCCTGAGAATGATTCCCTCGGTTGGGAGAAGTCGAGGAATTTCAATGTCGGATTTGACTGGAACATGTTCAACAGACTCGATCTTGCTGTCGAATATTACAACAAATATACAAGCTCGCTCATCTTCGATATGCCGGCATCTGCCGTCACAGGTTTCAGCAGTTATACGGCAAATGTGGGTAACCTTCTCAACGAGGGTGTCGAGATGGAAGCAGGTGCACAGATAGTTGATCTTCTGAACTTCTCATGGGCGGTGAACTTCAACTTCACATGGCAGAGGTCAGTGGTGAAGAATCTGCCTAACGACGGGGCTGATATCCCTTATGGAGACGGCAGCATGTACATCCACAGGGAAGGTGCATCCATGTACTCGTTTTATCTGCCAGTATGGAAAGGGGTCAATCCTGAAACCGGTCTGGGAGAGTTCTGGATCGATCCTTCGGATCATTCCAAGGGTGTCACCAACTTTTATACAGAAGCCGGAAATGCCATTGTCGGAAAGGCTATGCCTGATGTTCTCGGAGGATTCTCCACCAATATGGTCTTTCTGGACGGTCTTCTTGACCTCTCGTTCCTGATCTCATATCAGTTCGGAGGCTCGCTCTTCGATTATCCGGGATATTTCACCCATTGCGACGGCTTCAGGGCTGCTTCGATGAATGCTGCAGCAGATGCGGCCGATTACTGGACTCCTGATAACAGGGATGCAGCTTACCCTATGCCGATAATGAACAATCCGTATAGGTGGGACAGATTCTCGAGCCGACTCATAAAGTCGACAGACAATATCAGGATGCGTGAGATCGCCCTTGGCTGCAATATACCGGTGAAACGTTATGTGGAAAGGCTCAGAGTCTATGTAAAAGCCAATAATCCGTTCATGATATGGTCGGCGGTTCCGGATATCGATCCGGATGTCGCGATCAATGGATACCGTACGGTCGATGTGCCTGTAACCAAGTCATTTACAATAGGATTGAACATTACATTATAAACAGTTACAGATATGAAAAAGATCATATATACCCTGTCTGCGGTTCTACTTCTTGCCAGTTGCGATGCTCTGGATCAGAACCCGTCCACTTCCGTGACGACAGATACGGCCATCACGAGTGTCGATGATCTGTCAAATGCGGTAAATGGAGCATATTATCTGGCCACATACGGTACGGTGCTTACGGTGGCCTCGGAGATGTCCATCTATGCGGACCTCGTGGGTCCGGATTCATATCAGCCGGCTTCATCAGGTCAGAATGCTTCCCGTCTTGCCCAGTATGGCATGACTCCTGGCGATACTTACAATATCTACTACTACCTTTATTCGGCGATTGCCAGTGTCAATAATGCCCTTGAAAAGGCAGCCTTGATTGAGGACCAGCAGGCGGCTGCGCCATATGTTGCCGAGCTCTATGCGATGCGTGCTCTCTTCCATTTTCACCTTGCTGTATATTTTGCTCCGATACCGACTTCGGGAAACTCGAACGATAAGGGTGTCGTATTGGCTGACAGGGTGTTTGATATTGATCATATAGGTGTCAGAGCTTCTCTTGAGGATACTTATCAGTTCATCGTGGATGACTTTACAAGGGCTGTCCAGACCGGCTTGAACAAAGATCGCAAGAACGGTCATCTCAACTATTGGGCTGCATTGGCGTTGAGGGCCAGAGCCAATCTTTACAGAGGTGATTTTCAGGCTGCACTTGCTGACGCACGGGAGGTCATCGGTGAATCTCCATATGCTCTCTATACACTTGATAATTATACAGATGTGTGGTCTCGTGAAGGAGCCGATGAGATGATATTCGAGTATTTGCAGACAGATGTCTACAATGCTCAGAGATATGCCCCCGGCTATTATTCGTCTCCTACCGGCTATTCGGAATATGGCATAGATCCGGAGTTCTATAGTTGGTTGAAGCAGACTCCGGGGGACGTGCGTGTGCAGATGGTGGCGGATTGTACTGTCGCTCCGGATGGAGTCGCTGACTATCATACCGGATACTATACTCTCAAGTACCCTGGAAATGCGGGGGCCTCGGTTCCTGCTTATGCCAACAATATCAAGGTGATACGTCTGTCTGAGGTCTATCTGATTGCTGCAGAGGCTGCCTTGCAGCAGGGGGAAGATGCTGTTGGATACATCAACGAACTCCGTTCAAACAGGATTTCAGGTTATGAGGGGGAAAGTGAGGTGACCCTTGAGGAGATACTCGATGAAAGGAGGAAGGAGTTGTTTGCAGAGGGACAGATTGCCTTTGATTTCTGGAGAAACGGCAAGACTGTCACAAACGGTAGCTTTACTGTTCAAGCTACTGATTATAAGACTGTTCTGCCACTTCCAATAGAGGAAATTGATCTTTCGAGAGGCGCCCTTATCCAGAATCCGGGGTACGGTAATTAAGACTGCAGGAAAAAGTGTTTCTTTTTTTAACAAAAAAAGCTTATCTTTGTTTGCTATATTATTAACAACTGGTTAACTCATGACAAAACTTAAGCTTTTTCTTGCAGTCCTGCTTCTGACAGTGACCTCTGTGCTACATGCCCAGAACATCACTGTATCAGGAACTGTAAAGGACTCGTCGACAGGTGAACCGGTACCTTTCGCAGCAATCCAGTTGCAGGGTACTATGGTCGGAGGAATGACAGATGCAGACGGTATCTATTCCATTTCTGTCCCTGCAGACGGAGTCCTTATCTTTTCTTCTGTCGGTTATAAGGATGTGGAGGTAGCTGTGGCTTCTAAAGCAGTTCATGATGTGCTGCTTCCTCCGGACACTGAGATGATCGAAGAGACAATCGTGGTAGCCTTCGGTACGGCGACCAAGGAGTCGTTCACCGGATCGGCAACCGTGGTGAAGTCGGATGATATCCAGAAGACTCAGTCTTCGGATGTGACACGAGCTCTTGAAGGTATGGTTGCTGGTGTCCAGATGACTACATCGTCAGGTTCTCTTGGCAGTTCTCCTTCAATCATGATCCGTGGTGTCAGCTCCATCAACGCTGGTACAGCTCCTCTCTACGTGGTGGATGGTGTGCCTTATAGCGGTGATATGAACAACCTCAATTCAGCCGACATCGAGTCGATGACAGTCCTCAAGGACGCGGCTTCCAATGCTCTTTACGGTGCCCGTGGTGCCAATGGTGTCATCATGATCACCACAAAGAAGGCCAAGCTTGGAGATGCCAAGATTTCAGTTGATGCGAAATGGGGTATCAATACAAAGGCGCTCAAGAGCTATGACTATATCACAGATCCGGCTCTCTACTATGAGACACACTACAATTCTCTCTACAACTACTACCGACTGGAGAAGGGTATGTCAAATGAAGAGGCTAATATTCTTGCTGCAAAGAATGTGACCGGAGCTGCTGCTGACGGAGGACTCGGTTATCTTACATTCACTGTTCCTGAGGGACAGAACCTTATCGGAAGCAACGGAAAGATCAATCCGTATGCAAGTGCCGGCCGCCTTGTGAACTACATGGGTGAGCAGTTCTGGCTCCAGCCTGACAACTGGATGGATGAGACCTACAAGACTTCTCTCAGACAGGAGTATAACGTGAGTGTTGCCGGAACTACAGGAAACGCACAGATCTTTGCTTCGTTCGGTTATCTTAATAACAAGGCTATCGTTGATGGATCTGATATGCAGCGTTATACTGCCCGTATCAGGACTGACTACCAGGCAAAGGAGTGGCTCAAGATCGGTATGAACATGGGTTACACCAATTTCAACTGGAATAACGGTAACTCGGATGAGGGTTCGTCAGGTTCTGTAGGAAATATCTTCGGTTTCGCTACAATGGTGGCTCCGATCTACCCTGTGTACCTCAGAAATGCCGACAAGAGCATCAAGTACGACCAGTATGGAAACAAGAGATATGACTTCGGAGACGGCAGTAATGCAGGTCTTTCACGTCCTATTTCTGGTAATGCCAATGCTCTCCAGACCGTGACTCTCGATACAAACAACAGCGAGGGTAATGCGATCAACGGTACCGGTTATACAGAGATCAAGTTCCTCCAGGACTTCACCTTCACCTTCAATGCCGGTGTGGGTGTAGACGAAACTAGAACCACCAACATCAACAACATGTATTATGGCCAGTTCGCTCCTAACGGCGGTATCATCAGCAAGAGCCACGGACGTTCGTTCTATCTGAACCTCCAGCAGCTCCTTAACTGGGACAGGACATTTGCAGGTCTGCACCATGTTACCGTACTCCTCGGACATGAGTGGTATAAGTCTACAGGAGTAAGCCTCGGAGCATCCAAGAGCAAGATGTTCTCGCTCAACAATACAGAGCTCGGTGGTGCGGTGATCGACGGTCAGTCGGCGTCGTCAGGAAAGTCTACTTACAACAACGAGGGTTACTTCCTCAGGGCACAGTACGACTACCAGAACAAGATATTCGCAAGTGCATCTTTCCGTCGTGATGCATCGTCAAGATTCCATCCTGACCATCGTTGGGGTAACTTTTGGTCTCTGGGTGGAGGATGGCTTCTCAACTCTGAGCCATGGTTCAACCTCCGTTGGGTGGACATGCTCAAGGTCAAGGCTTCCATCGGTTCTCAGGGTAACGACAATATCTCAGACTATCTCTATACCGACATGTACTCGATCACCAACAGTGACGGTGAGATCGGTGTGAAGAGAGGTTCTATCGGTAACCCTGACATTACATGGGAAACAAATACAAACTTCAATGCCGGTTTTGATTTTGATCTCTTCAGAGGCCGTATTTCAGGAACATTTGAGTATTTCTACCGTCTTACTTCAGACATGCTCTATTTCGTATCGATTCCTATTTCTTACGGATTCAGCGGATACTACGACAATATCGGTGATATGAGAAACCAGGGTATTGAGTTCGCAATCAATGGAACGATCATGAACAGAAAGAACTTCAACTGGAGCGCTTATCTGAACTTTACCCACTATACCAACAAGATCATCATGCTCCCTGATACCCACAAGAATCGTGAGATCGACGGTTACCAGGGTTATGCTTCAGGCAACAAGTTCGTGGCTGAGGGCCTTCCTCTCAACACCTTCCTCATGCCTAAATATGCAGGTGTAGACAAGACCAATGGTCTTCCTATGTGGTATAAGGACGTTTATGAGACAGTTACAGACAAGGATGGCGTTCAGAAGTCAGTTCTTGTAGGTACAACAATGACCTCAGAGTATTCGGAAGCAACAGAGTACCTCTGCGACGATCCTACACCGGATCTTTACGGAGGTTTCGGTACTTCATTCAACTTCTATAACTTCGACATTTCAGCTGCATTCACATATTCTATCGGAGGTCTTACCTATGACTCAGGATATGCTTCATACATGTCGCCTCCGGGTGGTACGGTAGGTTCGAACTTCCACAAGGATGCTCTGAAGGCATGGACCCCTGAAAACAAGAATTCTGACATTCCTCGTTTTGTATATCAGGACCAGAACATCAATGCTTCTTCAGACAGATTCCTCGTGCCTGCAAGCTATCTGAACTTCCAGAATGCACAGATCGGATACAACATCCCTTCAAATGTGGTGAACAGGATCAAGGTAGACAGAATGAGAGTATACATTGCTTGTGACAACATCTGGTACTGGTCTTACAGACATGGTCTGGATCCACGAAGCAGCTTCTCAGGAGGAACCAACTATGCAAGCAACTCACCGGTAAGAACAATCACCGGAGGTATCAACATCACATTCTAATCAGAGGAGATATTAAGATATGAAGAATACAATATTTAAGTTTTCCGCATTACTTGCAGCTGTAGTACTGTCGGCTTCCTGCATCCAGGAGAGTGTTCCTGTCGGAGGCTCGGTGACACAGGCGCAGGTCTCAGCATCTGATTTCGCGTTGATGTCGATGATCAATGCAATGCCTGCCAGCATGTCTGCGTCAGGAACAGGAGGCTATGCCGGATCATACGGTGACCATACCGATTTCGGTATCTCGGGTATCCATCTGCGCACAGAGCACATGCTCGAGGATATCGCCACAATGGCAGATAACCCATATTATAACAGATTCTACGCATACGACCTTAACCAGGCTCAGGGATATCAGTATACATACTGCGCATATTTCTGGGATATGTACTATACATGGATCAGACTCGCAAATGACGTAATCGCGTCAATGGTTCCTGCAATTGAGGATGGAGCTGACGAGGAGACCATGGTTCAGCTCAGACATAATCTCGGTCAGGCATATGCCTACAGGGCATGGTGTTACCTTGACCTTGCAAGACTCTTTGAGCCTAAGACAAACAAATATACTGATGTTACCAAGGATATTCTTGGCCTGACAGTTCCGATTGTAGATGAAAACACCACAATCGAGGATTGTAAGAAGAATCCGCGTGTGAGCAGAGAGGTTATGTATCAGTTCATCCTTGATGACCTTGCAAGAGCAGAAGAATATCTTAACCCTGCTGCGACCACATTCTCTCAGCCAAGCCTTATGATGGTGAACGGCCTTTACGCGCGCACGTACCTTGAATTAGGATATGAGGAAAAGGGCATGAACAAGGAAATGCTCAAGAAGGCTTCCGAGTATGCGAGAAAGGTCATTGATGAGAGTGGAAAGACTCCGCTTACACAGGAACAGTGGACCAACCCTACTACAGGATTCAACAGTGCAAGCTCAAACAATGCATGGATCTGGGGCCTTTCGCTTTCTGCTGAGAACCTTGCCAACCTCCTTACCTTCATCGCACACATGTCGTCGGAGGCTGCATGGGGATATGCATGTTATGCTCAGTTCGGTGCAAGCCAGCTTCTGTATGATGCTGTGCCGGAGTCTGACTTCAGAAAGCTTTCATGGCTCGGTCCTGATAAGGAAGAGTGGACAAGCGGCAAGTATCGTTTCGCCGGATCTGCAGCTGATCAGGCTGCCTTCCTTAACGGTCAGGGACGTCCTGCTGCCAAGCCATACACAGCTATCAAGTTCCGTCCTGCCCAGGGCGAATGTAATGACTTCAATGTCGGAAATGCCGGTGACTACTGTCTGATGCGTATCGAGGAAATGTATTTCATCGAGATGGAGGCCGAGTATCATCTGAATCCGTCGCGCGGTGTCGAGCTTCTCAAGAAGTTCATGACTGACTACCGTGATAAGACATATAACCGTATCCAGGCTGGTGCGGACTTCGCAACATTCAAGAAGGAGCTTCTGCTCCAGAAGAGAATCGAGTTCTGGGGAGAAGGTATTCTTATTTACGACTACAAGCGTCTTGATGAGGGTATTGACAGAACAGCATCCAATCATGCAACTGTCTTCAAACTCAAGACAGAAGGACGTTCTCCACAGTGGAATATCGTCATTACCCGTGTCGAGTTCCAGTCAAACACTGCAATTAACGAAAGTTGCAACAATCCGGATCCTTCAGACAAGATTAAAATGTAATACTGCGAGAAGATGAAAAGGTACTTTATATATATTATGACAGCAATGCTGTCGCTCGTGATGGCTTCCTGCGTCGAGGAGCAGGTCTTCCAGCCGGGCGAGCTTGACAATGAGAATTGCTATGGCGTATATTTTCCGGCTCAGAAGGGCCTGGGAGACATACAGATCGAGCCGGATGATCCGACAACACTCTCGTTCGTTGTCCGCAGAACAAATTCGAGAGGCAAGATCCATGTGCCGGTGACGATCAAGGCAAATTATCCGATCTTTACTTCCGATGAGATCGTGTTTGAGGACGGAAGCCCTGTATCGACAGTAGTCGTGCACTTCCCGTCAGCAAAGATAGCGACCACATATGAGTGTACTCTCGTACTCGAAGGCGACGAATATGTGTCCAAGTACTCTTCAAATCCCACTCACATCAGCTTCTCTGTGACACGTGTCAAGTGGAATGATGTTGTGGGTCCAAATGGTGAGACTACAGGAAGGTGGCGCGACGGTATCTTCCCTGAGTGGTTTGCGGTGACAAATCCTAACCTGGAAAGAAACATCGTCCTTCAGGAGAGAGACGATATGCCTGGATTCTACAGGACTTACGATGTCTACAATGCAGACTATCTCGGAAATATGTTCGCATCTAATGTTTCGAGCCTTTGTGTAGCAAAGAACTATACATATATCAATGCTACCAATCCGGATAAGGTCTGGATTCCTACTTTTGAGACAGGTGTGATTATGCATCCTACCTATGGTATGATGAGCGTAGGTTCATATGTAGTTGAGAATGACAAGGATTTCGATGCATCCATTGCTTCTGTTTATGGAACGCTGAGGGAAGGTGTCATAGAATTCCCATATGGTGCTCTTCAGATGAAACTTGAGATGATGGGATGGTATCAGACAAATTCAAGCGGACTCCATCGTATCATACTTCCGGGCTACAGGGCAAAGGAATATAGTGTCGAGGTTGAGGCTGGTGTTTCAGACCAGTATGGTAACCTCCCTGTAAACGTTACCCTCGGCTCTGACATCACTCAGGTAAAGCTTGCTGTCTTTGAAGGAACACTCACAGAGTCAGCTGCACTTGAGAAGGCACAGTTCATTGCTGCAGGTGATGTCGCTCAGACCGGTGAGATTGTGACAGTGTCAAAGTCGACAACAGTTGATTACTCTTTCGAAGCAACAGGAATGTATACTGTTGTGGCAGCTGGTTTCGATATTGCAGGAAACTTCCAGACTTCCGTATCTTCTGCCTTCGGATACCTCAAGGCAGGTGATGATTCCAACAAGGTGATTCTTTCAAGCGGACTCATCTGCTCTGACAAATATGCCTCAGAGGGACTCACATCAAAGAACTCTCTTGAAATCTATATCTCAGGTAAGAATATCCAGCGTCTTCATGCAGGTCTCTATTCAAAGGAGAAGTGGGAAGGCAATGAGGAGAACGTGAAGATGGAGGTTGCTCAGTCGCAGATGAACAAGGCGAGTCTTGACATGATCAACTCATCTGGTCTCTTCCTTAAGCAGGGTTACCTGGTGCCAGGTACCGAATATGTCCTCGTACTTAAGGCATATAACGGATATCGTGAGGAATTCTTCGTTTCAGAAGCCATGACAGGAGGAGAGTGGGATGCAAGACTGGCAGAGTACGATCTCTCAGACGTGGATATGAACCTCATTCCTCTCAATAAGGACGGTTACTATGGCAAATATCACTACTACGCATTGGAAGGAGAGATGTATTCAAGAGCATATCTCGGAGATGTCACAGTAAGCAACCAGTTCCCTGAAGGATTCACTCCAAGCATGACAGGATATGACTTCATCAATGTCAAGGGACTGTTCCCTATGGCAAAGACCTTCGGACTTGAGGATGACTCATATTCGTTCATCTATTATGACAACCTGCTGTATAACTTCGAGCAGGCATTTGAAAGTTTCTACTCCGACGGAACCCTCTTTTATCCTGCAGTATATATGTACACAGCAACTGGTGGTGCATATGGTGGAAGAATGGGACTTGTGGGAGCCTTTGTACAGGATGGATATCTTGCATTTGTGGATTCAGGAATGTTTGCTGACTATGGTGAAGTTGTTGACGGTCTAGCTGTCATAGCATACCAGGATCCTGCTCAGAAGACTTATGCGGGACTGATAGATATGGTGACAAGCATTCTCCTTGTGAGGGAAGACCTTGACCCTAATCCTATTATCGATGAGCGTAAGGCAGAATCTTCAGAAGCAAGTTCAGCGCAGATGTCTGCGTTGTGGAATCTTGACGTAATCATCCGTCAGGGACCAGACAACTACGTACAGACCTTTGATGGATTCATCAAGTCATCGTTTGAGAAGGCTCGTGCACAGGTGAAGCCTAAGAATTATCTGGATCTGGGTAATATCCAGATTTCAGAACAGCCTTCATTTGAGATGAAGCCGGTTTCACATACAGCTAAACTTTCTGAATAACCTGAATAAAAATGAAAACCGATATGATAAAAAGATTGATCAGTGTTCTGCTCCCGGCAGCCTTTATTGCTGCAGGTTGTACTGAGAAGGAAGCACCTGTCCAGCCGGAGATGGAGACTCCCCAGTCAGTATTGGCGACCAAGTGTGTGAATACTGTAGAAAAGGCCTCTGACGGTACTCTTCTTCTCTGCCTTGAAGAGGAAGCTGCTCTCAAGCTTGCAGCAGGGGAGACTGTCCCTGAGTGGGATCAGGTATGCGCCGAGTATGACATTGAATACGTGGAGAAACTCTTCCCTAATACTGATGATGAACTGTCCCGCAGATATGGACTCCATCGTTGGTTCATGGTTGTGTTCCCTGAGAACGGCAGTGTAGAGCGTGTTGCGGAAGGAATGGCAAGATTGAACTCTGTTGCTGCAATCCAGTTCAACACAGAGTATGAGAGGAAGTTCGAAAGCGAGGCTCCGATAGCATGGAAACCTTTCCAGGGTAGAGGCTATGGTGAATTCAACCTCCCTTTCAATGATCCTATGCTCGTGGACCAGTGGCACTATATCAACAATAAGGATATGAGTGTTGCTGAGACTTCAAGAACAGGTGCAGACATCAATGTCAAGAATGCATGGGGACTTACAGCAGGTGATCCGAGGATCATCGTGGCAGTCTGCGACGAGGGTGTAAAGTATACTCACCCTGACCTTGTGGACAACATGTGGGTGAATACAGCTGAGAAGAATGGTACTCCTGGCGTAGATGACGATAATAACGGCTATGTTGATGATATTCACGGCTGGAACTTCCTTTCGACTGAGAAATATCCTAAGGAAATCAGCTGGAATGAGCCTGGAGACGTGAGCCATGGAACCCACGTTGCAGGTACTGTGGCTGCTGTAAACAATAACGGTATCGGAGTCAGTGGTGTTGCAGGTGGTACAGGTAATGGAGACGGCTGCCGCATCATGTCTTGCCAGGTGTTCTCAGGATCAAGTTCTGCTACTGTATGGGCGCGCTCCCGTGCCTATCATTATGCAGCCCAGATGGGTGCATCTGTCCTCCAGTGTTCATATGGTCAGGAGGCAGGTTATATCACCTCAGATCAGGGCTTCGAGAGTACATATGATGTAGAAATCGCTGCCTTGAGATATTTCAGGGATTTTGGTAACAGTGTAAACGGATCACCAGTGGATAAGAACATCATTGTCTTTGCAGCTGGAAATGACGGTTCTTCAATCTCAGGTTACCCGGCTGCTCATAAGGAGTTCATTTCCGTGACAGCTTTCGGTCCTGACTATCTCCCAACCAACTATACCAACTATGGACCGGGTTCAAATATCGCCGCACCTGGCGGAGATATTTCTATCAACCAGTCTACAACATCGGAGAGAGCACAGATTCTGTCCACAACAGCAGTTGAGTCAGAGAACTATGATTCCAACTACGGATGGATGCAGGGAACATCTATGGCATGTCCTCATGTATCAGGTGTTGTAGCTCTCGGATTGTCATATGCTCTGAAGCTTGATAAGACTTTCACATATGATGATTTCATAGCAATCCTGTACTCGTCAGTAAACGATATCGACTATTATATCGAGACTTCTTCCAAGGAGGCTAACGGAATTATGTTCGACCTGACTCCATTCTGGAGACAGATGGGAACAGGCGCTCTTGACGCATGGCGCTTCCTCATGAATCTTGAGGGCACCCCTAATATCGTTGCAAAGGTTGGTGCTGAGTGCAAGGTCTCATTGGTTCCATGCTTCGGCGAGCCGGCAGCAAATCTGACTTACACTAAACTGGAGATCAGTGATGAGGCACGTGAGGCTCTCGGTATTGAAGGAGAACCATATATCAATAATGGAAAACTCTTTATAAAGTGTACAAAATATGGTTCAGCCAAGGTGAAGATCACCGCTATTGCAGGTGGTGAGAATGTAGCTACCGGAGCAACTATGGGAGGAACCGAATTTACAAGAGAGGTGTCACTCCTTTCACGTGACTCAATAGCAGAAAACGGTGGATGGCTCTAAATCAGTGAATGTCATGAAAAAGATAATATCAAATATTTTATTCTGCGCAGTGGCTCTTTTCGCTGTCGCTGCATGTTCGGATCCTGAGGCTGAAAAGCTTGAGAAGATCGTCGGAGAGTGGCATTATGCCGGTACTGAATCAGGAGTCTCAATCGATGTATATCTTGGAATTTCCTCAGATTATACTTTTGAATTATATCAGAAGATAGGAGAGGGACCGCACTACCTATATAAAGGTAAGTATAAGTTCGATGGTGAGATCCTCACAGGAACTTATTCGGACTACACTCCATGGGCACATGACTACAAGGTGTCCAAGTCAGGAAAATCACTTGTGTTGACCTCGGTGGCGGATCCTGAATATTCTCTCACATATGAGAGACTGGCGATTCCGGAGTCGGTAAGGACCCACTTCATGCCAGCTACCAAGGCTGTATCAACAACTCCAATACTTTAATCTCACAAAGAGACCAGCTAAAAAAAGCTGGTCTCTTTAATTTTATAATTTGTCTTGTTTCAGTTTCTCAATGTAGGAGCTGATCCTGTGAATCTCGTGTGGGATGTTGATGCTTTGTGGGCAGTGGACAGTACATGTGTTGCATCCTATACATCTGTCTGCCTGACGAAGTTTCGGTACAGCTCTATCATAGCTGACCAGATATGCCCTTCTGGCTTTTCTGTAGTTTTCATTCTCGCTGCTGCTTGCAATTTCTCCGGCATTCACGCACTTGTTGTAGTGCAGGAGGATGGCCGGGATGTCGATGCCGTATGGGCATGGCATACAGTATTTGCAGTCGTTGCATGGAATGGTAGGGTAGTTCTGCATCAGTTCGGCAGTTTCCTCCAGGAAGTCCAGCTCTTTCTGGTCGAGTGCGTCAAGAGGTGAGTATGTCTTGATGTTATCCTGCAGATGTTCCATGTATGTCATACCGCTGAGTACACAGAGAACCCCTTCCGGAGTACCGGCAAAGCGGAATGCCCAAGATGCTACACTTCCTTCAGGATTACGCTCCTTCAGTCTGTCTGCAATATGCTGAGGGACCTTTGAGAGCCTTCCTCCAAGAAGAGGCTCCATGATTACTGATGGGATACCTCTCTTGTCCAGTTCCTGCTGGAGATATTGGGCGTTGGTGTTTCTTCTGCCTGCATGGGTCCAGTCCACATAGTTGAGCTGGATCTGTACGAAATCCCAGTGGTATTTCTCGTGGGTTGCCATCAGCTCGTCCCAACCTTCCGGAGCGCCATGGAACGAGAATCCGAGGTTGCGGATGCGTCCGGCCTTTCTTTCCTCCAGGAGGAAGTCCATCACACCGTTCTCTACATATCTTTTATAGAAAGCATCATATCCGTTCAGACTGTGCAGCAGATAATAGTCTATGTAATCTGTCTGGAGATTCTCAAGCGATTTTCTATACATCTCCAGTGAGTTCTCACGGCTGTGGTTGCTGAAGTTCGACAGCTTTGTGGCGATGAAATAACTTTCGCGCGGGTGGCGCTTCAGCGCTATTCCTGTTGCCTTTTCGCTCTGACCTTGCAGGTATACTGGTGCCGTGTCGAAGTAGTTTACTCCATGCTCGATAGCGTAGTCTACGAGTCTGTTTGTAGTCTCCTGGTCTATGATGTCATTACCGTTCTCATCCTTGATCATAGGCCAACGCATGCAGCCATATCCGAGGATACTTACCTTATCACCGTTTCCGGGATTGGTTCTGTAGGTCATATCGCCTTCGCCAACCTGTGTGTTATCTGTCATTCCGAGCGAAGTCGAGGAATCTTTACATGCAGCCAGTCCACTCATGATGATGCCGGCAGCTCCTGCTCTCTTGAGGAACTCTCTTCTGTCTATATTCTTTTTCATAGTCTTACTTTTTGTCATTTCGAGCTTAGTCGAGAAATCTCTACAGCTCTTTATGAACTTCATGGCCTTCCACATGGATGGCAGTAAACGGTCTTGCAGGGCAGAGGTTCTCACATGCACCGCATCCGATGCATCTTTCCTCGTTCACTACCGGTATTCTGAGTGACTTGTCATTATCAGGATCCTTTCTTACCATACGGATTGCACCGACAGGGCAGTGACGTGCGCAGTTGCCGCAGCTGACTTCGTCAGTGTTCACGACGCAGTTGTCAAGGCATACCACTGCATGTCCGATCTGGATTGAAGACTTTTCTTCTACGGTTATAGGCTTGATTGCTCCAGCAGGACAAACCTGTGAGCACTTGTTGCACTCAGGGCGGCAATAGCCTCTTTCATATGACATTTCTGGCTGCATGAGTGTGAGCAGGGAGGTCGAAGGCCTGAGGACCTGGTTAGGACAGACGCTGACGCATAACTGACATGCAGTACAGTGGTCGGTGAAACTCCTCAAGCTGATTGCTCCTGCAGGTACCAGAGGCGTCTGCCTTTCTGGCTTCTGTGCTCTTTCGATAGCAGCAAGACCTCCGTCTACCTTCATGTCCTGTGCTTTTGCCGCTACTGCTGTTCCCGCAATGGCAGTCGATACTATGAATGCTCTTCTGCCTGTGTCAGTGGTTTCTTTTCTTGTAGTCTCGTGAGTCCTTTTTCTTAACGCATAATGTACTGCGCCATGCTTACATGCGTCTATGCAGTCCATACATACCACGCAGCGGCTGTAGTCGATCTTGTGCTCGAATGTATCTATGCATGAGGCCTTGCACTGTTTTCCGCAGAGTCCGCAGTTATTACATTTATCTGTGTCGATCACAGGAGCGAACAGGCTGAATCTCGAGAAGAATCCCAGGAATGTTCCTACCGGGCATATCGTATTGCACCATGTCCTTCCATGCTTCCACGCGAGGAATCCTATCACCAGCAGTGTCGCAGCAGCAATAGCGAATGTTGAAACAGACTTGATCCATATGTCCACGCTGTAGAATGCATAGCTTCCAACCCTTTCTGCTATCCATGCAAAGAAGTTGTTACCCACCTGATAAACAGGCGCAAGCAGATTGGATGCTATGCGTCCGTATGCGCTATAAGGGGCAATCAGCGCAACAAAGACATGTGAACCCATCAGCAGGGCGGCTATGAACATCGCCAGTATTCCGTATCTGAGTAATTTTCTTGCCGGTGAATAACTGAAGCGGAAGCGATTTTTCTTCTTGGTCTTTCCATGTATCCATGAGATGATGTCCTGCATCACACCCAGCGGGCATATTACAGAGCAATATACTCTTCCGAAAAGCAAGGTGACCAGCAGGAGAACTGCCACCACCGCAAAGTTCATTGCCATGACAGCCGGCAGGAACTGCACCTTGGCCATCCAGCCCAGCCATGCGTGAATTGTTCCGGTAAAGTCCAGAAACAACAAGGTCACGCCTATGAAGAAGATGGACGCAAGAACGATTCTGATTTTTCGCAGCATAAGTCTAGTTGTCTATAGTATAAATCTTTTCATATTTATCTAACGCCTCTTTCATCAGCTCCCTTCCCCTCTGTGATATTTCCTCAGCCCTTGCATAGTCTGTAATATCACCATAGGCGTCAAACGGCATCTTCACAAGCACGTCAGGAGCGTATCTCTCTGCTGCAATCTTGGCAAGTGCATGATTCATGATGGAAAATGTTCTGGAAAGTATGCTGTAGTAATTTTCCTCATAGAAAAGTTCAGGCTCGGGGTCCTCATACTTGAATCTGTGTGACAGGACCTTTCTTCCCTGTGCGCCGGCAAGTCTGAGCTTTTCTCCGAAGGTCAGAGCATTGTTATTTCTTACAGCGTTGATTATGGTTCTGGTTTCTTCCTTCAACTCCCTTTCTTCTTCCAGCCTCTCTTCTTCCTCCCTGGCATCGTTGACAAGAACCTCTCTGATGCTGTCTACATCAACATCATTCACGTCAAATGCAACAAGTATATCATTGCCGTTCCTTACGGCCTTGTCCAGTGGCATGGTGTTTACTATTCCTCCGTCTACGAGGGTTCTGTAGCCGTATTTTACAGGTCTGAATAGAGATGGGATGGAGATTGATGCCCTGACAGCATCAAATAAAGGTCCTCTGTCAAATACGACTTCTTCTCCTGTATACAGGTCTGCAGCAACTGCGCGATATGGAATGGCAAGGTCTTCGATATTGACATCAGGAACGATCTCCTTCAAGGCATCTATTACCTTGTCTCCCTTGACGAGATGGTTTTTACTTATTGAGATGTCCATAAGTCTGAAGACTTTCCATGCATCCAGACAGAAAAGCCAGTCCTTGACTTCTTCCAGACGTCCGGCAGCATATATGCCGCCAATGAGAGAGCCAATGGATGTTCCCGCTACAGAGGTTATGTTATATCCTCTGCTCACAAGCTCTTCAATGGCTCCGATATATGCCCATCCTCGCGGCCCGCCGCTGGACAGAACAAGTGCAACATCTTTTTTCATATTATAATATATTTCGTCCCTACCGGGCCGGACCAAAAGTTCTTCGAGCCTTTTGCTCTAGCAAATATAATAAAAGATGTTGATATAAGGAATCAGCTGATGATCTGTGACGGCATTGGCTCCCGAAAAGGGAAGGTCGTGAACGATAAAGGGAACATCCAGTGGATGTTCCCAGTGAACAGCGGATGTGGGAAGGACCGACACGGATCATCAGCTGATTCCGATGTATTATGTTAGTTCAATACTGCGCAGTCGAAGTATTCGTTGAACAGTTCCATGGCTCTATCGAGCTGCTCAGGAGTATTGGTTTTGGTATCTTTCAACTGATACTCCTGACCCATAGTCTCATACTTATGGATACCCATAGTATGATAAGGCAGGATCTCGACTCTCTGTAGCATCTTGTAATCCTTGAAGTGCTCACCAAGGGCTCTGATATCCTCTTCAAAGTCGCTGATTCCAGGAACAAGCACATATCTGAGCCAGAACGGCTTTCCGTTTTCTTCAAGCCACTTTGCGGTCTTGAGGGTCTGCTCGTTGCTGCGGCCTGTCAGCTCCTTGTGTCTTGCATCATTGAACTGCTTGCAGTCCAGAAGAACCAGGTCAGTCTGTCCAAGAAGTTCCTCGATGTCCCTGTTCCATGCTCCTCCGTTGGTGTCTATGCAGATGTTGATGCCTTCTTCCTTAAGCTTTGCAAAAAGCGGAAGGAGTTCCTTTGCCTGCATGGTAGGCTCTCCACCTGAGAATGTGATACCGCCTCTTCTTCCGAAGAATGGTTTCTGGCTCACAGCCATCTTCACTATCTCGTCTGGCTCTGTCATAGTGCCACCTTCAAATGCTATAGTGTCCGGATTTGCGCAATAAAGGCACTTGAACGGACATCCCTGAAGAAATACGACGAGCCTAAGTCCTGGCCCGTCGTATGTTCCCATAGATTCGTAAGAATGAACCCTTATCATTATCGGATAGATTCGTGGAATGTTCTTGAAATAACCTCAAGCTGATGCTCACGGCTGAGTCTGATGAAGTTTACAGCGTAACCAGATACACGGATTGTAAGCTGTGGATACTTCTCAGGGTGCTCCATTGCATCCTCAAGCATCTCCTTGTTGAGAACGTTCACATTGAGGTGGTGTGCACCCTTAGTGAAGTAACCGTCCATCATTGTGATGAGGTTGTCGATCTTGTCCTCGTATGTGGGGCCGAGAGACTTAGGAACGATTGAGAATGTATTTGAGATACCGTCCTTTGAATCGTGGTAGTCAAGCTTAGCTACAGATGAAAGTGATGCAATAGCTCCGTGAGTGTCACGACCGTGCATTGGGTTTGCTCCCGGTGCGAAAGCTACTCCCTTCTCTCTACCGTCTGGTGTGGCACCAGTCTTCTTACCGTACATTACGTTTGAAGTAATTGTAAGGAGTGAGAGTGTAGGCATTGCATCCTTGTATACCTTGCGTGAGCAGAGCTCAGTGTTGAAGAACTGAACGATGTCGCGTGCGAGTACGTCTACGTTGTCGTCGTCGTTACCGAACATTGGGAATGTACCCTCGATATCGAAGCCCTCAGTAAGACCGTCTGCGTTGCGGCGTGCAGTTACCTTAGCATGCTTGATAGCTGAAAGTGAGTCAGCTACGATTGAAAGACCTGCTACACCGTATGCGAGGTTGATTGTAGGGTTTGTATCGATGAACGCCATCTGTGATCTCTCATAGTCATACTTGTCATGCATGAAGTGGATGATGTTCATTGTGTCGTTGTATACGCGGGCTACCTCGTGGAGCACCTTCTTATAGTTCTCCATTACCTCGTCGAAGTCGAGAACGTCGCTCTTGAGAGGCTTGATACCCTCTACCATGAGTGTGCCTGTGTTCTCGCAACGTCCTGCGTTGAGTGCAAGAAGGAGAGCCTTAGCGAGGTTTGCACGTGCTCCGAAGAACTGGATTGACTTACCGATTGCCTGGTATGATACGCAGCAAGCGATACCGTAATCGTCGCAGCCTCTTACCTTACGCATGAGTGAGTCGTTCTCATACTGTACAGAGCTTGTATCGATAGAAACCTTAGCGCAGAACTCCTTGAAACCTGCAGGAAGCTCAGGGTGCCAGAGAACTGTCATGTTTGGCTCTGGTGCTGGTCCGAGGTTGTAAAGAGTCTGGAGGAAGCGGAATGAAGTCTTTGTCACCTTGCTCTTTCCACCTGTGAAACGTCCTCCGATTGCCTCAGTGATCCAAGTAGGGTCACCAGCGAAGAGCTCGTTGTATGCGTTCATACGGAGGTGACGAACCATTCTGAGCTTCATTACGAACTGGTCGATGAGCTCCTGAGCGAATGTCTCGTCGATGATGTTGTGGTCGAGGTCGTACTGGATGAAGATATCGAGGAATGATGATACGTTACCAAGTGACATTGCAGCACCGTCCTGCTCCTTCACGGCAGCCAGGTATGCCATGTAAAGCCACTGAACCGCCTCCTGAGCATTTGTTGCAGGTCTGCTGAGGTCAAGTCCATAGTATGAACCCATGATCTTGATCTGCTGGAGAGCCTTGATCTGCTCTGCAACTTCCTCGCGGAGAGTGATGCGTGAGCGGGTCATTGTACCAGTAAGGTTCTTCAAGTCTTCCTTCTTTGCCTCGATAAGTCTGTCAATACCGTAAAGGGCAAGTCTTCTGTAGTCACCGATGATACGGCCACGTGCATAGTTGTCTGGAAGACCTGTAAGGAAGCCGAGTGAACGGTACTTTCTGATTTCCTCTGTATATACGTCGAATACACCGTCGTTGTGTGTCTTTCTGTAGTGTGTGAAGATCTCAACTACCCTAGGGTCGAGCTCGATGCCGTTCTCCTGGCAAGCCTTCCTTACAACCTGAAGACCGCCGAAAGGCTTGATCGCTCTTCTGAGAAGCTCGTCTGTCTGAAGACCTACGATGATCTCATTCTCTCTGTCGATATAGCCGGCAGCGTGTGAAGTGATAGTTGAAATTGTCTGTGCGTCGATAGAGCGGACACCACCGTTAGCTCTCTCTTCTGCGAGAGCCTCGCAGCATTTTGCCCAAAGCTGCTTTGTACGCTCTGTAGGACCCTGAAGGAATGATGCATCACCTTCGTAAGGAGTAATGTTGCTGTAAACAAAGTCCGCAACGTCAATTCTACGGCTCCAACGGCCGTCGTTGAATTTCTGTGTCATATTTTTACCTATAAAATTTCGTGCGCAAAGGTAATTGATTTTGCAACAATCTCAAACACAAATACGAAAATATTTTATAGGGTATGGCATGAATGCCACACCCTTTTGCACATTCCCTTTTATGAGTTTATCAGTCGTACTCCGGTTCCTCTTTCAGAATACGGATTTTAGATGCCATAACTTCATAATATGTCTTTTCACTGCCGTCTGCGCCAGTGTATCTGGTTGTTCTCAGACGTCCGGTGACATACAATGGCATGCCTTTGCAGATGCTGTGGACATCCTGCATTTCCTTACCCTCCCATGCGACCACGTTGTGCCATGTCGTTTCTGAAACAGCACTTCCGTCGCGTGTCTTGTAAAGCATGTCAGTTGCAAGCGAGAAGTTTGCAACTCTGCTCCCGTTGTACTCGTTTGTACGGACGCTTCCGACACGTCCCTGGAGCTCAATCCTGTTGATGTGTTCCATAAGATTTCTCTCTCTTTTTAATGTTTGACTTTTTCTTCCCCACATCTTATGCGCGCTTGGTAGGTTGATGCAAAGTAAATGAATATTCCGCCATGTTTTACCCAATTTTTCAGTCTTGCCATACATGTTTTTCTTTATTTTAAAATCGTCTCGTTTTTCTTTAAATCTAAAAATTTATTTTTCGCTGAAAAAATCCATAAATATCTAAAAATCAGTTAATAAAAAATATAAATCGTTCTTGTCCATTTGGCTGCAGTATGCTTTACCTCGATATTTGTGCAGATAAATTCATAAGACTATGGACTATAGTAAAAATGTACGCATGACCCCAAGATGTCTGCATTGCGGAGATAGTATAAGCTATGGAAGGACGGATAAGAAATTCTGCTGTGAAGACTGTCGTATATCCCACTATAATGAGCGTTCAAGACAAAGCCGGAGTTTCCGCAGGCGCGTCCTTTCACAGCTGTCTGCCAACTACGAAATTCTTGACAGGCTCATTCTTTCGGGTGTCGGATCTGTCAATCTGACCGACCTGACTGCTATGGGATTCTTTCCGAGAGTGATGACCTCATTTCAGAAGACTGGTAAGCATTTCGAGTACAGATGTTTTGACATTAAGTACATAATGACATCTACACGTATATATTCCATATCGAAAATCGAAAATGTTTCCGTAAATTTGCGGCACGGTCAGACAAAAATATCAAGATCAATATAATATGAAGAAGAAACTACTTATCGCAGGCGCAGCGCTTGCACTTATCAGTTGTAACATGGAGAATCCGCTTTTGACGGAGTCGACCGCACCGTTCGGTGCTCCGCAGTTTGACAAGATCAAGAATGAACATTATCTTCCTGCATTCGAGCAGGGTATCGCTGAGGCTAAGGCTGAAATCGATGCTATCGTAGCAAATCAGGAAGAACCTACTTTCGAGAACACAATCGAGGCAATGGAGTATGCTGGCCAGACTCTTAACAAGGTGGCAAATGTCTTTTATGCCCTTATGGAGGCAAATACGAATGACACAATGCAGCAGATTGCTGAGCAGATCTCTCCGATGCTCACAGAGTATTCTATGTATGTGTCTCTCAACAATGACCTTTTCCAGAGAGTGAAGTCTGTGTATGAGAAGAAGGATGAACTCGGTCTTGACAAGGATCAGATGACTCTTCTCGAGGATAACTACAAGAGTTTTGTCCGTGGTGGTGCAAATCTCTCAGATGAGGATAAGGCTGTGTACAGCAAGCTTTCTGAGGAGCTTTCTCTTGCGACCCTCCAGTTTAGCAAGAATGTGCTCGCAGCTACAAACGCTTATACGCTTCATGTGACTGACTCGACAGAGCTTGGTGGTCTTCCTGAATTCGTGAAGACAATGGCTGCAGAGACAGCAGCAGAGAAAGGTCTTGAAGGATGGGCATTCACTCTTGACTACCCAAGCTACAGCCCGTTCCTTAAGTACAGCACAAACCGTGAGCTCCGCAAGCAGGTATGGATGGCATACAACACAAGAGCTATCGGTGGTGAGAACGATAATACGGAGATCGTGAAGAAGATCGTTGACCTTCGTATCAAGATCGCCAATATCCTCGGCTATGAGACTTATGCAGACTACGCTCTTGAGAACAGAATGGCAAAGTCCAAGAAGACTGTAGATGAGTTCGTGATGCAGCTTCTCGAGCCTTCAATGGCATTCGCAAAGAAGGATGTTGCTGATGTTCTTGCTTATGCAAAGAAGAACGGTTTCCAGGAGAATGAACTCCAGCCATGGGATTTCGGCTACTGGTCAGAAAGATATCAGGAGGCGGAGTACTCGCTCAGCGCTGAGGAACTCAAGCCTTACTTCCAGCTCGAGAGCTGCATTGATGCAGTATTCGGTCTTGCAACAAGACTTTACGGCATCACTTTCGAGGAGCAGAAGGATGTTCCTGTATACCACGAGGATGTAAAGGTATATGAGGTCAAGGATGTAGATGGCAGCCATCTGGCACTCTTCTATGCAGACTTCTTCCCACGTGCAAGCAAGAGAGGTGGCGCCTGGATGACTGACTTCCGCGGTCAGAGCGTACGAGATGGTGTTGAGTACAGGCCATTCGTAACTATCGTATGCAACTTCACCAAGCCGACAGCAGATGCTCCATCACTCATCACGCATGATGAGCTTACTACATTCCTCCATGAGTTCGGACACGCTCTTCATGGCATTCTTGCCAAGGGACGTTACCCTTCACTCACTGGAACAAGCGTATCACGTGACTTTGTTGAACTTCCATCACAGATCATGGAGAACTGGGCATACGAGCCAGAGTATCTCAACTCATTCGCTAAGCACTATCAGACAGGTGAGCCAATCCCTGCAGAACTTATTGAGAAGATCGTTGCAGCGAAGAACTATCTTGCAGCTTACGGTCAGGTACGTCAGCTCCACTTCGGTTACCTCGATATGGCTTGGCATTCACTCAAGGAGGTTCCACAGGTGAGCGCAGTCGAGTTCGAACAGAGCGTCCTCGCTCCATGGGGAGTCCTCCCTGCAGCTGAGGGTGCAGCATTCTCTACTTCATTCTCACACATCTTCTCAGGCGGATACTCAGCTGGATACTACTCATACAAGTGGGCTGAGGTTCTTGAGGCTGACGCATTCTCACTCTTCAAGGAGAAGGGAATCTTCAACACTGAGGTTGCAGACTCATTCCGCAAGAACATCCTCGAGAAGGGTGGTGCAGAAGACGAGGCAGTGATCTACCGCAACTTCCGCGGTCACGATCCGCAGCCTGAGGCTCTCATGAAGAAGCTTGGATTGACAAAATAACATCATCCACGGAATCATAGTGAAAGCGTGGCAGATCCAGCCTTTGAGGTGGGTATCTGCCACGCTTTTCCTATAAAACTGTGGACGGTGTCCACGCATAAGGAAAAAGAAATAATTTTAAGAAAAAGAAAAACCTGCATGCCCACTATTGCATACATGAATTGATGTTCTCACCTTTGGAATAAAACAAAACATGTTATATGGAGGGGAAAAAGAAAAATTACTATCATGTGAGTAGTGAGGCGCTGGAGAAGAACGATATTTTTCAGAGCAGGGAAGACTTTATTGCGGCGATGAATGATATCGCCTTGTGCGTTCTGAAGTACGATGTGGTGATATTGTGCTTCTGCTTGATGAGCAATCATTTTCATTTTGTCCTGAGGGGTTCATATCAGGACTGTTACGCATTCATGTGTGAGTTCAAGCGTATATGTGCAATCAGGATGCGTGACAGAAACGGAGAGGTGAGCGGGTTAAAGGACGTCGAGCTGCATTTCGATCTTTTGGATACACAGGAATATCTTGAGAATGCAATAGCCTATGTATTGCGCAATCCACTGGCTGCACGCATCATCATGATGCCCTATTTCTATGAGTGGTCTTCTTCCGCAGCCTATTTTCGTGGTCCGCATATGGAGTACGGTATACCTGTAAATACTCTTAGCATAAGAAAGAGGAGGGAACTGCTTCGGACTCGTCATCCTGAAGTGCCGGATAGTTACATGCTGAACCATCAAGGCTTCATAAGCCCATCCTGCTATGTTGCAGTGGAAGAAGTCGAAAGGATATTCCGTCATCCTTCCAGACTGATGATGGCGTTGGCAAAGAAACTCGAAAATGAGTTTGAAGTACAGTCCGGTGCAGCAGACCGTATAGTCATGTTGGATAGGGAACTCAAGACCCAGGTTCTGGATCTGATAAAGTGTGAGTTCGGTGTTTCATCGTTAGCTCAATTGTCTGCGGACGATCGCCTCCGACTATGCCTGTTAATGAGAAAGAACTTCAATGCCCCTATAAAGCAGATAGCAAGAGTGTTGCGTCTTAGTCAGTCGCTTATCGCTTCGGTTTTGTAAACATCATCCACGGAAACATAGCGAAAGCGTGGCAGATCCAGCCTTTGAGGTGGGTATCTGCCACGCTTTTCCTATAAAACTGTGGACGATGTCCACAATTGTATGCGGTTATGCTACTTTCTCATTAGGGTTTGCAGGCTGCTTGAAGCAGATTATGAAGGCGATTGCTACCACGAGTGAGTACCCCGCGAATATGTACCAAGGCGTGCTCCAGTCCGGAGTTGCAGCATTGTACACATAATGATTCATGATTGCTCCTGCCGAGAGTGTTCCGACAGTGGCTCCGATTCCGTTTGTCATGAGCATGAAGAGTCCCTGTGCGCTGTTCTGGATCTTCTCGGAGGTTCTCATATTGGTGTAGAGCGCTCCTGAAATGTTGAAGAAGTCAAAGGCTACTCCGTATACGATCATAGAGAGGATAAGCATCCATAGTCCTGAGCCTGTGTCTCCTGCTCCGAAAAGGCCGAAGCGGAGCACCCATGCGAACATGGCGATGAGCATAACTCTCTTGATTCCGAATAACTTCATTGCGATAGGGATAAGGAGGATTCCAAGTGTCTCTGCAATCTGAGAGATAGAATAGAGTGCAACAGGATTCTGTGCTGCCCATGTCTCTGCGAATTCAGCTGTGCCTGCAAAATGCTCGATAAACGGAGTCGCATAGCTGTTAGTGATCTGCAGTGCCATTCCGAGAAGCATGGAGAAGATGAAGAAGATCGCCATGTTGGTGTTCTTGAACAGCTTGAATGCGTCCAGTCCGAATCTCTGGGCAAGTGTCTGTTTTTCGCCAGTTTCTGCTTTGCATGGGCATGCCGGAAGAGTGAAGCAGTATACGAGCATGATCAGTCCGAGGATTCCTGATACATAGAACTGGTCATATGTCTTCTGGAATGAAATTCCGTCTCCATTGGTCATGAAGTTCACGAACCACATGCTGGCGATGAATCCGACTGTTCCGAATACTCGAATTGGAGGAAAGTCCTTGACTGTATCGTATCCGTTGTCAGAGAGAATCTTGAATGCAACGGAGTTAGACAGGGCTATTGTCGGCATGTAGAATGCTACGCTGATAGAATAAAGTCCGAAAAGGATTCCGAATTCTGGAGTTCCGGAACTCATGCAGTATGCTGCTGCTCCTGTCATGGCCGCTCCGGCGATTCCGTGGCAATATCCGAGAAGTTTCTGTGCAGGAATCCACTTGTCTGCCACGATACCCATGAGAGCAGGCATGAACATGGATACGATTCCCTGCATCGCATAGAAAATTGCAATGCGGTTTCCAAGTCCGACTGAATCAGAACCAAGATACTGTCCCATGGAAGTAAGGTAAGCTCCCCATACAGCCCACTGGATGATATTCATCACAATGAGTCTGAATTTGATCAATTTGTTCATGTTATAGTGTTTTTAGATTTCTCCACTCGGTCTTCGTCCTCGGTCGAAATGACAAAAGGGAAGTAACTTACACCATGTCATGTCGAGCGAAGTCGAGACATCTAAACAACAAATATACAAGATTTTGACTAAAAGTTACTATCTTTGAGGGTTAAAATGAATTCGATGAAATTTGTAAAGACTCATAATGACCCTCAGTCAGCTGCGCGCTGCGGTGTGATAACCACAGACCACGGACAGATCGAGACTCCTATTTTCATGCCTGTCGGCACGGTAGGATCAGTAAAGGGCATATATCATAGAGACCTTAAGGAAGACATCAAGGCAGAAATCATCCTTGGAAACACATATCATCTTTATCTCCGTCCGGGACTTGACGTGCTGAAGGCAGCCGGCGGACTCCATAAGTTCGAGTCATGGGACAGACCGATTCTTACCGACAGCGGCGGATTCCAGGTCTTCTCTCTCAGTCCGATAAGAAAACTCACAGAAGACGGCTGTGTCTTCCGTTCACATATTGACGGATCAAAGCATCTGTTCACTCCAGAGAACAACATGGATACCCAGCGTATCATCGGTGCAGACATCGTGATGGCTTTTGACGAGTGCTGTCCTGGAGATGCCGACTACAGATATGCAAAGAAATCTCTGGAACTCACCCAGCGTTGGCTTGAGCGTTGTTCAAGGCACTTCGATGCAACCGAGCCTCTTTATGGTTACTCGCAGGCTCTGTTCCCGATTGTTCAGGGATGCGTATATCCGGACCTCAGGGTGGCTGCCGTAGAGCATGCAGCAGCACTCGACCGTGAGGGCTACGCTATCGGAGGTCTTGCAGTAGGTGAGCCTACCGAGAAGATGTATGAGATGCTTGAGGTTGTTTGTCCGATCCTTCCGGAGGATAAGCCAAGATACCTCATGGGCGTAGGTACTCCGGCGAACATCCTTGAGGGCATTGCAAGGGGAGTAGATATGTTCGACTGCGTCATGCCGACCAGAAACGGACGTAACGGAATGCTCTTCACATGGGACGGAATAATCAACATCAAGAACAAGAAGTGGGCGGACGACTTCTCTCCGCTCGATCCCAAAGGAACATCTTTCGTGGATCATACATACACCAGGGCATACCTTCGTCACCTCTTCATCGCAGGAGAAATCTTCGCAGGACAGATTGCCAGTGAACACAACCTGGCATTCTATCTCGATCTCGTGCGCGAGGCCCGCAAGCACATCAAGGCCGGTGACTTCAAGGCATGGAAGGATGAAACTGTCAAGAGGATTACAACAAGACTTTAACAGAACATGGACCTCACACCAAGAAAGATAGACCTATACATAATAAAGAAGTTCATGGGAACTTTCTTTGTGGCGCTGCTTCTGATCATAGGCATCGTCATTATCTTCGACATCAGTGAGAAGATTGATGACTTTGTGTCGAAGGAGGCCCCTTTGAAAGCGATTGTTTTTGACTACTACCTGAACTTCATTCCATACTTCATAAACATGTTCAGCCCGCTGTTCGTGTTCATAACGGTCATATTCTTTACGTCCAAGATGGCAGCCGACTCGGAAATAGTGGCGATCCTGTCATGTGGAGTGAGTTTCCATAGGATGATGGTCCCTTACGTATTCTCAGCCACCATCATCGCTTTGCTGTCTCTATGGCTGAACCTTTTTGTCATCCCGGAGGCGAACAAGACCCGATTGGATTTCGAGACACAATACATCAAGAACAGGTATAAGAGTGTCGGAAGGAATGTACATTATCAGACCTCTCCAGGAGAGTTTGTATTTGCCGAGTCATTCAGTTCATGGAACAACACCGCCTACAGATTCACCATCGAAAGGATAGAGGATAATAAGCTGGTATCTAAGATTTCAGCAGAAACAGCGGTGTATGATACCCTGAAGGGTACATGGAGGCTCAAGAAGTATTTTATCCGCGACTATAATGAAGACCTTACAGACCGCATCCGCAGCGGCCGTCAGCTGGATACCACTCTGGCCTTGTCCGTTAAGGACTTCTATATGACAGAGAAGACTGTAGAGACGCTCAATTATGAGGAGCTGAATGACATGATTGCCACCCAGAGAATGCGTGGAGATGCAAATGTCAAGTTTGCCTTGATTGAAAAGAATACTCGTCTTGCACTCCCGTTCTCTGCATTCATCCTGACAATCATGGGTGTGGCACTGTCTTCAAAGAAGAGAAGAGGAGGAATCGGTTGGAACATCGGAATAGGTATTGCCTTAGCCTTTACATACATCCTTTTCCTGCGTTTCAGCCAGATGTTCGTTCACACCGGAGCCCTACCTCCGTTCATAGCCTTGTGGCTTCCTAACATCATCTTCGCCCTCATTGCAGCCTTCCTCTACCGCATCGCTCCAAAATAGCGTAAAATACAAACAAAATTACCCGACGTTTATATAGCCGAAGGGCTTCAAATTTTCCAGACATTGGCTCCCGAAAAGGGTATTCTAAGACTTTTCCAAGAGATTTCATAACTTTTTTGATATAGTCTTAATGTCTATAGTTTAGAGCATGCTGCAGCATCAGTCGGGAATAAGGTAATTCGACACATCGAGTTCCTTA
>JBGVNX010000037.1:0-52229 GCA_045126075.1 Candidatus Cryptobacteroides sp.
AAAGTGACAGAAAATGATATACTGATGGGAAAAAGGAATATGTGAAGAGCACAGGAGGATACAGGAAGATGAAAATAGCAGTAGCCGGAATTGGATATGTAGGACTATCGAATGCCATTCTTTTAGCACAGCATCATGAAGTAACAGCTGTTGATGTTTTTCAGGAAAAGGCTGATATGATTAATAACAGAAAATCACCGATTATAGATAAGGAAATTGAAGATTATTTAGCAGAGAAGAAACTGAACCTGACGGCAACTACGGATGGCGCCAGTGCTTATAAAGATGCAGAGTATATCATTATTGCAACACCGACCAATTATGATCCTGATAAAAACTACTTTGATACAAGTTCTATTGAAGCTGTTATTGAGTTAGTGCTAAAGGTAAATCCAAAGGCAGTTATGGTCATCAAATCTACAGTACCAGTAGGATATACCAAATCCATACGTGAAAAATATGGTGTGGATCAGATTATTTTCTCTCCAGAATTTTTAAGAGAAGGAAAGGCATTATATGATAATCTCTATCCTTCCAGAATCATTGTAGGAGAGCAGTCAAAGCGGGCAGAGGTATTTGCAGATCTTCTAAAGGAAGGTGCTAACAAGCAGGATATTCCTGTGCTTTTCACGGATGCAACGGAAGCAGAGGCAATTAAGCTCTTTGCAAATACTTATCTGGCACTTCGAGTTGCTTATTTCAATGAGCTTGATACTTATGCTGAGATAAAGGGTTTGGATACGCAGGCTATCATTGAGGGCGTGGGTCTTGATCCGCGTATCGGCACACATTACAACAATCCTTCGTTTGGTTATGGTGGATATTGCCTTCCAAAGGATACAAAGCAGCTGTTGGCCAATTACAATGATGTGCCGCAGAACATGATGACAGCAATCGTGGAGAGTAACAGGACTCGCAAGGATTTCATTGCTGACCAGGTGCTGGCTAAGGCTGGTTATTATAATTATTCAGAGCAGAATGATTTTTCAGCTGCACGTGAGCGTGAATGTGTCGTTGGAGTTTATCGCCTGACGATGAAGGCAAATTCAGACAACTTCCGTCAGAGCGCTATCCAGGGCGTGATGAAGCGCATCAAGGCAAAAGGTGCGAAGGTGGTGATCTTCGAGCCTTCGCTTGAGGATGGGTCGACATTCTTTGGAAGTTTGGTTGTGAATGACCTTGCGGTGTTCAAAGCGCAGTGCGATGCGATTATTGCCAATAGATATGATGCGTGCCTTGATGATGTTGCAGAGAAGGTTTATACTCGTGATGTGTTTAGGAGAGATTAAGTAAATACCCACAAATGGATTTATGAAGAAAATTAAACTTTGTTGCATATTTAATTATCCTTCTCTTTACAGGAAGTCAATTTATTCAAAAATTGATGAGGAGTTTGATACTCAGTTCTATTTTGGTGATATGAAGTCTGATATTGCTAAGATGGATTCCAACGATTTTAAGAAACCACCTAAAACGGTTAGAGATCGTAAAATATTTGGAAGGCTGTTGTGGAGAAAGGATATTTTATCACTCCCTTTTAAAGACTATGATAACTATCTAATAATAGGAGATTCGAATATTTCTTATTTATTTTTTATCCCATTGTGCCACGTGTTGGGTAAGAAAGTTTATGCTTGGGGTCATGGCTGTAAAACATTTAAAAGTAAGTTAGGCTTCTTTAATAAATGGTTTTATAAGCATTGTGATGGCTTTTTGACCTATGGCGAAAAGGGCAGACAAAGATTGATAGACTTGGGCGTACCATCTCATAAATTAGAGGTTATATATAATTCTCTGAATGAAGGAGTAGATAAATCTAAGCAATCTGAATATAAGAGTTCTATTGTACGAGACTATTTCAAAAATGATCGCCCTGTCTTATTGTTTGTTGGCAGATTGACTAAAGTGAAACAGTTAGATTGGATAATCAATGCTTTAGAATATCATAAATCTTCTGGGCTGCACTACAATGTTTTATTGATTGGAGATGGCGAAGATAAAAATAAACTTTTAGATATGGTGGCAGCAAAGGAACTTAACGATAGAGTATGGTTTTATGGAGAATGTTATGATGACGAAGAGTTATCATCGTTATTATATAATGTAGAGCTTTGCGTCTCTCCTGGAAACGTAGGTCTGACGGCCTTGCATGCTATGACGTATGGAACTCCGGTGCTTTCTAATAATGATTTTGAGACCCAAATGCCTGAATACGAAACAATAATTCCAGGAAAGACAGGCGTCTTGTATGAGAAAGGTAATTTTGAGGACTTTTGTGTAAAGATAGAGTCGTGGCTTACAAGTGGAATTGATCGTGCGGTTGTTCGTGATAATTGCTATGATATGATTAATGGTAAGTGGAATTCTAATCATCAGATTTCAGTATTCAAAAAGGTTCTGTTGAGATAAAATAGTTTTCCATCAATGATAAAAGAAAATACTAATCGGGCTATTTTTTATAATTCCCTAATATTAATGATAAAGTTGTTGGTGAATACACTGACGACATTATTTACCACACGTTTTACTCTGAAAGCGATGGGGGCCGAAGATTTTGGCCTATTTGCTGTTTTAGGAGGAATAGTCGCCCTTATGGCTATCTTGAATACCATCATGGTTGCTACATCAAATAGGTTTATCTCTGTCGCTATTGGTAAAGGCGATGTCTCAGATATAAACTCTACGTTTAATGTGAACTTTATAATACATGTCACAATAGCGGTCATAACATTACTTGTTGCTACTCCGATTGGTCATGTTTATGTTTATAATTATTTAAATTATAACGGTGATTTAGATGTTGCTGCTATAATAATGTCTACTTCTATTATAGGATCAGCTATATCTTTTATAAGTATTCCATTTAACGGTTTGCTGATGTCTAAGGAAAACTTCTTAGTAATAAGCCTTGTTGAGATTGTAATTTCTGTATTTAAATTAGTCTTAGCCTATATAATTTTATTTGTGCAGAAGGATTCAGTAATGCTTGTTTATGCTCTTGGCTTATTTGTTTTGACAGTTGCACCTACTATATTTTACTATATATATTGCAAAGTAAAGTATGCTGAAATTACCCAATTTAGATTAGTAAAAGATAAAGATCGATATAAAGCTTGTTTAGGATTTTCCGCATGGGTATCCTACGGTGCAATCGCTTCAGTATTAAAGACTCAAGGCGCAGCTGTAATTATCAATTCTTTTTTTACAACGATAATGAATGCTGCTCTGAGTATTGCTAATACGGTAAATTCATTTATTCTACTAATTTCTCAAAGCATATCTCAACCAATTTCTCCTCAGATTACAAAAAGTTATGCAAAAAATGATACTGCTAGATGTGATGAGTTATTGGTTCTTTCGACGAAGTTGACGTTTGTCGTATCATTTTTGATATCACTTCCTATTTTAAAGGAGACAGAATGGTTTCTGAATCTATGGTTGGGGGGAACAATTCCAGATCAAGGTATTCTATTTACTAGGTTATTGGTTATTGATACTTTGATTACTTCGCTCAATTCGGGAATATCAACAATAATCTTTGCAAGTGGAAGAATTAAATTATATCAACTTTTAATAAATACATTGAGATTATTGTCCGTAGTTTTGGCTTATTTGGCTATTAAGTTAGGCGGTCCTGCTGAAAGCTTGCTATATGCTTATATTATCATATCAGTATTGATAGTTATATCTAGTCAAATTGTTTTGAAAAAGACTCTCGACTATAAAACGCGGATTTTGTGGAAGCGCTCTTATTTTCCATCTATTGTCCTAGTGATTCTCTCATTACCTCTTTTGTATGTAAATATCCCACTTCATCCGTTATATAGTGCCTTGATTGTTGTATGTTGGGGAATATTATCAGCTTTTATTGTGATATTATCCAAAAGCGAGCGTGAGAGAATTTATGACTTTATTAAGAAAAAGATATTAAGAAAGTACAAGAATATACACAAGTAACAAAATTTATAAATTGTCAACAGCAAAGTAGAAGATACATAGATTAGTTTGGGTGAATATAAGATGTCATCCATTGACTCTGATAAAATCAATGGATTATTTCGTCTCTAGTTTATTAGATTATGAAAGTTTTGTGGATTGTTAATATGCTTATTGGGGCATTAGCCGATAGAAAAAAAATAAAATTGTCAAGTGGGCAATGGCTAAATGCAGAGCTGGGAAACTCGTATAAGAAAAGCGGTCTTGATCTTGTTGTTTGTACTTCAGGTAATGAATATGAAGAATTAACTGATGAAAATATTAAATATGTCGTTGTACCTCATGGGTCAGTAGTTTCTTATAAATGTAATCAAGACAATATTGACTATTGGAACTCTTTCTTGGAGAAAGAGAAGCCTGATGTTATTTTGATTTGGGGAACAGAGTATTTAATAGGTCAATGTGTGTTAATGGCTAATAATCATAAGTTTAAGTCATGTATATACATTCAAGGTGTTATGTCTTCTATTTCGGAAAATTATCGTGGGGGCCTTTCTGATTCAATTATTAGTGATTTCTCTACTATTGTTGAGAGATTACGACGTGCTACTATTTTTGATAAAGAAAGAGAGCTAAACTTTAAATCGTCTCAAGAGAAAGATTCTATAGCTCTTGCTGATGGTATTGTTGTTGAAAATCAATGGGCTGCAGATCAATATCTTTCTGTAAATCCAGATCTGCGATTCTATTGGAATAGACTTCCTATTAATCCGGTTTTTAAACAGTATAGATGGTCTGAAGATGATTGTATAGAACACTCTTTAATAACTACAGCAGCAGGCTACCCATTGAAAGGTTTACATTTCTTATTAGAAGCCTTGGCCTATGTGAAAAATACTTGTCCTGAGGTGAAACTTATTATTCCCGGACCAGACATTGTCCACACTAAGGGAATAATATCGAAAATCAAGCAATCTGGGTATGGTAAGTATTTGTCTAAAATCATAAGTCGATACGACCTTGAAAACAATGTTTCATTTGTTGGTGTCTTGACTCCTAATAAATATGCAGAATTGATGTCAAGGTCTGAAATCTTTATTTCTGCATCAGCTGTTGAGAACCATTGTTCTGCCCTACGAGAAGCTATGAGTATTGGTGTCCCTTGCATATCTTCGAGAGTAGGTGGTGTCCCATCCTATGCAAAGCATAATGAGAATGCGTTGCTTTATACATATGATAATCCAGAAGAATTGGCGGAAAATATTATTCAACTGTTTTCCTCTTCAAAGCTGAAGCTCTCTCTCTCTCAAACTGCTAGGAATACAATTGAAGAGATGTATTCTATTAATAACTATGATTCACTTTTTGATATCTATAAGAAAATTATTTCATAGCTCATTACTTATAATTTATGCACGCTTCGATAATTTTTTGTGTTCTTGCTGTTCTCCTATGTTTGCTAGATAGAAATAGCCCTAGCAGAAGATTTGGAGGCCTTGAAATGGCATTTATTACTTTAATGTTTTTCCTTTCCATTCGCTATGGATTCGGTAATGATTATGAAGGATATCTTAATGGTTTTAAGGAATATACATCATATTCATTTGGATTAACAGAGTTTGAAAACTGGGCCTCTTTACAAGATCGTGGTGAATATGGATTCGTCATCTTAAATAAACTTTTTCAGCCTGTTGGTTTTTTTGGATTTATTATATTTTTATCTTTTTTCTCATTATATGCTCTATACCGATTAATCAAAACATATGTTCCCACTAATTGGTACTGGTTTGCTGTATTTATCCTAGCATTTAATCCATCTTTTCTTATTATTGGTATTGCTGGTGCTATTCGTCAATGGATAGCTGTGACGATATTTATCTTCACATTTGAGTTTATCAAGAAGAAAAAAATCTTGTTTGCAATTTTGGCAATGATTATCGCATCGACAATTCATAAAACTGCCCTTGCGATAATACCTTTTTGCTTGATCCCTTTATTAGGGGTTAATAAGTTCTCAAAGTTGAAGTCTATTATAATAATTCTATTTATAGTATTGTGGTTTATTATAATACCTCGAATCGGTTATGCTCTATTTTTACCATTGTTTCAAAGTGATAGTATGGAGTATTATACTGGATATATGGCTCAAGATACCGGCTTTAGTATATTTGGTATAAGTTCTTTATTTGTTATTGGAATTCCATTTCTCTGCTTTTCTTTAATTAAAAGAATGAGTTATGATATGAGATTGATGTGTCTTATTATGTTGTGTAGTGTCTTTTTTATACCTATGGTCTCGGTGAATGTTATGATAGGTCGATTAGCGTGGTATTTTTCTGTTTTTTCAATAATAGTATATCCTAATACTATGGAGTTACTTTTGAATAAAAAGCAAAGTGCTATGGTTTGGATCACAGTTAGTGGATTAGTCGTATATTATGTTTATCTCTTTATAACTCATTTTCTTGACCCAGTATGGTATGATACATCGTATTATTTTCACACAATATTTGAACAACCTTGGCAATAATGCTTAGCATAATACACAAACGAAGTAATAATTAAAATATGTAAGAACATTATAAGTTGAATTTATGGAAAAACCGCTTGTGTCCTTTATCTTAGGCGTTTATAATACTCGAAATTTTGACGATTTGGATAGATCGTTTAGAACAATGTTAGAACAAACATATGGTAATACTGAAATTGTCGTATGTGATGATTGTTCTACAAATGGAATTTATGAATATATTAAGTCGAGATATGGTGATAATAAAAGAGTAACCATTATTCAAAATCAGGAGAATTCGGGATTAAATGTGAGTTTAAATAATTGCTTGAAATATGTACATGGTAGTTTTATAGCTCGTCAAGACGATGATGATTTTAGCGATCTTGATAGAATTCAAAAACAAATGGACATACTTCTTTATAACCCCGATATTGCATTTGTAAGCGCAGGTTTAGTGAAATTTGACAACGAAGGAGAATGGGATTCTTTTATACCGAAAGAAAACCCCACAAAAAAAGACTTTTTGAATCATTCTCCGTTTGCTCATGCTGTTTCTGTTTTTAGGAAAGATGCGATGATGGCTGTAGATGGTTATAGGATTAGTCCAGAAACTGTTAGGTGTGAAGATTATGATTTGTTTATGCGTCTAACTGCTGCTGGATTCAAAGGCAAGAATATCTCAGAGGTACTATATTATTATAATAAAGATAGGAACCAAAATAATAAACGACCTTTTAAGTACTGTTATAACGAATACGTTGTACGAAGAAAAGGTTTTCGTAAAATGGGACTTCCAATATGGTCGTTATTTTTTGCGCTAAAGCCAATCATTGTGTATTTTATACCAGACTTTGTTTCCCGGTATATAAAAAAGATGTGTAAGTAATGAAAGTATTATTTATTAGTTGTGCTGCTAGCCCTAAAGTAATAGCACACTTGAATCGTGTGAATAAACGAAATATAAATTATGTTCAGCAAAAATGGGACTATGCATTTTCTAGAGCTCTCAGTGCATTACTAAAATCGGATTTTAAAGGTTATTCATATCAATCGGTTAGTGCTTTCCCGAAGTATAGTAGCGAGTTATATTCCTCATCAATACAGATGGAGGAAATTAATACTGAATGTTTAGGTGGATTTAACATTCCAATAATTAAGCAATTGATATGGATGTTTCGACTGAGAACTAAGGTACGGAAGTATGTAAAAAGTGAAGGTGCAGAAAATATAGTAATTCTTACGAATTGTATTCAGTATATGTCTTCATGGCCAATAATGAAGGTGGCTCGCAAATTTAATGTAAAGACCGCAACAATTGTTCCTGATTTGCCAGACTATGATATGTGTACTTATCATGGCTCTAAAGTATTAGTAAATAGGTATAAATCATTAAATCTAAAATATAAAAAGGCTTTCGATGGTTACGTTTGTTTTTCCGAACATCAAATGAATTATCTTAATGGACATGCCCCATATATTGTAATGGAGGGATTTTGTACTCCTGAGTTTGCAGATTCTGAAATTCAGAAATCTCCCAAGTTTGTGGTGATGTATGCGGGAGGTGTCCGTACAGAATATGGAATTAAAGAACTTCTTGAAGGCTTCCTTTTGGCTGATATTCCAGATTCGGAGTTGTGGATATTTGGAAATGGGGATTACGTTAATGAATTAAAAAAAGTGTGCGATCCAAGAGTAAAATATTGGGGAGTACTTGACAAGGCTAAAGTTCTCGAATATGAGCAGATGGCTTCGTTGCTTGTAAATCCAAGACCAACAGAAGAAGCCTTTTCGTACCTTTCTTTCCCGTCTAAGATTCTCGAATATATGGCAAGTGGAACCACCGTAATGACTAGTCGCCTAGGTTCAATACCTCGTGAATACGATGATTATTTACTGTACTTTGATAACATAGATGCTCAATCTATAGCAAATTGTCTTGTAAATGCAAGGAATAATGCAAATCTAAATTTGATAGGTCATAAGGCAAAAGAATTTGTTCTAAAGAATAAAAGTGTTGATGTGCAGACAAAAAGAGTCGTTGACTTTTTAGAAATCTTAGTTAAAGCAAATTAGGTTGCTATAAAGAGATTCATTGTATTTGTCCTTTTCATCTAAGTTTGCTGACCTAACATACATACAGATCCTTAGTAAATTATGAGTTGTATTAAAAAACTTTGTGTTGTAACTACAATAGAATCTACTATGGAGTCCTTCGTGATTCCAGCCATGCGTTATTTCGTGGAACAGGGGTATCATGTTACATTGATGTGTAATATGACACCTTCTTTCATAGCTAAGTACTCAGAAGAATTTAATCTTATACCAGTGAAGATGGCACGTGGTTTTTCTTTGAAGGATATGCTTATAAAACCATTCGAGTTTTATCGCATCTTCAGAAGAGAAAAATTTGACTATGTTCAGTATGCTACAACAAATGCTGCTTGGTATGCAAGCATTGCAGCTTGGATGGCTCGAGTACCTGTGCGCGTAAACTGTCTATGGGGATTATTATATACTGCAAGCTCCGGTCTCAAACGAAAACTATTTTGGTTAGCTGAGAAGGTGCCATGTTTATTTTCAAACAATTTTACTGTGGCCAGCCATAAGAATATGGAGATTGCAATTGCTGATAAACTTTGTTCTAGAAGTAAGGCGTCTGTAATTGGGGCTGGTGGTACTGTTGGAGTTGATGTTAATGTATTTGACTATACTAAGCGTGTAGAATATAGTGCCTCAATTTATGAGAAGCATCCCACATTGAAGGGTAAAACTATATTTGGATATTTGGGACGAATAGATGTAGATAAAGGAATTAATGAGTTGCTGACTTCGTTTATAGCTCTTAATGCTCCTGATACGGCTTTGTTATTGATCGGGCCCATGGATACTGTTCGTTCTGGATTAGATGCTGGATTATTGAAAGAGGCAGAATCCAATCCGAATATAATTTTTACAGGTTTTACAAAAGATGTGGCAGAACATCTTTCCGTGGTTGATATATTGGTTCATCCAACATATCGTGAAGGATTCAGTATGGTGATTCAGCAGGCGATGGCGATGCGTTGTGCCGTGATTACAACAGATATACCAGGACCTTCAGAGGTGATTGATAATGGCAATTGTGGTTTGCTCGTCCCTGTTAAAGATCCTAGTGCTTTGACCGAAGCGATGCGTACGTTTTTATTTGACGAATCCTTGAGAAAGACTAAAGTGGACAAAGGCTTAAAACGCGTTAATGAATACTTTACTAGAGAAAAGATGGTTAAGCTGACATTTGAGAATAGAATAAAGATGATAAATGATAGTAATAAGAAGGGATAGATATGATGGATAAAAGTATAGTTGAAGCTCTTGTGGCTAAATATGGCACGCCTTTGTATGTTTTTGATGATTCTGGTTTTATAAATAATTATCAAAACCTATGTGATGCATTCAGGAAATACTATCCAAAGTATAATCCTGGTTATTCATATAAGACGAATTATACGCCACATATATGTAAACTTGTAAAACGCCTCGGCGGATATGCAGAGGTCGTATCTGATATGGAATTATCTGTTGCTAGAAAAATTGGCTATGATGACTCCAATATCATTTATAATGGTCCATGCAAAGGAAATCTTCTAGAGCAATTTATTTTAAATGGTGGCGTATGTAATATTGATAATGAGTATGAGGCAGAGAGAATAACGCAGCTGGCAAAAGATAACCCATCGATATATATTAAAGTCGGTATCCGCATCAACACTGATATCGGGGCTGGTTTTATATCACGCTTTGGTGTTGATCCTGATTCTTCCGCGATGGATAATATACTGAGGATGATTAAATCTCAGCCAAATTTATCATTAGTCGGTGTTCACATGCATGTAAGCAGAGCTAGGTATTTGTCTGCTTGGCAGCGTAGAATTGAAAATGCCCTAGAGGTTGCAGATAAGATTATTGATGGCACTCCAGAGTATATCGATCTCGGAAGTGGTATGTTTGCAGATATGGAAGATTATCTGAAACAACAGTTCACTATTGAGGTTCCTACATATAAAGAATATGCTGAGGTTGTTGCCGGGACGATGGCAAAACATTATATGAATTGCGATAATCCACCAATGTTGATTACGGAACCAGGTACAACAGTAGTCTCTAGGTACTTATCTCTCTTGACTACAGTCAAAGCCTTCAAGTCAATCCAAGGTAGGAACATCGCAATCGTAGATAGCGATGTACATCAAGTTGGTGAGACTGCCCAGATGATGAAAGTTCCTTATACTATTTATAATTTGGGTGAGGGAAAAGTACTCGAAGCCCCCACAGATATTACTGGATTTACTTGTTTGGAACAGGATGTTTTGTATAAGGAGTTTTCAGAACCATTAAGCGTTGGAGATATTATAGAACTAAGGAATATTGGAGGATATTCAGTTGTATATAAACCCCCATTTATCCAACCTAATTGTACGATGGTTTCAATAAACGAAAATAAATCCATCAGCGTGATTAAACGCAAGGAAACGTTTGAAGATATATTCACCACATTTATTTTTTAAAGATATGGAATATAGAGATATTACTGTTTTGATGTCTGCCTGTGGTTCGCCTTCAATACCTGGTATGATTCGTTGTTTGAAAGAAAATGGCGAGAGAAATATACGTGTGATAGGTATTGATATGGATGATGATCCAACTACTCAATATTTGGTAGATGCATTTTATACAGTACCAAGTGTATCTGATAGTAGATATTGTGATATCGTGTTAGATATATGTCGACGCGAGAATGTAGATGTTTATTTCCCGAATATATCAGCAGAAGTTTCAGCTGTTGTAGAAAGAAGGGATGATTTCGAGAAGCTTGGCGTCGAGTTATCGGTTTCTGATATGAAATCTGTGAATATATCAAATAATAAACTACACACATATCAGTCTTTGGCGGAAGCAGGTATTAAAGTACCCCAATTTTATGGCGTTCACTCTGTGTCTGACTTTGTTGAAGGTTGTAAATTTATGGGATATCCAGAAAAACCTGTTTGCCTTAAGATCGTAAATGGTAGTGGTAGTCGTGGCGTAAGAATTATCGATACACGAGTCTCTAGGTATGAAATCTTTGCATATCAGAAACCAAATAGTTTTTATACATCATATGATGATATGCTATCGATTCTAAAGTCTGCCACTAAGTTAGACGAGATGATGTTTGTGGAGTATATGACAGGGCCGGAGTTCACTGTTGATCTTCTTGCTGACAAAGGTAATGTGCTGTATATTGCAGGTCGTGAAAATGTTGAAAGCTTAATGAGTATTGCTCAGAAGAGTGTAGTGAAATATGATGCATTGGCGTATGAGACTGCTATACAAGTTGTGAAACATCTCGGCTTAGATGGAAATGTAGGTTTTGATTTCATGCGCAACAGCAATGGTGAATTGATATTGATGGATATCAATCCTCGAATTACTGCAACAGTATCGGTGATTGCAGCTGCGGGAATGAATTTGATATATTTAAGAATCAAGCAACTGCTTGGTGAAGATTTGCCTTCAGTCGAGTTGGATTATGGTACATACTTGAGACGAAGGTATCATGAGTTGTTTACTAATAGTAAAGGCGAGCTTATATAGTTATGTATAGATTTATTAAAAGGACGTTTGATTTCTGTTCATCTTTGCTTCTCTTCCTAGTAATATCTCCGATTTTCGTCGTTTTGATGATTTTGGTGTATATATACATTGGACGACCTGTATTCTTTAGGCAAGAGCGAACAGGAAAAGGAATGAAACGATTTAATATGATCAAGTTCCGCACAATGACGGATAAGAGAGACTCCGATGGTAACTTACTCCCAGATGAGCAAAGACAAACCCGCTTTGGAACATGGTTAAGATCAACGTCATTGGACGAGTTACCTGAACTCCTAAACATAATTAAGGGTGATATGTCTGTTATTGGCCCTCGTCCATTGCCTCCAATTTACGACGAATATTATACTAAGACGGAACGTAGTAGATTTCTAGTTAGAGGTGGATTGATTACCCCAGATTCTGTTGATCCGGATCCAATAATCACATGGGATAAACAGCTTGCTTATGAGGCAGATTATGGCTCAAACCTTTCATGTAAAAAGGATATGAAGATATTTTGGGGCGTATTCCATATTTTGTTTACTAGGAACAAAACAAATTATGGAAGTTTTGTAAGGGACCCTTTAAATGTAGAACGTAAAAATTATAAAAATGAATAACATCTTGGTAATAGCTCCGCATGCAGACGATGAGATTTTAGGATGTGGAGCAACTATCGCAAAGGAAATATCCAAAGGAAATAAAGTCTATGTGTTGATATGTACTAATGCTCATGTTGGTGCACCAGATTTGTTTAGCCAAGACCTTATTGATAGAGTTCGAGGAGAGGCAAAGAAAGCACATGAATATCTTGGCGTTTCTGAAACGATTTTTTTCGATTTCCCAGCCCCGGCCTTGGATCAATATCCAAGATATAAGATGTCAAATATGATATCTTCAGTGATTAAAAAGCATAACGTAGATACAGTATATATACCACATAGGGGAGACTGTCATAAGGATCATGCTATCATTCACGATTGCGCTATGGTCGCTTGTCGACCGCTGGCGAATTGTACAGTACGTCGTGTATACGCATACGAGACCTTATCAGAAACAGAATGGGGTGAACCAGAATCATCATTTGCTTTTATCCCTACTCGATATACTACGTTTAATGTTGAGGAATTTAATAAGAAGATTGAAGCTATGAGATTCTTCGAGTCTCAACTTTATGATTTTCCAGCTTCACGATCGTTGGAAGCTATTGAAACTTTAGCAAAGTATAGAGGCGCAACAGTTTCATCGGTTCGCGCTGAAGCTTTTATGGTTTTACGTGACATTGAATAAATTGGGGACTTATGAATAAGTTAAAATTGATGATTCTAGCCGATACACCAGAGGCTGCAATATCGGCACAAGAAGCAGGCGTTGATCGTATATTCTATGATTTGGAGTATGTTGGCAAGGCAGACCGTCAGCATGGAAGGAATACAGTAATATCACATAATGATATAGAAAATCTACCTGCCATCAGGTCTATAATTACTACTTCTGAGTTGTTAGTAAGAACTAATCCAATCAATACTTACACCCAGATGGAAGTAGATAAAGCCATTGCTTATGGCGCAGATATACTGATGCTTCCTATGGTTATTGACCACCACGATGTTGAAACTTATGTAAAATATGTCAATGGTAGAGCCAAGGTTTGTATAATGATTGAAACAGCTTCGTCTTTAGCACGCCTAGACAAAATCTTGGCAGTACCTGGTGTTGATGAAATCTTTGTGGGGCTGAATGATTTACATATTAGCATGGGACTGACATTCATGTTTGAACTTCTACGTGGTGGTTTAGTTGAATATGTCGCTTCTATGTGTTCAAAAGCCGGCGTCCCATTTGGTTTTGGTGGTATTGCTAGGATAGGTGAGGGAATGCTGCCGTCTGATAATATTCTTGGCGAGCATGTGCGCCTTGGTTCAACTTCAGTTATATTGTCTAGAACATTCAAAGGAGTTCCTGGAGTAGATGCCAATGCACGTCCGGTTGATTTGAAAGAAGAAGTAAGAAAGGTTCGTTGCCGATTGGAGGAAATTGGGGGCTGGTCAGAAAAGGATCATGCTGAGAATCGAGTGATGATATCAAAGGCAGTTGACGAAGTTGTATTTAAAATATCGGGAGCGAAAAAATGATATTATACGGTGCAAGTGGCCACGCCAAGGTGATAATTGATATCCTAGAGGCTAATGGCCAGAAGATTGATTTTATTGTTGACGATAATCCTGCATTGACAGAACTTTTGGGCTATGAAGTTCGACGCAATACTGGTGAATATGATGAGGCGATAATCTCGATTGGATCTTGTGAGATTCGTAAGAAGGTCGTTGAGGGCTTGAAGGTAGGGAAGTATGCAACCTCAGTTCACCCGTCTGCAGTTGTTTCACCTCGAGCTACTATTGATGAGGGCAGTGTTGTGATGCAGGGTGCAATTATACAGTCGTGTGCTAGGATTGGCAAGCATTGTATTGTCAATACTGGTGCTTCAGTGGATCATGATTGCGAGATTGGAGACTTCGTTCATGTTGCTCCTCACGCAACAGTTCTTGGCGGAGTTAAGGTTGGAGAAGGCTCTTGGATTGGTGCAGGTGCAGTGGTGAAGCAGTACATAACTGTTGGCAAGAACTGTATGATTGGTGCCGGTGCTGTTGTTCTTCATGATGTTCCGGATGGGGCTACTGTTGTTGGTGTGCCTGGTAAAGAGATAAAGTAGAAGATTTAATATATGTCAGAGAGAAAAACTATTTACCTCTGTTTGGCTCATATGAGCGAAGAGGGTTTAGAACAGAAGTATGTTAAAGAGGCATTTGATACCAATTGGGTAGTGCCTCTTGGACCGAATGTAAATGGCTTTGAGGAGGACTTGAAGCAGTTTGTTGGAGCTGATCATGAGGTTGTGGCTTTGTCTGCGGGTACTGCAGCTGTTCATTTGGCTTTGTTGGCTTGCGGAGTAGGACCTGGTGATGAAGTGCTTGTGCAGAGCTTTACATTCTGTGCTTCGTCGCATCCGATTACATATCTTGGTGCCACTCCTGTATTTGTAGATTCTGAGGAGGATACCTGGAATATGGATCCAGTTCTTCTTGAGGAGGCTATTAAGGATCGTATCGCTAAGACTGGCAAGAAGCCTAAGGCGATTGTTCCTGTGGCTCTATATGGTATGCCTTACGATTGTGAGCGTATTATGGAGGTAGCAAATCGCTATGAGATTCCTGTGGTTGAGGATGCTGCTGAAGGATTCGGCTCGAAGTTCGATGGCCGTGTGCTTGGTACGTTCGGTAAGTTCGGAGTGCTGTCGTTCAATGGTAATAAGATGATCACTACTTCGGGCGGTGGTGCGCTTATCTGTGAGGATGCTGAGTCGAAGAACAATATCATGTGGTATGCGACTCAGGCTCGTGAAGCGTATCCTTACTATCAGCACGAGGCGATAGGTTATAATTATAGAATGTCTAATATCTGTGCAGGAATTGGCCGTGGTCAGATGACAGTTGCTCAGGCTCATATTGATCATCATAAGCATGTACAGGCTCTTTATGAGGAGTTGTTGGCTGATGTTCCCGGTGTTGAGGTTCATTGTCAGCCAGCTGATGGACGTTATGATTCAAACTTCTGGTTGTGTACTATTACACTTGATCCTTCTGTGAAGATTGTTGGTCAGGAGAATGCTTATAAAGAGGTAATCAAGACTGCTGTTGGTGGTGCTGCAGGTGTGATTCATGCTGTGGATTGTGCTACTACTGATTGTCAGCCTAATGAAAATGTTGAGGCTCTTCGCGTGTTTATGCTTGAGAAGAAGGTTGAGGCTCGTCCTGTATGGAAACCTATGCATAAGCAGCCAGTATACAAGAATGCTCCTGCATACGTTAATGGAGTGTCGGAGGCAATCTTCAAGGTGGGTATGTGTCTTCCTGCGGGTCCTTATGTGACTGATGAAGATGTGAAGTATATCGTTGAGTGTATTAAGGAAGCGATTATTAAGTAGTCTATAATGAGTGAGCACGAAAAACTCTTTTTCAGTATTCTAAAATCTGCATTGTGGGGTACTCCAGTTGAGGTGCCAGATGGCTTTACTCGATGGAGTGCCGTTATGAGGCTAGCCAAGATTCAGGCCTTAATGGGCTTAGTAGGAGATGTGTTGTTGACAAGAAGTGAGATAAGAGAGACTTTGCCGACTAAGTTTGTTGTGAGATTGCAGGAAATTCCTATGACGAGTGTTGGTATGCATAGTCAGATGAATATGACTCTGCAGCTGATTGTGACAAATCTCCGTAATCATGGTGTAGAGCCAGTCCTTCTTAAAGGTCAGGGCTTAGCGAGAAATTATCCTACGCCTGAGCTTCGTCAGTGTGGAGATATAGACTTGTATGTTGGTGTTCAAAATTATGCAAAGTCCTACGAGATTCTCAAAAATATAGTTTCAGAAATTGATGATCAATCATGCTTGGATAGTGATGAAAAACACTATCATGCAAGTGTAGGAAACATTATGATTGAGGTGCATCGATATGCAGACATTCATTCTTCCTCAACGTTTAATCAAATATATCAAGATTATGCGCGTCTGGGTTTATCAGAAGGGTTGATACCTCTTCAGTTTGGCGAGGTAGTAGTTAATACCCCAGCTGATAACTTTAATGCTTTTTATGTTTTCAATCACATGTGGCATCATTTTATGCATGAAGGAGTAGGCTTACGACAATTATGTGATTGGATCGTATTCTTGCATTCACGTGCTGGTTCACTTGATTTGGAGTATCTGTCAACATTGTTGACTAAAATGAAGTTGATAAAGCCATGGAAAACTTTTGGATGTATCGCAGTCAATTATCTTGGTCTGCCCAAGGACGAGTTTCCTTTTTATGACTCAAGATATCATAAGAAGGCGAGTAAAACTCTTGAGAGAATAATGCTTGAAGGAAATTTTGGACAGCAAACTGAGTTCGTACGTAAGCCGACAAGAGGATATATCTCGGAGAAGCTCTTTTCTTTGAAGTGCTATGTAAAAAAATTTTTGGGATTAGTCGTCATATTCCCTTATCATGCTTTACAGCAAATCTACTATTCTATTGTAGAGGGTATGGCTCGTTTAATTAAAGATAGAAAGAAACGATAATCTAGAGTAGATTGTATGAAGATTAACAATATATTGCTTGACAAGTTGACAGCTCAGGCGAAGGAGTCGCCGAGGTTGAGGATGAATTTGGATTTGAGGAATTCGGATGCGGATTCGTCGCAGAGGATGTTGAATGCGATTGAGCCTGGTTCTGTGGTGCCGATTCATAGGCATCAGAAGACTTCGGAGACGATGGTTGTGCTGCGTGGGCGTGTGGTGGAGGAGTATTATTCTTCGGCAGGGGTTCTCGAGGCTTCGTATGAACTTGCGGCGGGCGGTCCTGTTTGTGCGCTGAACATCCCGGCAGGCCAGTGGCACACGCTTCGTGCGCTGGAGTCCGGCACAGTGATCCTGGAGATGAAGGACGGGGCGTATGAGCCGATTGTGGCGGCGGATAGTTTGAAAATATATAAATCAATGTGATCGCATAAAGATCGCAGGCCACTGGAATTAGAGACGTAGGTGTGTTTATGGCGATATCTCTGCCGTAATACCATAGAGTGGTAGCAGGGGAGATGATTCTGGAGACAGTAAATTCAGATAATCCTAGCCAGAATGCAATTCTGGGTGTCATGAAACGTCTTAAGGCAAAAGACACAATAAGGATCAGTTACGCGTATACGCTTGATGATGGTACTACAATCTTAAGCTGTCGTATCAATTTGTCGCACTTGAGTTACCTTTTGATGCGATTATTGCGAATCAATATGACTCATATCTTGATGAATTGATTGAGAAAGTTTATAAGAAGGATGTGTTTAAGATGGATTAGTTAATACTAAGGCGTATCTTTGTAATAAGTATTGTATATTCTAAAAATTCTAGTTCTGATTTGGAGATGAAACCGTCGTACCAGCTACTGCCCTTAGGAACTCCTTTTTATTTAGAAGATTTGTTGGAACTGTTTGTGGATGTGCCCTATATCTCTTTGGTCTCTATAGATGAAATAAATGAGAAGCTTCCGTTGTTAATTCTTTATTATGGAGAGAATAAAGGTGATAAAACTTCTCCCTATGCTATTGACCTTAATGTGAAGGCTAAGAATCAAGAGGTACTGCCTATTGTAAAGGATGTAACAAAATTTAATGAGTATATTCCTGACTCACTTAGCGGAATCAATGCTTTCGTCTTTGATGATGTGAATTCGATTCATAATCTTAAGAATCGAATTTTGAGTTGGTTTGGTTTATTGGATAATACTAGAAAAATCTTTATTTCATATAAGCGAAGTGATACGTCCTCATTAGCTCATCAATTGTTTGATGCTCTTATCAAAAAGGGGTACATTCCTTTCCTTGACTCATATTCGATTGAGACTGGAGTTGATTTCCAAGAATATCTTATGAATGAAATTTCAGATGCTGATATGTTTGTAATGCTTAATTCTTCTGACTATGATCAGAGTGAATTCACTAAAGCAGAGCTAGTGGCTGCGCATCAGTTAGGCATAGGAATACTTCAAGTAAAATTCCCTAGAAGTAAGGCATTCCCCGAAGCAGATATATCAGCAATCTTACAGTTAGATGAACAATTGCAAAAGGACGAGACGTATGACCAGGACATAATAGAAAACATAATCTATAATATGGAGCGCTATCGTGCGCAAGGATATAGAACAAAGCGTAGGATTTTGATAGATGGCTTGAAATCTAAGTACTCACTCCAAGGCTTGTCGACTTTAGAGAATGGATCTGTTTTTGTCAAATGTTCTCAGACTGCATATTTTCCTATAACCCATGTACCCACTTCTGAGGATTTGGAATTGGCATATAATAGTATGGAAAACTTGGGCCTTCGTGATGAAGTGATTAAGAAGATTTGCTATTATGGAATCCATTGCCGTAGTGATAAGCGTAACCATTTAGATTGGTTAAATACGTATAATTTGCCTGTAACATCAGAAGATATTTCTATATAATATGATTTTCCTATCAGCAAGTATTCCCACTTTAGGTCGTGAGTTTTACGGCACGGAAGACGTTATTGCCATAAGAGAAGCGATTATGGCTTTTACTAAAGTTTGTATGGAGGATAAGATTCCTTTTTATTTTGGCGGACATCCAGCTATTACACCCTTAATTTGGGATGTGGCTAAAGATTACGCACCAGATGATTTTAAGAAACTTATACGAATTTATCAGTCTGATTATTTTATTGATAAGACTCCGAAAGAAGTCTCTTATTTTGAAAATATAGTTTGGACTGATAAATCTGGTGATCTAATTTCTAGTGTTGATTCTATGAGAAGGCAGATGTTTAGTGAAAACAATACTACAGCTGCTGTATTTATAGGAGGCATGAAAGGTGTGATTGATGAGTATAATTTGATCATAGAATATAATCCGAAGATTAAGATTCTTCCGATGGCAACCACTGGAGCTGCAAGTAGAGAATTGTACACTCAACTCAAGATGAACAATCTTGATTTAGAGGATAACTATTCTTATGTTTCAGTTTTTCGAAAGTACCTTAAATTATTATAAATAATAGTAGTATGGGGAAGGAAGTAATTAATGTTTTCGTCAGTCACTATCACAACGATGAGGAGAATATCGGGAAGATGAAACAACTGCTCGGTGACAAATATAGTATTCGAAACTATTCTGTTACCTCGGATAAATATAATAACGCTAAAAGCGAAGATTATATTAAATCTTTATTGCGTCCTCTTATTAACCAAGCAGGCACTTTTATATGTTTGATTGGCCCTCAGACTCATGATAGCAAGTGGGTTAATTGGGAAATCGAGCAAGCGATTAAGCAAGGTAAGCGCATCATTGGCGTTTATCTTTGGGGTGCAAAAGATTCTGATATCCCTCCAGCTTTACAGGATGGAGCCGATGCAATGGTAGGCTGGAATAAAGATACCATCATTGATGCTATTAATGGAGACAATTCATTTACTAATGCAGATGGGTCAGCAAGACCAAGTATTGATGCACCAAGATATACATGCTAAATGGCTAAAGGACATTCATACATTATTACGCGTGATTTCGGTTTTGCCCCGAATCCATTTCAAGGAGTGCTAACTCTTGCGACGTGTAAGCCCAAAATTAGAAAAAGTGCTCAAGTTGGAGACTATTTATTAGGTAACTCTCCCAAAAGAGCAGGGAATAGGCTTATTTATATGGCAAAAATTGACGAGATTATAACCTTTGATGACTATTGGAATGATCCTCGCTTTCAAAACAAAAAACCGGTCATGAATGGTAGTTATAAGACACTTTATGGCGATAATATATATCATCATGAAGATGGTAAGTGGATTCAAGCAGATTCGCATCATTCAGGAACGAACGGACTTGTAAATTCATCTAATCTTAAAACGGATACAGGGCTTACAGATCGTGTTCTTATTAGTAACGAGTTTTTCTATTTTGGTGCCTCAATGATTGATCTTCCAAAAGAGTTTGCTTCGTGTTTACACTATAATATTGGGCACCATAATGTCTCTGAGGAAGACTGTAAAGGACTTTGGAAATATCTTGAGGAGAATTATCCTGAAGGAGGATTAATTGACTATCCTATACTTTTTAGATCATTCACGAGATACAATGGCAAATAGAAATGTTGTTCCTAACGATGAGACGTTCAAATATTATTTTTACTTTATCCAGGAACGTATGAATATGTTCTGGAGGAAGTTAGGTAATTCAAAATTTCTAACAGAAGATCCTATCCTTCAGGAATATAAGTTTACAAACGTTTATCGTGCTTGTGATCGTGTTAGTCAGTACCTTATTCGAAATGTTATATATGATGATAATCTAAAGTATAGCGCAGAGGATACACTTTTAAGAATACTAGTTTTCAAGGTCTTCAATCGTATAAGCACATGGGAATATTTAGAAGAATTATATCCTATTTCCATAGAATCTTTTGACGTTGATAAACTTTCTCAACTTCTATCGGAAAAGCAGAGAAGTATGCCTATTTTCTCAAATGCCTACATGATGACAGGTAGCCACAGTAAATATGAGCATTTACCCACAAAGCATCAAGTATGGTTACAGATGATAGAAGATGAATTTATTTTGGGGCATGGACTTAAAAAAATACTGATTGCATCATCAATGTCAGATATTTATAACCAACTAAGATCATATCCCTTAATAGGAGACTTCTTGGCCTATCAATATACAGTAGATTTAAATTATTCCCCGTATTTTAATTTTGATGAAAACTCTTTTGTCAAAGCTGGTATTGGTGCTGTCAGAGGTATAAGGAAATGTTTTCTGTCTTATGGAGAATCCTATGAAGAGGCAATCCAATATACTTATGACCATTTTGAAGAACTTCAGGAAAGATATGGCTATACAGAGTTTCGCCCATTACCAGGTCGTGAACCGAAGTTAATAGATCTGCAGAACTGCTTTTGTGAAACAGATAAGTATCTTCGTGCCGCGATGCCCGAATTGAAGGTCGGAAATGTTAGAATCAAACAACACTATAAGCCGTCAAATAATATTATAGACTATTATTTCCCAATAGATTGGGGCGTTTCATTATGAAAGAATTGTTCGAGGTTACAATAGAAGTAACTCAAAAATGTCCGAATAAGTGTACCTACTGCTCTTCATGGTCTGGCTTAGATAAGCTAGAAATGCTTGATTACGATTTGATTTGTAGGATTGTGGATGATGCTGTGGAGTTAGGTGCAAAGCTTATCAATGTTTCTGGAGGGGAACCTCTCCTTCATCCTTCAATTGTGGCTATTCTTCGTTATATAAAGTCGAAGCGATTAAAAATCAGACTATATTCTAGCGGGATATATTATGATGATGGATTCTGTTCTTTGCCATTTAGTCTCCTTGAATCTATTAAGTATGAGGTTGATACACTCATATTTAATTATGAGGCAGATTCTCCGGAATTGTATGCAAGGATTATGGGCACAGTACCAGAAAATCTCGGTGTCCTTGATGAAACCATTAAAAGAGCAATAAGTTTAGGCATTAATGTGGAAGCCCATATAGTTCCAATGAAGTGTAACTTCCGGCAAATTCCTTATACTATAGAGAAGTTATATTCTATAGGCGTTTCAAACGTGAGCTTTTTAAGACTCGTCTGTCAAGGACGATCAGTGGAAAATATGGACATTACTCTTTTATCAGAAGATGACGAATTAGAATTGAAAACAATGCTCACGGTTTTGTCAGATAAATATTCTGGAAAAATCCGCCTCGGTAAACCTTATAGAATGGCAAAATTTTCTTCGTGTAGGACAGGTACAGTTAGAATGGCTGTTAGATATGATGGATATGTTTTCCCTTGTGGAGCTTTTAAAGATGGAGTAATGGATATAAATGGGGTTACTCCAGATAATGTAAGAAATAAAAGTCTGAAGGATATTTATTTGACTTCTGAGTATTTTAATAAGGTAAGGATAATGCTGTCTAAATATTATGAATCAGAAGTCATTGAGCCATGTTTTGGACAATACTATAGAAGCAACCTAAAATAATTATGGCACATAAAACATTTATTTCATATAAATACAGCGAAGCTCAAGATCTAAGAGATAGGATTATTGATGCTTTAGGAGAAGATGCGGATTATTACATGGGTGAAACAAGTGAATCACCTGATTTGACAGATACTTCTACTGAGAATATCAAGAAGAATCTTACTGACATGATGTTCGGAACTTCTGTCACAATAGTAATATTATCACCGAATATGAAACAGAGCAAGTGGATTGATTGGGAGATAGAGTATTGTCTGAGAAAGTATAAACGAAAAGATAGAACCTCTCAGCGTAATGGTGTGGTAGGTGTTATTATGAAGGTTGATGGAGGTTACAGTTGGCTGAAGAATACTGTTACAAAAGATGATGGCTGTACGGTAACTCGCTATTACTCAGAAAAGCTATTCAATATCATCAATAATAATAGATTTAATCAATCTTCTAAGGAATATACTTGCAACAATTGTAAGTGTGTTAATTATCTAACGGGATCATATATAGCTTTTGTTGAGGAAGATGCATTTTTAAACAATCCACAAAAGTATATTGATAATGCCTATGATAAAAGTGAGAATGACGCATACGGTTATGATATCGTTCCAACTCGTTAGATGTGATTTTTAGGTGAGCTCCCTCTAGTTTTGCAGTGACTTTTCTTCTTTGGTAAGAATTTTGCCATGCCCAAAGCCTGTTTGAACCTATACAAAATTCTTAATTAGCAGTACTGATACTATGCACTTAACAGGAACCTTCTATTACATCGGTGAAAAAGAAGATGTGCTTGAGTCTATTGATGAGGCTATTACTAATTACAATCGAAAGGGTGTTTCTTGTAATAAGCATGATGGCGCACTTTTAAAGGCGTATTGTCATGTGGCTATGAAAGTATTGGATACTTATTTCGCTTCTGATTTACGTGCGGTAAGGAAGTGTCGCCGGCATTTTGAAAAGCTATCCTTTAGTGATAGTCTTGATCTTGTACCATGGGGGTTTCTAGATATTTCGGATACACTCAATAACCTGAAGACCATAGTAAAGGATTCGGTTAAAATCAGCGATATGCCTTCATGTAAAGATATGTTGGAATTGTCTGTTGAAGATGCTGTGTCTGTCGCAAATGATTTCAATTCTGAACGCAATTCAAAGAGCTTGATTACAATTGGACTGCTTGGCAAGAAAATCGGTGATATCATTACAGTTGCAGATATCCGATCATATTATAAAGAAAGGTTGGATAGCCTTCAGCGAGAAATCTATGAGGAGAATGGCCAGCCTTCAGTTACAGAGGCATTCTTATTAGCTAAGTTCAAGTGTGAGCTAGGCTATTGTCATAAGGCAATCATAAAGACTGGTGTCGGAGTATTTAAAGGGGTGCATGATCTTGTAAGACAGGCTGATGATGACATTGAGGCGTTTAGGATGATGGAATCAGGACAGGTTACAGTTAATTCATGATAGGAATATGCAAAAGACAAAAAGTGAAGTCCTTAAGGAGACATCAGCTCTAATTGAGAAGATTCGTGCAGAGATAAATGCGGGGAAATGTAATGAGTGTATCTTTTGTAATAAGGTTGCAGAACTTCATGATTTTTTGGTGCAGTTAATCGTTCTCATAAAGGATGATTATCCAATTGAATGTGAGCGTTTACAGAAAAGAACCAGTCGTTTAGTTGGTTGCAAGAAAATTGGAGCTTATGATTTTGGTGCAATCCAAGAGTTGATTTCGTTGTTGGTGAAACGTGAAAATGGTGCTGCTATAGGTCAGTCTTCTTCTGTGCAAGTGTCCGGTAAAAGGATATTTATAAGCCATTCGTCGAAGGATAAGCAATTGGTCAAAGACTTTGTCAATCATATCTTATGCTTAGGTATTGGTGCTAATCCCGATGATATTTTCTGCACGTCAATAGAAGATATGACTATGAGAAATGGGGAGGATATAAGAAAGCATATACATGATAATATTCGTTCAGCAGAATATTCTTTCCTTCTAATCTCTGATAATTATAAGTCAAGTGAAGTCTGCATCAACGAGATGGGAGCAGTGTGGGCGTATGATGCTAATGTGAAATTGTACTTGCTTCCCAATACGAATTTTGATAAGATTGGTTGGCTCTGCGATACAAGAAAGGCAGAGAAGCTTACCGATTCAATAGCACTAGACAGTCTCTATAAAGAAATGATAGAGCATTTCTCTTTACATGACAACTTTATTCACTGGAGCCAGCAGCGGGAGATGTTTGTGAGGAGGGTAAGGGAGATTTAAGTTTATGATCTAAAACTTATTCCATGAAAAAATCGATCAGCTTCCGCTTTTGGGATATGTCAAAACTATATCATTTTACTAGTTTCGAATCTGCTTGTAAAATAATTGAGAGCGGTAGGTTACGATTCAGTAAGTCATATAGGTTAAATGATTTGATTGAAAGTAATAGGGTTGTATGGGAGAGAACGTTTAGAGGATATATACCAGAAGAGAAAGAGTACTTATGTTATGCTGAGGAGGAGATGAGGAAATACCAGCAGCTTAGTTTTTCTCAGGATAGAGTAGTTGATGGTTGCCATTATCTCGGATTTGATTTACATACAATGTGGGGGCTTTATGCCGATAAAGGTTATGGAGTATGTCTGGTGTTTGATAAAGAAAAACTTAAACTTGGTCCTAGATATTACGCAGCTGATATCCATTATGGAAATTTAATACCTCAGGGCATAATTGTGCATAATAAAAGTAAGAAAGGTATAAAATCAGAGATCTGGCGGAGGCGTGAAGAGATATTCTTTTATAAGCGTAAGGAGTGGGAATATGAACAGGAATATCGTGTGATTCGGAGGGCTGATGACGAATTTGCAAACGAGTATTTGGATATTACTGATTCATTGGCTTGTGCAATAATATGTAAAGATAGATATCTTGAGTTGCTAGAGTCAATGTTTGAAGGTGAGATTTATAGAGAGTTACGTAGTATTAACAAGGAGTTACCGGTGCTGACATATGAGTACAGCTTGGATTGGTATACGTTATACGAGTCTTTTGGAGTCCCGATCTGGTCTGAGCAGTGTGGGGAGATGTGATAACGGTTCCGTGATGAATCGAACGACTATCTAAAGTTTAAGAAACTTCCATTCATTGTGCTTAGGGACAAAGTAAAGTATAAATTCACTATCTTTGTTAAATTATATAACGTGATATTGTTTAGTTATGAATAATGATAAGACTACGATAATGCGTCCGTTTGTGGTTAAGGATCTTGTAGGGATGATCATGAGTAGAAAGAATATGGCATTCGATGATGCTTTGTTCTACTTGTATTCGTCTGATCTGTATATGAAACTATTGAACGATGAGGCGAAGATGTGGTATATGAGCACGGTGGCATTATATGATATTCTTGAGGAGGAGAAACGTTTGAAAAGACGTGTCAAGTTGCCGGAAAAGATATTGATGTTCAGAACATTCTGCATTGAATCGTATTGTGATTTAAAGGATGTCTATCATGAGGATGCTTTGGCCTTGTTTAGGCAGTATGATGTGTTTGGGTTCTTGGATGACACGTTTGAGGTGTTGCACACTCAAGATGTTATATATATAATAGAAACTATAGACAGGTACATAAAATCAAGGAGGAGAGAGAAATGAAACTGTATCATGGATCATTAGTTACTGTAAAGAAGCCTAGTGTGCTCAAAGGACGAAATACGGTGGATTTTGGAAAAGGATTCTATACGACTACTAGTTTTGAGCAGGCCCAGAAATGGGCAGACTTGAAACGTAAGCGTTCAGGTGTAAGTCGTGCGGTCGTTTCTATATATGAAGCTCCAGATGACCTTTTGAATGGAAGGTATGCAACTTTGAATTTTACAGGTCCAACTAAGGATTGGTTGGATTTTGTGGTGAAGAATAGGAAAGGACAGGGTGATGGACATTATGATCTGACCTTGGGTCCAGTTGCAAATGATCAGTTATATGCCACAATCAGATTGTATGAGCAGGGGGTGGTGACCGCCGATGCTGCCATTGAGATGCTGAAGGCTCATGTTCTTTTCGATCAGTTGGCTTTCCACAATCAGGTTGCAGCAGATGAACTGGTTTTTGTTGAAGCAGTAGAAGTATAGTTATATGATAATTGATAATATATTGCTTGATAAGTTGACAGCTCAGGCGAAGGAGTCGCCGAGGTTGATGATGAATTTGGATCTGAGGAATTCGGATGCGGATTCGTCGCAGAGAATGCTGAATGCGATTGAACCGGGGTCGGTGGTGCCGATTCATAGGCATAGGAAGACTTCGGAGACTGTGGTTGTGCTGCGTGGTCGTGTGGTGGAGGAGTATTATGATGATGCTGGAGTGTTGACTGAATCTTTTGTGTTGGGAGATTGCCACGTCGCTGACGCTCCTCGCAATGACGTTCCTCGCAATGACGCTCCTCGCAATGATGTGAATCGTGACGCTTCTCGCAATGACGTTCCTATGGTCTATGCGCTGAACATCCCGGCAGGCCAGTGGCACACCCTTCGTGCGCTGGAGTCCGGCACTGTGATTCTGGAGATGAAGGATGGGGCTTATGAGCCGATTAGTCCTGCGGATATTTTGTAATATATAAATATTACATTACCTTTGCTTCATGAAAGGAATTTATTTTGAGGAAAAGGGAATTGAGCTTCTTGGTAAGCTGGGTATGTCGAAGGCTGAGTTTGCCCGCAGAATGGGGATTCAGCGTCAGAATGTAAATGTGCTTTTCAAGACGAATAATCTTGAGATTATAGCACGTGCAGCAGAAGTTCTGGAGGTGCCGTTGGCTTTGTTAGTGGGGTATGTGGAGGAACCAGAGGTTTATGAATTACCGGTTCCGGAGTTTCATAAGGAGTCTTTGGATCTGGCTGCTGATATTCGACCGGAGGATGTGCCGATAGGGGATTCTGCAGAGGATATTGAAGCAAGACGTAAGATTATATCAAAATTCTATCATGATTGGAAGTTGCGCAATCTGTCATTGAGGAAATTTAATCTGTCGTTGAAAGAGTATATTAATATCCGCTTCGTGTCTATTACTGAAACGTGTGTCCATGCGTCAAGGAGTTATCTTTCAACTTTAGCAGTTTTGCAATTGGATGCTATATTGACTAATGCTCGAACTGTATCCACTGTTAAGAGTAAGGAAAATGGAAATCAGAAGCCATTCGAGAAGATGATAATCATGAAGTATGATTGTGTGGGGATTGGTGTGGTTAAGATGACCGTTGGGGTCAGACGAAGGACCCATGAAAAGGTACAGTACTGTATTACAGCCTTAGAAATATAAAAGGATGCCTTGCGGCATCCCTATGTTTTGCCTCAAGAAAGCACAGGGGATGTTTACCTGATGGTGGGGCTCGGGTCGAGGGCTTTGCACTGAACGAATTACCCCATCCTTGCTGTGTCTGAAATCTCACTGCAAAGGTATGGTTTTTCTTTGAAATAGCAATAGCTTCGGTTTATGAAGATTGATAATATATTGCTTGATAAGTTGACTGCTCAGGCGAAGGAATCGCCGAGGTTGAGGATGAATCTGGATTTGAGAAATTCGGATGCGGATTCGTCGCAGAGGATGCTGAATGCGATCGAGCCGGGTTCGGTGGTGCCGATTCATAGGCATCGGAAGACTTCGGAGACTGTGGTTGTGTTGCGTGGGCGTGTGGTGGAGGAGTATTATGATGATGCTGGAGTGTTGGTTGAATCTTTTGTGTTGGGAGATTGCCACGTCGCTGACGCTCCTCGCAATGACGTGAATCGTGACGCTCCTCGCAATGACGTGAATCGTGACGCTCCTCGTAATGACGTGAATCGTGACGCTCCTCGCAATGACGTTCCTATGGTCTATGCGCTGAATATTCCAGCTGGCCAGTGGCATACCCTTCGTGCGCTGGAGTCCGGCACGGTGATTCTGGAGATGAAGGATGGGGCTTATGAGCCGATTCAGGAGTGTGATATTCTTAAGTAGAGGTATTTCTATGTCTAATTATGACTTTCTAATACTTAATCACAATGAGTTTGAGTGCCTGACCAGAGATCTTCTTCAGAAGAAGGAGGGATGCTTTGTCGAGTCTTTTGCCGAAGGACGTGATGGTGGTATTGATCTGCGCTTTGCTCCGATTTCTGGCAGTAAGGCAATTGTTCAGGTAAAGAGATATAAGGATCTGTCTTCTCTGATGAAGAATCTTAAAAAGGAGGTACCCAAGGTAGTCGCACTGGCTCCAAGTCGTTATATTCTTTCTGTCTCAGTGGATCTTACTCCTGCCAACAAGGCCCAGATCAGGCAGATGTTTGAGCCATATATAAAGTCTGACGAGGATATCTTAGGAAGAAGTGATTTGAATAATCTTATAGGTCAGTTTCCAGATGTCGAGAAAAGGTACTATAAGCTTTGGCTGGGCAGCACTGCTGTACTGGAATCTTTTATCAATAAACGTATTGAGAACTGGTCTGCGTTCCGACTAGAGCAGATAAAGCAGGATGTGCGCCGGTATGTTATTAATGACAGTTTCGATAAGGCTAGAAAGATACTTGAGGAGAATCGCTTCGTCATTATTTCCGGTATTCCTGGCATCGGAAAGTCTACTCTTGCCAATATGCTTGCTTACAACTATCTGGCAGAAGGGTTTGATGAATTCATATATGTGGCAGGCGAGATAGATGATGTGGCACAGAAGTTTCAAGAAGGTAGAAAGCAAATATTTCTATACGATGATTTTCTTGGAAGCAATGTCTTCGAGAAGGGTGGGAACGGGTTCGATTCTAAACTTGTCGCTCTACTTGACCGTATCAGACGAAGTGAGGATAAATTGTTGATTCTAACCACACGCGAATATGTTTTGTCCGCTGCAAGGCAGGAATATGAGAAGTTTAATGCATATATCATAGATCCTGTCAAGTGTATGTTGGATCTGAATTTTTATACGAAGTCTGTCAGGGCCAAGATACTGTATAATCATTTGGCAGAGGCCGATATCCCTTCTCCATATATTGAAGACCTTCTTAAAGATAAGAATTATAAAAAGTTGATAGAGCATAGATCTTTCAATCCCCGGTTGATCGAGTTGCTGATTAATCAGAAATTATGGAATGATGTTGGTCCTGATGAATTCACGTCGTCTATTCTGGAGCTTTTCAATAAGCCTTACGGTGTATGGGAACATGCATTTGTCAAACTTTCCAAAAGTGCAAGGTTTGCAATGATGGTTCTTTGTACGATGAAAACTCCAGTGCTTGTCGATGATTGGAGGTGCGCATATCTTGCTTTCTGTGAACTTTCTGGCTATGATGCTCACGTTTTTTATGATGATGAGCAATGGACGCGTGATCTGAAGGTCTTGTTGGATTGTTTTGTGCGCACTAATTATGTCGGAGGATTACACCTGGTAGATTTCCATAATCCGTCAGTCTATGATTTTATTGTAGCCTATATTAAGGATAAGACAGAGATTCAGAAATTGCTGATCAGGTCTTTTATATATGAGGAACAGTTCTACACTCTGTTCAAAGAGCATGAGTTGCCTTCAACCATTTTGCTGACCGACGATCTTGGTGATATCCTTGCAAATCGTTATGAAGAGAGTAAGGATAGCATGATACCATCCAGGATGGTAGTGTATGACTCCGGTAGGAAGGCTGTGAGATCTGTTACAAATAAGATAGTCTGTATAAAGCGCTTTATAGATGCGAATCCGGAACTTAGTAGGCGGACTGATTTCGTGGAACGTAATCTCACATTAGAAGATATAGAGTCGGAACAGTTCTTCTATGACATTTTTGAAATTGTCAAGCGTATAGATCTGCAGAAAACTGATATTCCACTTTCTCGTTTATTGGAGAAGCTGATGCAAGTGCATAAGTTTGTTGAACATTATGTTGAATTGTTGGAATATGTGAAGGGAATAGGTGTTTTAGAACAATATTCTCAGCAGATAATGGGTTCATTTGAAGAAGATTTCAAGTATGAGATTGAAGATTGTACTCAAGAGTATGAATGTGAGCAGATTGAATCTGCGTTGGATCAAATAGCAGCTTTGATTGGTGATTTCGAGCATTCCGGTTATATAGGTCGTGTTGAGGACCGGAAAATTACGATTAGAGAGGAGGAAGAAGAGAAACGTGATAAAGCATTAGTCGGACGTAGAGTTACATCTCTTCAGAGTGATATATCTGATAGACATCTGCATGAAATGTTTTCTAGTCTGATTTATAACAGATCTGTTGACAATTAATAGAATTCTACCTTTCTCTGTTATACGATTACAGAGGGGCGTGGATCGTGTTTATTTTTGCATGATTTTCTGTTCTTATAATGACGTGCGAGTTGTATGTATGTGAATCTGAGCTACCTTTGCCGCATGAATTAATTTTGCTACATTTGTGAGAGAATCCTAACGACGTATTTGCCGATGAACAGATCGCAGACGCAATTTCTTGAACTTTTGAGGGCGGGCCTTTGGGGTGTTGCCGCCGATCCGGAGAATTTTAAGCCTGACAGTGTTGACTGGCGGGCTGTTTTGCGTATTGCTAAAGAGCAGACGATGTTGGCTGTGGTGGCGGATGGAATCGAGACGCTGCCGAAGGAACTGTGGCCGCCGAAGGAGGCTATGATGAAGCTTGCTATGATGCGTCTGAAGACAGAGCAGACGCATGTGCTGCTAAATTCGACGATTGCGCAGATTGTTCAGGCATTGGATGCGCAGGGTGTGCCGTCTGTGCTGCTGAAGGGGCAGGGAATTGCACAGAACTACCTTCGTCCGGAGAGCCGCACATGCGGTGATATTGATCTATATACCGGTCATGGCGGATATCAGAAGGCGTTTGAGATCATCGAGGGCCTTCATGAGGGACGGGCGCATAAGGAGGCGGCGGAGTGTGAGCACCATCTGCACACGTCGCTCAATGGCGTCGAGGTGGAGATCCACCGCCTGGCGAGCTTCCTTCATGGCAAGCGTATGAATGCGAATTTCCAGAAGTGGACGCAGGAGAGCATGGATGCGCTGTTCGGCACTGACCGTCTGGAGGTTTGGGATAATGATGGAACTCCGGTTGCTCTTGCGCCGGCGACATATAATGCGTTTTTCATTCTGCACCATGCGGTGAGGCACATGACGACGGAGGGCGTGGGCTTCCGCCAGATATGCGACTGGACGATGCTTCTGCATAAGTGCCATGCGCAGGTGGATGTGGAGCTGCTCGGCCGGAAGCTGAAGGAGCTGCATATGGAGCGGATATGGCAGGAGTTTGGGCGTCTTGCTGTAGGGTTCCTTGGACTTCCTGCGTCAGAACTTCCGCTGGCGCCTGCTGACCTGACGCCGGGCCGAAAGACCCATGAGCTCTTGCAGCACATCTTCGTCTCAGGCAACTTCGGTCGCTTCGATGCCAATGGCCGTGACCATTCCAAAGTTCCGTATCTCGTCAGAAAGTGGCGCAGCTTCACATTCCAGAGCCGCCGTTTGATGAAACTCTTCGGCCTGTTCCCAGGCTACTCCCTCGCCTACATGTGGCATTGGTTCACCGGCGCTGTAGTGAGGTTTGTTACGCAGGCGGATCGGTAGGGGTAACGCCACCGCTCCTTCGGCGGTCTGCGGGCATCTCACACATTTAACCTCCATCATCGGAGGTGATGGCGTGGCAGGTAAGTATTTGATGTTCAATTGGTTGGCTATTTATTAGCCTGTTTAAATGGCGGGTAAAGTTTAGCTAAGTCGTTGAGTGTTAGTTAGTTCCTTGCCACGCAGGTGTTGCTTGATGTGATAGTCAAGTTTGGGAGGGAAAGCGCGGTGCCCCTTCTTGAGTGCTGTCTACGAGGGTTTGCCGCGCTTTCCGGTCCGCGTTTCGGGGTGGTAAAGCGTGGTGAGGTGGCGCAGAAACGGCCAGAGTCCCTGCGAGCGCGCTTTCCCTCCGTGATCGTATCCCTGAGCAGAACGCCAGCCTGTTGACAAAAAGTAACTAATTTAAGTGATACTCCTGTATGCCGTATGCCTAGGCTCTGGGTTGACATTGGCCGTATAAGTATCTCTCACGTCTTTTGGCGGCCTTCGGTCTCAAGACTGTCATCGTCCGCCCTGGCCTTTAAGGCTGGAATGCGATTTCCTACACGATGACTTTGGAGCAGATGTTGGAGAGCATAGGAGAGCCGGTGAAGAATTGGAGGAGGAAGAAAAATAGGCAATAATTTTGTAAATGTAAGATTTATGCTTACATTTATCGTGAAAATTGAATTTTAGTTTATGGCAAGAACTGTTACCGTAACATTGGGACCTCACTATGAGGAGTTCATTCAGGCAAATATTGCTGGTGGACGTTATAATAATGTCAGTGAGGTTATTAGAGCTGGACTCCGTCGTCTAGAAGAAGATGAAACAAGGCTTGCTGCGATACGCGCAGCTTTGATTGAAGGAGAGGAAAGTGGTGTTGTTGAGGATTTTAATCCTGAGATGTTTCTTCAAAAACTAAATGCGGAGTATGACGCAGAAGTACGCACTCTCTAAAAGAGCCGAGAGAGATTTGATAGGTATATGGCGTTATACAGTTGATACTTGGTCTAAGGATCAGGCTAATAAATATCTGAACGGTATAATGGCAGCTTTTGAAGAGATTGCAAAAGCACCTGCATTTTTAGGGAGTTCATATGATCATGTTCGTTCAGGTTACAGAAAGTATCCAATTGGTAAGCATGTTATATTTTATCAGATTCAAGCTAGTGGTGTGGTGTTGATTAGTCGTGTCTTACATGAGAAGATGGATTATGATAGACATCTATAAGATTATTAATAAATGAATGAACCCTCCGGCGTCTCGCGACAGCGGAGGGTTCTGTTTTTTAGATTGGAACTTTCTGAGAAGTATATTATATCGGAAGCACATTATATAGAACTGAACTTCGATAAAATTGCGTGGGTACGATGAATTTCTTAAATTTGTAGGATTTAACAGTGGTTCTATGAAAATTGCAGTAGCAGGAACAGGATATGTGGGTCTGTCGATGGCGACCCTTTTGGCCCAGCACCATAGTGTTGTGGCCGTTGATGTGGTAGAGGAGAAGGTAGAGAAGATCAATCGTCGTGAGAGCCCTATTCAGGATGAATATATTGAGAAGTACTTTGCTGAGAAGGAACTCGATCTAGTGGCGACTCTCGATGCTGAAGCGGCATATCGCGACGCGGAGTTTGTGGTTATCGCTACTCCGACCAACTACGACCCTCAGAAGAATTTCTTCGATACCTCGGCTGTCGAGTCTGTGATAAGACTCGTGATGCAGGTGAATCCTTCAGCAATCATGGTGATCAAGTCGACTATCCCTGTAGGCTTTACAGAGTCTGTAAGGGCGAAGTATGGGTCTGACAATATCCTTTTCTCTCCGGAGTTCCTGCGTGAGTCGAAGGCTCTGTATGACAATCTTTATCCTTCGAGGATCATCGTCGGTACGGATATGAAGGACGAACGCCTTGTCAAGGCGGCGCAGAGGTTTGCAGCTTTGCTGCAGGAGGGTGCGCTGAAGCCGGAGGTGGACACGATGCTGATGGGATTTACCGAGGCTGAGGCCGTGAAGCTGTTCGCGAACACATATCTGGCGCTTCGCGTCTCATATTTCAATGAGCTGGATACATATGCCGAGATGAAGGGTCTGAGCACGCCGGACATCATCCGCGGAGTGTGCCTTGATCCACGAATCGGTGACCATTATAACAATCCATCGTTCGGTTATGGCGGATACTGCCTGCCAAAGGACACTAAACAACTGCTTGCAAACTATGACGATGTGCCTCAGGAGATCATGAGGGCCATCGTCGAGAGCAACAGGACCCGTAAGGACTTCATTGCCGACAGGGTGCTGCAGAAGGCGGGCTATTATTCATACAGTGAGGGATATCACTATGACGCGGCCCAGGAAAGACAGTGTACCATAGGAGTATATAGGCTGACCATGAAGGCTAATTCGGACAATTTCCGCCAGAGTTCTATCCAGGGTGTGATGAAGAGGATCAAGGCCAAGGGTGCTACTGTTGTGGTATATGAGCCTACACTTGAGGACGGAACTACATTCTTCGGCAGCCTTGTGGTCAATGATCTCGATAGGTTCAAGTCCATGTGCGATGCCATCATAGCAAATAGATATGACTCATGTCTTGATGACGTTGAGGAGAAGGTATATACAAGGGATGTGTTTAAAAGAGACTGATATGAAGAGGTTGTTTCTTTTGATGGTGATGGCTGTGGCGTCTGTCGTCTTTTCTGATGTCTGCCATGCACAGTTTGATAAAATTTCCATAGATGATTATTCGATCCAGTCGATCTCGCCAGAGAGCTTTTCATCTGTACGCGGAGCAGTAATGATGCAGGTGACCAATGCGGGCGAGAGTTTCATGGTCTCTGATATCAAGGGTACAGTATATAAGAATGGATCACCTTTCGTGACCGGTAAGGCAGACTCGTTCTATGTGGCTCATGGTGCCCAGAAGGTGCAGATCAGAGGACGTGCATCCCTCTGCCCCGGTACATCGCTGTGGACAGTCCTCGGGCTGCTCATGTTCGACCCGGAAGACTATACTGTGGACATCTCTGTCACAATTACCACTGACTCAGGCGACGTCAGAGTCATATCCAAGACCAACCTGCCTGTCACTGCATTATTGAAGATAAAATAATAAGACATATGAAAGTAAAGATAGTAAACAAGTCGGCGTATGAGACTCCGTTCTATGCTACGGAGAAATCGGCGGGAATGGATCTGAAGGCTAATATCACAGAGCCTGTAACCCTTGGTCCGCTTGAGAGGACTTTGGTGCCTACAGGATTGTTCATTGCTCTTCCAGATGGTACTGAGGCGCAGGTGCGCCCGCGCAGCGGTCTTGCTGCCAAGCATGGAATATCTGTTCTTAATGCCCCGGGTACCATCGATGCGGATTATCGTGGTGAGGTGAAGGTGATCCTTGTGAATCTGTCCAATGAGCCTTTCGTGATCAATCCTGGTGAGAGGATCGCGCAGATGGTCGTTGCACGTTATGAGAAGGTCGAGTGGGATGAGGTCGAGGTGCTTGACGAGACTGAAAGGGGAGTGGGTGGCTTCGGCTCTACTGGTAAATAGGATGTCATTTCGAGCGCAGTTACACTGTCATTTCGAGCGAAGTCACTTTGTCATTTCGAGCGAAGTCGAGAAATCTAATACAATCAAAATGCAGATAATATCAATCTACAATAAATTCAAAGAGTGCGCAGTGGTGACAACTGACACCCGTACTCTCAAGGGCGGGGAGATGTTCTTCGCTCTTCGTGGTGAAAATTTCGACGGAAACGAGTATGCGCTGAAGGCGCTTGAACTCGGTGCCAGATATGCGGTTGTAAACCGTTCTTCAAAGGTGGGAACAGACTGTGCGGCCGGCGTATTTGATGCAGATGTTGCTGCTCGTCTGGTCATTGTCGAGGACACATTGAAGACTCTTCAGGAGCTTGCACGTTGGCACAGGTCGATGACTTTTGTTGATGGTAAGCCATTGACTGTCATAGCCTTGACCGGTACTAATGGAAAGACTACTACAAAAGAACTCATCCGTGAGGTACTGTCAGTGAAGTATAATGTGACTGCAACTGAGGGTAACCTTAACAACAGCATAGGCGTTCCACTTACACTTCTGAAGATCAATTCCCAGACACAGCTTGCTGTGGTAGAGATGGGTGCGAGTCATCCTGGTGACATCAAGGAACTTGTGGACATCGCGTTGCCTAATTATGGACTCATTACAAATGTAGGTAAGGCGCATCTTCTCGGCTTCGGAAGCTTCGAGGGTGTGAAGGCGACTAAGGGCGAGCTTTATGACTACTTGCGTCGCGTAGCTGACAAGGCGTTCATTAATGTGGACAATCCGCATCTTTGCCAGATGGCTTCGGAGCGCAATCTCCAGCATGACCCTGAGCGTCCGTATTCATTGCTCCTTCCTTATGGCCTCGAGTATCAGGGTGCTTCGGTTCTTCCTTCGTCGGCAGAATATCCGTTCCTGCGTGTCAAGATGGGAGATGTTGTAATTAATACTAATCTTGTGGGCTCATACAATGCTGACAATGTGATGGCGGCCCTTGCTGTCGGTCAGCAGTTCGGTGTGTCGTTTGAGGAAGCCGTTAGGGCGATTGAGGCTTATGTACCTGCCAACAAGCGTTCACAGATGACCAAGACCGAGCGTAATACTCTGATTGTAGACGCATATAATGCCAACCCGACAAGCATGGCAGCAGCATTGGAGAACTTCTCGAATGTTGCAGCTGACTGCAAGGTTGCATTGTTGGGAGATATGCTCGAACTTGGAGAAGAGTCTCTTGCTGAGCACGTTGCAGTGATCAAGTCAGCATGTTCACGCGGGCTTTCGCATGTTTACTTTGTCGGAAAGGAGTTCCTGACAGCTTCAGGCGCTCTTGCCTCTGAACTTGGAGTCGAAGCCGCTGCTCATATGCTTTCGGCAGCTCATTTCTTCACAACATCAGACGAACTTGCCGCTTACCTTTCTTCCGAGCAACTGGCCGGTGCCACAATCCTGATCAAGGGCTCCCGCGGCACCCGCATGGAGAACGCCATTCCAGTCCTCTAATAGTTTTTGTAAACAATTGACATACAAACAGTTATGAAACAAGGGTCGGATGATTTGCCGACCCTTGATTTGGTACGCCCTGCATGGGCATGTTCTAACGGGTGAAAGTCCCTAATGCGCCCTAATGACGGGAAGCATATAGCCAAGGGCAAGGGTGTCCATCGTGAGGTGGAATCTGAAGGAAGCCTGCGGCAAAAGTCTGGCCTGACGGACAGAAATCGCATATAAGGCCTACATGTAGGGTGAGACTGCCAATGAAGTCAAAGCCCGATAGTCATTCGGAATACATGTGGGTAAATGCGGCAGGCATAAGGCGGAAAGAGCATGCTCTTATCTGGGGAGGTCTCGCAGACGAGCTAAGAGGCAAGTAGTAACAACGAACTGCGAGAAGTCAGCCGAAGCCATAGTACCCGAAAAAAATCGGCACGTTCGGGGAAGGGCAGAACCTTATATAAACAAGTGCCGTGAATGATAACCTTATGACGGAAGAAAAGCAGAAAACGAAAGGCTGCCTGCAGATTGATAGGACGGAATCCGAAGACTATGCAGGAGTGCAGACCGTAATAGGCATATCACATGAATCACTTGTGGAAGTGAACTTGAGTAGTGAGATGCTATTGGAAACGATAATGTCCCGTGGAAACATGAACGCGGCATATAAGCGCGTCATGTCCAACAAGGGCAATGGCGGTGTCGATAATATGGGATTGGATGAACTCCTTCCATATCTTAAAAGCCATGGAGAAGAACTGACGGCATCAATCCTAAACGGACGTTACAAACCGAATCCCGTCCGCAGAGTAGAGATACCCAAGGACAACGGCAAGAAACGTCAGCTCGGCATACCGACCTTGGTAGACCGAGTAATCCAGCAATCCCTATCGCAGGTATTGTCTTCAATCTATGAACCGAAGTTCAGTGCAAGCAGTTATGGCTTTCGCCCTAATCGTTCAGCGCATGATGCGTTGCTTCGCTCTAAGGAACTAGTCAATCAAGGCTATACATATTGTGTTGACCTTGACTTGGAGAAGTTCTTTGACACGGTACAACATAGCTACCTCCTACGTCTGCTATCCTTTACAATCAAGGACGGCAGGGTAATATCGCTGATACATAAGTATCTGAAAGCGGGCGTAATGGTTAATGGTATCGTGCAAGAGAGCAATGTCGGTACGCCACAAGGTGGCCCGCTCAGTCCGCTCCTCAGTAACATCGTTCTCAATGAACTTGACAAGGAGTTGGAGAAACGCGGACATCCGTTCGTGCGATACGCAGACGATTGTGTAATCTTCTGCAAGACCCCGAGAGCTGCCGAACGCGTCAAAGAGAGCATTACTAACTTCATAGAGAAGAAACTCCACCTCAAAGTCAACCGCGAAAAGACAGTTGCATGCAGTGTGAGGGACATCAAGTTCCTTGGACACTCGTTCTATGCCGCCCATGGCGGTGTTTGAAGGCTCCGCATCCATGCGAAGTCGCTTGCCAAGTTCAAATCCAAACTGAAACTGCTTACTTTAAGAAGTAACGGTATGGGGTATGAACGACGCAAGGGGATATTGCATAATGCAATACGTGGATGGGTCAACTACTTCAAATATGCAGATGCAAAAGAGAATCTGCGAGATATAGATAAATGGCTTCGCTGTCGTATCCGTATGTGCATATGGAAAAGTTGGAAACTTCCACGCACACGAGTTCGAAATCTAATCAAATGCGGTGTGGAGAGGAACATGGCATACCAATGGGGAAATGCGAGTAAGGGATATTGCGCAGTGGCACATAGTGGAATAATGCAAGTCGCAGCGAGCATTAGAAACCTCGCGCGAGCAGGCTATCCGTCATTGTTGGGATACTACGAAGAGTATCATTGTAGATAAGGAACCGCCGTATGCGGGCCCGCATGTACGGTGGTGTGAGAGGTCGGAAAACAAAAGTAGGAGGAAAACCTACTTTTGTTTTCCTCCTACTCGATTTGTATCATTTCGTTTTTGAACCCAGGTTTTCAGCAACCGTTTCTCAAAAGCTGGCTATACTTGCCAGACGGTATTCTTATCACTGAATCTTCTGGCGCATTTGATCCCGGTGAGAAAATATAAGTCCGGCCCTCTATTCCTATGGAATAGGTTTGGCTTTTAGTGGGATTGTTCATATCTTTGCATGATTTATGACTTGGTATTATTATGCCGTGGTGTAAACTGTGAAAATATAAATAAAACCCAATATGACATCCAACAAAAACATTCTGATTGCGCTTTGTATTGCGCTCATGGCGATGGTCTCTTGCGGACAGGTCAAGGACATCGCTTATTTCCAGAACAAGGTCGTGGATAAACCTGAGGCTATCGACAAGCATGCGGGTATCGTGATCCAGCCTAAGGATATGCTCTCTATCGTAGTTTCTAGCAGGAACCCTGAGCTTGTGGCTATGTTCAACCTCCCTGTGATCAGCTACCAGGCCGGATCCGAGGTCGTAGCGGGAGCGGGCCAGCAGAAGCTCATGGGATATGTAGTCGACAACGAAGGTTACATCGACTTCCCGGTACTCGGACCGATCAAGGTTGCGGGTCTCACCAGATGGGAACTCTCCGAGCTGATCAAGAACAGACTGATCAATGAAGGCCTTCTCACTGACGCAGTAGTGACTGTCGAGTTCATGAACTTCAAGGTCTCTGTCATCGGCGAGGTAAACTCTCCGGGAACATACACCCTCACAAACGACAAGGTCACAATCCTTCAGGCGATCAGCCTTGCGCGTGACCTTACAATCTTCGGTCAGCGTGAGAACGTATGCGTGATCCGCGAGAGGGAAGGCGAACGCGTGATCTATGAGATCAACCTCTGCGACGTAAGCATGTTCAACTCTCCTGCATACTATCTCCAGCAGAATGACGTTGTGTATGTCCAGCCAAGCCAGGTCAAGGCACGCCAGTCTACAACAGACGACAAGGCCCTCAGGCTTACAAGCATCTTCGTATCCGGAGGTTCGCTCCTGGTATCTATTGCGGCGCTTATCGTTAATCTCGTTAGATAAATAGATTTCTCGCGCTCGAAATGACAATCAAGAAAACAATCAAGTCATGACTGAAAACAATAACACAACCAACAACACATTCATCCAGGAAGACGAGTCGGCGATCCAGCTGATCGACCTGTGGCACATGATATGGGACCACAAGTGGTGGTATGTAGCCTCAGTGTTCGTCTGTCTCATCTTCGCAGGATTCTACCTCTACCGCACTCCAGCGACCTACAGCAGAAGTGCAAAAGTGATCATCGACGAGAGTGACCAGGATGCAACAATGCGTAACCTCGGAGTCGCTTCGGCCAACATGATGCGCCTGCGCAGCTTCAACAGCGTGGAGAACGAGATGGTCGCCCTCTCGTCACCTGACCTCATGCAGGTAGTGGTCGAGAGACTCAACCTCCAGACAAGATACGTGGAGAAACAACTCCTCAGAGACGTGGAACTCTATCGCAACACACCGGTAGAGATGTTCCTTGCAGGATCCAATCCTCAGTCTGGTTTCTCTCTTACCCTTTCTCCAGCAGAAGACGGCAAGCTGGCCCTCTCTGACTTCCGTATCCGTGATGAGAAGATCAAGGAAGTGGTAGTAGGATCGTTCGGGGATACTCTCAAGACACCGGTCGGCGCCCTCGTGATCCTCGAGAACATCCAGAGTGAATCTGAGTTCGCTCATGATATCAGAGTTTCATGGGCAAACAGCATGTCAACAGCAAAGGCATATTGCGCCAAGCTTAACATATCGCTTGCAGGCAAGGAGTCATCGGTAATCGTTATCTCGATGAACGACACATATCCTGCACGTTCTTCTTCTATCATCAGCAGCCTCATAGACGTCTACAACGAGGTATGGATAGCCAACAAGAACAGATCGGCAATCAATACCACAGAGTTCATCAACGAGAGACTCGTCGTTATCGAGCAGGATCTCGCAGCTGTTGAGGAAGCCCTCAAGAAGTACAAGTCAAGCAACAATCTTACAGATATCAAGGCTGTTGCGCAGAACTACCTCGAAGAGTCAAGCCACTATGCTACAAGAGCCTTCGAAGTAAACAACCAGATCTCTATCGCAAAGTTCATCAAGGACTACCTCAATGATCCTGCGAACAGCATGTCACTGATCCCTTCTAACCTCGGCCTCACAAGCGGCTCGGTAGAAGCCCAGATCAAGGAATACAACGAGATCGTACTCCAGAGAGACCGTCTCCTGACAGGTAGCGGCGAGAACAACCCTCTCATCACTGACCTCAACGCATCCCTCGCTTCGATCCGCTCTGCGATCCTCCGCTCGGTCGAGAACCTCATCGCAACCCTCGACCTCCAGCTCGCAAAGATACAGAGCCAGGAGCAGCAGATTCTTGCAAGGATGTCTTCAAGCTCAGGTCAGGAACTCCAGCTCCTCTCAATCGAGCGTCAGCAGCAGATCACCCAGAACCTCTACATGTTCCTCCTCGAAAAGCGTGAGGAGAATGAGCTCGCAGCCCTGATCAACGTCGGCAACACAAGAGTCATCATGAATCCTAACGGTCCTGGAGTTCCTGTTTCTCCTAACAAGATGATGATCCTCTTCGCAGCCCTGGTCCTCGGTATGGGAATTCCGTTCGGAGTCTACTTCCTCAAGAGAATGCTCGACAACACAGTCAAGACCAAGGCCGACCTGGGACGCCTCTCCGTACCTTTCCTTGCAGAAATTCCACGTTATGTCAGAAAGGAAGACAGATTCAAGAAATTCAAAGTCTTCAAGGACGAGCGTAACGGAGTCAACAAGATCATCGTGGAGCAGGGTAGCCGTGACATGATGAACGAGGCATACAGAGTACTCAGAACCAATCTCGATCTCATGATCGGCAAGAAGAGCGGATCGACAGTGATGATGTTCACATCATTCAACCCTGCGGCCGGTAAGACCTTTACCGTCATGAACATTGCAGCCAGCATGGCTCTCAAGGGATCCAAGGTGGCCCTGGTCGACCTCGACCTTCGCAAGGCTTCCCTCAGCAAGGCCCTTGGTCTGAGTCACAGCGGAGTAGCATCATACCTTAACGGCAAGTCGGCAGACTACAGACCTAACCTCGATGAGATACAGCCTGGTCTGTTCGTCCTCCCGATCGGAACCCTGCCGCCTAACCCTACAGAGCTCCTCCTCTCTGACAACTTCAAGAACATGATCGACCAGATGCGTCAGGAATTTGACTACATCTTCCTCGACTGTCCTCCTATCGACCTGGTGGCAGACTCAAGCATCATCACAGAGAACGTGGACATGACAGTGTTCGTGATGAGAGCAGGGTTGATGGACAAGAGAGTCCTTCCTGTAATCGAGGACCTCTACAAGTCAAAGAAGTACAGACACATGACACTGATCCTTAACAGCGTTGACATCCAGTACAAGAAGTACGGATACGGACGTTCCGGCTATGGCTATGGCTACGGTTACTCAGACGACAAATAGTGTTACACTGTCATTTCTTTCGCTATCGCTCAAGCGACTTCGTCGATAGCGACCGAACGAAGTGAGTGGAGAAATCTAATATGGGAATCATCGACATATTCAAAAAGAAGAAGTCATTCATGACGGCCGGTGTCCTTGAAGGCAGCACCGACCGTCATTCCCACATCCTATACGGTGTGGACGACGGCATATCCACCCTCGAAGATTCCCTTGCGGTGCTCGCATTCCAGGAAGAGGCCGGCATCACCGACGTATGGTGCACTCCGCACATCATGGAGGACACCCCGAACACCACCGAAGGCCTCCGCCAACGCTTCGAAGAACTGCAGCAGGCCTACAACGGTCCCATCAGGCTCCACCTTGCGGCGGAGTACATGCTTGACAACCTCTTTGACGCCCGACTCCTGGAGGGCGACCTCCTTACCATGGAAGGGGATACAGTCCTGGTCGAGACATCGACCTGGAACCCGCCTCCGGGCCTGTACGACGCCTTCCGCAACCTTCAGAAAGCGGGTTACCACCCGCTCTTCGCCCATCCCGAGCGTTACCGCTACCTCTCCGAGACAGGGTACGAGAACCTCTACAAGATGGGAATACAGTTCCAGATGAACCTGGGATCCATACTCGGATACTACGGAGACACGGCCAAGGCTAAGGCCGAGTTCCTCCTCGAAAAAGGCTGGTACAGCGCCCTCGGAAGCGACTGCCACCGCCTCAAGACCATAAAGGAACACTACACCCGCGACACCCTCACGGCCAGTGTGGTTTCTAAGTTGAAGAAACTAACAGATTTGTCCTCACGAACGAAGTGACACTGCTGTCCTCACGAGCGAAGTGACCCTGCTGTGCTCACGAGCGAAGTGACCCTGCTGATCTCGAGCGAACGAAGTGACCCTGCTGTCATCTCGAGCGAACGAAGTGAGTCGAGAGATCTAAATAAAAACAAAACCAAAAAGAATTGTTGCTGGACAGTACAAGACCAATTGGTAAAACCCTAAATACTTCAAACGGACGCCCGGAGACCTCTGCGGGTGTCCTACCTCAGTGTTCACAGTGCCCGGAGGCCACCCAGCAGAGCTGGTTTGTCCTTCGTGCGACCTACGCCAGAGAACTGAAAGTGCAGGACCAGCTTCCTGAGCACGGCATCCGCACCTTCATCCCGATGACATGGCACAAGTCCGACTCGGCGACCGGCAAGCAGCAGAAGACCCTTGTTCCAGCCATAACCGGCCTGGTCTTCGCTCAAGCGACAAGAGACGCCCTCGACGCCTACATCCGCAGCTTCGGCGACGCCCGCCCGGTCAACTACTACTGGGACCGTACCGCAAACCGCCCCCTCACCGTCCCTGACAAGGCCATGGAAGACTTCATCGCCATTGCCTCGACCATGGACCCCGACCTGATCTACCTCACCGAGATCAGCGATAAGCTCCGCGAAGGCCAGAAGGTCATCGTCAAGGAAGGCCCCTTCAAAGGCGTCGAAGGCAAGGTCGTCCGCATCCGCAAATCCCGCCGCATCATGGTCGAGATCCCCGGCATGCTCGCCGTCGCCTCGACTTATGTGGAGATGGGGAATGTTGAAATTATTTAAAAACTCAATACTATGGGAAGAATCCTTAAGAAACTTAACCAGTACGTAAGCAAGTACCTAAATACACGAGTAATTTTCGCCATTGATATGGTGGTGTCATTCTTGGCATCCCTGCTTGCTATCCTTGCCACCAAACTATTCATTCCGATAGACATCCTTGGTGCAGTTTCGGCCACAATATGGCTCTCGACCTCATTGGTGGCTTCATTATTTCTGATCTGGTCCCTCAGGACCTACAGGATCATCATCCGACACATGACCATCAGAGAGTTCGGCCGCTTCGTCCTCCTCTCCTTCTTCAAGGTCCTCGTGCTCGGATTCGTATACGGCGTCGCAGTAGCAGCGGACACAAGCCTCTGCGTGCTCATGGCCTCAGACTTCCTCCTTACCTTCGCCGGCTTCTTCTTCCTCAGAATGGCCATGCTACTGGCGTACGACTACGTCAAGGAGAGAATGGACGTCAGAAAGAACACATTCAACGTCCTCATCTATGGCGTAGGTGTAAAGTCAGTATCGCTCATACCACGCCTGCAGGACTCCTCGCATTATAACATAGTCGGCTTCCTTCAGTTCGGAAAGAGCAGCGTATCCCACGTCATCTCCGAGAAGAAGACCTTCTACGTAAGCACAGAAAAGGAATTTGACGCCGCCATCGCTGCTGTAGACGCAGACGCCATCCTCTTTGCTACGGAGGAAGAGGCACGTCATGAGAAAGACCGCATGATCAAGTATGCGATTGACCTGGGCATCAAGATGCTCTTCGCTCCACCAATCGACGAGATGGTCGACGGAAAGCCGAACCACTCCCTTAGAAACATCGAGATCGAGGACCTTCTCATGCGTCCGGAAATCAAGCTCTCCATGGAAGATATAATTGAGAACTTCAAGGGCAAGACAGTCATGGTGACCGGAGCAGCAGGATCCATCGGATCGGAGCTTACCCGTCAGCTTGCCACTTTTGGTGTCAAAGAGCTCATTCTTTACGACAATGCTGAGACTCCGATGCATAACCTACGCCTTGAACTTGAAGAGAAGTTCCCTGAGCTCGCATTCATTCCTGTAATCGGAGACGTAAGACAGGTGGCTCGTCTGGACTATGCATTCAGAAAATGGAGACCACAGGTAGTCTTCCACGCAGCTGCATACAAGCACGTTCCCCTCATGGAGGAAAACCCTTGCGAGGCAGTCCTCGTTAACGTGGCGGGTTCACGCAACGTAGCAGACAAGTGTATCGAGTACGACGTAGAGAAGATGGTCATGGTATCTACCGACAAGGCGGTCAACCCTACAAACATCATGGGCTGCACCAAGCGCCTTGCTGAAATCTACGTCCAGTCCATGGGACTTGCCATGGAGCAGGGCAAGAAGGCCGGCAAGACCAAGTTCGTGACCACACGCTTCGGAAACGTCCTCGGCTCTAACGGTTCAGTCATCCCACGCTTCCGCGAGCAGATCGCAAAGGGCGGTCCTGTAACAGTGACCCATCCGGAAATAACCCGCTTCTTCATGACCATCCCTGAGGCCTGCCGCCTTGTGATGGAGGCAGCGACGATGTCTACCGGCAACCAGATCTTCGTCTTCGACATGGGCGAGTCGGTCAAGATCGACGACCTCGCTCGCAGGATGATCCAGCTCGCCGGCTTCACCCCTGACAAGGACATCAAGATCGAATACAGCGGCCTCCGCCCAGGCGAGAAACTCTACGAAGAGGTCCTCTCAAACAACGAGAACACCCTCCCGACAGACCACAGCCGCATCCGCATCGCAAAGGTGCGTGAGTACGACTATAATGACGCCCTCGCTGGCGTAGACGAACTCGAGCGACTCTCCCGCGCAGTCGAAATCAACGACATGGTCCGCCTCATGAAGGACATTGTGCCGGAGTTTGTAAGTAAGAATTCTAGGTTTGCGGAGTTTGATAAATAATAGTAACAAAATATAAATTATGGAAGCGAAGTATTCAGAAGATGTGCGTCAGCACTTAACATTTATTCAAGGCGTCATAACAAGAATGAACACTAACGCATTCAGTATGAAAGGGTGGATGCTTGCAATAGTCTCTGCATTATGCGCAATATATGCAGCCAACACCGGAAACCCCAATAATTACATCTATTTCATCATTTGTATTGTGATGACTTTAATTTTTTGGTTCTTGGATGCCTATTACCTCAAAATGGAACGCCAATATCGTGATCTATATAATGAAGTACGACAGAAAAAGGACGATACAGACTTTGAAATGAACGCCAGTAAATTTAAACAGTGTTTCTGCGAAGCTTTGTTTTCATCCTCAAACTTTCCGTTATACCTTTCCGTGATAGTATTACTTGTAGGCGCATTACTGATAGACTTATTATAATATGAGTTATCTGATTACCAAAGCTCACTTGCAACTTCAGAGAGGAGACTCAATGAACTTCCGAGCAATCCTTCTGGAAAATGACATTAATCGCAGATTGGGCAATAACGGAAATAAAGTTACAGTATTCCTCTCACATAAGCATGATGAAACTGATATTTTAAAAGACGTCGTATCACTTCTTAAGAGTCTTGGTGTTGATGTGTACGTAGATTGGATGGACTCGACGATGCCAAAAACAACCTCAGGCGTAACAGCTGCCAAACTCAAAGAAAAGATAGCAGCTTGTCGTAAATTTATCTTTCTTGGAACAGAAGGGGCGATAGCTTCAAAATGGTGTAATTGGGAATTAGGAATTGGCGATGCCAAGAAGTATCCAACTAATATCGCTATCCTGCCGATTGCGAATAATACTGGTAACTATACTGGTAGCGAATACCTACAGATTTATCCCGTAATCAAAACTGAATACAATACTGTGAAAGGACATTATTTCGTTGAATGGGGAAATACAAAAATGGCACTTTCAGAATGGCTTAAAAAATAATGGGAAAGAAAATCTTTATATCATATAAGTACGCAGATGCCTCTGTGCAGCAACTGCCAAATACCCCATATGGTGAACGCACTAAAGTTCGTCACTATGTCGATTTGATTCAGTCAAAACTTAAAGAAGGAGATCATATCAATAAGGGAGAGATGGATGGAGAAGATTTGTCAATGTTCAAAGACGAGACAATCAAATCTAAACTTAGAGATAAGATTTATGACAGTTCAATAACTATCGTTCTTATCTCACCTTGCATGAAAGAGAATTTTGTCCCAGAAAAAGACCAATGGATACCTTGGGAAATTTCTTACTCACTTCGAGAGGTTCCAAGAGCAGATAGAGTCTCAAGGGCAAATGCATTATTGGGACTAGTGCTGCCTGACATCTATGGATCATGTGAATATGTAATGAAAGAGAAGAATTGTTGTCCAAGTTCGTGTACTTCATTCAATCGATCTAACCTTTTCACGATCATTCAGGAAAATACATTTAACAGGAAGAAACCTGCTTATCAAAACTGTCAAACTAACGATACGGTCCATCAATGGCCATATTCATATATGCACATTATTTCATGGCCTAAGTTTATAGCAGATATGGATGGTGCGATAGACCAGGCAATAAAGATTCGAGAAAGAATTGAAGAATTTGATATTCATAAGCAAGTAAGATAGAAATATAAAATAAGATATATTATGAGCATTTTTAAAGACAAAGTCCTCCTAATCACAGGCGGAACAGGATCTTTCGGCAACGCTGTTTTGCGTCGCTTTTTAGAGTCAGATATCAAGGAAATTCGCATCTTCTCGAGAGACGAAAAAAAGCAAGATGACATGCGTCACCACCTCCAGGCAGCCTATCCAGAGGTTGCTCACAAGGTGAAATTCTACATCGGAAACGTGCGAAATAGGGAGTCTGTAGACACAGCGATGAACAAGGTCGACTATGTGTTTGCGGCTGCGGCCCTCAAGCAAGTGCCTTCTTGTGAGTTTTTTCCGATGGAGGCTACGATGACCAACGTCATCGGTACTAACAATGTACTCTTATCCGCTATAGCTCATGGAGTTAAGAACGTTGTAGTACTCTCAACAGACAAAGCTGCATACCCAATCAATGCTATGGGTATCTCAAAGGCTCTCATGGAGAAAGTAGCAATCGCTAAGGGAAGAGAGCTCGGTGAAGGTGCTGGTACAACTATCTGTTGTACACGTTACGGCAACGTGATGGCTTCAAGAGGTTCTGTGATTCCTTTGTGGGTTGAGCAGATCATGGCAGGAAAGCCAATTACCATCACTGATCCAAATATGACACGCTTCATGATGACACTTGATGACGCAGTTGACTTGGTCATTTACGCATTCACTCACGGCCATAATGGAGACCTCTTTGTTCAGAAGGCTCCAGCTGCAACTCTTGAGACACTCGCTGAAGCTTTGAAACAGGTGTATTCAAAGGTTGACCCTAAATATGGTGAAACAGAAGTCAAGGTTATTGGTACTCGTCACGGTGAAAAGCTCTATGAGACTCTTGTAACTCGTGAAGAGATGGCCAAGGCTATTGATATGGGTAACTACTATAGAATTCCTTGCGACAACCGTGACCTCAACTATGATAAGTTCTTTACAGAAGGAAACGAGGATATAGCTAAGATTGAGGATTACCACTCACACAATACTGGCCGTCTCGATGTTGAGGGAATGAAGGAGCAACTCATGAGACTCCGCTTCATCCAGGAAGACCTCGGTCTCCTCCCACGTGCAAAGGCAAGAGACATTCGTAGTGAGTAATTAGTACTGTTATTTCGGTGGACTTCTTTCACTGTCATTTCGAGCGAGCGAAGCGAGTCGAGAAATCTGTATAAAATGAAAATCTTAGTAACAGGCGCAAAAGGTTTCGTAGGCAAGAACCTCTGTGCCCAACTGAATAACATAAAAGAAGGCAAAGCAAAGTGCTATGGTGATCTCACTATCAGTGCTGTGTATGAGTATGATATTGATTCTACTGTTGAGGACCTTGATAAGTACTGCACAGATTGCGACTTTGTCTTCAATCTTGCAGGTGTCAACCGTCCTCAGACTCCTGAAGAATTCATGCAGGGAAACTTCGGCTTTGCTTCTCTTCTTCTTGACACATTGAAGAAGCATGGCAATAAGTGTCCTGTGATGATTTCCAGCTCTATCCAGGCAACTCTCACAGGCCGTTTCGGCACAAGCGAGTACGGAAAGAGTAAGAAAGCTGGAGAAGAGCTTATGTTTGAGTACGAGAAAGAGACAGGAGCAAAAGTTCTAGTTTACCGTTTTCCTAACCTCTTCGGTAAATGGTGCCGTCCAAACTACAACTCAGCAGTAGCTACTTTCTGTAACAACATCGCCAACGACCTTCCAATTCAGGTAAACGATCGTTCAGTAGAGATGGAACTTCTCTACATCGATGACCTCGTTGAGGAAATGATTGACGCTTTGAAGGGCAATGATCATCGTTGTGAGTTTGATGGTGTGGAGACAGTTCCTGTTGAGGATGGAAGATATTGCTATTGCCCAGTTACTCACAAGACTACTCTTGGTGAGATAGTGGATTTGATTTACAGCTTCGCTGACCAGCCAAAGACTCTCATGATTCCTGAGATCCCAGAGAACTCTTTTGCAAAGAAGCTTTATAGCACATACTTGAGTTACTTGCCAAAGGAGAAGGTGTCTTTCCCTCTCAAGATGAATGTTGATGATAGAGGATCATTTACCGAGCTCGTGCATACTTTGAATTGTGGACAGGTATCGATTAACATCAGCAAGCCTGGCATCACCAAAGGACAGCACTGGCACAACACAAAGTGGGAGTTCTTCATTGTTGTAAGCGGTCATGGCTTGATCCAGCAGAGAAAGCACGGATCAGATGAAGTGTTGAACTTTGAGGTTAGCGGTGACAAGATCGAAGCAGTACACATGCTCCCAGGTTACACCCACAACATCATCAACCTCTCAGAAACTGAGAACCTTGTAACAGTAATGTACTGCAACGAGATCTTCAACCCAAACAAACCAGACACCTATTTCGAACCAGTAGAGTAGTCTACGTCATCCCCGACTTGATCGGGGATCTTCTCCACGTTATTAATGTCATCCTGAGCGAAGCGAAGGATCTTTTAAACCCAAAAACATGGAACTAAAAACAAACTATAGCGACGTAACCTTCAAGAACGACAGTCGCCTCAAACTCCTGATAATCGTAGGTACTCGTCCGGAGATCATCCGTCTTGCAGCAGTAATCAACAAGTGCCGCAAGTACTTCGATTGTATCCTTGCGCATACAGGTCAGAATTACGACTACAACCTCAACGGAGTATTTTTCAAGGATCTTAAACTTGCAGATCCAGAGGTTTACATGGATGCAGTAGGTGAGGACCTTGGATCGACAATGGGTAATATCATCAACGCTTCATACAAGCTCATGGTTCAGATTAAGCCAGATGCTGTGTTGGTACTTGGTGACACTAACTCATGTCTTTCTGTTATCGGAGCTAAGCGTCTTCATATTCCAATCTTCCACATGGAGGCTGGTAACCGCTGCTTTGATGAGTGTCTTCCTGAGGAGACTAACCGTCGTATCGTAGACATCATCTCTGACGTTAACATCTGCTACTCTGAGCACGCACGTCGTTATCTCAATGCCAGCAGTGTAGCTCCTCAGAGAACTTACGTTTCTGGTTCACCGATGGCTGAGGTTCTTCACGAGAACCTTGAGGAGATCAAGAACTCAGATGTTCATGCACGCCTTGGTCTTGAGAAGGGTAAGTATATCCTCCTTTCTGCTCACCGTGAGGAGAACATTGACACTGAGAAGAACTTCATCTCTCTCTTCACAGCAATCAACAAGATGGCAGAGAAGTACGACATGCCTATCCTCTACAGCTGTCACCCACGTAGCCGCAATCGTCTTGAGAAGAGCGGCTTTGTGCTTGACCCACGCGTAATCCGCCAGGAACCTCTCGGATTCCATGACTACAATTGCCTTCAGATGAATGCTTTCGCTGTAGTGTCAGACTCTGGTACACTCCCAGAGGAAAGCTCATTCTTCACAAGCGTAGGAAAGTCATTCCCAGCAGTATGTATCCGTACTTCAACAGAGCGTCCTGAGGCTCTCGATAAGGGCTGTTTCATCCTTGCAGGTATCAATGAGCATGACCTTCTTCAGGCTGTTGACGTAGCCGTTGAGATGGTTAAGAATGGTGATAATGGTATTCCGGTGCCTAACTATGTTGATGAGAATGTCAGCACTAAGATTGTGAAGCTGATTCAGAGCTATACTGGTGTTGTTAATAAGATGGTTTGGAGGAAGGAGTAATGAAGATTGCAGTAGCGGGTACAGGCTATGTGGGTCTGTCAATGGCCACTTTGTTGGCTCAGCATCACAGTGTAACAACTGTGGATGTGATAGCGGAGAAGGTTGAGAAGATCAATCGTCGCGAGAGCCCTATTCAGGATGAGTATATTGAGAAGTATTTCGCTGAGAAGGAACTGGATCTGGTAGCGACTCTTGATGGAGCGGCGGCGTATCGCGATGCAGAGTTTGTAATTATTGCTGCTCCTACTAACTATGATCCGCAGAAGAATTTCTTCGATACACATCATATTGAGGATGTTATTGATCTTGTGTTGGAGGTAAATCCTTCGGCTACGATGGTGATCAAGTCGACTATTCCGGTGGGATATTGCCGCTCTTTGTATGTGAAGTATGCTAAGGTGTTTAAAGAGAAGGGATGGGATGCAACTCATAAGCTTCGCTTGCTTTTCTCTCCTGAGTTCCTTCGTGAGAGCATGGCACTGTATGATAATCTTTATCCTTCGCGTATTATCGTAGGTTATCCTAAGATGATCGAGGAGTTCGGCGAGGAGAATGATGCAATACGTGCTATTGCGGGAAATCATTTGGAGGAGGCAGCGCATACATTTGCTTCGCTTCTGCAGGAGGGTGCCGTGAAGGAGGATGTGCCTGTGCTGTTCATGGGATTGAAGGAGG
>JBGVNX010000038.1:0-12039 GCA_045126075.1 Candidatus Cryptobacteroides sp.
AAACGCTTAATTTATTCTACCATGGCACATAATGACGCTTTAATGGAACTTGAATCCCTCAGGGAACAGTACGGATATATCAATGAGAAGCTGAACAAGCAGTCACTGATCAATGAGAAGATGATGTCCGAAACTATCAGAACCAAGATCAACCGTACCGAGCAATGGTACAGGCAGAGATTCCTCATATATGCTCTTTGCCCTGCCGGAGTTGTCGGGTTTGTAAATATGGGATTCCATTGGGGATTTACTGCACTGTTCGTCGCCATATGCATCGCACAGTTCCTGTTGGACCACAAATGTTACCAGACACTCAATCCTAAAGAACTTGCTGCACTTCCGATGACCAAAGCGAGTGAATGTGTGGCCCAGCACAGATACTGGAGGGCAATCGCTGATAAGGCAATGAGCATCCCTTTGATTATTCTTGCAGGATGGACTGTAATGATTGCTGCAGGATATACTCTGAACCTTCCGCTCATATCAATTACAGCTTTTGTAATTGCATTGGGAATTATCTGGGGCGTAAAGCAGCAGAAGAGCAATATGAAGAAACTTGATGAGGCTATGGAAGCCATCAGGGATCTTAAAGGATGAACATCTTAGGTTGTTAAACATAAATATTGTTCCGGTCAGAGGGCGTGAGTCTTCTGGCCGGAGTTATATTGATTAGATTTGCTATCTTTGTTTTTTCTTGACGGTCAGCCTCATCACTTCGAGATACCGGCAGGGATATACTTAACTTATATGTCTAACTTTTGATATGAGACGTTTTGAGAATTACATATTCGGTGTGATACTGGCGGTATGCCTATGTTCGTGTTTCCATACTAGTGATGTAGATAGGGTGTTGGATCAGGCTGAGATATGCCTGAGTACTGCGCCTGACAGTGCGTTCGTCGTGCTTGATTCGTTGGACAGAAGTCTGCTCAATACAAAGAAACTCCAAGCTCGTCATGCATTGCTGTATTCTCAGGCTCTAGAAAAGGTAGGCATAGAGGTATATAACGACAGCATAATCAATATTGCTATCGATTACTATTCGTCAGTCAGAGATGAAGAAAATATGCTGAAGGCCCGGGATTGTCTGGAACGCATAAAGGCAAACGCCCTGCTGTTGGCTCCTAATGATACGCTGAAGATTCAGAATGCACGTATCATAGAGGAACGGTATATGGACAAGAGGATGCTCGTAGAGAAGGATGACCGTATCCGCAAAATCATAGTTCTTTCTTTGATCCTTCTGGCAATACTCGTGATTGCCATCCGCTATATCGTGAAGATGCTGAAGAACCGTCCTGATGAAAAGGCTATGTCTGTGATCAGGCACCGCCTTTCTGTTCTGGATAAGGTCATAGCATCCCGTATTTCGTCTGACCAGAAACTGTACCAGAGTTCAGAGGAGGAAATCAATGTGTTGATGGAAGACCGTGAAGAGTTCCTGTGCTCTACCAAAATTGTATTTGAAGAGAGCCATCCCAAGTTCATTGCCTATCTACAGGAGAAAGGGCTCACCGATTGGGAGATCGGATATTGCTGTCTTTATACTCTCGGACTTAAAGGCAAGGATATCGGAGAATTCATTCAGAAGAAACGTCACTATATCATCAGTCACGAAATACGTCAGAAACTCTGCCTTGACAAACACGAAACCAATATCAGCATCTATTTGAGGAACCTTCTGCTTGACTTGGAGCGCTGATGTAAGACTTTTCAGAATCTTACGGGATAAATATTTTTCTTCTACATTGATATTCAGTAATATACGTCGTTGATTTTTTGCTCAATACTATATGATGTAAAACTTTTTCCGGATAATTTTGTGGTATAAACCATACGGAAAACAATGAAATCAAAGACAATCATTCTTGTTGCTGTATCGCTGTTTGCAAGCATTACAGCAATTGCTCAGGAAACGGAAACTCACCAGTCAGACTCTCTCGGAACATTCAGGAAACTCAACGAAGTCACCGTTGTCGCGCGGCAGGAACTTATCTCCACCGACGCAGATAAACTTACATATAACGTACAGGCAGACCCTCAGGCAGAAGGAGGGAACCTTATCGACATACTCCGCAATGTACCTATGCTCAGCATCAACTCAGAGGATAACGTAATGTTAAACGGTTCTTCTGACTATAAGGTCCTTGTGAACGGCAGACCTACCGGAATGCTCGCCAGAAATTTCAACCAGCTTATAAAGACTATCCCGGCCTCTTCCATCAAGGAAATTCAGGTCATCACCAATCCTCCCGTCAAATACGATGCAGAAGGCATTGGTGGCATTATAAATATAGTCATGGCCAAGCGCTTGAAATCCGGTTACAGCGGTTCTATAGGAACACAAGGCAGCAATCTTGGAACCGCAAGCGGAAACGGTTACATAAATGCTCAGTTGGGTAAGTTCACTGTAAGTGCGAATGCAAGTGGCACAAGTTTCCGTAATCCAATTGTCTATGGCGTAACAGATATTGAGAACTATACAAGCGAAGACTACCGTTACCAGCGTCTTGATTTCAACAGCAACAATAGTTTCTCATCAGGAGCATTCTCTCTTGAGGCCAGTTATGAGCCTGACTCGTTGAATCTCATAACCCTTTCGGGTTGGGCAAACTTCCAGAAGATGCTTAGCGATTATGACATCACGGAAACCTTCTGGAATACCGGCCATCTCAAGACCATCGAGATGAACGAACCAACTGTGCGCACCAACCGTTATAAAACTTTCTCCGGAGAGCTGGCATACCAGAAGACATTCAGGAACGATGGAGGTATCCTTACATTCAGTTATGCCATTGATGGAAATCCTAACAGTACGGAAAACGATGTGATAGTGGTTCCGATCCTGAACTATCCTGACTATCATCGTCATTCCTTCAATACGGAACACACGATCCAGCAGGTCGGTCAGATTGATTATTTCGCCACCCTTCAGAATACGCATCAGATCGAGTCCGGTGCAAAATATACACTACGTTCACATGTGGCAGATTCGCAGGATGAGCTATGGGATTATGCTGAAGAAAAATGGGTCATTGATGATTCAAATGTCAATGACCTGGATTATCAGCAGCATATTTTCGCCGCCTATGCAAGTTACGGATACAGGTTCTCAAAACTTACCTTGAAGGCTGGTACAAGGCTGGAATATACTCTGAACCGAGGTCTTTCCAAGAGTGCTTCCGGAAATCTGACATTTGACAACAGCAATTTCAATATCGTTCCATACCTCAATGCAGCGTGGAAGATTGACTCCAGGAATACTCTTTCCGCGTCTTATACACGTCGTTTAGGCCGCCCGAGCGTCACTTACCTCAATCCATACATCTTCGAGGAATCACCATACAGCAAGATGCACGGCAATCCGGATCTGAGAACCGTAGTGTCTGATGCCTTGACTCTGACATACAGGACAAGCGGGGAAACCTGGGATCTTACTGCCAGAACTTACGGCAGCCTGTGCAACAACAAGATTGAATATCTGTCTGAAGTCTATCCGGACGGTGGCAAGGTATCTACCTACAGGAACGCTGTAATCCATAACCATATCGACGAGATGTTGAGTTTCAGCTGGAGTCCCGGCGAACGCTTCAGCCTTCAGACATCGGCAATGTTGGGATACAACTGGTTTCACGCACCGTCATTGGAGCAGAAGAACGATGGCATAGGATGGTCATTCGACCTCAGCAGCAATGTCGATTTATGGAAAGGAGCTATGGGATTCGTCGCTGGAAGTATATCCGGTGGTGAAACAACTCTCCAGCGTACCTATCACGGCGTGGACTATGTGTATTCATTGGGCCTGCGTCAAGGCTTCCTGCAGAACCGTCTGATCCTGACAGCAAGGGCTATAATGCCATTCCAGAACCGTTATAATGGCTCCACAAGGGACACATATGCCGAGAACTATCACCAGCATAATGTGTCCTGGTATAATCCCCGTCATTTTTATTTAGGCCTGACCTGGAGGTTCGGCAAGACCACAATCAATCTCAGACACGCGAAGAAGACGGAAGTGAGTGATAAGCTATAATTGTAAGTTTCAGACGATATGAAACGAATTTTAAGAATCCTACTGCGATTTGTCGCACTTGTAGCCCTGTATATGCTTATAGGTTGGGCTTTCGGAATGTATGAGGCATTCAGCATCTGGAGGATGCTTCTGATGGGAGCGGTATTCTCAGGAATAATGTTAGGGTTCAGCGAGTGGCAGAATTCTAAAAAGAAGTAATTACAGTTAAAGATAAATACGGTTCCGGTCAGAGGGCGTGAGTCTTCTGGCCGGATTTTGCATTTCAATGATCTGGCTTTACAAAAGTGTAAAGAAACTTTACACTCTGTTTACCCCCCGAATTTACATCTATTTACATATCAATAGGTTACATAGTTTGGCACGCCGAGTGTTATTATTTGGTACGAACATGAATAAAAACTTAACAACCCTATTATAAAGATGAATTTCATTAGAAGAATAATTTGTTCTGCAATGACACTGGGACTTGCTTCCTTGGCGTATGGCCAGGATGTGATGACGCTTAAGGAGTGCATGCAGTATGCTGTGGAGAACTCTGCAAAGATGAAACTTCAGCAGATGGATGTGGATGATGCACGTGTTGCCCGCAGGGATGCGATCCTGAGGGTGTTCACTCCTGAGGTGTCAGCCGGAACTTATGCGTATTCTAACTTCGGTCGTTCTGTGGACCCTGAGACCAATACCTATGTATCTACTACCTCTTTCAACAACGGCTATCAGGTCGGAGCGGGCATCACCCTTTTTGACGGATTCTCGGCGGTGAATAACATGAAGGTCAGCAAGACTGCATTGAAGATGGGAATCGATCAGGAGGAGCTGACACGCGACGAGATCTGTCTGGCAACAATGGAAGCATATTATAACGTCGTATATTTCGAGCAGCTTGCTCAGATCCTTGAATCTCAGGTTCAGACAGCTCAGGATGCGCTTAATCTCGCAAAGAAGCAGGAGGAACTCGGACAGAAGGGATATACCGATGTCATCGAGATGGAGGCAGAACTTGCTGACCGTGAGTATCAGCTCATCAATGCAAGGAATCAGCACGCCGACGCTCTCCTTACTCTCAAGGACCTTATGTTCTGGCCTATGGATGAGGAACTGCACATTGACACATCGATGGCTGAGGCAGAGGTGATAGTCTCTTTGACTCCTGAAGATGAGACCGAGAACATCATCGACTATGCCGTGCATAATCTGCCGTCCATCGCCATTGCCAAGGGACGAATGGATAATGCGATGCTTGAACTCAAGACAGCAAAATGGAGATTCACTCCGAGCCTGTCATTGAACGCAGGATGGTCGACAAGCTATTATACTTATCCTGGCATGGAAGGATATGTCGCTACTCCATTCCACACACAGTTCAAGAACAACGGAGGTGAATATATACAGCTGTCTCTGTCATTCCCGATCTTTGACCGCCTGTCAACATTCTCAAACCTCAGAAAGAAGAGGAACGAAAGCAGAAGAGCTACCGTCCAGTACGAGCAGAAGGTACGTGAGGTTGAAGCAGAAGTGATCAGGGCTGTACAGGACAGGGACGGAGCATCAGCCGCCTTCCATCAGGGTGACAGAAGAGCTGCACTACAGGAAGAGGCATATCACCTGAACGTAAGGAAACTCGAGCAAGGCCTTATATCGACCATCGATTTCCAGAAGGCTTCGGACAACTGGCTCAATGCCAAGACCAGCAGGCTGGATGCGCTCCTTAAATTCTACATCAAGCGCAGCGTGGTGAACTATTATAATGGAATTAGCTATATCAATCAGTAATAAACGATAAAACATAACCCTATGGACAAGATAATTGAAAAGAAGAAAGGAATTGCAGTGGCATTCACTAAGAAGGCTTTGCCGTTTTGGTTTGGTGCCCTAATGGCGGCGTTCATCCTCTGGCTCGTGCTTCGCGACGATGCTAGCACACTCAGGGTCAACGGAGAGACTCTCTCTATCAGCGAGGTACGAAGCGGCGAGTTCAACGACTACATCCGCATCAGCGGTCAGGTGCAGCCGATGACCACTATACAGATCAGCCCGCAGGAGGGTGGAATCGTAAAGGAGATCATCATCGAGGAGGGATCCAAGGTGAATGTCGGAGATGAGATCATCCGTCTGAGCAATGACAATCTCGACCTTCAGATTCTGAATTCGGAAGCCGAACTGGCAGAAAAAGAGAACCTCCTCCGCAATACCATGATATCTATGGAACAGCAGAGACTGAGCGTGCAGCAGGAGAAACTCCAGCTTCAGATCGAGGTCAAGAGGCTCAAGAGAAAGTACGAGCAGAACAAGGCTCTCTATGAGGAGAAACTGATTGCCAAGGAAGAGTATCTTACTGCTCAGGAGGACTATGAACTCGCGGCAGGAAGACTGGAGCTTGTCAAGGAACGTGCTACCCAGGATAGCCTCTATAGAAGCGTGGAGATCCGTCAGATGCAGGAGAGCCTTGAGAATATGCGTCTGAATATGCAGATGATACGTCGCAGAAAGGATAATCTCACAATCAAGTCCCCTATCAGCGGCGAACTCGGACTTCTTGATGTGACACTCGGACAGTCGATTGCAAGCGGAACAAAGATCGGTCAGATCAATGAACTCGGAAGCTATAAGATCGAGGCTCAGATTGACGAGCATTATATCGACAGGGTGTCTGCAGGATTGTCAGCATCATTCGAGCGTCAGAACGAGTCCTACGATGCTGTCATCAGAAAGGTCTATCCAGAGGTACGCGAGGGTAAGTTCAAGGCGGATTTCAAGTTCAGCGGAGAGCAGCCAGCCAATATCCGCACAGGTCAGACATACTATCTCAACCTGCAGCTGGGTCAGCCGGAGAAGGCCATCCTCATCCCTCGAGGCACATTCTACCAGAAGACAGGAGGAAAGTGGATCTATGTTGTCTCTCCGGAGGGTGGAAAGGCCGTAAAGCGTGAAATCCGTATCGGTCGTCAGAATCCACAGTTCTATGAAGTGCTTGAAGGATTGGAAGCCGGAGAAAAAGTGATAACTTCGGGCTATGATAATTTTGGAGATAATGAGGTGCTGGTATTCTAACTAATGACTTTACAAAATGAAACTGAAGGAAACAATAATAAAGGCGTTGTCTCTCGGAACAGGACTGGCGATCGGAATGCTGCTGATAGCAAAGGTATGCTACGAGATGAGTCACGACAAGTGCTACTCTGACTATGGACAGATATATAAGATCCGCACGCTATATACACAGCATGGAGATGATATAGAATATGACAACATATCAGGTGCAGTAGCCCCTGGATTCAGGCAGTATGTCCCTGGAGTGGAGACTGCGACAAGGTGGACATTCATCTTCAACAGTGACCGCTTTACCGATGAAGATAAAAACGTCATTGAAGGAGAAATCATCGTTGTGGACAGTTGCTTCTTCGATGTGTTTGATACTGAAATCCTTGCTGGCAATCCGAAGGAAGCGTTCTCGGAAGTTGCCTCTGCAATGGTGTCTGAGTCATTTGCAAAGAAGATGGGAGGGGTATCCGAGTGTATCGGAAAGGTGATCTTCAATGAAGAGATGCCGACTCTACCTATCACCATCAAAGGAGTATTTAAGGACTTTCCTCACCACAGTTCAATCAAAAATGATGTGCTCATCTCTATGGAGACCATCGTGAAGCAATCCACTGAAAACTGGGTGGGAAACGACAGATACAGAGGATATGTAAGACTTGCGGAGGGAACCGATCCGGATATGCTTGCACCTGCAATCAGACAGATGCAGGAGAAGAACTATCCGCCTGAAATGGTACAGATGGCCGAGCAGTCAGGAATTGACATCCATTACTTCCTGAGCCCTCTGTCAGGCATGGAGATGCTTCCGGATCAGACAAAAACCATGATCATCATTCTGACTGTGGTATCAGTACTTCTGATAATGATCTCTTTGCTGAACTATGTGCTCATGTCCGTGTCAGCACTTGTGAAGAGGTCTAAGGAGATGGGAGTACGCAAGTGCTATGGAGCAGAAAGCAGAACCATCTATGGAATTATGAGCAAGGAGGCTCTTACTGACATCGCCGTTGCACTTGTTGTAACCGTTGCAATCATCCTTCCTCTTCGTTCCATGATTCAGGATCTCATAGGTGTTCCCGTAAGCGCACTTCTGGTCGGTGCCACATACGGTACTGTTGCCGGTGTCCTTGCAGTTGTATTCATAGTGGCGGCACTCGTTCCAGGCTATCTGTATTCCAGAATTCCTGCCGGAGCGGCCATCAGGAACTACAGGGAGAACAAGAAGGCATGGAAGCTCGGCCTGCTCTTCGTACAGACAGGAATCTGTGCTCTTCTGCTGACACTGATGTGCGTAATCTCCGCACAGTACGACAAGGCTGTGAACGACAAGCCGGGGTATGAGTACAAGGACCTGCTCTGGACCGTACTCACAGGAACTGACAATGGCCTGCATCAGGGAATCATCGATGAACTCAAGACAGTGTCCGGTGTGATGGACGTGCAGATGTCATATAGTCTTCCATTGGATTACAGTTCAGGAAACAACGTATTGCTTCCCGGAGAAGATTTTACTGAGCTATTCAATATCGCCGATCAGTATGAAGGAACCGAGGGATTATTTGAGATGCTGGAAATTCCTTTCGTCGAGGGACGATACCCGCAGAATGCCTCAGAGATTGCAGTCAGCGAGAGTTTCGTAAAAAAGATGATGGAGTTCCAGGACTGGAGCGATGGAGCTGTCGGCAAGCAGATAGCAGTTACCGAGCATAGTCAGACTCCGGATGAGGTTTTCACTGTCAGCGGAGTATATAAGGACTATAGGATCAACACACTGACAAATCAAGATATGCGTGCAAGTGTCAAGTTCTTCGGAGAAGTAGGCAAAGCGCATATGCCGTTCATGGCCATCAAGGTCAGCGAAGTGAATACAGAGATCATTCAAAAGGTGGAGGAAGTCATCCAGTCAAGGATCGAGAACAGAGAGGTGGAAGTCAAATCCTATAAGGACTCAATGAGGGAAGCATATTCCGGTGAGAGACGAATGAGGAACACCGTGCTTGCCGGATGCATCATTTCAATACTCATTGCCCTATTTGGACTGATAGGATATATCCGTGACGAGTCGCAGCGCAGGAGCAAGGAAATGGCCGTACGCAAGATCAACGGAGCTACAGTCAGGGAACTTGTGGGTATTTATGTTGCGGAAATCATGAAGTTCAGCATCCCGGCAATCATCCTCGGCAACGTGGGAGCGTATTTTGCCGCTTCTGCGTGGCTCAAGAACTTCTCTGAAAAGATAGCCTTATCTCCATGGTACTTTATCCTTGCGGACGTGCTTATCATCCTCCTGGTATCAGGATGCGTCATAATGAACAGCCTCCGCATATCGAGAAGCAATCCTGTGGATTCGTTAAAGAATGAATAAGGCTTTACAAAAATGTAAAGAAACTTTACACTCACCAAAAGCGTACAAAAGGCACAAACGACTACAAAACAATAAGTTATATAGTTTGGCACAATACTGATATATTAACTTACATACTATACAGAATATTAACGATTAAATAATACTAAGATGATTACAGTTACAGACCTCAGCAAGGTTTTCCGTACAGAGGAAATCGAGACAACAGCACTCAACCAGGTTTCATTCGAAATCAAGGACGGCGAATTCGTAGCCATCATGGGTCCTTCAGGATGTGGTAAGTCAACCCTCCTGAATATCCTCGGCCTTCTTGACAACCCTACAGACGGAAGCTACCAGCTTCTCGGTCAGGAAGTGGCAAAGCTCAAGGAGAAGGACCGCACCAAGTTCCGCAAGGGCAATATCGGTTTCGTGTTCCAGAGCTTCAACCTTATCGATGAACTCAATGTTTACGAGAATGTAGAGCTTCCATTAAAGTATCTTAATATTAGCTCATCTGAGAGAAAGGCCCGCGTGACAGAGATGCTCAAGAGAATGAACATCAGCCACAGAGCCCAGCATTTCCCTCAGCAGCTCTCCGGAGGTCAGCAGCAGCGCGTCGCCATCGCCCGTGCAGTCGTATCAAACCCTAAGCTGATCCTCGCCGATGAGCCTACAGGTAACCTCGACTCGAAGAACGGCAAAGAAGTCATGGATCTCCTCACCGAGCTCAACAAGGAAGGAACTACCATCGTGATGGTGACCCACTCGCAGAAGGACGCCGCATGTGCACAGCGCATCGTCAACCTCTTCGACGGTCAAATCGTATCAGACGTAAAGAACGAACTCTAGAGTTGTTAAACATACATATTGAACTTGACATAAAAGACACTGTCGCGAGATACTGTCTTTATTTCCATAACTTAACGGATAGACACAACGACTAAACATAACTGGCGAAATGGCATTATTCAACATATTCAGAAAAGGCAGCAGCTCATTCATGTCAAGCATCCTCAATGTGCTTGGTATGGCTGTGGCGTTCGCAGCATTCTACATCATTCTCGTTCAGGTGGATTACGACCTGAACTTCAACAAGGGCATCAAGGAATCGGAGAAGGTCTTTGTGATGTCTTCCGGCAGCATGGACGGAGACGCTGACAAGAGACAGCTGAACTTCTGCCGTCCTCTGGCAGAAATGATCCTTGAGGCATCTCCGAATATCGAATTCGGAGGTATCCTGAGTTTCAGCGGCACTGAGGACTCGAGATACTGGATCGAAAGAGATGGTGTTAAGCAGGATATAGACCTTGGTGTCACCAATTTCTCTGGAACTGCTTTGGAGGCTTTGGGATTGGAAGTCGTGAGTGGATCGATTGAAGATCTTTCTGATACGAAATCGTTTGCCATCAGCGAAAGTATCGCCGAGAAGTTCGATCTTGAGATAGGAATGAGCCTTGGTTATGAGGGATATGCCAATCTCAGGACCATCAAAGCCATCTTCAAGGATCTGCCGAAAAACTCTCACTTCAGAGATGTGAAGGTCCTCAGGAATATGGGTGATGACAACATTACCAATTTCTCAGAATGGGGACATCATTATTTCATTAAGGTTTACGATCCGTCTCAGATCAAGGATATGGAGGAGAATCTAGCTTCGGTTACCCGCGAGTACCTGATGAAGGATTATTTCGGCAATTTCCCGTCTGCTGAAGAATTGGGAATGACTCAGGAAGCGATGGACGAGGCAATCAATTCATTCGTATCGAATGCAGAGGTCCAGTTTATACCTTTAGAGGAACTGTATTATGCCACCAACATCTCCACCCCTATTGAAAGAGGTAGCAAGACTACTACCGTCATCCTTATAATTGTAGCCCTGCTTATCGTAAGCATCGCTTTCATCAACTACATCAATTTCTTCTTCGCACAGATTCCTGAGCGTATCAGGGCTGTCAACACCAAGAAAGTACTCGGCTGTACACGTCGTGAACTCATCATCAGCACAGTTGGAGAAAGCGTAACCCTGATTCTGCTAGCACTCGTCCTTGCATTTGCATTCGTGATGCTTTTCAACATGAGTCAGCTCACTCATCTCATCAGTGCAGACAGTGCATTCGGAGCGAATATCGGAGTATCTGTACTGACTGTAGTGATTGCTGTTGTCATTGCAATGGTATCGAGTCTGTACCCTGCGTTCTACATCACATCATTTGAGCCTGCCCTAGTTCTGAAGGGATCATTCAGCGGCACAAAGACCGGACAGAGACTCCGCTATACTCTCATCGGTCTTCAGTTCGTCATATCGCTTGTCCTCATAATCTGCTCAAGCTTCATCTTCCTCCAGCGCAGATACATGGTCGATTTCGACATGGGATTCGACAAGGAGCAACTTCTGTTTGTCCATACCACCGAGTATATCGGACAGAATGCAGAAACTGTGGAAGAGCAACTCAAGGCAAACCCTCAGATTCTGGATGTCAGCTGGGCGGCAGGTAATCTCCTCGCATCGACAAGAATGGGCTGGGGCCGCGACTTTAACGGCACAGTAGTCAACTTCCAGTGCTATGCGGTATCATCAGACTTCCCCGAGTTTATGGGCATAAAAATAACAGAAGGA
>JBGVNX010000039.1:0-68938 GCA_045126075.1 Candidatus Cryptobacteroides sp.
TCAGGCCAGACTTTTGCCGCCGGCTTCCTTCAGATTCCACCTCGCGATGGACACCCTTGCCTTTGGCTATATGCTTCCCGTCATTAGGGTGCATTGGGGACTTTCACCCGTTAGAACATGCCCATGCTGGGCGTACCAAAAGAAGGCGGGTGGAAAAATTTCCACTCGCCTTCTTTATAGATAGGTAACTTAACTTAGTTCTTATAAGTTACTGTGAAACCAGTCAAGAAAGTAGCTTCCCTTGTTACAGTGAATGTCACCATCTCTGCATCTCCTGTCCATGTCCATACGCTATCTGTAGAGTCATATGCGCCTGTATCAACGTCTGCATAGAATGGATAGTATCCGCCATAAGGTTGGAACACGATCTCAGCAATCTTAATTCCAGCAGGAACAGAGAATGTGAGAGTGTCACCGGTACCTACATACATATAGCTGCTTCCGATGCTATACACATTAGATGTCAATGTAAGGTATTCGTCAACAGCATATGTAGATGACTTCGGATAGAAGGAAACTGTCACCATCACGTTGACAGTGATATCTACAGATGCGGTGAAACCATTAGACTCGACGGTGATAGTTGCAGTACCGACACCTGTTGCTGTAACAACACCTGCCTGGTCAACAACGAGGATGTTCTCGTCAGAACTGCTCCACACTGGAGAAAGCTCATCGATTGCATCGATAGGATTCTTCACAACCTCAAGCTGGAAAGAGTCACCCTTGTAAATCTTATCTGCAGGAACGCCTGCAATTACGATGCCTTCGAGGTCTACGTCAATTGTCACTGGGATCGATTTGATCACATCGCCAGCCTGAGCATAAAGGGTACCGAAGCCTCCCTTCACGCCATTGACAATAGCCTTACCTGCTACCTCAGGATCAGCAGTCACTGTAAATACAGACTCGTCAGATGAGGTCCAGATGTAATCGAATTCCACATTGATATCCTCAGGACCTACTGTAGCGTTTACCTCAGCCTGCTCACCTTTGGCGATATAGATCTCTGTCACATCAAGAACAAGTGATGTTACAGGAGACTTAACCTTTACAAGGCACTCTACCTTCATTCCACCGGCAGTTGCTGAAACCACAGTCTCACCAGCGCCTACAGCTGTCACTACACCCTCGCCATCAACTGTTGCAACAGCAGCGTCAGCTGAAACCCATGAAAGAGTCGCAGCGTCCTTAGGTGTAACAGTAGCAACCAAAGCCTCGGCAGTTCCCTTGATGAGAGTGATCTCAGTCTTGTTAAGGTAAAGACCGTCGCCATCAGCGGTTCCTACTATCGCTTCCTTTTCACAGGAAGTGAAGGCCGCCGCAAGAGCGGCCATCACAGATAATATTGTAATAAATTTCTTCATATTCAGATTACTTTACAACGATTTGAACCTTGTCTCGTTTAGTTACCTGTACAGTCTCTGCCTGCGCAGCCGTCATATAGAGTGTATCAAGCGAAGACTCGTCTCCCCAGCTTGATTCATATCGATAAACATTGACTGTTTTCAACTTAGGACATCCTGTAACGTCAATCGACTTTAACGATTCATACCACATGTAAAATCCACTCGCGCTGAAATCAACATTTTCAATATTATCACCTTTGACTACAATCGCAGGAACTTGTGCATATGTATATGTACCTGCCAGGTTAGTTACATCGGCAACAGCTGTACTTCCAGTATTGACCTCTTCCACATACTGAAGGTTAATAAGCTTGAGTTCATTGAGTACAGGGAATTCGCTGACATCAATCTTTGAGATAGTAAGGCTTCCAAGAGTCAGACTTTCAAGATTAGGGAATGCCTCAAGGCCCTTCACCGAGTTGATTGGGTCTTCACTATATGCGTTCGGATCTGTACTTCCGATTACAAGCGAAGTTCCGGTCAATCCTGCTGCTGAAAGCTCTGCTCTGATGCCCTCATCAGGAATGATCCATCCTTTGCTGTTGAGCAGATAATAGAGATTCTCATCCTCGATTTCTGTAAATACAGGGTTCGGATTCTGCTGCTTTACAAAGAGAGAACCGACTTTCACGCTACCACTCTTGAAGTCAATTGAAGCTGCGCGGCTGCCTTCTGTTGCCTCTGCTGTCATAGTGATAGAGCGGCTGTAAAGGCCTTCCTCATCCTTCTCAGTAGTCATGTCACCATGAGTCTCAGTAATCCAAGAAGGTACAGTATATGATACACTTACATTGCTCTTGAGCACGAGGTCAAGCTGCAAAGCCTCAAGACCCTTGATGATTCTCTGCTCACCAACAACGAATGCAGTATCTCTCTGAGCCTGTGTAACGGCTACCTCAACTGCATTTTCAGTGCCTGCTGCACCGATCTTGAGTGTTGTAGCTCTTGCCTTGAAATCCTGAGAGCGTGCAATATTGAGCTGAACGATCTTCTTACCGAAAGCATCTGCAACTTCTGTAAGCTTGATCCAGCTGTCAGCACCGCCAAAATCGATTGCAAGATCCTGGATGTTTGTGTAGAGCTGCAATGAAAGAGTTGAGGCATCCGATGAAACCTCGATCTGAGCCTCTGACAACAACTCAATTGTATAGTTAGGGTGCTGAGTAACAGTCACAGCCTGCACTGCATCAGCAGCGAAAACCTTGAAGGTTGCTGTTCTTGCCTCACCGCTCTCGTTAGGAAGCACAGTGAAGGTAAGAGCCTGACCGCTCTTTCCTGACTCTGATGACAAAGTCACCCAGTCAGCAAGTCCTGACACTCTCCAATCTTCCGAAGAGGTCACATTAACCTGGAACTCACCGCCTTCAGGACCGGCAATGATCTGTCCGTCAGTAACGGAACCGGCAAGTGCAATCGAACCTGAAGCAACTGTTCCCAGATCTTCCTTTTCCTGGCAAGACCAAAGCAGTACCATGGCCATTGCCATCATTGATATAATTTTCTTCATAATCTTTTACCAATTGATAGGGTTAGTCTCCAATCCCATTGTCTTAGGATAGTAAACGGTAGGCTTCTTGAGTTCCTGACCATAAATTCCCTGAGACAGGTAGTTCATGCACTTGAAGTCTCTCTCGAGCTGGCTTGCGCCATTCCACAATGCGAATCCCATCCAATAGCCATAATCTGAGGATATGAATGAAGTCACATTAGCTGAAGACGGGAGAGAACGTCCCTGGGCGAACTCACTTGACATGTAAGAGCAGTTTGCAGTGGTCATACCCTCATATGGATAACCTGCTCTTCCGTAGTCACCTACGCAGATGTCCATGTACTCGCCTGGAGCGATTCCGTCCACATAGTCGTTACCGAGAGCGGCACCGAACTGGTAGCTGAGCATAACCTTGTCAGGCATTGCCTTCTTAGTCTCGAAGTAAAGGCGGTTACCTGCCTCATAACCAGGAGATGTAAACCAAGGAATGCTTGTGTCAGGAGATGTAGAATACTCGTCATCGTAGTTGATACCGTCAAAGCCATAGCCATATACAAGGGCAGCCATCTCCTGTGCGAATGCGCGTGCACCCATATCAGAGAGCTGAGCAAGACCTGCCATATCGTGGTTACCGAGCACACTGATGAGAACCTTGATTCCACGCTCACGGAGAGGCTTGATGATCTCATCATAGTGGTCGAGGATGTACTGACACTGAGGGTTTGCAAAGCAGTATACGCGGCCTGCCTCTGCGTCATAGTTGATATTGTATGCAAAGAGCACGAGGTAGTCGATGAGGAGATTTCCATCCTCAGTCTCGAACTGGAGGGCATTCAGAGGGTTTGTGTTGTTTACCTCGAAGAAGATAATGACCTCCTTATCCTTTTCAGCCTTTACAACGCTCTGGAAAGACATGTTCTTTACAAGATATACAAGTCTGGTCTCTGATGCAACGACGCCGTCAGTAGAAACGATAGCCTTGAGAGGAAGAACATAAGTCTTCTCTTCTGTAGTCTCGAACTTACCGATAGTAAGGTCAAGGGTGAATGAACGCTTCTCATCCGGTGCGACAAGGATCTTGCCCTCGTTCTGCAGAGTAAACTGCTCCTGTGGGAAGGCCTCGAATGCAGTACCGTGATACTGGTTGTATTCGTCAACGTACTCGGCATCATACGACACCTGGACATCTACGCCCTTCTTTGGAGCACGTGAAAGAGTGAAGAGAATAGAGGTGTTGAAATCCTCCTTCCTGATCTCTACCACATTCTCCTGCTTGTTTGTGTTAAGGTCACGGACACTTCCAACAAGGCTTGTGACGTTGTTGTAAGCCGACTCGTCAACCTTGTCTACCGTAATAGGCTCGACACACGCTGCGAGGCAGAGTCCGGTTACGGCAACAGCCGCTATTTTATTAAAGATCTGTTTCATTGTCTTATTCATTAATTTTCAGGAAGTGAAACCTTTGGCCATGTTGTCGGATTGTCGAGTGTAAGGTCATTGCCGTTAGGAGATGAGTCCTTAAGCACTGTACCTGCACCGTCATCCATCTTCCAGTATGCTGCAAGGCCATCTGAATTAGGATCTACTGTATAGAAGTGAGCATCAGCATTGATTTCCTCCTCAGAGAGGCAACGGTTCCAGATACGTACCTCAGCCATTTCACCGTCGAAGTAACGGTCATGAGCATAAGAGTAGCTAAGCCAGAAATAACGTCCGTTTACCTCATCCTTATCGTTGCCATATGCACCCCAAGTAACGCTTGAACGTCCTGAAGGAGCTCTGTCGAGAACCTTCTTACCGTCGAAGTATACTGTAGTGTAACCTCCGTCGAACACGCAAGCTATGTGAGTCCATTTGCCAAGTGTGAGGGTCATGTCAGAATTAGTCTGGTTGTTGCTGCATGCAATCTGAAGCTGAGTGTCAGGTACTCCAGAATCACCGATACGGAGAAGGTAACCACCCTCTGTACCCATGATAGTAGAGATGAGTCTACCTGCAACGTTCTGACGAACAAGACACTCGGCTGTGAACTGGGTCATGTTGCTGAACTTCTCAGGTGTCTTCCACTCCTTAGCACCTGCACGATTCTCTGTGAAGTTGCAGACAACATTGATGAGGGCAGCACCTTTGAACACATAGTAAACCACAGTCTTAGACTTTATGACATTGATGTCAGTCACATTCTTCAGAGCGATCGGCATCACGTAAACAATGTTACGGTTGAGGTCAGAAAGTTTTGTGAAAGTGATTGTTGCAGGAGCCGAAGCGTTAGAACCCTTCTTGATGATCATTTCAGGATCATCGATAGTGCAGCATGAAAGAGGAAGAGCCACTGCCTCAGGCATGACATATTCCTTCTTGAACTGCTCTACCAAAGCGGTATCAGCAACGAGCACACCAGTGAGATCTTCCTCAACCTGCAGAGCTGTCGCAATGTTGAGTGTACGCACCATATCTCCCGAACCTGCCTTTACAAGCAGCTCCTCAGATACGGTCTGAGTGTTGATATAAAGCTTGTTTGTGAAATGGTGCTCTTCCAAAGCCTCTTTTTCTGTCTGGCAAGATGCGAATGCAAGTGCAGCGCAAAGGGCAATGACACCATATTTGATCATTTTCATATTAATACCTCTTATTTGATTGGTGAAGGGTTCATGGTTGCAATCGCAGCGTTGATTCCGCGATATACGTTCTGCATGTTATAGTAGTCGAACTGAGCATGGTTTACACATACACCTGCCTTAGCGTAGTCGCCTGCTGGAGCAACAGCCCAATTTGCAGCACCCTCTATTGCAGAAATATCACCGCTAAAGAGACCGTCTGTAGCTGTGTCATCTGTCACATCGAACGCTGTGACACCGATAACGAATCTGTCAGCAGGAATTCCATTTCCCATAGACATCATCACAGCGAAGTTGAATCCTACGACTGTAGTCACATCCTCAGCAGGAACGATGATGTATTTAGCAGATGCAAGAATACTCTTGTCAATGAGAAGAGTGTTAGGATTTCCTTCGTAGAAGAAGAGCTTTCCTGTCTCTGCAATGTAGTTTGCCATTGGAGCGAAGAATGCCTCCTGGAAAGCAAGGACAGCTGCCTTTTCGTCATCCTTAAGGCTGAGAATACCCTTTCCTGTATAGCTTACCATGATACCGTCCATCTCGTACTCCTTGACAGTCTCTACGAAAGCTGCAGCCTTCTCTGCAAACCACGCATTACGAGCAGCCTCAGGAGTTTCCTCCACTTCGGCCCCTTCTTCTGCTGGAGCAACTTCAGGAGTCTCCTCTGGAGTTTCCTCTGGAGTCTCTACAGGAAGCGACTCAAGATATGCCTTGTATTCCTTGTCGAGAACAGCATAATCCAGAAGGAGAAGAGTAGGCACACCCTTCTTCTCGCGGATCTCCTTAGCCTCATTATACATTATATCGTTGAGCTCATTATAGTTGTTGAGAACTACATAGTCAACACTGTCCGGAAGACATGTGATATGGTCTGCACGACCAGCAGGGACACCGGACTTATTATCGTATCTTGCGATAAGCACCTGGTGCTCAGTAGCATGATAGTCTCTGATGGACTGCATGTAGGCCTCGTAAAGCTCAGGGTTCTTTTCCTCGATAGTGAGATAGTTGAACTCTACCGGCTGCTGCTCTGTCCACTCGCTGCAAGCGGCTGCACTGAGAATAACCGCTGCGGACAATGCTATTGTCTTAAGTATTTTGTTCATAGTTATTTCTCCTTATTATTTGCAGTCAAACCACAGTTTAGTCGACATTTCATCCGGACCATTGAGATATTTTGCTATAGCCTCGTTAAGATATGTCGCGTTGCTTGTATACTCCTCCTGAGGATACTTGATACGGCTTGGGCCTTCGTTTGGAACGAGTCCGCCTGAATTGTTGGCAGCATCAAGACATGGAAGAATGTGAGGGTATCCTGTTCTACGGATATCAGCCCAGCTCTCGTTTCCGAGAGGGAAGTTTGCGATCCACTTCTGAATCATGATTCTCTCCTGCTTAGCCTCTACTGAAGCTCCCTCGTCCCATGCAACAGCCAGAGTTGTAAGAGGATTGTTGTATGAGTTGGTTCCTGCAGGGTCAGTATATGTTCCAGGTACAGAAATCACATCAGACATATAAGCGTCAGCACCGCTCACTGCCCACTGATCGAACGAGAGTCTGATACCTTCCTCATAGAATGACTGAGCTGAACCGCCCATGTCCCATCCGAATACCGCAACAGCCTCAGCCTTGAGGAATGCAGACTCTGCCGGAGTCATGAGTACGAGAGGTGTCTCGAACTGATCGATCTTGATTCCTGAATACTTATGGCCTACGGTTGCGTGGTCAGGGATCACGATACCATGACGGAGACCTACATACTCGTGACCAGCCCACTCGCTCTTTGTGAAGTAAGCGGCACGACGAGGGTCGTTGTATCCGTTCATATAAAGGATGATGTCAGCAGCAGCGTGAGAGTCACCTGTTGTGAGACATGAAGAACCGTCCTCGTGAACTGATACGCGGTTGTAGTTCACAGCTACATAAAGCGGGTTACCCTCGCTTCCGAAAGATGTGAGCTGGGCGATATCGTCAGCAGATGCCATTGTTCCGATCTCGTGAGCGGCAACCTCTTGTGCAGCCTTCTGTGCATATTCAGCATCAGCGTAGCTCATACGCATTGCAAGACGAAGCTTGAGAGAGTTTGCGTAACGGCACCACTTCTCAACGTTACCTGCGAAAATGACGTCTGCATTTGCAGAGAAGTTGTTAGTACGGTTTCTTGTAAGAACCTCGATTGCTGCGTCAAGCTCTGAAATCATGGTCTTGTAAGCAGTCTCCTGTGAATCAAACGGAACCTGGAGAGCGCCGTCAGCACCGACCTGCGAATATGGCATAGGACCATAAGCGTCTGCGATACGATGCATACCTGCAACCTTGATCACATTACCAACTGCGAGGATTGTCTCGTCATCGGTAACATTCTGGAGCTGTCTGAGGTTAGGGTAGATTCTTGAAGGGAAATCCTCCATAAGAACCTTTGTCCAGTTGTTAGGCGGATTGAATCTTCCGATGCTGTTCTCGTTGAAGCCGGCATTCGCATCAGAAAGGTAACCTGCAAGAGGACCGCCAAGGAGAGCCTCAGTAAACTGAGTGGTGTTGATATCGAGGGCTATGATACCGTCAGCAAGACCGATAAGGGCAGAACGCACGTTGTAAGCATCGCGCGAGAGTTCCTCTTCATCGGCTCCGAACGGGTCTGTGTTCATCTCCTCGAAGTTGCGGGTACAAGCAGCAGTAAGCGCTGACACACCGGCAAAAATCAATATATATTTGAAAATCTTCTTCATATAATACATCCTCCTTAGAAATTAAGTCTAATGTTGAAACCGATGTTTCTTGTGTTAGGAGTCATAAAGTAGTCAAGTCCCTGATAGTAGTTGTCAGTTGCTGACGCTACTGCCTCAGGATCAAATGGAGCCTTGCAATAAATCATAAGAAGGTTGCGGCCGACCAACTGGAGAGTAAGGTCACATACGTTGCCGAGCATCTTACGAGGGAATGTATATCCGAATGCCACTTCCTGGAGTCTTACGTTAGTTGCAGAGTAAGTATAGAACTGAGGAACAGTGTCACTACCTGCGATAGTCGTATACCAAAGGTTTGCGTCCACAAGGTCACCACCATTGATCATCACTCCGCCTGCGTCACGAGCGTCAGCAGATGCTGCTGAAACACCGTACCAGTCGAGCTTAGCCTGAGTGTTCGAGTACACGATACCGCCGAGACGTGCTGTAACGAGAGCACTGAGGTTGAAGTTGCCGAACTTGAAGTCATTTCTCCATGACATATTTGCCTTTGGAAGGACGCTTCCGAGGTATATCATATCCTCGAAGTTGGTAAGAGTGTGAGTAGCAAGCTTACCGTCCTCATCCACATAGATGTTGCCTCTATTGTCACGTACGAGGTCTGATCTCGAATAAAGATCGCCAAGTGTACCGCCTTCAGTAAGGTAGAAGCGGGCATTTGCCAGACCGCCTCTTGCGAGGTTATCAAGAGAAATAGTCTCTCCTGTTACAGGGTTCTTCACATTCTCTGCAAGGTTGACTACCTCGTTGCGGTTAGTCGAGAATGTATAGTTGGTGTTCCATGAGAAGTTACCCCAAGTGTGTGAGTAGCCGAAAGAAAGCTCGACACCGGTATTGAGGATATCGCCTGACTGGACGTATGCCGACTCATAACCTGAACCTGCTGAGAGAGGAATCTGGAATGTCTGGTTTCTTGTATTTGTATGGTACCAAGAGAAATCCAGGCTGAATCCATCAAGGAAACGTGAAGAAAGACCGAGTTCCCATGAGGTTGTCATCTCAGGTCTAAGGTCAAGAGGATAATCTGCGTTTACTGCATATGAGTTTGTGCTTGGATCATATGAGTGGACAGGATTTGCGATCAGAGGCTGATAAGGCGAGCCAACCTGAGCGAACGAACCGCGAACCTTGAGATACTCGATTGCATCTGGAAGATCGAGAGCCTGCGAAAGAACAACTGAAAGACCTACTGATGGGTAGAAGAAGCTATGCTGTGTCGACAATGGTCCGAAGAGAGCAGAGTCCCAGTCGTTACGTCCTGTAACTGTGAGGTAATATGCGCCCTTGAAACCGACCTCGGCCTGAGCGTATACTGACTGCACCTGGTGACGTGACTGCATCTGGCCTGTTGTCTTGAGAGCCTGATCGAGCATGAACACGTTGAACTTGTTGGCAAGCTTGGTTGAAGCGATCGGACCTCCGATATTACTTCCTTCATAGAACTGATCAGCCACAGATGCACCGAGCTGTGCGCTTACAGACCAATTCTCCCATGTCTTGTTGATATTGAGGAGAGCGTCTGCATAAATCTGGCGGTCATTGAACTGTCCCATGCTGTAAGAACCGCTCTGCGATCCGCCTGTGAGCTGGGTGTTGGTTGTAGCGTAGTTCTTTGACTCGTCGCCGATTCTAGAGTTGTCTATTTTTACTCGTCCGCTCACTGTCATCCAGTCGAGAATCTCATATGAAAGTGATCCTCCGAGCACGTAACGCTGACGCTTCTGTGTAGCAAGGTTCCTGTAGTTGATCCAGTATGGGTTCTGCATGGTCATACCTGCATCACCAGCTGGCCAATACTGAGTATAGAGCTTACGTGTGTTGTCCCAACGCTCATACATCTGGATGTCAGCCCACTCACCACCACGTGGGAAGAGATATGCACCTACGATAGGGTTATTGTAAAGACCCTGGTTACGCATGTTACGGTGGTTCTGGATGATGTACTCGGCAGAAACATCGAGGGTCATCTTTTCGTTGAGGAACTTAGTGGTATTGCGGAACTTGAAGTTGTAACGGTTGTACGCTGTGTTCGGAACGATACCCTTGTTGTTCACTGCACTTGTAGAGAGATAAGTCTGGTTCTTGCTGTTTCCAGTAGAGAAAGTCAATGTCTCTGTGCCTGTAACTCCCATCTGGAAATAGTCCTTGCGAGGATCATATCCGTAGTTATTGGTTTCTGCGAGCGGAAGGCCCCAGCTGCGCACTACTGAACCCTCTACAGAGTTGAGGTCGCCTGTACCATAACGATTCTGGAAACCAGGGAGTGTCGCTACAGATGAAATCTCTGTGTTTGAAGAGAACGAGATTGTTGTCTTCTCTGCAGAACCCTTCTTTGTAGTAACTACGATTGCACCGTTTGCTGCGCTTGAACCATAGAGAGCGGCTGCGGCAGCACCTGTCAGGACAGAGATTGACTCGATGTCCTCTGGGTTAAGGTCTGCAACAGGGTCAACCTGACCTGTAGAGCTAAATTCTGTACCTGCATCCTGGATGGTTGATGTCATAGGGACACCATCAATCACATAAATAGCGTTGTTGCTCTTTGAGATCGACTTGACACCACGCATTACAACCTTTGATGCACCACCGACTCCTGATGAAGAGGCGTTGATCACAAGACCTGCCACCTTACCGTTGAGGGAGTTGATGAAGTTAGCATCCTTGTTTGCGAGGAGCTCGTCAGAGTCAACGGTCTGAACGTTATATGAAAGGGCCTTCTCCGAACGCTTGATACCGAGAGCTGTAACTACGGTACCCTCCATAAGGATGGCATCATCTTCCATTGTCACGTCAAACACTCTTCTTCCTGCAAGCTGAAGTTCAAGTGTCTTGTAGCCAAGACATGAAATTTCCAGAAGAGTCTCCTCTCCCAGTCCAGCAGGCAGTTCTAAAGAGAACTTTCCGTCAACATCTGTGCTGGTACCATTTACAGTACCCCCCCCCTTCACGAGAACAGCGGCTCCGACTACAGGATAACCTGTAACGTCAACGACAGTTCCCGAAACGACTCTGTCAGCATCAGCAGATGTCTGTGCCATAGCCGAGAACGGCATGATCACAAACGCTGCCACCAATGAGAGCAAGAGCCTGAAACTTGTTGAAAATAGACTTTTGTTCATAAATTTTAGTTATTAATACTGTGTTGGTTACACTTTTGTGCAATTTCACCTTAGTAAAAGTTTGCAAAGTTACGCCATTTTTCACACATTATATAATATTCTTCAACAAAAAAATGATAAATTTGTCACACATTTAAACAAAAAAAAGTGATAAAACGATTATTTCTAACCATTTTGGTACTAATTCCAACCTTTTTAACAGCTCAGGTGCGTTCTGAGCGTCTTCTTGAGAAGGGTTGGAAATTCACCCGCGAGGATGCTGAAGTATTCTCCCAGCCGGAGCATGATGACTCACAGTGGCAGAGCGTAAGGGTGCCGCACGACTGGGCGATCTACGGGCCTTTCAGCATCGAGAACGACAAGCAGAACGTAGCGATCACCCAGGACGGTCAGACCGCCGCGATGGAGCACGCCGGAAGAACAGGCGGACTCCCATTTGTTGGCACAGGATGGTACAGACTTGAGTTCGAGGCACCAGAATTCACCGAGGGCAAGTCGTGCAGACTAATCTTTGACGGAGCAATGAGCAACGCCAACGTTTACATCAACGGACAGCACGCGGCATTCTGGCCATATGGATATAACTCCTTCATCGTGGAAGCGACCCCATACATGATCCCAGGCCAGAAGAACTCAATTGCAGTCAGACTGGAGAACTTCCACGAGTCGTCACGTTGGTATCCGGGAGCGGGACTATACAGAAATGTACATCTGGTCGTAACCAAAGACGCATACATCCCGGACTGGGGAACATACATCTACACCAGAGAACTCGGCGAGGGTTATGCATGGATAGAATCCAAGACTGAATTCAATGTTCCGGAAGGAAAGAAGTTCAACGACTTCAAAATCGTATCATATCTCTATAATCCTCAAGGACAAGAGATTGCACAATACACAAAGAACGGCACCCCATACGACGGAAACACCTTCAAGGAAGAGATGCTCGTGACAGAGCCCCAGCTTTGGACGCCTGACACCCCACACCTTTACACCCTTACCAGCAAGGTTTACGAAGGCAGCGAACTCGTTGACGAAGTTACAAGCACATTCGGTATCCGCACCATCGAGATCAGACCTGACGAGGGATTCTTCCTCAACGGAGAGAAGACAGTGTTCAAGGGCGTATGCAACCACCACGACCTGGGTCCTCTCGGCGCGATCGCGAACGAGTCGGGAATCCGCAGACAGGTGCGCATGCTCAAGGATATGGGCTGCAACGCCATCAGAACCTCCCACAACATGCCGGCTCCAGAGCTTGTGAAGGCATGCGATGAGATGGGAATGATGCTCATGGCGGAGACATTCGACGAGTGGGTGACACCTAAGGTCATAAACGGATACAACAAGTACTTTGTGGAGTGGGCAGAAAAGGACCTTGTGAACCTCATCCGTCATTACAGGAACAGTCCTGCTGTCGTGATGTGGTGCGTAGGTAACGAGGTTCCAGACCAGTGGCCTGGCGAAAAGGGCGCAAAGATCTCGCTCTGGCTCCAGGACATCTGCCACAGGGAGGACCCGACAAGACCTGTAACCATGGGCATGGACCAACCGGGCAACGTGATCAACAACAACATCGCGGCCGTGTTCGATGTTCCTGGATTCAACTACCGCCCGCACTGGTATCCTGAGAACTACAGCAAGCTTCCGCAGCGTCTTGTCCTCGGCAGCGAGACAGCCTCTACCGTGAGCTCGCGCGGAGTCTACAAGTTCCCTGTAGAGCGCAAGGCCATGGCCAAGTACCCTGACCACCAGGCATCGTCATATGATGTGGAACACTGCAACTGGTCAAACCTCCCTGAGGACGACTTCATCCAGCATGAGGACCTCCCTTACTGCATGGGAGAGTTCGTGTGGACAGGATTCGACTATCTCGGAGAGCCTACACCTTATTATACAGACTGGCCGAGCCATTCGTCACTTTTCGGAATCATCGACCTTGCAGGTCTTCCTAAGGACAGGTTCTACCTTTATAGAAGCCACTGGAACAGGGACGAGGAAACCCTCCATATCCTCCCACACTGGAACTGGGAAGGACGCGAAGGCGAAGTGACACCGGTATTCGTATATACAAACCATCCTTCAGCCGAACTTTTCATCAACGGAAAGAGCCAGGGCATAAGGACCAAGGACATGTCCGTGACAGTGCACAACAGCGGCGACTCGCTTTCTGTGGCGCAGTACAAGCGCCAGCAGCGCTACCGCCTCATGTGGATGGACACAGTATATGAGCCAGGAACAGTAAAGGTTGTAGCCTATGACACAGAGGGCAACGCAGTTGCAGAAAAGGAAATGCATACAGCCGGAAAACCATATGCAATCGTCCTAGAGGCCGACAGGAGCCAGATAAAGGCAGACGGAAAGGACCTCTCGTTCGTTACGGTCAAGGTCGTTGACAAGAACGGAAACCTCTGCCCTATGGCAGACAACCAGATCCAGTTCAAAGTCAAGGGAGCAGGCACATACTGTGCCGGAGCCAACGGCAATCCAGTTTCACTGGAATCCTTCCAGAATCCTCAGATGAAGGTATTCAACGGCATGATGACAGCCATTGTAGCTCCGACGGAAGAGCCGGGCACAATCACTCTCGAGGCCACATCGAAGGGCCTGAAGAAAGCCACGATAACAATCATCAGCAGATAAGAAAAATGGTCAGCACTTTCGGGATGCTGACCATTTTTCTTATCTGTATAAATCCTCAGAAATAAAGTCTTTGAGGAAATCCGCATAGCGGTCGATCACCGCAGCGGCGAATCGCTCGCCCTTGACAGGATCTGCCTTTGAAGGATCTCCCACTCCCGTATCGGAAGAGATGCGTCCCCAGTTGCGTGGGACCCATACCTTTCCTTCCGCCAGAAGCTCCGGCCAGAATCCTCCGCCACTGCCGTCTCCGGCTTCCTCCATCTTCACAAGCTCCGGATGAAAATACATCATCACGGAAGTCTCAAGCTCATCCGCATGATCACCCGGATCCTCAAAGAACTCGGAAGCCTTGCAGATCTTGAACCACTCGCTTGATCCGATAAGGAAATCAGGATACTGTGCATAAAGGTCGCGGATCATGCTCTTGAAAGTGTTACCTCCATGGCCGTTGACAATCAGGAGCCTTCTCATCCCCTGCTTATGCAGAGATGCAACGATGTCCTCAAGGATTGCCCTTTGAGTCTCATATCTTGAGTGGATGCAGAATGGAAGTTCCTGCTGTCCGGGGTTCTGCGAACCGAAAGATACAGGCGGGAGCACCATGCATCTTACCCCATGACGCTCGAAGGCCAGCTCTGCAGCACCTACCGCAATATCATGCGATAGGATACAGTCTGTCATATATGGAAGGTGAAGATTATGTGGCTCAGTCGCACCCCATGGAAGGATAGCGACCTGATAATCCAACCCTTTGACCGCTCCATAGCAGGAGCATGAAAGATCAAATTCTCTCCTCATGTCACTTACTTCATGTCATCAGTTGTAGGTCTCAGAACAGAAACCTGTACTATCAACGCAAGAGCTGTGATACCTCCAAGGACTGCGAAAGCGAGTCCGAGGTTTCCGCCGTCTGCCCACTTACCGAGCACCTGAGTACATACCGCACCGGCAACTACACCAGTCATGTTCATGATTCCGTAAGCTGTAGCCCTGAGGCGCGCTGGCACAAACTGGCACAGGATAGGCATGTTGTTGGTATCAAACATACCATAGCCAACTCCGAAGAACAGACCTGCTGAAATCGCTGCAACCATACCGCTTCCAAGTCCGAGAAGAAGCAGCGCAGGAATCATCATCGCAAGTCCGATTGCACTTGTATACACACGGCCCTTCACATTCTTCTTTACCCAAGCATCAGAGAGAGGTCCTCCGATCAGGATGCCGATGAAAGAAGATACTGCGATGGTGATTGTCGATATAGGTCCCGCCTGTGACATAGGCACACCGAGACTCTCAGCGAAAAGAGTCGGAAGCCAGTTCTTTGTAGCCCAGCCAGGAAGAGATGTCGAAGCGAAGAAGAAAAGGATCACCCAGAAGGCCATTGTACTGAAGATCATGGCAAAACCTTTGAGCACAGGAATCTTCTGCGCACGATCCTGGAGAGTCTCTGCAGTCTGCTGAGCCGGTTCTCTCTTCTCGTGTAGACAGAAGATGAGCACAACAGCGTAAAGCACTCCGATGATACCGAACCAATGGAAGGTCTCCTGCCATGAGAACGCAGCGGCGAGAGTTGCTCCGAAACCACCCACTGCCTGACCGATATAAAGACCGGTCATGTGGATACCGACAGCAAAGCTGCGCGACTTACCCTCGTGATAATCAGCAATCAGAGAGAGTGCTGCCGGAATATAGAGAGCCTCACTCACACCCATGAGCGCCCTGAGCCAGAACACCTGATTGTAAGTCTCGCAGAATCCCATCATAAGTGTCACCGCAGACCACACTCCCAGTGATCCGACGATAAGCCACTTGCGGCTCACCCTGTCGGCCACAGCACCCGCAAACGGGCTGATCATACCGTAAATCCAAAGGAAAATGGCCATAAGGCGGCCAAAATTAACTGCAGACTCAAGCTCCGAGATGTCTATCTGCATAGACTCTCTCATGGTCGAGAGCATCTGTCTATCCATATAATTGAGCAGGGCCACCACCCACAGCAGGGCCACTACGATCCAAGGATATGCCTTGGCCAATCTACCGTCTTTCTTCATCTTTATCTGATTTTAATTTTCCATGCCTTAGGTGTTCTTACTCCAGGCTTAAGCTCTCCACCAAGCACAAAGAGCGACTCTCCGTCCGACGCGAATCCAGCACCTGCAAGAGCAAGCGCCTGATCCTCACCTGGTACCGACCAGGTTTCCGACTTAGGATCAAAGAGTCTCAACGTCTTGTTGAAGTGGTACTCCTCCGGCTCCATTGTCATGTATCTGTATCTTTCCTCCGGAGACGACACTGAAATGCCCCATGCGAACACTTCATTATTGACACCACCGATGACTGCAAGCTTGCCTTCCGTCACAACTGCAGACGCACCCACGAAGGTCTGTCCGTCAGGGGCTCCTGCAATCTCTCTCCACTTACCCGAAGCCTTATCAAGGCACCAGCCCTTGAGAGGAACCAACTTGGATGCCGGATCGAAACCGCCCCACACATAGAGACGGTCACCGAATGCCATGGCAACAGGCTGCACAAGCGGCTCAGGCATGTCAGCGATCTCTGACCATACCACAGATCCGTCAACGACCTTACCCTCGAGCACCTTGCAGTTTGTGCCATCCGGAGCAATACCTCCGAAGACATACATCGCCTGACTGTCAGCCGCATAACCTGCCTGCTCAATGGCAACCGGCAGCGGAGCCTCCTCGTTGAGGACAAAACTGCCATCCACAAGAGCCACAGAATAAACTTCCGACATTATGCGTGAGCCGTCGTTACCGCCCACGAAATATAACCTGCCATCAAGGCTCATGCTGCCGCCATAGGCCGCAGGAGCGGGCATATGCCCTACCCTGCTCCACTGGTCACCCTCCAGACAGAGGATGTCGGAATAATACTTCTTGACACCACCTTCAACTACCGGCTTGTCTGGGAAATTAGCTCCGCCGGCTGTAATGAACCTTCCTTCCACAACTCCGGCAAAGGGAGCTGATACTCCCTTCTCATATCCGGAAGTGCAGTCCGGAGAAAGTCCTATATCCTGCAATGAAAGCATATCTATATATACCTTATTATTAATACATGCTGTCATCAGCAGAAGCGCCGATGACAACATGAAAATAAAACTCTTCCTCATCTTTTAGAATCTGTTGCATCTTTCGAAGAAGCCGATAGCCTCGAGCTCCTTCTTCATGGCTGCCTCCTCCTCGTCAATCATATTCCTGAACGGAACGCGGTTCGGACCGAGGTCAAGACCGATGAGCTTCATGATGCGCTTTCCGCCGACGATGTTTCCACGGTAGTTGCAGATCACGTTGATCACCTCCTGAGAGAAGTTCTGCTTCTCGCGCGCTGTCTCGATGTCACCGTTCTTCCATGCCTCGATGATGCCTACGAGCTCGCGGCCGTTGTAGTTGGTTGTGCCACCGATACCGCCCTGGGCACCACCCTGCGCAAGCGAAGGAAGGATAGTCTCATCCTGTCCGTGGAGCATGTCGAACTTACCATCCTTGTAAAGACGACACTGGTTGTACTCGTAAAGGCTCTCGTAAGTGTACTTGATGCCGGCAAAGTTAGGGATCCTGCCGTCAACAGCCTTGAGGAACTCTACCATAGAAAGGTATGCACCGTTGAACGCAGGGATATGATAATAGTAGAACGGAAGCTCAGGAGCTGCGCTGCAGATCGCCTCACAGTACTTCACAAGTTCCTCCACGCGTCCTATCTTAGGGAACGGCGGAGCCATCGCTCCGATACCCCATGCACCGATCTCCTGCGCATGAGCTGCAAGCCTTGCACTTTCCTTAAGGCAGCAGCTTCCCACATGCACGATTACCTTGAATCCCTCAGGAACACTGGCAACCCACTTCTCAGCAAGAGCCATTCTCTCCTCTGGAGTAAGCATGTAACCTTCACCTGAAGATCCGTTGATGAAGACACCTTTGAGTCCGTTTGCCGCAAGCATTGCCGCATATGCCGGAATCGGTTCGAAATTTACATTTCCCTCTGCATCAAATGGCGTAAAGGGAGCATCAATAAGTCCAATAATCTTTTCCATGTCGTATAAAATTACTATATTTCCAAAAATTTTTCGCAAAGTATAGAAAATTTGGTGTGACATACAAAAAAATATATAAATTTGCGCCACTTTTTAAAATAATTTAAAAACGGACCATCATTTTTTTAAAACTTAGTCATATGATTAAAACACACATCTGCAGAAAATTCTGCGCAGTGAGTGGTTTCATCATTGCCATAATGCTTCTGCCTTTGACAGCATCAGCTGAAATCTATGAGGCGCAGAGCGCAATGCAGGATGAGACAAATGCTGTGACAGTAAACGGTACAGTCCTCGACTCGGCAGGATGGCCTCTGATCGGTGCCAGCGTTCTCGAGCAGGGAACACTCAACGGTACGATCACAGACATCGACGGTAACTTCTCCCTCAAGACAAAGAAGGGTGCCGTGCTGGAAGTTTCATGCATCGGATTCAAGACAGTGACAATCGTTGCTGAAAATGAAACCCCACTGACAATCACTCTCGTGGAGGACTCAGAGCTTCTTAACGAAGTTGTCGTTACAGCCCTCGGTATCAAGCGCGAGGAAAAGGCCCTCAGCTACAACGTACAGTCTGTTGACGGTGAGGCCCTCAACAAGGTAAAGGACGCCAACTTCGTGAATTCACTTAACGGTAAGGTTGCCGGTGTGATCATCAACTCCTCATCAGCAGGTCCTGGCGCAGCAGCCCGCGTGGTGATGCGTGGTTCGAAGTCACTCGACAAGGATAACAACGCCCTCTATGTGATCGACGGTATCCCTATGTTCAACGTGAGCTCAGGAAACCAGGACGGAGGTACAATGGGAAGCCAGCCGGGTTCCAACTCAGCTGCCGACCTCAACCCTGAGGATATCGAAAGCATCACAGTCCTCACAGGACCTTCAGCTGCCGCTCTTTACGGATACCAGGCTGCAAACGGTGTGATCCTCGTAACTACAAAGAAGGGTGCTGAGGGTAAGACCAAAGTAACCTTCTCAAACAGCACAAGCTTCTCAAACCCTGTAATCAGCTATGATTTCCAGAATACATACGGAAACCTCGAGGGTAACTCGACAAGCTGGGGAGACAAGCTTGCAACTCCAACATCATTCACTCCTAGGGATTTCTTCAGAACAGGAGTTGACGTGATCAACGGTCTCACATTCTCTACAGGTAACGAGAAGAACCAGACATACATCTCTGTTTCTACAACAAACTCTACAGGTATCATCCCTACCAGCGAGTACAACCGTTACAACTTCTCATTCCGCAACACAGCCAAGTTTGCAAAGGAGAAGCTCACTCTCGACGTAGGAGCACAGTATGTGATCCAGGACAACACCAACCTCATCGGTGGCGGACAGTACTTCAACCCTATCCCTGCCCTTTACCTCTTCCCAAGAGGAGAAAGCTTTGACGAGGTGCGCATGTTCGAGCGTTACAACTCGACACGAAGCATCATGGAGCAGTATTGGCCATCTTCACGCGGATTCTCTACTGCAGAGAGCATGCAGAACCCATACTGGATCATCTACCGCATGCCTAACACCCTCAAGAAGAACCGCTACATGTTCAATGCGAGCCTCAAGTATGACGTTACCGACTGGCTCAACATCATCACACGTGTAAGAGTGGACAACTCTACTCAGGACGCATACAACAAGAGATATGCAACAACCGTAGGTACATTCACCGAAGGTTCTGACAAGGGTTTCTACAGCCACAGCTCACAGAAGGACAGATCGACATATGCCGACGTGATCGCTAACATCAACAAGACATGGGAAGACTGGAGTCTCCACGTCAACATCGGTGCAGCAATCGACGACAGGGCCAGCGAGTCACTCCACATGAACGGAGGTCTCAACACCATCCCTAACTTCTTCCACTGGGGTAACATCGACATGAACAAGTCAAAGAGAAACGAGTCAGGCTGGAGAGAGCAGACTCAGTCAGTGTTCGCAAGCGCCGAGGCAGGTTGGAACCGTATGGTTTACCTCACTCTCACAGGCCGTAACGACTGGGACTCTAAGCTCGCTTACACAGACCAGATCTCATTCTTCTACCCTTCAGTAGGTCTCTCATTCGTAGCCAGCGAGCTCTTCGACCTTCCTATGGGTCTTCCTTACCTCAAGCTTCGCGCTTCATGGTCTGAGGTGGGTGCAGCCCCTTCAAGAAACATGACACTCGTTCAGTTCTCATATAGCGAGCAGACAGACAGCTACGCACTTCCTACCAGCATGTTCAACCCTGACCTCAAGCCAGAGAGAACACGTTCATGGGAGCTCGGTCTCAGCGCCAAGTTCGTTGAAGGAAGGATCAACCTCGACGCTACATGGTATAAGTCAAACACATTCAACCAGACATTCTACATCCCTGTATCAGCTTCTACAGGTTACAAGAACAAGCCTATCCAGGCAGGTAACGTGCAGAACTCCGGAGTCGAGATCGCACTCGGATACTCTGATTCATATGTAGGCGACCAGGTAAAGTTCTCGACAAACTTCACATTCACTCATAACGACAACAATACCCTCCAGCTTGCTGAAGACGCGATGGAGAACGGATATCTCGACAAGGGTACGCTCGGTATCTCAGGCGGTCCACAGATCCGTCTTACAGAGGGTGGTTCAATGGGTGACCTCTACATCAACAAGCGCATCCGTCAGTCTCCGAACGGTTACTACTGGCTCTCATCAGTGGGCGGTCTCGCAACAGAGGAGACAGAGTGGCAGAAGATCGGTTCTACACTTGCCAAGTTCCACGCAGGTTGGAACACCAGCGTATCATATGCAGGTGTAAACCTCGGCATCCAGTTCACAGGTCGCTTCGGTGGTCTGGTGGTATCTGACACACAGGCCATGATTGACAGATATGGTGTTTCACAGGCCTCTGTTGAAGCTCGTGAGAAGGGTGGCATCGACGTAGGATTCGGAAGAACAGTTACTGCAAAGAACTACTACGAGACAATTTCTACAATGCCTGGTACATATTATATGTACGACGCGACAAACATCAGACTCTCAGAGCTCAGTCTCAGCTATGACCTTCCTAAGGCATGGTTCAAGGAGAAGGTGGGACTTACAGTTGGTATAACAGGTAAGAACCTTTGGATGATTTACTGCAAGGCACCGTTTGACCCAGAGTCAGCTGCGTCAGTATCAAGCAACTACTACCAGGGAGTCGACTACTTCATGACTCCAAGCACAAGAAGCTTCGGATTTAATGTTAAACTTTCTTTCTAAGCCAATAGACAATGAAAAAGACATTCAAGATATTTACTGCTTCTTTCCTGTTGGCGTCTGTGCTTGCCAGCTGCACAGGAAAGTTCGAGGATTTCAACAAGAATCCTTATCTGCCGACTCCTGAAGACATGGTCGGAGATGGAGCATACATCGGATCGCTGATCAAGAACATGCAGCAGCTCCTTGTCCAGGGACAGCAGAACAACTCGCAGATGATCGATCAGATGATCGGTTCTGAATATGGCGGACATATCGCCAACATCAACCCATGGGGTAATCAGGGAAACTTCTACACTCTCGATCCGAGAATCGGTTGGAAGGGCACAGCATACGACACAATGATGCCTCAGATCTACACTAACTTCTTCCAGATCACTGAGTTCTCTGGCGGATCGGGCATCATCTACCACTGGGCACAGATCCTCCGCGTGTTCGGATCATACCGCCTCAACGAGATCTACGGCCCGATCCCTTACTCACAGGTAAAGGATGGTGAGATGTTCGTGGCATACGATACTGAGAAAGACCTCTTCAACTATATGTTCGAAGACCTTAACGAGGCTATTGACGCACTCAGCCTTATCGTAGCTTCCGGCGAGGACACCTCTGTGATGGCTGGATACGACGTAGTATTCGGTGGAGACATCACCAAGTGGGTAAAGTTCGCAAACACCCTCAAGCTCCGTATGGCAATCCGCATCAGCGGTGTCGACACTACCCTCTCAAAGAAGATGGCAGAGCAGGCAGTATCTCACTCTATCGGTGTGATGACACTCGCATCTGACAGCGCATGGAGCTCATTCAACGACGGTATGAACCCATACTACCGTGCAGAGATCGAGTGGAACGGTGGTGAGTTCAGACTCAGCGCAAACGTATCTTCATACCTCGGTGGCTACAACGACCCTCGTCTTGCAGTATATGCAAAGCCTGGTACATACAAGGCAAACATGGGTATCGTAGGTGTACGTAACGGTATCTATCAGGAGTCAGGTACATTCGCTACTTACCAGACATTCTCTACAACAAACATCGGCGAGAAAGACCAGCTTCTCATCATGTCTGCTGCTGAGGCATACTTCCTCCGCGCTGAAGGCGCTCTCAAGAAATGGAACATGGGAGATTCCGCTAAGAACCTTTATGAGCAGGGTGTAACCCTCTCAATGGAGGAGCGCGGTGTTACCGGCGCAGCAGAATACCTCCAGAGCACTGCGAAGCCTGCTGCCTACACTGACCCTTATAAGTCAGCAAACAGCTATCAGGCAGTATCAAAGGTGACACCTAAGTACGACGAGTCAGCAAACAACTCTGAGAACCTTGAGAGAATCCTTGTCCAGAAGTGGATTGCATCATTCCCTAACGGTTGGGAAAGATGGGGAGACTACAGACGTACTGGTTATCCTGTGATGTTCCCTGTAGTAGACAACAAGAACACCGACGGTGTCAACTCGCAGAAGGGAATGCGTCGTATTCCTTATTCTGAGAATGAGAAAAACACCAACCCTAGCAACGTTGCGACTGCAATCAGCTATCTCGGTGGTCCTGACACAGGTGCTACAAACCTTTGGTGGGCGAAGTAAAAATAATCCAGCAGAATGATTATGAACAATATTAAAAACATACTTTTCGGTGCCGGACTTGGACTTTTCTTCATGGTCGGCATACTGGGTACATCATGTACAAAATGGACCCAGCCTGAGGCTAAGGACTACTACACTCCTCCTACCCAGGCATACAAGGACAACCTCAAGGACTATTTCAACTCACCTCACAAGGTGATGTTCGGATGGTTCGGCAACTGGGCCGGTGAGGGCGGTTCGATGGCCAACTCACTCATGGGTCTCCCTGATAGCGTTGACTTCGTCAGCCTCTGGCTCTGCTGGGGTGACATCAACGAGGCAAAGCAGAAGGACCTCAAGGCATTCCAGGAGCGTGGTTCGAAGGCAGTCCTCTGTTGGAGAGCAGGTGACATCGGAGTAAACCTCACACCAGAGGGAGAGGATCCTAACGAATTCTGGGGTGTTCCTAAGAGACCTTGGAAGAAATCTGACGAAGAACTCCTCATCGCAGCAGCTGAGAAATACGCAATGGCGATCGCGGACACATGCCGCAAGTACAAGACCAACGGATTCGACTATGATATCGAGGACTCAGGTTCACTCGTAAACACAGAGTTCCCTTCTGTCCTCAACGCATTCATGAGAAAACTCCGCGCAGAATTTGACAAGGAAGGCATGATGCTCGTGGCCGACATCCCTGCAGGCGGTGGATGGATCTACATCTACAAAATGCTTGAGGATGACGTACTCCTCAGCCTTGACTACCTCATCTGGCAGCACTATTGGAACGCTTCTCCTGATTCATTCCTTGAGAACTACATGAGGCCATCACACCCTGACATCCACGACCAGATGCTCCGCAAGTCAATCATCACAGGTGACTTCGAGGAGGCTTCAAGAAAGCACTACTTCCTTGAGCAGACCTACTGGACACCAAGCTGCGGCGTTGAGGTAGCGGGATTCGGAGCATACCACATCGAGTATGACTACCCAGATGCATCTGCTGAGGAAGCAGAGGAATACGGACTTCAGTCAGGAGTTGACTACCCATGGGTACGCAAGGCTATCAAGAACCTAAATCCTCAAATCAAAAAATAACAAGGTAGATCAATATGAAAAAGACATTCAGACTCTTAGCATTTTCTTTTCTTTCCGCAGCGCTTATGAGCTGCGAGAATGAAGCTCTGCCAGTTATCGACAACATGATATATATCAACGGCGCCGAAGCAGGACGAGTTGGTACTATAGATATGGCCACTGAAGGTGACACTGAACTTCAGTTCACTGTGCGCCTTGCCAAGGCTGTTGATCACGATGTTACCGTTTCAATCGCAATCGACCCTCAGGTAATCGAGGACTATAACGAAAGATACCAGGGTGGATACAAGCCTGTGGAGAAGTCAAACATCAAAGCTCCGGTTCTTACCACTATCCCTGCAGGTTCTGTAAACTCAAATCCTGTAGTAGTCAAGGTGAGCCCGTTTGAAACAGGCGGTGCAAAATACGCAATCGGAGTGAAGGTTTCAAGCACAGGAGACATCCCTGTTGCAGAAGAGACATCCAAGTTTATCTTCTACATGATGAAGCCGCTCCATCAGATGGTTCCGATGTGGAAGAAGGACTGTGCAGCACAGTGTCTCCCTTACACAGACTGGGGAATGGAACTCCTCAACTGTACACTCGAGTGGTGGTGTCGTCTTGTTCCATACTATGAGAGCAAACCGTTCTATGTAAACAACCAATGTCTTATCCACTGCACTTCAAGCAAGGACAACAACGGAATCTATGTCCGTTTCGGTGACCTTGTTTATGGTAGCTATGACTTCAACTACCTTCAGGTCAAGACAATGGGCGGCCAGTTTGATACAGGAAACCCAGCAGACGGAAAGGGCCTTTCAGCAAACACATGGTACCACTTTGCCGTATCATATGACGGAACAACAGGTGAGTCAAAACTTTACCAGGACGGTCAGCTCGTAGCTGTATTCTCATCGATGGCCGGCGTACCAATGTACATTGACGCAGTTCGCCTCGCACAGAACATGAGCTATGACTATGTTGAGATGTGTCAGCTCAGACTATGGAAGACCACTCGTACAGAGGCTCAGATCAGCAACAACATGCGTTCGGAAGTTGAGTATACTGACAAGGATCTCGTGATGTACCTCCCTATGAACGAGGGTCCTGGAGCAAAGGTAATCAACGACGTGGCAAACGACGATGAGAACGAGACAAAGCACTCTGCTACATTCGGTGTGATTCCATCACTCTCAGATGATGCCGGCGGAAAGTATGAGGCACACGGATGGAATGAGTACGCATTCTAAAAGACAGAACGATGAAGAACATTTTTAAAAGCATAATCATGATCGCTGCAGCCGTGTCGCTCTTTGCCGGCTGCGCAAAGGAGGAGGCATATGTAGACCCATATTCGCAGAATTGGGTCTACATACAGGAACCTGCTGTAACATCATTCACTGTTACATTCAAGCCGGACGGCATCTGGATGAGAAAGTTCAACGAAGTTGATGACTTCAAGACCATCCGCTGCACAAAGCCAGCAGTAAAGGATGTCAACGTGAACCTTGCAATTGACGAGACACTCATCGAGAAGTACAACCTTGAGAACAAGACAAACTACAAGCTCCTTCCGATTGCAAAGCTCCAGAACGAGACTCTTGTGATCAAGCAGGGTAAGTATGTCAGCGAGGAGTCGATTCAGGTAGTATATGAGAATGTAGAGTCAATCATACCTGAGGGTTCACAGAACTACATGGTTCCTGTAGTGATCAAGAGCGCAGATGCTTCACTTACCATCAGCGAACAGTCTGTTATCTACCTCACATACACAGCAGAGGAGGTTGCTGGAGCTGTCAAGGTCAATCCTGCCGGAACATCAATCGACAAGACAGGCTGGACAATCAAAGATGCCAATGGAAATGACTATACTGACAGATATGCTGTCGGAACATCAGGTATCGACTTCTCAAAAGGCAGCGCCATCATCGTAGACTTTGGAAAGACTATCAACCTCAAGAGCGTCGGCATGGTATACTCCTCTGAGACATACTCTGCTAAGAACGTTACTGTTCTTCTCAGCACTGACGGCACAGACTTCAAGTCTATCGGATCTTATGACCTCGTAAGAAAGGGAAATCACAACATTGAGCTCTACAACGCGCGCCAGGTATCTGCTGTAAAGCTCGTCCTCAACTCATCACAGGGAACAAAGATTACGATCAAGGACATCGTAGCAACTATTGAATAAACTTTTATAATCAAGAACTAAAAATGAAGAAAATCCTTATTCTTTTGGCAGCTGCATCTGTAATGTTCGCTGCTTGTGACCCAGCCCAGCAGGAGGAGCAGACTAAAGCTGCTACCGTATCTGTCAATGCAGGAGAGGTTACGACTTCATCAGTTACATTCACTGTAACATCTGAGAACGCAGAAGCAGTTGCATATATTTGCGTAGAAGGTGCTGCACCAGCAGGTGAGGCTATTCTTGAGCAGGGCACTGCTGTAGAGCCTAACACTACTGTACCTGTTACAGTAAACGATCTTAAGGACGGAGTAGCATACACTGTTGTTGCTGCAGCCATGAACGAGCTCGGAGTAGTCGTATCTGAGACAGTAACAATGACTACAACCGAAATTCCAGCTAACCCACAGGTTACAATCACAGAGGTTGAGGCTACTGACGTAACTTATACATTCAGCATCAACCCTTCAGATGCTGAGAAGTGCGCATATAAGGTATACGCAGATGGTGAAACACCTACAGCTGAGGATGTCCTCGCAAATGGTGAAGCTGCATCATATGGTGAAGCATCAGAGATCACTATCTCTGACATGCCTGACGGATCATATTTCGTTGTTGCAGCAGTTCAGAACGGTGACAAGACCGCAATGTCAGAGGCTCTCAGCTTTACATTGAGCAATCTTCCTGTAGTGATCGTAGGTGAGACATACTATGAGTCATATAAGAAGTACTTCAGTCCTAACTCGTACAACACAGCCATGGAACTCGGCGTCCAGTTCAAGTATAAGGACCACATGAACAAGCAGGCTGACATCATCCTTGAATTCTGCCTCCCAATTGACGCAACATGCCTCCTCGAAGGAACATACTCTATTCCTGCCGACGGTAACGTAGGGCCAGGTTGTCTCAATCCTGCATACTGCGAGCACAAGACACCAAACGACGAAATCACCTCTAGATATTACTTCGAGACCATGACTGTAACCGTGACACACGTTGACGGCAAGTACAGACTCGTTGGAGAGGGTCTCCAGTGTGACAAATACGAAGATGAGCACAAGATTCTCAGCAAGCTCGTGTTTGACATCACTTGCGAGATCCCAGGTCTTCCTATTATATAATAAAACACAACTATCATTATAAAGTCAAACCATTATTAAAGTAAAACATGAAGAAAATCTTTTTTCTCCTTGCAGCTGCATCAGTAATGTTCGCTGCTTGTAATCCGGAGGAACAGAAGGAGGAGCTCAAGAGAGCTACCGTATCAGTTGAAGCCGGCGATGTAACTACATCTTCAGTTTCATTCACTGTTACCTCTGAGAACGCAACAGCTGTTGCTTATGTTTGCGTAGAGGGTTCAACCCCAACAGGTGAGGCCATTCTTGAGAATGGTACAGCTGTAGAGGCTAACACTACAGCAACCGTAACTGTTAACGACCTTACAGACGGTGCAGCCTACACTATCGTTGCTGCCGCAATGAACGACCTCGGAATCGTTGTTTCTGAGCCTGTAACAATGACTACAACTGACGTTCCTGCTGAGCCACAGGTTACAATCACACAGGTTGAGGCTACTGACGCTTCTTTCACATTCGTTGTAACTCCTACTGACGCAACAAAGTGCGCATACAAGGTATACGCTGCTGGCGCAGAGGCTGCTGCAGGTGACATCCTCGCTGAGGGTACAGAGGTTTCTGCAACACAGGAGCAGGAGGTTACCATTTCTGACCTTGAGGACGGCGACTATTTCGTTGTTGCTGCAGTACAGAACGGTACTACAACTGCAATGTCTGAGCAGCTTTCATTCACTATCTCTACTCTTGAGGAGCTCGTGATCAATGAGTTCAACTATGCAACAGCATACTTTGACGCAAATAAGATCAGAGTGAAGTTCGTATATGACGACCTAAGAGGAAACTCAGGTGACTATATCCAGGTAACCTTCAACGCATCAGAGCTTCTCGATGGTACATACTCTATCGCTGAGAATACTATTGATAATACTCAGGAGTTTGAGGAATGGTATGGTGAAATCAGAATTGAGGCTGTTACAGCTAACCTCTACAGCTCATACTGGGATGTTGGTTACGGCCCAGAACTCTATCAGGATATGTACATCTTCTCATCTCTCTCTGTTACTGTAACACAGAACAACGGAGTATACACTGTAAGCGGAACAGGTGTTCAGTACAACGCATACTGGGAGGAGTACTACGATGCTAAGGACAACAAGAAGCTCGTATTCGAGTACCAGGGAACCATCGACGGCCTTTCACCAGAGCAGCCAGAGCCAGAGCAGCCAGAGCAGCCAGGTGCAACTTACACTATCGCTTCTGAGCGCGTGATCAAGCCTTCATATCTTGAGGATGGCAAGACTTACGTTGTATTCAACCAGTATTACAACGACGAGTGCTGGACTGTAGTTGATGGTAAGCTCACTATGACAACTGTCGAGGGTGACACATACCCTGCTGCATGTGTATTCCAGTATAAGGAAGATGACACATACTTGGATAAGACCATTGATGACTACAGGTCATGGGGTTCATGCTACTGGCAGTCTGTCGCAACAGGCAAGTATATTGGAGTAGAGTCTGAGCTTGTGGCTGGTGAGAAATACCTCGACGCAGAGGTTAACGCTACATCCGACCTCGCAGATGCCCTCTTCTTCATGTGCGCTAATGACTGGGGCGGATTAGGCGAAGGAGAGCTCGACGCAATAGATGTATACGTATATCCATCATACAAGGGTAATACCATGACAATGATCTACCACAACGACGTATTCAACTTCGGTCCTAACGGTCTCTACAACGACGACCCAGTAGGATCAAAGCAGAAGAAGAGAAAGTGGCTCATCTACGAGGCTACACTTGTTGAGTAATAAATATAATATTATAAGACACAAGTAAATAACAAGGGCTCCGCGCTGCGGAGCCCTTGTCGTTTATCTGTATCTGTTGAATGTAAGGGAATCAATCGGAATTTCCTTGTAGACCATGTCGAAGCCGCCGCCGCAGTTGCCGTCGCACTCCTCGTAGAAGAAGGCAATGTTGCCGTTTTCCTGCTGCACCATTGTAGAATATGCTGAAGGATACTCTGAGACCTGATATGGGTCTTCCCAATCTGCTGCGAAAAGTGCTGGTGTAAGTGTTGAAGCATCAGCCGGAAGTTCCTTGTAGTAAACACCGACATGTCTTCGGTCCGGTCCGAGAGGGACTGACTGGAAAGCCACATGGACTTTTGCCTTGTCTTCCTTACGGATTAATGGAAGTATAAGGATCTCACCGTTGCAAGCGTTCTCTACTGCTGTACATCCGTTGTTTTCCTCACCTGAGAATGCCACCTCACCCCATGAACCCTCTGCTGTAGCGACATCAGTGAATGAGTAGATGTTGAAGAGCCTTCCGCCATATGCGCGTGAGCTGAGCACTACCCTACCGTCAGGAAGCTCCTCGCACTTAGGTTCGTCACCACCGGCTGCAGGAAGTTCGTTGATGCTTCCGAGCGGATGCCATGTACGGCCGAAGTCGTCACTATAGATGACTCTGTTGCCGTTTGGTCTTGCACACATCGCAGCATAGATACGATAGTAGCTGCCGACCTTTACCTGACGGCTCTGGCAGATCTTGCCTGATCCGATGAAGCAGCTCTCGATGCAGCCGTGCTCGCTCGAGTCAAAGAGCGAATAGATTGGCTCTGTCATCTCTTCCCACTGCGCCCATGTCTTTCCGTTGTCATAGCTTCTGAGGACAGCAATCCTGTTAGGGTTCTGACGTGTTGTAGTAGGCTTCCAATAAACAGTCTCACCACAAACCATTATGACGAGGATCTCATCGCTTTCTCTGTCAGCAACGATTGCAGCGTCACCGAAACCGCAGTCAACGGCTCCGGAAACTCCTGTTCCCTCGATAAGGGCAAACTCCTCGCTCCATGTCGCACCGTTGTCAGCTGATGTTCTTCCGTGGATGTCCACGCGGCCGAATCCAATGTCACCACCGCAGTGTCTGTAATCCGAAAGTGCAAGCATTGATCCGTCAGAAAGTGTTGCAATCGCAGGGATGCGGTAAGGGATCTTTGCATCTGCCTCTGTAATGAAGAGCGAATGCTCGCTCAGTTGCGCAGGCTGTCTGCAGCAGCCGCTGAGGGCCACTGCAGATGCAAGCACAGCAATAATAGTCTTAAATGTTCTCATAGGTATCTTATTGATTACTTTTTATGCCAAAGCTGCTCAGGCTTGAACGGTACACGCGTGCCGTCTTCGAGGATGAAACCTGCCTCAAGGATTCCGCCGCCCTGGTCGAAATACTTCATGCTGATTGGATGGAATCCCTTTCTGAGGGCTGCCTGACCTGTCTTTTCAGATCGTGAGTGGAGTCCGTCGTTGAGGACAACCTCCTGGCCGGCAACTGACATTATGGCGCCGTCGTCTGTATACGCATAGAAAGACCAGATGCCGTCCTGAGGAATCTCAAGATAACCCTCGATAAGAAGTCCTATATCGTTCTTCGGTTGGACAGGATAACCCATAACAGGGCTTACATATTCCTCATCCCAGCCTTCCTGAGGGATCTCGTCACACATTGTATAAGTTCCGTTGAACCAGCGGACAAGAAGACCTGGCTCCAGTCCGTCTACCTGCACAGGCTCTGCATAGTCAACCGACTTGAACACAGCCACAGCTGTCTCGCCTCCGATGCCAGTAGAGGTAAACTGTCTGAACTTGAAGGTACAGTCGCTGTCGATCACGATCGGCTCTGTATAAACCTGTGAGTCAATAGTAGGAACCGTTCCGTCTACAGTATATCGAACTACAATCTCGTCAAAAGCCTTAGTCACTGAAACAACTGCAGAATCTATGAACACATTTTGGTCATAGATGCCGTCAAGATCGGGCATACGGTAGTTCCAGCCTTCCGCATCAAGCTTTCTCAGATGGGTAATCACTCTTGAAAGGAAGCCAGCCTCATCGCGAGACGAAGGATCGGACCAGTTAAGTTCGCTGATTGCGAACATTCTTGGGAAATATCTGTGGCCGGCAGCCTCGAATGACGCCACCCACTCTGTCCAGAGATTACCATGGCTACCGAGAACCTGGTCCTCGAAAGGCTTGAGGATCTCGTCTATCGGTTCATACCTGTAGACCTTCATGAGCGAGTTCCTGTTCTGATCGACATCCATATAATAGTACTCATTTGGACAGAGGATAATCTTGTTACCGTTCTCTGCTGCATTCTTCTTGGTGGCTGGAGACCATGGTCTCCACCATTCCACAACTGCGCTTCCAGAAAGACTTGACTTTGCAGCAATCTCGTCCCATCCGATCATGGTCTTGCCATTCTCCATGAAGAAGTTCTCAAGTTCCTTCACGAACCAATCCTGAAGATCAGACTCGTCAGCAAGGCTATATTCTGCCTTTCTTGCCTGACACTTAGGACATGCTATCCAATGCGACTTCTCAACTTCGTCAGCACCAAGGTGTACGTAGTCATATGGGAAAAGTTCGAAGATCTCGCTATAGACTGTCTTGGCGAACTCAAGTGTCTGGTCGTTGCCCGGACAGAGCGGAACAGAGAAGTCCTTGCCCCATGAAGCTGTACCCTTGCAGCAAAGATGTGGGAAACTCTCGATGATCTTGAGAGAGTGTCCAGGCATGTCTACCTCTGGAATAACATCGATTCCCATGGAAGCTGCAAATGCTACTACCTCACGGATGTCGTCCTGAGTATAGTATCCTCCATAAAGTGTCTTGCCATCCTTCTGAATAAGTCTGTCAGCAGGAAGAACGCTTGTAAGATCATTGTTCTTCTCGACGCGTCCTGCAAGGTCAATGTCGTGGTTGTGAGTGAGAGGATCGCGGAATCCGCCTCTGAGTGTCAGTTCAGGATAAGCCTTGATTTCCACTCTCCAACCCTGATCGTCTGTAAGATGCCAGTGGAACTTATTGAACTTGTATTGAGCCATCTTGGCGATGATCTTCTTGACCTCTTCCTTTGTGAAGAAATGTCTTGAAACGTCAAGCATGAATCCCCTCCACTCAAACCTTGGAGAGTCCTGTATCTTCATGTATGGCACAGAATTGCCGTCCACTGACTGACCGAGGGTTGCTACAGCAGCAACAGCCGCCGGATATGAGGCAGCCTTGACGCTGATACCCTTCCTGGTCACCGAAAGGACATATCCTCCGTCCTGACATGACGGATCTATTGCGAATGTGATGTCCGCATCAGTTCCGACCAGCATATCAGCCTGTCCGGCAGATGCCAGATTCATATTGATGAAATCCTCCAGAGCAAGAAGCGAGCTGTCCTGGCATGCTACTGTGTATGCTGAAGCAAGTTCATAATGACCTGAGCCCATCTGCACCTTTGAAGGCATAGGGATGATTTCAGGCTGCGCGTTTCTTGCGCAAGAGCACAATGCCACTGCAAAAGCAAGGAATAAAAAGATTCTTTTCATTAGTTAGGAAGTATATAGAAATTAAACGAGAAATCTTCATTGCTCCAGCCGGTCCTTGAGGCGTCTGTCCTCTGTCCCCAGCTGTCATATCCGCCGACCCCTGTCTGGAATCCGTCGATGCAGAACTCGACGTAGTCACGAGGCACGATGTCGTTGATATGGTGCTGACGGCGGCGGTTGTTCTTTGCCTGGGCAGGATCGTGTACCTCCTCAGCGTGGAGATTATCCCACTGGTAGTCGTGCTGTATCGCTTCCTCTGAGTCGAAGTCCTCGACGCTGTTGCGGAGAGCATTGAACTCGAAGTTGTCACCCTGGACAGTCAGAGCACCGAAGTCAACCCAGCGACAGTCTACATGGTGACCGTTTTCCTGAGGACGGACATAAGCCACATAAGACTCGGTTGCCGATGTCTCCCATATGCCGAGTCTCGCACCTGCCTTTCTGTCCCAGTATGTCTCCTGAGGTCCACGACCATAGTATGTATAGTTCTCGGCAGAGAGCGGAAGCCTCATCCTGAAGCCCACACGAGGCACCTCTATCGGACGCTCCGATGCAACTCCCTTGAAGTCAGCCGACACCTTGACAACACCGTCTGCCTGCATATGATAACATACATTATAGATATTGCCTGTAGGAAGAGTGTAGACGATATTAAGCTTTGCACCATCTGCCTCTGACGATGCTGATGCGACTGCATTGAACTCGTTTGAAGCAGTCTTGTATGCCTGAGTTCTTACCGGCCATCCGTTTCCGTAGTCATTGTCGTTCGGAGCTCTCCAGAAGTTTGGTCTGATACCGAATCCGTCTGCGAGCATCTCCACACCCTTTACCTTGTATGAAGTGACATATCCCTTATCCTTGTCATAAACCAGCTGCGCTGCTGCAGACTTGAGAGCGATCGCATTACCTTCCTCTGCCACATCGCATGTTCCCTTTGCTGGAGCGACAGCCACTACTGCAGGAGCCTGGAGGCAGAACTGCTCGGTTGCGATTACATGTCCCTTCTCAAGAAGCGGAGTCGCTGCCTTAGTAACGAGGTCGAAATTGATATGGTAACCGACTCCTGCCTTCATCTTAGGGAGTTTCACTGTAAAATCCTCACCTGTCTGTGCAGAAGTATTGAAATGCATCATGCCGGTCTTTACAGGCTTGCCATCTGCAAGGACAGTATACTTGAGGTCATAACCTGAGAGGTCATTGAAGTAGAATCGGTTGAAGATGTTGAAGCGTCCTGATGCAGGATCCTCTGAAGTGAACTTGATGTCCTGATATACATATTTCACCTCGAGGAGACCCGGATGCGGCTCGCGGTCCGGTCCGATCAGACCGTTGCAGACGAAGTTACCGTCGCTTGGCATGTTCTCACCGAAGTCGCCGCCATACGCCCAGAAGAGGAAGTTGCCGTCTGCGTCATACTTTGCAAGCGCCTGATCCACCCAGTCCCAGATGAATCCTCCCTGGAGGTGCTCATACTTATAGATCTGCTCCCACTGAAGGTCAAGAGAACCGGTCGAGTTACCCATAGAGTGACAGTACTCTGACGGACATACCGGACGACCAGGGTTGTTCTCTCCCATCTTTCTGAACCAGTCAGTAGAAGGATACTGAGGAACTATCATGTCTGTATTCCACTCGAACTCGGCTCTTTCGTAACATACCGGACGGTTCATGCCGCCTTTCTCGAGAGCCTTGAGTTCCTCGTATGCCCTATAGAAATTGTATCCGTTTCCGCCCTCGTTTCCAAGAGAAAGGATGGATACGCAGGCGTAGTTTCTTGTACGGAAATACATGTTGCGGATGCGGTAGATATGGTTCGCATACCACTCAGGCTTATTTCCGAGAGTCCTTGTGAGGTCGTAGAACATACCATGGCTCTCAACATTAGCCTCGCTGTATACATAGAATCCGAGGCTGTCGCAAAGTTCATAGAACATCTTCGGCTGAGGATAATGCGAGGTCCTGATGCCGTTGATGTTGTTTTCCTTCATCAGCTTGAGGTCCTGGAGCATCCTCTCACGTGAAACATAGTGACCTGTATAAGGATCTGTCTCGTGGAGGTTGACACCCTTGAACTTGACTGGAGCACCGTTGACCAGGAAGAGGCCGTCCTTGATCTCAAAACGGCGGAATCCGACATTGAATGTGGTATATTCACCGTCTACACACAGACGCAGGCTGTAAAGTTCAGGCTGCTCTGCCGACCACTGGCGTGCATTCTTCACCACACCTTCCATATCAAGCGAGCCTCCTGCCATCACTGCACCACCCGCAAGGACTACCGATCCATCCTTGTCGTAAAGCTCGTATGATACCGGAACCCTGAGCTGAGGATTTCCTGTGCACTCAAGGCGGAAGACTCCGTCTGTGCACGACTCGTCAAGCGATGATATGAGGTTGAAGTCAAACCTTGTATCCCTCTTCTCTGATGAAAGATATACATCCCTTTCAAGTCCGCTGATGCGGAAGAAGTCCATACACTCCAGATATGAACCTGTAGAATACCTATAAATCTTGATTACCACCTCATTTGATCCGTCTGTGAGGTATTTTGTGATGTTGAAACGGACAAGATCCTTCGAATCCTCATTGTATCCGACCATGTTACCGTTCACATGGACATATACTCCAGACTTTGCTCCTGCGAGGTTGAGATAGATTTGACGTCCTGCCCAATCCTGCGGAAGATCAAAGGTGCGGCGATAGATTCCGACCGGATTTTCCTCTGGAACGAAAGGAGGCTGAGGATTCCATGTGGCAAATTCGAAATCCGTATTTACATAGACGGGGATTCCATATCCCTGCATCTCCCAGTTTCCCGGAACCTTGATCTGGCTCCACTGCTGAGGAAGCTGTGCCTCTGTGTCGGCATACTTGAAATCCCAGATTCCGTTAAGACTCTGATATGAGTCGTTAAAGATAAGTTCCGTCCTTTCTGTCTCAGCATTAACAGAGAACACGTCCAGATCCTTCCACTCAGGCACCTGAGCGAAGGCGCCTGTCGCCAGCATCAGCGCCGGCAAAATAAGACCAAAATGCTTCATTTATATAAAGATTACCTATAAATGCAAAATTAGCAACTTTTCACTATAAAATCTAAAGATTTTAGCGTTTCGGGGCATTGTTGTCAATCATTTTCAAAATACTAAAAGATTATGTATATTTGTATGCTTTAACTTATGCATAAAGCATAACAAGACATGTCAATCAAAACAAACAGATCACCTCTTACATGGGTTCCTTCGGCCTACTTCGCGATGGGACTTCCGTTCGTAATCCTGAACATGGTCTGCGTGCTGATGTTCAAGGGACTCGGCATCGCCGACAGCCGGATCGCGCTCTGGACTTCCATCATCATGTTCCCATGGACCCTCAAGTTCCTCTGGAGCCCTCTTCTAGAGCTTCTTCCAAGCAAACGCATGATCGTAGTGGCGACACAGATCGTCAGCGGAGCCGTGTCCGGCTTCCTCAGCAGGGTGATACCTTTCAATGAAAACAAAAACTCTTAAAGATATGAACAAAGAACTTAAGATCGTCGGCATGCCTATGCCTGACATGCCATGGGAAGAGCGTCCGGAAGGATGCAAGAACGTAATGTGGAGATATTCTGGAAACCCTGTGATTCCGCGCAATCTCCTACCTAACTCAAACAGCATCTTCAACTCCGCTATAGTTCCTTTCGAGGACGGCTATGCAGGAGTCTTCCGCGTAGACGACACAAACATCCGCATGACCCTTCATGTAGGATTCTCAAAGGACGGAATCAACTGGGAGCTCAACCCTGAGACCCTCAAGTTCGATTGCGACATCCCTGAGATCGGAGAGTGGGTATATGGCTACGATCCACGCGTCTGCAAGATCGAGGACAAGTACTATGTCACATGGTGCAACGGATACCACGGACCGACTATCGGAGTGGCCTGGACCAAGGACTTCAAGACATTCCATCAGCTTGAGAACGCATTCCTCCCATACAACCGCAACGGAGTGATGTTCCCTCGCAAGATCAACGGCAATTATGCACTCCTTTCCCGTCCTTCGGACACCGGACACACTCCATTCGGAGACATCTTCTATTCAGAGTCTCCTGACCTTGAGTTCTGGGGCAGACATCGTTTCGTGATGGGACCGTCTGACTTCGAGGACAGCGCATGGCAGTGCTGCAAGGTGGGTGCAGGTCCTATTCCTATCGAGACTTCAGAGGGATGGCTCATGTTCTATCACGGTGTACACCGTACATGCCAGGGATATAACTACTCGTTCGGAGCAGCCCTCCTCGACCTTGAGCAGCCTTGGAAAGTTATCGCCCGCACAGGCCCGTATCTCCTTCACCCTGAGACACTCTACGAATGCACAGGAGATGTTCCTAACGTATGCTTCCCTTGCGCAGCCCTGCATGACCCTGAGACAGGCCGCATCGCCGTTTACTACGGAGCTGCCGACACAGTTGTCGGAGTTGCATTCGGATACATCGACGAAATCATCGAATTCACTAAGAAGACTTCAATAGTAAAATAATGAGATTAACACGACTTCTGGTCTATGTTCTGCTCTTGCCGGCTACGCTCATCCATGCCGGTGAGAGCAGAATCATTGATTATGTAAACCCATTTATCGGTACCAGCAACTTCGGTACGACCAATCCGGGAGCGATCTGCCCTAATGGAATGATGTCCGTGACCCCGTTCAACGTGATGGGTTCCGACATCAACACATGGGACAAGGACAGCAGATGGTGGAGCACACCATACTCGTCCGACAACAAGTTCTTCACAGGTTTCTCACATGTAAACCTCAGTGGAGTAGGATGTCCCGAGGTAGGTCTGGCTCTTACCATGCCGACCACCGGTCCGCTTCAGGTGGACTACCATCTCTACGGTTCCGAGCAGCACGCAGAGACCTCTGTTCCTGGATATTATGCATGTGACTTGCTTGCATATGGCATCAAGGCCGAGGCAAGTGCGACAACACGCACAGCAATCGAAAGGTACACCTTCCCTGCGGGTCAGAGCAACATTCTGGTGAACTTCGGAGAGGGTCTCACCAACGAGACAGGAGCATGGCTCCGCAAGATCAGCGAGACCGAGATCGAGGGAATGCGTCTTGCAGGAACATTCTGCTACAATCCGCAGGCTGTGTTCCCTGTATACTTCGCAATCCGTATCAACAAGGTCCCTTCAAAGGGAGGATTTTGGAAGAAGCAGCCGCTTCTTGCCGGCGTCGAGGCGGAATGGACTCCTGACGACGGTACATACAAGATCTATGAGAAGTATGGACGCGAGATTGCCGGAGACGACATCGGATACTGGTTCACTTTTGAGACCGAAGAGGGCGAGCAGGTGGAACTTCAGATGGGAGTATCATTCGTAAGCTGCGAAAATGCATGGAAGAATCTGAACGCCGAGCAGGCGAAACTCGCGACGGGCGTCTCGAATTTCGAGACAGTTCGCGCCGAAGCTGAGGCCGCATGGGAGTCGGATCTTTCGAGAATCAAGGTTTCAGGTGGAACAGAGAGGGATCTTGAAGTATTCTACTCTGCTCTTTATCATACACTCATCCACCCAAGCATCCTGAACGACGTCAACGGTGAGTATCCTCTGATGGAGAACGACGGAGTCGGCCGTGTACCTGCAGGACAGAACCGCTACAGCGTGTTCTCGCTTTGGGATACTTACAGAAACGTACATCAGTTGATGACACTCGTTTATCCGGAGAGGCAGATGGATATGGTCCGTTCTATGATCTCCATGTATAAGGAATGGGGCTGGATGCCTAAGTGGGAACTCTTCGGACGCGAGACATTCACGATGGAGGGAGACCCTTCTATCCCTGTAATCACAGACACATGGCTCAAGGGCCTGCGTGACTTCGATATCGAGACAGCCTACGAGGCTTTCGTAAAGTCTGCCACCACCCCTGGAGAGCAGAACCTCATGCGTCCTGACATAGACCCGTATCTCGAGAAAGGATATGTCCCTCTTGGATTCTATTCTGCAGACGCTTCGGGTGACAACTCGGTATCACATGCGCTCGAATACTACATCGCAGACTATGCGCTTTCGCTTCTTGCGGCCGACCTCGGCCACACTGAGGATGCAGCGAAGTTCCGTGCCCAGTCACTGCAGTACAAGCATTACTACTGCCCTGAATTCGGAACCCTCAGACCACTGCAGAAGGACGGCACCTTCCTTTCGCCGTTCAACCCACGTCAGGGCGAGAACTTTGAGCCTGTACCGGGCTTCCATGAGGGCAGCGCATGGAATTACACTTTCTATGTACCTCATGATGTGATCGGACTGTCTAAGCTTATGGGCGGCCGCAAGGCTTTCGTGAACAAGCTCCAGAGAGTCTTTGACGAAGGACTGTACGATCCGGCAAACGAGCCTGACATCGCATACCCATACCTCTTCAGCTACTTCAAGGGTGAGGAGTGGAGGACCGCGAAAATCGTTTCGGACCTTCTGGACAAGCACTACACCACCCGTCCGGACGGCATCCCTGGCAATGACGACACAGGAACCATGTCAGCATGGGCAGTGTTCTCGATGATGGGCTTCTACCCTGACTGTCCCGGCGATCCTTCATACACACTGACGATGCCGCGCTTCGACCGCGTCGAGATAACCCTCGACCCTCGCTTTTGCGACGGTCGTGACCGTCTGGTCATCACCAAGGGCCGCCACATGAAAGGCCGCGTGACACACAACGACCTAATACACAACAACTTATAAGAACCTCCGTGCTCCCCTTTGGCGGCACGGAGAATACAGTAAAATATTGATATTCAAATATTTATGCGTCACCTTAAATTCATAGCAGCAGCCCTTCTGGTACTTGGCTGCACGCCAAAAGGCAACATCGACAGCTACACAGGACTGGTCGACATGAAGATCGGTACAGGCGGTCACGGACACGTGTTCGTGGGAGCAAATGTGCCGTTCGGACTGGTACAGCTCGGCCCTACCAGCATCCCTCAGGAGTGGGACTGGTGCTCGGGCTACCATGACAGCGATTCGACAGTGATCGGATTCTCGCACACCCACCTCAGCGGTACCGGTATCGGCGATCTCTTCGACATCACAGTAATGCCTGTAACCGGAGAAGTTACGTATGCACGAGGAACCGAGGATGACCCTCAGTCAGGTCTGTGGTCATATGCAGACCGCTCACGCGAGATTGCGAAGCCAGGCTACTACAGCGTTCCGCTTACGCGCTACGGCATCACCGCTGAAATGACAGCGACAAACCGCGTCGGCCTCCATCGTTACACCTTCCCTCAGTCGGAGGATGCAGGTATCGTGATCGACCTGCAGAATGGAGGATGCTGGGACAAGGCCACAGAGACTTTCATCGAGGCATGCGGAGACAAAGCTGTAAAGGGATACCGCTATTCAAAAGGATGGGCAAACGCTCAGAGGATCTACTTCTATGCAGAGTTTTCAAAGCCGTTTGCTGACCTCAACATCCACAGCATCGAGTACATGCCTCTTTACGCTAAGGCTGACTTCCAGACTGCCGAGGGCGAGCAGATCCTCATGAAGGTTGCCCTCTCCCCTGTCAGCATGGAAGGCGCTTACGCAAACATGCAGGCTGAGATGCCGGGCTGGGACTTTGAGGCCACAGCCAAGGCTGCAGACAAGGCATGGAACGAGGAGCTTGGCAGAATCAAGGCCGAGACATCGGACAAGGAAGCCCTCAAGGTATTCTACACTGCCCTTTACCACGCGATGATCGCCCCTGCGACATTCTGCGATGTGGACGGAAGCTACAGAGGCGCTGACGGAGAGATCTATCAGAACCCTGGCTACAAGACCTATACAACATTCTCACTCTGGGACACTTACAGAGCAGCTATGCCGCTTTACAGCATCTTCCAGAGCGAGCGATACACCGACTTCATCAACACAATGCTCTCGATCTATAAGGAGCAGGGCAAGCTGCCAGTATGGCATCTGCACGGCTGCGAGACTGACTGCATGGTCGGCAACCCTGGCATTCCGCCTGTGGCTGATGCCATCGTGAAGGGATTCGAGGGATTCGATTATGAACTCGCATTCGAGGCGATGAAGGCCTCTGCACTCAGACCGGACAGAGGTCAGGAGCACAGAATGAAGTACGGCTACATCCCATGCGACCTCTTCGGAGAGTCCGTTGCCTATGACCTTGAGTATGCACTTGCAGACGGCGCTCTTGCAAATGCAGCCAAGGTGCTCGGCAAGGAGGCTGACTACCAGCACTTCCTCAACAGGAGCAAGTCATATGTACATCTCTTTGACCATGAACTCAGATTCCTCAGAGGAAAGGACAGCAAGGGCAACTTCCGCAAGGAGTACAGCCCGTTTGCTTCGACACACCGCGCAGACGACTACTGCGAGGGTAACGGATGGCAGTACACATGGCTCGTGCCTCACGATTTCAGAGGACTCGTAAGCTGCTTCGGCGACAAGGAGAACTTCATTGGCAAACTTGACTCACTCTTCACAGTATCATCTGTAATCGAGGGTGCCGAGACATCACCGGACATCTCCGGCCTCATCGGCCAGTATGCTCACGGTAATGAGCCAAGCCACCATATCCTTTATTTCTATACTATGGCAGGACAGCCATGGAAGACTGCGGACAAGGTTCGCGAGGTGCTCTCTACCCTCTACAGCGCAAAGCCTGACGGACTTTCCGGTAACGAGGATGTAGGCCAGATGTCATCATGGTACATCCTTTCATCTCTCGGATTCTACGAGGTAGAGCCTGCATCGGCACGTTACTGGTTCGGCTCGCCGATCTTCGACAAGGCGCAGATCGAGGTTCCTGGCGGCACATTCACTGTAATCGCAGAGAATAACAGCGCGGATAACCGCTACATCCAGAGCATCACCCTTAACCGAAAGGCATATACCAAGGGTTACATCGAGCATAAGGACATCGCCGCAGGCGGAGAGCTCGTCCTCAAGATGGGCTCGGAGCCGAAGGTGTGGTACTGCGCGAACGAGCCTGAGGAGTATGCAGACCAGCGTCCTCTTCCGGAAGACCGCCTTTTCTCATCAAAGGCAGTAGAGGAAGAGATCGCAAGGGTCGCGAATATGCTTGAGAACCCACGTCTTAAGTGGATGTTTGCAAACTGCTACCCTAACACCCTTGACACTACTGTCCATCCGGTAGAGAGCGAGGACGGCCAGCCCGACACCTTCGTCTACACTGGTGACATCCCTGCAATGTGGCTCCGCGACTCGGGAGCGCAGGTATGGCCATATGTACGTTATGTGAACGAGGACCCTGCACTCAAGAACATGATCGCCGGTGTGATCAACAGACAGTTCAAGTGCATCTGCATAGATCCTTATGCAAATGCATTCAACGTCGAGCCTGTAGGCGCAGCGAACAAGACTGACTGGCCTGAGGCTGATCCATATGTGTTTGAACGCAAGTGGGAGATCGACTCGCACTGTTACCCTATCCGTCTGGCATATGAATACTGGAAGAGGTCGGGGGACGATTCAATCTTCGGATCGACATGGCATGAGGCGATTACTAAGATAGTTGCAGTAATGAGGGAGCAGCAGCGCAAGGAGGGTCACGGAAGTTATGTATTCCTCCGCACAACTGACAGGCAGCTCGATACAAAATGCGTTGTGGGTCAGGGTAATCCTGTCAATCCTGTAGGTCTGATTGCATCATCTTTCCGTCCTTCAGACGACGCTACAACATTCGAATTTCTGGTTCCATCCAATTTTATGGCTGTGAGTTCGCTTCGCAAGGCAGCTGAAATCCTCACAGAGGTTAACTCTGACACAGAGATGGCTCAGGAATGTCTTGCACTTGCAGATGAGGTTGAACAGGCTCTCAAGAAGCATGCTGTTGTGGAACATCCTGATTTCGGTAAGATTTACGCATTCGAAGTTGATGGTTTCGGCAGTCACTTCCTGATGGATGATGCCAATGTGCCATCACTTCTGGCCATGAGCTATCTTGGCGACGTTCCGGCTGACGACCCTATATACATGAACACTAGAAAGTTTGTCTGGAGCGAAGCAAACCCTTACTTCCACTGCGGTCCTGCAGGCGAGGGTATCGGAGGTCCACATATCTGGTCTGAGGTGATATGGCCTATGAGCATCATGATGCGCGCCTTCACATCAGACTGTGACGAGGAGATCCAGCACTGCATCTGCCAGCTCATGACAACCGACGCAGGTACCGGCTTCATGCACGAGTCCTTCCACAAGGACAACAGCGAAGTGTTCACCCGCGAGTGGTTCGCATGGCAGAACACTCTCTTCGGAGAGCTTATCCTGAAGATCATCGACGACGGAAGATTACATGTATTGAACAACATCATTTAACAGATATCTCGACTTCGCTCGATATGACAGTAAAAACACTACTTTGTCATTTCGACCGAGCGGAGCGAGCGGAGAAATCTATAACATGAAAAAAACAGCATTTATCATTTTAGCGATCAGCCTCATAGCAGGCTGCTGCAAGCCGGCAGACGAGCTCGTTGAGAATCCGGTGGACTATGTTTCCACACTCGTAGGTTCTCTTTCAGAGCACTCTTTCTCTACAGGTAACACCTATCCTGCAATCGCCCTTCCATGGGGTATGAACTTCTGGACTCCTGTGACAGGCACAATGGGAGACGGCTGGGCATACAGATATGACGCCCACCAGATCCGCGGCTTCGAGCAGACCCACCAGCCTTCACCATGGATCAACGACTACGGCCAGTTCGCCATCATGCCGGTGCGCGATGCTGCCGCTGTAGACCAGGATGCGCGCGCAAGCTGGTTCACCCACCTCAGCGAGGTAGCAAAGCCTTACTACTATCAGGTATATCTCGCCGACCATGACATCAACGCTGAGATCGCTCCTACTGACCGCGCAGCATCTATGCAGTTCACATACCCTGAGTCTGAGACGTCAGGAATCATCGTAGACGCATACAACGAGGGCTCATTCATCAAGGTACTTCCTGAGCAGAATGCCGTCGTAGGTTACACCACACGCAACTGCGGCGGTGTTCCTGAGAACTTCCGCAACTGGTTCGTCGTGAAGTTCGACAAGCCTATCGAAGGCTTCACTGTGTACGCAGGCCCGACAAAGGCACTCGAGGGCGCTACAGAGTTCGAGGGTGACCACGGTCTTGTATCTGTGACATTCAAGACCGAGCGCGGAGAGAAGGTGAACGCACTGGCTGCTTCATCATTCATCTCGCTTGAGCAGGCATGGACCAACTTCAAGGAGGTAGAGGGCAAGGCATTCGCACAGGTCAAGGATGAGGCCAAGGCACGCTGGAACGAGGTTCTCGGACGCATCCAGGTAGGTGGAGGTTCTGAAGACCAGTACCGTACATTCTACTCATGCCTGTACCGCGCAACCCTCTTCCCACGTAAGTTCTACGAACTCAATGAAGCTGGCGAGCCCGTACACTACAGCCCATACAACGGACAGATCTGCGACGGATATCTCTACACTGACACAGGATTCTGGGACACCTTCAGAGCATTGTTCCCACTGCTTAACCTCGTATACCCTTCTGTAAACGAGGAGATCCAGCTCGGCATGGCAAACATCGCCCGCGAGAACGAGTTCCTTCCTGAATGGGCAAGCCCCGGCCACAGAGGCTGCATGGTAGGTAACAACTCTGCATCAGTTGTCGCTGACGCTATCATGAAGGGAATCACCCCTGAGCAGGAGTGGCAGGCACTTTATGACTGCATCGTTTTCGGCACCGAGCATGTACACCCTACAGTAAGCTCTACAGGCCGTCTCGGACATGAATATTACAACACCATCGGATACGTTCCATATAATGTAGGTATCCACGAGAATGTTGCCCGTACTCTCGAGTATGCATACAACGACTGGTGCATCCTCCAGATCGCGAAGAAGCTCGGTCGCCCTCAGGAGGAGCTCGACAAGTGGGAGGCACGCTCGAACAACTGGAAAAACGTGTTTGATCCATCGCACAACCTCATGCGCGGACGTAATCTTGACGGAAGTTTCCAGGAGCCTTTCAGCCCATACAAGTGGGGTGATGCATTCACAGAGGGTAACGCATGGCACTACACATGGTCTGTCTTCCACGATGTGGACGGACTTATGGAGGCAATGGGCGGCAGCGATGAGTTCGCGGCAATGCTTGACTCCGTATTTGTGGTTCCACCGATCTATGACGACAGCTACTATGGTTTCCGTATTCATGAAATCACAGAAATGCAGGTTGCAAACATGGGTAACTATGCACACGGCAACCAGCCTGCACAGCATATGATCTACCTCTATAACTGGGCTGACCAGCCTTGGAAGGCCCAGAAGTGGGTTCGCGAGGTCATGAACAGACTCTACAATGCGAGCCCTAACGGATATTGCGGTGACGAGGACAACGGCCAGACATCTGCATGGTATGTGTTCTCTGCACTCGGTTTCTATCCTGTATGCCCTGCATCAGACGAGTACGCAGTCGGAGCACCACTGTTCAAGAAAGCGGTCGTACACCTTGAGAACGGAGAGGACCTCGTGATCAATGCACCAGAGAACTCTTCAGAGAACATCTATGCAGAAGACATCAAGGTCAACCACAGCAGCCTGGAGAGAAACTTCTTCAAGCACGAGGACCTCGCTGGCGGCGCTGTAATCGACTTCAAGATGACTGAAAATCCAAAACTTTAGCTATCTTCGTAGGACTAACCTCATAATCATGATCAACTACAGCACCGATCCCCGTATAATCCTGACTCTCGACACAGGTGGTACAAACATGGTCTTTGGAGCCATGCAGAGAGGCGAATTCATAGTAGAGCCTCTGACTCTGCCGGCATACGCAGACGACCTTGACCTCTGTCTCAAGACGATGGTGGAAGGATTCAGGACCATCATAGACCAACTGGACGAGCGTCCTGCAGCGATCAGTTTTGCATTTCCTGGTCCTGCCGATTATCCTAACGGTATAATCGGCGGCCAGCTGCTTAACTTCCCTGCATTCAGAGAGGGAGTCGCCTTGGGACCATATCTCAAGAAGAAGTTCAGCATGCCGGTATACATCAACAACGATGGTGACCTCTATGCATATGGAGAGGCTCTCGGTGGTCTGCTGCCGGAGATGAATGAGATGTTGGACGAGTACGGAAGCAGGAAACGCTATAAGAACCTGCTCGGCTTCACTCTCGGTACTGGTCTCGGTATCGGAATGGTTGTGAACGGACAGCTCAACAGGGGTGATAACTCATGTATCGAGATGTTCAGTATTCCTCTGAAAGGCTATCCTGATATAATTGCAGAGGAAGGTATCTCCATCAGAGCTGTCAAGAGGATCTACGGCGAACTCAGCGGAAACACCGGGCACGGACTCGAACCAAAGGCTATATTCGAGATCGCTGAAGGAGTTAGAGAAGGTGATGTAGAGGCAGCAAAGGGAGCCTTCGCACAGCTCGGAGCTGCTTTGGGAGACGTCATAGCAATGACTGTTTCCATCACTGACGGACTTGTAGTGATCGGTGGCGGACTTGCAGGTGCATATAAGTACATCAAGCCTGCCATGTTCGAGACTGTAAGGGGCAAGATGCACCGACTCAATGGAGAGCAGATCAGCAAGCTTGCCAGCAAGGTATACGATCTTGACGATCCTGAGGAACTCAGACAGTTCATCAAGGGAGAGCAGCGTCAGATCAAGATCTACAACAGCGAGATCGAGGTTACATACGACCCACAGAAGCGCATAGGAATAGCCCTTTCAAAGATCGGAGCCAATAAGGCGGTATCTCTCGGAGCATACGCCTTCGCACTCCACCAGTTAAGCAGATAACATAAAGAAATAAGATATGTATCCATTAAAATTCAAGACGATTTTCAAATCGGTAGTATGGGGCGGAGAAAAGATCGCTCCATTCAAAGGAGTAGAGACAGATCAGCATAACATTGGTGAAAGCTGGGAACTTTCAGGTGTAAAGGGCAACGAGTCAGTAGTTGCTGAAGGCCCTCTCGCAGGCAAGACCATCACAGAGCTTGCTGAACAGTATAAAGGTGCACTGCTCGGTGAGAAGGTATATGCAAAGACAGGCACAGAGTTCCCTCTCCTGATCAAGTTCATCGACGCGCGTGACGACCTCTCCATCCAGGTACATCCAGACGATGTTCTTGCAGGCGAAAGACATAACGGATCGAAAGGAAAGACCGAAATGTGGTATGTCGTGCAGGCTGACGAAAAGGCTCACCTGATGTCAGGTCTTACAAGACAGATCACTCCTGAGGAGTATGCTGCAAAGGTTGAGGACAACACCATAACAGAGGTGCTCCACGACTACAATGTGGCTGCAGGAGACGTGTTCTTCCTCCCTGCCGGCCGTATCCACAGCATCGGAACCGGCTGCTTCATCGCCGAGATCCAGCAGACATCCGACATCACATACAGAATCTATGACTTCGGTCGTGTCGGACTCGACGGCAAGCCTCGCGAACTGCACACAGAACTCTCAAAGGCTGCAATCGACTACACTGTCCTCGAGGACTACAAGACTGCATATGAGGATGTGAAGAACGCTGAGAATGAGATCGTATCATGCGAATACTTCACAACATCAATCTATGATCTTACAGAGAAGGCTCAGGCTTCTGTCAAGGCTAATGATTCCTTCCTCATCGTCATCTGTGTAGAGGGTCAGGGAAGCCTCACAGACGCTGCCGGCAACACTGTAACACTCCGCCAGGGAGAAACAGTCCTTGTACCAGCAGAAACAGAGTCGGTTACCTTCACACCAGAAGGATCAATGAAGCTGATCACCAGCTACATCAGATAACCCTGACCTATATGAAGGTCATTACTAAAATATTTGGAGCATTTTTGGGAGCACTTGCCCTTGCCAGCTGCAATACGCAGACTGCCGCAACAGGGCAGGTGCTCTTTCAGACTGCGGCTTCAGACAACATTCCATACCGCATTCCTGCTGTCTCCGTGATGCATAACGGTGACATCCTTGCATTGACAGATTACCGTCTGTGCGGCAACGACATCGGTTATGGCAGGGTGGATATCCACGGCAGGATTTCACGCAATGGAGGACGGTCATGGGGCAAGGAGTTCGTCCTGATCGAAGGCTCGGGAGTGTCGGGCGCGACTGACTGCGGTTTCGGTGATGCCGCTATGGTTGCTGATAGGGAGAGCGGCGATATGCTTGTGATTATGGTCTGTGGAGAGACCGTCTATTGGCATGAGACCACGACCAGACAGAATCCGAACAGGATCGCAGTTCTGAGAAGCAGCGACAATGGCAGGACATGGAGCGCATGGGAGGAGATTACTGAGTCAGTCTACACTCTCTTTGATGACTCTGTTCATGGCTGTGTGCAGAGCTGCTTCGTGGGTTCAGGCAAGATACTCCAGAGCAAGCAGATAAAGGTAGGTAGTCACTATCGTATTTATGCAGCGTTATGCGCCCGTCCGAACGGCAACAGAGTTATCTATAGCGATGATTTCGGCCATACATGGCATGCTCTTGGCGGACCAGATGCTCTTCCTGTTCCGAATGGTGACGAACCCAAATGTGAGGAGCTTCCGGACGGACGTGTCGTCATTAGCTCAAGAGCATGGGGAGGTCGTTATTTCAATATCTACGAGTATACAGATGTCGCTTCCGGAGCCGGTGCCTGGGGCGAAGCTGCTGGGTCTGGAAAGAGGGTGAACGGCTGCGCCTCACTCGAAAACGCCTGCAACGGCGAGATTCTTATAGTCCCCGCAGTCAGAAAGAGTGACCGCAAGAAGGTCCATCTTGCACTTCAGTCTGTCCCACTTGGTCCGCAACGTGCCAATGTCGGCATATACTACAAGGAACTGCCTGAGGATATCGCATCCATCACCCCGACATCCTTTGCCGCAGACTGGGAAAAGCCATATCAGGTATCTGACACGACTTCCGCATATTCCACAATGCTCCAACTGAAGAATGGCAACATTGCCTTCTACTACGAGGAATCCCTCACACTGAATGGCTGGGGTTACGATATGATCTACAAGGAAATCCCTCTGGAAGTCATCACTTCAGATCAGTATCAGTAAACTGCGGTAGCAAAAAACGTCAAAAACGCTCCTGATCCCCTCTTTTTTGGGGTAATCAGGAGCGTTTTTGACGTTTTTTGCACCCGTAGTCTTAAAGACCTCGTGCACGTGTGAGGGCTGCAGGATCCGGATCTGCGCCACGGAAGCGGCGGTAGAGTTCCATAGGCTCGTCGCTGCCACCCTTCTCGAGGATATTCTTGCGGTATGCTGTGGCAGTCTCCTGATCGAAGATACCCTTCTCCATGAAAAGCTCGAATGCATCCTTGTCAAGAACCTCTGCCCAGAGATAGCTATAGTAGCCTGCACTATATCCGCCACTGAAGATGTGGGCGAAGTATGTGGTGCGGTAGCGTGGGATGATCTCGTCGATGAGACCCATCTCTGCGCATGCCTTAGCCTCAAACTCTTCTACGAAAGATTTCTCGACTTCGCTCGAAATGACAGGGGTGGAGCTCGAAATGACAGGAAGTGACTCAAGCATATGCCACTTGAGGTCGAGGATTGCAGCTGCAGCGAGCTCTGTTGTCATGAATCCCTGGTTGAAGTTAGCGGCAGCCTCGATCTTCGCTACGAGTTCTGCAGGAATCACCTCGCCTGTCTGGTAGTGACGTGCATATGTAGCAAGAACCTCTGGCTGGAATGCCCAGTTCTCCATTATCTGTGATGGGAGCTCAACGAAGTCACGTGCTACTGATGTACCTGCGACGCTCTTGTAAGTACACTGGCTGAGAAGTCCGTGAAGAGCATGTCCGTACTCGTGGAAGAGTGTCTCCACCTGATCGAGAGTCAGGAGTGATGGCTTGCCGTCAACAGGCTTGGCGAAGTTACCTACGTTCACGATTACAGGACGGATCTCGACGCCGTCAACAATCTCCTGGTTCACGAAGTTGTTCATCCATGCACCGCCTCTCTTTGTACTGCGTGGGAAGTAGTCAGTGAGGATCACGCCGATGAGTGAACCGTCAGCGTCCATAACCTTGAAGCCCTCAACGTCAGCGTGATATGTCGGAATATCCTCTAGTTTCTCATACTGGAGGCCCCAAAGCTTTGTAGTAAGGTCGAATACACCCTGGCGTACGTTCTCCATCTGGAAATATGGCTTTGTCTGCTCCTCATCGAGAGCGTACTTAGCCATACGTACCTTCTCAGTGTAGTATGCCCAGTCCCATGGCTCGATCTTAGAACCTTCTGGAAGAAGACCTGCAGCGATATCAGCATCCATGATGGCCTGCATATCTACGATCTCCTCCTTTGCCTTCTTCACAGCTGGAGCAATGATGCCGGCAAGGAATGTATCTACAGTCTCAGGGTTGCCTGCCATCTTGTCATTGAGGATCATCTGAGCCGGGTTCTCGTAACCAAGAAGGTTAGCCTTCTCGATGCGGAGAGCCATCATCTTCATCACAAGCTCCTTGGTATCGTTCTCATTGCCGTTGTTTCCGCGTGAAGCATAAGCCTTGAACATCTTCTCACGAAGGTCGCGATCCGCAGTCGTAGCCATTGCCCCAGCATACTCAGAAATTGCCACACCGAACTCCTCAGCGAAGGCATTGTTCTCTGCCAGGAGTCTGTTACCGAATGTATTGGAGAGTGAAGAGAGCTCCATGTTGATCTCACGCATGCGTGCCTGCTCAGCCTCACCAAGGGTGATACCGTTGCTTACGAAGCTGTTGTAGAGCTTCTTTAGCACCATCTTCTGCTCCTGAGTAAGACCGAGGTTCTCCATGTCGTTATAGAGTACCTCAACCTTAGCGAAGAATGCAGGGTTCATGGTGATGTTGTCAGAGTGTGACGAAAGGAGTGGGAGTACCTGCTCTACGATTGCATTGAGGGAGTCTGTTCCGTCTGTCTCTGAAAGGTTGAAGAGTACGCCTACTACGCGGTCAAGGATTGCTCCTGACTTCTCGTATGCAGCTACTACATTCTCAAATGTAGGGGCATCATTATTTGCTATTATAACCTCTATTTCAGCCTGCTGCTGAGCGATACCGGCCTCGACTGCAGGGAGATAGTGACACTCCTTCACTGCATTGAAATCTGGAATTCCGTAAGGGGTATCCCATCCTTCAATCAGAGGGTTTGTAGTATTGCATGCTACTGCTGCCATAAGTGTAAGTGCAAAAAAAGTTTTCTTCATAATTATAGTTTTATGTCATGTTGAACGCAGTGAAACATCTTTATGACAAATATTCTTCGCTGCGCTCAGAATGACAATTAATAAAATCTATTCATACCAAGGAGAGCCGTCAGCCTTCTTGACGCCATTGAGGTCGATAAGAGTGAACTGAGCCTCGCCCTTATATTGTGTAAGGATACCTGTGAACGACACAGTTGCAGTTCCGTCAATAATCTCTGCAGGAATTTTAGTATCCGCAAAACGTGCATATCCGCTTGAACGCACCTGAACTCCTGACGATCCCATAGTGAAGTATTGGCTCACTGAATAGGCCATTGAACCGATGTTGTAAGTTCCGTCAGGATTCTTAAGGTCTGCAACAGTTCCTCCGGCCACATCGCCTACATTGTCAAATATTCCAGAGTTCAGATACTCCTTCCACTTTGTCTCCGAGCATGCCCAAGTATCTACCCAAAGGCTCCTGTCAGCAGGCTGATTCCAGTCATCATCGACGAAGATACAGTTGTTTGCATAATCCTTTCTATCTCCATTAGGATCAATATATGCGAGGATGAATATATGATTAAGTTTACCATATTCATCCACATAACCATACTTGAGATTCTTGATAGTCACAAGACGGCCCAAATTCACTTCCTTGAGAAGATCGGACTCTGTAACCTCAACAGGCTGCACTGGATCTGCATACTCTCCCTTGAACACATGACTGTCGATGATGTATGAATGTTCCAGATAACTGGTCTCATACTCATTTGTAGGATCCTCATAGCCAAGGTTGATCATTCCGTTATAATCGCCCACTGTAAGGTCAGTACAATCTACATAAAGCCACTGACCGAGTTTGTACTCGTTGTAGAGACCGTTCTTTCCGATCTTCACCTCGATACCTGCAGTCTCATCCTGGATATAAAGGCTCTTATAAAGGTTACCTACCTGGTCTGATGTTGTCACCTGACCCTTGATCACACACCTCTTGTTGATCTTCACAGGCTTGCCGTTGTACATCTTCTTAAGCTCAGCGATGGTAGTGAACTTTCCTCCGAAGTCATCGTCGGTGTAGATATACTGCTGCTCCGGATCAGGGTACTTGTCGGTGAACACAGGCTGGAACTCCTCGCATCCGGCGAAGAGAACCGCTGCCGCTAATATTGCTATATATATTCTTTTCATAATATCTGTGCTTGAGATTTCTCCACTCGCTTCGCTCGGTCGAAATGACAATTGGGGAAACTAAATCAAAATGACTAGGAGTTTTACACTGTCATTCCGAGCGAGGCCGAAGGCCGAGTCGAGGAATCTGTCAAATTAGAATCTGAAATAAAGGTTCAACATGTAGTTAAAGCCCTGCATGTAGAAGTACTTGGAGTCAAAGCGGTAGTATCTCTCCATGCTTCTGCTGTCGATAAGACGAGTCTGCTCATAACCACCTGTCTTCACCCACTTGTTATTAGTCATGTTCTGGAGGTTGAGAGAGAAGCCGAAGTTGTACTTGCGGTCGATGTACCAAGACTTACCGATGCTTGCGTTAAGGAGGAAGACAGGATCGAACTTCTCCTGAGCCGCCATGTACTCGATCTCGGCAGGAGTGATGATCTTATCCGGACCAGCCACAGCAAGGTCTGTTCTATAAAGCGGGTTCATATCAAGATATGAGTTCGCAAAGTACTGAGCATCGATCTCGAAGAACCAGTATGAGTTAGTCCTATAGTTGAAACCGAGGTTTGCAGCAAGCTGTGGAGTAGAAGGCACATAGTGCTTCTGGTTCTTCTCAACGATATACTCTCCGTCAACGTTTGTCTCATACACCACAACATCACCATCGGTATACTTCTTATATATAGGATGGCTAGCCCAATAAGGCACAAGGTCATTCTCAACGATCACCTCAGCGCTGTTATCCACAGTCTGTGTCATGCGTGGAGTAGAAGTGTAGATGTACTCGCCCCAGCTGAGAGCACCCTCAACAGAGAGTCCCTGTACTGGAAGAGGAACCTTGAATCCGAGCTCGATACCCATGTGACGCTGATCGATACCGCTCATTGCGAAGTTTGTGAACGAGTTCTGAGTGTCATCATAGAAGCTCATCATATCGGTCTGGTCCATGATCTTTGTGAAGAATCCGGTCACACGCACATTGTATCCGTTATTGCTGTACTGATAGTTAAGGTCAGTAGAGAGAGTCTTCATTGTCTCGAGGTTAGGTACGAGAGAGTTTCTTGTACGTGGAGAAATGAATGACTGCGAGAATGTCGGAGCCTCATTGAAGTAACCTGCATTAGCATAGACTCTGTGACCTCCTACGATGTGATACTGAAGACCGAGCTTAGCCGAGTAAGTGAAGAAGTCAGCAACTGCAGACTTGCCCTTTGAAGTGATAGGAACAAGCTCGCCGTTGACAGTCTCATAAGTTGTAAGGCTCTTGCCGTCAACCATGAACTCGCTGCCCTCCTCATTGAGACCCGGGAAGAGACCCTTTCTCACGAGACCCTCTCTCCAGAACTTCTCATAACCTGCCTGAAGGGCAAGATTTGCCTTGAATGCTCCGAGATCGAGGTCACCGTTAGCCCAAGCAGACGCCTTGCGTACATTTGCATAGTAGTCGTAGCCATACTTGTCACCCTGATGGAGTGTCTGAGCTGCGCCATTTGCCATGTAGTAATCAAGATCATTCTGAACCATTGCTGGGTTAGAAGCGAAGTCACGCTCTGCGAATGAGTCGATATTGATAAAGTACTCACCACCGAGAAGGTCATCTATGATCTTATAGTACTCAGTCTTGTTCCATCTGTAGTTAAGACCTCCTGTCAAAGTGAACTGCTTTGAAGCGTTCCACTTCACGTTGGCTCCTAAGTTAAGGTCATTCTGGTCAACGCGGCGTTCCTCGACAATGTACTTGGAGCGACGTAGTCCGTCCGCATCGTAGTTGTTGTAGTTCACGTTGTAGAGACGGTCCCAGTTGAGGTGGGTGTACTCAGGATAATTCTGGGTCCATGCATCATATGCCCATGCTGCCTTCTCAAGATTTGCTCTGTCGTAGTCAGGATTATCCATGTAGTAGTAGCTTGGAAGATTGCGGTAATAGTCAGGACGTGGGTCAGCTGCATCGTACCAGTCCATTGCAGTGTATCCGTTCTTACCTGTTCTCCAAAGCACTGTAGCAGAAGCCTCGAGATCATCTGAAGGAGTTGCAGTGTACTTGAGGATAGTCACAGGCTCGAATGTCTTGCGGACACGGGCATTGCGGACCTTGCCGTTCTGGTAACCCCAGTTGGAGTTGTACATATTGTCACCCATCATATCGTACACTTCCTGAGTTGAGGCATTCTGTGCACCTCTCTGGCCAGGAGCCGCGAAAGTCACGAGACTGAGCTTATGGATGTCGCCGAACTTCTTCTCAACACCTGCATAATATGCGAAGTTACGGTAGTATACACCCTGGATCCAGTCGTTTCCGCCGACACGGGCAGACACGTTGAATGCATATGACCATCCGTTGTCAAGCTCGCCCGAAGCATATGTGGCCATAAGGCGGAGACGGTAGAGGGCGCTGTTTGTAAGAGCGCTGAAACGCCATCCTGTACGCACGCTTGAAGGCATTGCGTGGATGTTGGTCACACCGTTGTATCCTCCGAATCCATATGGAGACACTTCGTTTCCGACTGTAGTCTCCTTTGCTCTTGTAGCCTCATTGAGACCGCTCCAGAGTGAGAATGGAGAGTAGCCTGTAAGAGCATCGTTCATAGGGATGCCACTCACGTAAACCTCCTGAGACTCAGAAGTATAACCTCTGTTCTTGAAACGGATGTTGCTGAAGCCGAAACTTGCGATATTGGTGAACGGGTCATTACTTCCGAAAAGGATGGAAGGAGCGTCTTCAAAACCAGAATCGTCCATATCAAACTCCGCAAAGTTAGAATCATCCACCTCTGTCACCACCTGCTCGACGATCATACCCACGAAGATGAGGTCCTTTACATAACCCTCGATGGTCACGTTCACGTTGGCATCAAGGAAACCTGGAGCCTTCACAGTCATGTCATACATGCCGTTAGAAAGGTCTTCAATAAGGAACTTACCATCTGCATCTGATGTTGCTGTAGCTACTGCCTCGCCATCCTGCGAAAGGATGAGCTCGGCGCTGGCGATCGGTGCTCTGCCGGCACGATTCACTACAGTACCTTTCACGCCACCCCACTCGCTCTGGGCAAAGAGAGATGATGCGCACAGCACCGCTGCAATTGTCAGTAATAGTTTCTTTATCATTTGAATTTTTGTTATACAGATTTCTCCACTCACTTCGTTCGGTCGAAATGACAATGTATAGAGATTTATAAACTGTCATTTCGAGCGAGGCCAAAGGCCGAGTCGAGAAATCTCTTTCACTATTTAGTAATTACAATATAAGTCGGATAGTGGTCGCTGTAACCTCCTATGAAGGCTCCGTTAGAGAATGTTCTGTACGGAGTGCCCTTGTACTGTCCTGACTGGTTGGTCAGGAACTTGGCATTGTATATACGTCCGTAATATCCCTTCTTATGGAGCTGACGAAGTCCGAACGTACCCTCTGCAGGATGCGCAAGGGCATTGTTTACCAGAAGAAGGTCATAGATGCTCCATACTCCCTGATATGCAAGCGAGCCGAATCCGGCCTTCAGCATAGAAGTGAAAGGAGAGAAGAACTCAGTGTCAGTCACATCTTCCATAAACTCCTTTCCGTGGAGATACTCTGCCATAGACGGATCAGTAGGGTTGTCGTTCATGTCACCCATGCAGACGATCTTGATGCCAGGATATTTCTGCTGCATCTGCATCGCATGATTATACATGATCTCACCGCCACGGTCACGGAGCTGGTTGCCACCCTTCTTTCCACCAGCACGTGATGGGAGATGGGCCACATAGATAGCGAAGTGCTCGCCATCGATAAGTCCATGAACCATGAGGATGTCACGTGTCCTGAAATAATCACGCTCCTCCTGCGACTGGATCCAGTCGATAGAGCTACCCTCGAAGGTGAACGGGATCGACTCGCTGTCAAGGAATGTGAATACCTCAGGCTTATAAAGCAGGGCAACATCTACTCCACGGCGGTCCGGTCCGTCATAATGGATGATCTGATAGTTAGCCTCAGCGATCTGCGGTTCCATCACCAGATCCTCAAGAACCAGGCGGTTCTCAATCTCTGATACTCCGAGAAGTGCATGCCATGCACCATTCTCTTCCTTCATCGAACGGATCACCTTGGCCATGTTCTGAAGCTTCTTCTGATACTTCGCCTCAGTCCACTTGTTCTTTCCTTCAGGAAGGAACTCCTCGTCATTCTTTGCCGGGTCGTTGTATGTATCGAACAGATTCTCAAGGTTGTAGAATCCGATCACATAGTTCTTAGACCCCTTGTTCTGTGCGTCAGCCCCGGTGCAAAGCAGCACCAAAACTGCAAAAACGATTAATATTTTTCTCATAATATCATTATTGTCCACTGTCATTTCAATCAAGTCTATTTTGTCATTTCGACCGAGTCTATTTTGTCATTTCGATCAAGTCTATTTTGTCATTTCGACCGAGCGAAGCGAGTGGAGAAATCTACCACCAAAGTGCAACATCAGCAGGATCAGCAGCCTCCAGCTTAGCAGCCGCAGCCTCACCCACCTTTGCAGGAAGATTTACAAAGAAGTCTATTCCTGTCATCTCCTCAAGTTCATCGATCGACATCGAGTGCTCCTTGCTTACGCTGCCCGAATAAGCCCTGTGTTCAAGATAAAATGCTGCTGCATTCCATGCACCGAGCGTCGAAGACTTGCTGTATTTGAGGACAGCCTTGAAGTATGCATCAGGAATAGTCACACTATTGCCATATGAATCTCTCTCCTTCTTGCTTGATGCACTGACAATCACTCCTGTAACGACATAAGTCGTATCTGAACCGTTTGCAATATTTCTCACCTTGTTCTCAAGTGATGACCATATGCCCTCATTGTGTGCATTGAGCTGAGGTGTCATATTTGTGCCATAGAATGTCTGTGCATTGGCATCATAGCAGCACTGACGGTCTGCAGAAGGCAACTGATGACCGCGGGCATAGCTACCTGCATAACCACCGAATGGAGCTGCAGAATCTTCACCCAAAAGCGGATCAAGAGCCCATGCTTCAGTTCTTCCCACACTTCCGTTAGTATAGAGCTTGCAGAGCGGATAAGCCACCCAGAGGGCTACACGGTCTTTCTGGCTCCATCCGAACGAGTAGTTGCGGTATGACTTGCCGTTCATCTTGAAGCTATGAGTATAATAGCCCAGATTCGGATTGTCCATAGCAGGAAGCTCAAGCCAGCCTGTCTTGGTAAGGTCAACGTCACCAGTCTGTACCGGGTCATCATCAGGGTCATCATCAGGACGATATTCGCCGGCATGCTGCGTGAATGTACAGAATACCGACTTTGAACCATTGTCAAGATAGATCTTGAGGCTTCTCTCCGCTTCTGTAGAGTTGGTCTTGTATGTAAACCTCACATTGGCCTTGTCGCCAGTACCTGAATACACACTGAGCGAAGCCCAATCAACCTCTTCAGTGCCATCCGCTACCAGCGCGAGTGTCCAGTCACCGCTGCACTTCACGTCAAGAAACTGAGTGCCTGCATCGGACGAAACCTTTGGCTTCTGCAATGAAACTGAAAAATCTCCGGCAGGTTTCTTCAAGCCTGACGGATCACAAGATACCATCGCAGCACAAAGCACCGCCAGAAGTAATATAACTGTAATTTTCTTCATTCTCATTTAGACCACCAAAAGGGCCCGGCCATCCGGCCAGTCCCTTTTGATGAATTCAACTATTGTTTTATTACTCAGCTACGTATTTGTACAACTGTGGCAATGTGTAATTTGACTGATTCTTTTCAACGTAACATCTGTAGTAATTTGAACTAGAACCGACATTCTGATAAAGAATATATGTTTGTTCAACATCCTTATCACTCATTGCCTGGCCTGAAATCTTGATACCAGCAGATGTATAAGCAAAGGTCAAGTCAAATGGCTCAGTCATAAGCTTACAGCCATTATGCTGCATGCCGAAATACTTGCCACTTGTAAATGACATCACATACTTATCACCATTCTTCACTACAGTCATCGCTGCTGCATCAATCTCAGAATTTGCTGATATTGTACCATTGTTAATTGTAAGACCTGTTACGGTAGCATTAAGATCCTTGTTAGTGAGTGAAGCATGAGCTGATGTTCCAAAAACAATAAGATATTTACCGCTCCAATCACTTGGTTCAGCTGTTACCTGTACATATGAACCTGCTGTAGGAGTTACAACTACACCTTCACCTGGAACATGGCTGATATAGTAAGCTGGAACTGGAGTACCACCTCCCTGTGGAGTTCCATTATATAAGCCTCTCTTAGTTCCAAGAGTTACTACGTCTGTAACTTTAAGACCAAGCTGAGAGAAAGATTTATCATTTGATCCGACCCATTTAGAAGTCATACCGTAAATATAAACCTCTCCTGTTTCATCCTTGATTGTGAAGTTACCATAATCCTGCTTCTCAATCGATACAATCTCACCTGTAAGTTCATACCAAGTATCACCCTCAGGCGCTGCAAGGAATTCAGCAATAGTTGCCTTTACAAGAGTAGCTGGTTTCTCTGTTGTTGAACCAGAGCCGCCTGTAGATGCTCCCTCACCATTGTAGCTTACGATGTAAGCATCCACAACCTCGTGCTGAGACTTCTGAGAATAGAACTCATACTTACCGTAAATTGTAATCTGGCCACCGTTCGCGATCTTGCTTGTCCACTCGCTCTTGCTGTCAGCGAGAACAGAGTAAACATAGATCTTTCCAGACTCATCATTAAGGTCAAAGCTGCAATATGTAGGATTGAAGCCTGAAACTGTACCTGACAATTCATAATAGTTCTGAGTATCTGCCGCTGCAATGAACTCCTGAACAGTCTTCTTTCCCTTAGACTCTGGGACAGATCCACTGCTTGAACCGCCACCGCTTCCGGATGTTGTGCCATCAAGAGCTACACCAGTAGAGAAGTCTATTGTCTGACCACCTGCAACACCTACTCCAAGGAAAACGTCATCAATGCTGTATGCGCTTGACTCGGTTGAAACGAAAGCGATACCAAGCTGAGTTGTACCAGCAGGCACTGTAAAGTTGCAAGATGCAAGGTTCCAGTCACCGTTAACGTCAGCGTCAGCAGGGAACGCCATTTCAAGTTCAACCCACTTCTGCATATCATTGCTCACATACACCTTGAACTGATCCCATGAGAAGTTGCTATCGCCATCCTGAAGATACTTCTGACCACCGAATGAAAGAGCAAAGTCAGTCTGAGTACCGTTGAGAGTAATCTTGTTGATCTTGAGGATTGAAGTGGCAGCTCCGAAGAAGATCTTGTTTGTACCAGAACCTGCATAGTGTGAGAATCCTGAACCGTCGTTTGATGCCTTACCCGAAGTTCTTACAGACATCTTGCCGCCAAATTCATACTCGACTGTCTCAGAACCGGTACCCTTCTTGTTGTCCCAGAGATCATAGTTCTTATCAAGATATGGCCATCCGCTATTGTTCTGCGCCTTAGAGATATCGAAGTCATTTGCATAAACAACAAGAGCCTCGGCTGATCCTTCAGGACCTGCCTGATTCACAGTAAGATACTGCTTTTTAAGACCAATAGTGAAAACGAGGTCTGCAGTACGATCAAGTCCTGTATTCTCAAGAACTGACACTGTAACTGTCTGAGGGTTGGCAGAAGCCTCACCAGAGCTTGGTGAAACTACGACCCAATCAGCATCGTTTTCAACCTTCCAGTCACGAGACGAGGTAACTGTGAGTTCCTGGTCGCCACCAGCAACCTCAAAAGTCATCTCTGACTTACTGATAGAAATCGCAGGAGTGCCGAGATTCTGCTCCTTCTCCTGACATCCCACAATAAACGATAGTGCCGTTACAGCACCGACAAAGAAATTTCTGATTTTCATAATCACTTAATAGAATTTATATAATTTACACTTGCTTTCACTGAATCTGCAAATATAACTATCCGTCAGCATTTTTGCAATAACAACAAAATCCTAGCCATGATATGAAAACAAAAAGCGACCCGCATTTCTGCGAGCCGCTGAATAGTTTATGCTTTTCTCAAATATCCTTCCACGGCATAAAGCCCAGCATTCTCCATCCATCCCTGGTCAATATAGTTCTTCATTGAAAATCTAAGCCCCTTAAGATTCGGGTGTTGTTGGATGTAAGTTCTCATTGACTTTGATCGAACCCGTTCTTCCGACTTGGCCTCAATAGGGATAACCCTGTTTTCAGTTTGAACCACAAAATCAATTTCCACTTCTGTGTCATTCGCTGAAAAATAATATGTTGGTAGTTGGATTCTTGCCAACTGCTCATTTACATAACACTCAGTAAACGCTCCTTTAAACTCCGTGAAACAATTATCTCCCACGAGCAACTTTGATGCAGGGACATCAGTCATTGCTCCAAGAAGCCCAACATCAAGCGGAAAGATTTTAAATACATCAAAGTCTTCATAGAATTTCAGTGGCATCTCCACTTTTGTCACCCTATGAACCTTATATATAAGACCTGCGTCCTTAAGCCAAGTTATTGCTATCTCAAAATCTTTGGCTCTGGCACCTTTTCGAAGCGCTCCATAAATAAACTTCTTATTTTCTTTCGCAAGATGAGAAGGAAGAGAATCCCAAACCATTTCAATGCGAGGGACTTCCTTCTTTGGGGCATGTTTTGAAAAGTCCCTACGATATCCAGCGAGTATATCTTTCTGGATTTTTCGGACAGATTTAAGGCCTTTCTCTTCTATATACGTCTTGACTGCCTCGGGCATACCGCCAACATAATAGTATTGACGAAGGAGATCAATGTATTTCTCATTTAGAGTATTCACTATACTCCACTCACACTCAAGTAGTAAGTTTACTAGCCTTTCATTTCCAGTAGCCATCAGAAATTCGTGAAAGGTCATTGGAAACATCTGAAGAATCTCTACCATCCCAACTGGAAACGACTGATCCTGATGTATGGATATCCCAAGCAGAGATCCGGCTACAATCACATCATATTGAGGAAAATCCTCCTTAAAATACTTCAAGCATCCAAGTGCTGCAGAACTTTCTTGGATCTCATCTATGATTATCAAGGTGTCTCCTGGCTTGATATCTTCGTTTGTATGAGCAGAGAGTGTTCGGATTATACGTTCTATGTCATGATCCGGCTCGAAGATCGCCTTCGCAACATTGTCTTTGTCTAGATTGACATAAGCGTAATTCGAATATTCCTTCTCACCAAATTCCCTGATTATATAAGTTTTACCAACTTGCCGAGCTCCATCAACAACAAGAGGTTTATGGTCTCTACGAGACTTCCATTCAACTAGTTGAGTATATATTTCCCTCTTCATAACACAAAAATCCGGACGTTCAAATACACTTTTTTACATAAATTCGGACGTTCAATCAGAAGAATTCCACAAAAATTCCGACGAACATCAAATGCAAATTTACATTTATTCTGACGAATAAAAGTCATTTTGCACCAAAACATCCACCAAATTCTTCTTGACACCCTCCTCTATAGTGCGATATCTGGCAGATTTTTCAGGGTTTAGCAATCGCATAAAAAAAGCGGCCCGCATTTCTGCGAGCCGCCTTAAAGAGTATCAAAATCACATTAGAACGCTACGTCAATGTGATCGAGATAGTATGAAGATTTTCTGATAAGAGAAACACATACTTGCTTGTTTCCTGCGTTTACAGGAATAGTCACACTGTATGAGCCATCGGTCACGGCCCTTCCTACATTTCCATCTTCAGGATATGCCGCATCCTCCTGAGGGGCCACCCATGTAGCAGGGAATGCGCAATATATGTTATCAGCATATACATCCTTTGCACTAGAGAAGTGGAGGGTTACAGACTTGATGTCTTTCTCAAAAGCAGGAGTCTTGATGTAGCTGCCCTTTCTTCCACGTAACTGAAGGTATGTATTACCCTGAAGCTGTTGTGCGTTTACAGTCCAAAGACCTGAAGCAGACTCTATTGTAAATTCTACATAGGATGTTTCAGTAGATGTCATAGCTGCCACAATCTCAGCATTTGTAAGGGTTACAGTAGCAGGAACCTCAGCAGCTGCATCCATAACTGTCTCTGCTATAAGATTTACCTGCTTAGAATCAGCATATGCATTGTATGCATAACCAAAAACCCTGACTTCCTTACCATTCCAGTCAGCATAGCTCTCAGTTCCATAGTAAGACTTAACACTATAAGTTGTCTCACCATCAACAAGTTTCACGATAAGATTATTGTAGCTGTCAGTCTCTGCAACGCCTGTAATAGTTACATAAGGTGTTGCAAAATCTGCAGATGAAGAAGTATACTCTGCAAACTTAGCAGCATCCAGCGCTATAGCAGTAGGAGCGCTATATGAACCTACAGTGCCTTCAGCCTTCTCAACTGTCGGCTTGTTCATACTTCTACCACCATTGTATTTTGTTACCTTACCTGTCAACTTAACGATGTCGTTAACTGCAACCTCAGGCTGAGATCCGAGATAGCCATAAAGAACATTTTTTCCGTCTGTAATCAACAGACCCTTCGAGTGAGTGTAAATAACCTTTCCAAGAACAATAGCAAGTTCACCAGAAGTTACAGCCTCATTGATTGACATTTCTGCAATTGAGCCATCCTGTTCTACATCAAGGACTGCCGAATAATCAACACCATCAACATTCGCAAGGAATGTCACTGCTGCCTGACGTGGAGTTCCAGCATTTGGAGAAAGAGTAAAGTCATAGATGTATGTAGTCTCACCCAAAACCATTACGTCTTTTTTCTCATCATAAGTAATCCAGTCAACATCCTCTGGAATAACTACTTCATGTTCTTTCGCCTTGATTGTAAGGGTTACTGAAAGTTTTCCTCCATTTGCTGATACAGGACCATCTGGAGAAATCTTCTCAACCTTAAGAAGAGACTTCTCAAGCTCAAGGATAGTTACATCATCAAAGTTTCCATATGATGTCCATGGACCCTCAAATGTGATGATATCTCCAACAGAAGGATCAAACTGATCTGAGTTCATTGAACCATAGACATAAACCTGACCTGTGCCATCGTTAACATAGAAGCAACCATACTTATCGTAGTTAGTAATGTCTGTGACTGTTCCCTTGACCTTGTAGGTCTTACCTACTGCAACACCAGCAGCGTGATCATCAAGAACCTGCTTACAAGTAGCAAGGGCAGCTGGCACTCTTTCAGCCATCTGAACAACCTTTACAGTCTGCTGCACACCTGCGCAAGCAACATAAAGATTCAACTCACGATTAGCCGATGCCTCCTCTGCTGAGATAGTCACCTCTGTTTCTCCTGCGCCACCTGATGTAACATCAACAGTAACCCAAGATGGTTTTCTTGTCTCATTTCCATCTTTATCCTTGGTAACTTCTTCTGGCCACAATTTTGTCTCAACAAAAGACCAGTCTGCAGTTGCGTTGATAGTCAGCTTAGCCTCTCCACCTGTGATTGGAATAGCTACGATTGACTCCGAAACCTTTACCTCATCAAGGAATCGCTCTTCCTCCTGACAACCCACAAATGCGAGGGCTGCTGCAGCCAGAGCCGTGAAAATATATCTTAATTTCATATTATTCCTGATAATTTATTAGTTAAACATATACTTGATACCAACAGATGCATACCAGCACTGTCCGATAGATACTGACTTCTTCCAAACATCAGCAGTTGTGCCAACGGCTGCAGGAGTAGAGAATGTAGCATAACCTTCCTGATCATATCCCTCATACTTAAGAATACGTCCCTCACCAAGAGCTGGGTTCATATACTTAGAAACGCCCCAGTTAGAGTTGAAGAGGTTAAGGATGTTCTTGAGGTCAACATTCAGCTGAAGAGTATTTGTATGCTTGCCGACTCTTACCTTGAAATCATGCTTGTAGCTGAAGTCTACTCTGTGAACCCATGGAGAGTATACGCTGTAAGCCTCTGCATACTTACCCTGATTCTTGCTAAGGTACTTGTCAGAATGAACATAATCCATGAAACGGTTAGCATCATCTTCTGTAAGGAAACGGAACTCCTTGCTTGCTACCTGCTCATCTGTAGGGATATAAATAAGGTCATAGTTGAAACCATCACCGTTCATATCATTTGCTGTCATGTAAGAATAGTTGTAACCACCTCTCCAAGCCTCATAGATAAGGCTGAAATGGTTGTTAGAATTATCTGAATATGAAGCAGATGCAATAATACGGTCTGGAGTCACATACTCTGAGTTATGGAGACCTGGATCGTTAGGACCATAAACAGTACCCATGTAGTTCAATACTGAAGAAGCATCTGAACCAGGCATACCTGTGAGCTCCTTAGAAACAGTGTGAGTATAAGCAGCCATCAAGTTAAGACCCTTGACAGGAGCCATATTGACTGTGAATGTTCCTGAATAACCATAACCCTTGTTTGTGTTCTCAAGAACATATGCATTAGGAAGATCCTCTCCGTCTGCACCTTTCTTCTTGAATGTCTCGAAGAGAGGACGATTATCAGCACCGTTCAATCTTGCGAAACCATCAACTGCCATAACACTCCAGTCACGAAGTACTACACCATTGATTGTCTTGTTGTAGATACCCTCTGCACTGATAGAGAATGGGAATGACGTAGGGAAGTTATAATCGAGAGCAAGTGAAGTCTTCCAAACCTGAGGCATCTTGAACTTAGGATCAACAGCAGCGATTCCCTTTGATGGATCTGGAAGGCGACCATCCTCTGGAGATACAGTTGTAGGATAGCCGTAACCTACGAGCCTTTCATAAAGTTCCTGACGATTAAGAATACCGCCGGCAAAAGCATTCATATCGATATACTCATGCTCTACACCATCCTTATCAGTCTTCACAACTGTAGGACCTTTATATCCATTGGGAGCCTGAGTATCACCATTGATAACTGCAGCACTCTGAACCATTGCAGAGTTTGTAGGCATGTTAGTGAAGAACACGAGTGGAAGACGTCCCGAGAAAAGACCTGTACCACCACGGAGCTTAAGGCTGTTGTCTGCGAAGATATCCCACGAGAATCCGATGCGTGGCAACACTGTCAAAGATGACTTAGGCCATCTACCTGTATCGATATGCTGGCCATCACAATCCATAACAATCTTCTTCTCAGCATCTCTTTCAAGAGTACAAGTACCTTCACCATAATGCAGGTCATAAATTGCATTATTACGGATAAGGTCCTGATTGTCAAAGAAGAGACCATCGAGACGGAGACCATAAGTAAGCTTGAACTGCTCATTTACGTTCCACTCATCCTGACCGTAAATACCTGCCTTATGGAACTGAACACGTGCTGCAGGGTTAGCCTCACCATCGTAACCATAAGTAAGGTTTACTACCTCTGGGGCCTTCTTATCATAGAAATCCTTAAGGCTATAGTAACGATAGTAACCTGTACCGTTTCTCATGTATGAGTTGTCAGCCATCTGATACTCATATGAAACACCAGCAGTAATCTTATGATTACCCGCATAATAAGTAAGGTCATCCTTTACGAGGATACTGTTGTTGTGCACACCGTTGTTCCAAGTAAAGAGCTCATAACCGAGTGAGATATATGGAAGAACAGCGCTTCCGTCATCATTACGAATATCAATGAATGGGAAATCCTCTGAATTAGTGCCACGCATATCATCCAGCTTAGAGAATGTAGCGAGGAACTGGTTGTGAAGATTGTCTGTGATACGGCTGTTGAGATCAAGGGTAATTGAAGTTGCAAGATTATCCTGTGAATACAACGAGTTAGCGTAAGACATTCCGTACTCCGAGAAACGAGCGAAAGAAGAGCGTGAGCCTCCGTCCATAGACGAAGCATTAGCCATCTTCCAAACCTGGTTGAGAGTGTAATTATATCTTACTGCAAGTTTGTGTGCATCATTAATATTCCAGTCAACACGAGCTAGAACCTTGAAGTTTGTGTTTGTTGCAGGGAAATCAGTCCAAGAACCTGTGTCATAACCATACTCCTCCTTTACATACTCAGACACTTCCTTAAGGTCATCGATAAGAGTACGTGAAGTAAATGAATCCTCATCAAAGACACCGTCCTTAGAACCATGCCATCTGTTAACGACAGTAGGAGTGCTTGAATACTCTGCATTTACAAAGAAGAAGAGCTTGTTCTTGATGATAGGACCACCGAGAGTGAAGCCGTAAGTAGTGCTACGGTCTTTGTCACGAGCACCTGAAACCTCCTGACCGGCAGCCATATTACCACGCATATTCTCATTGCGGTGATAAACGTAAGCAGATCCTTTGAATGTATTTGTACCTGACTTTGTAATCGCATTTACACCACCACCGATGAAGTTAGTCTGACGCACATCGTATGGAGAAATAACGACCTGCATTTCCTCGATAGCATCGATTGAAATCGGAGTACCACCACCTGGAAGGGCATCAGAAAGACCGAAGTTGTTGTTGAAGTTTGCTCCGTCGACTGTGAAGTTAGCTGTACGTCCGTCAGCACCAGCGAAGCTCATTCCGTTTCCACCGTATGGTGAAAGACGAGTGATATCAGAGATACTTCTGCTGATAGTTGGGACTGCAGCAATATCCTTGCTGGAAATGTTTGTAGCCGAACCCATCTTCTCAGCAGCAAACTTTGATGCTGAAGCAGCGATAACCTTAGCCTCGCCAAGCATCATTGAATCCTCTGCAAGCTGTCCGTTGAGAGCTGAAGTCTCAGCGAGCTGAAGAGTTACATCTGTGTAAACGAGTGGTTGATAGCCAAGGCATGAGAATTCAACCTTGTAAGGGCCACCGGCACGCATACCGTTGATTGCATATCGGCCGTCCTCATTGGTGATAACACCATAGACAGTACCTGAAGGCTCGTGGGTAGCAACTACCGCAGCGCCGATAACAGGCTCGCCGTTTACATCAACAAGACGTCCACCCAGAGCTGATGTAGTTACCTGTGCAAAGGCAGCTACGCTCATAAGCATTGCCGCAAAAGCAGCAATAAGACACTTAATTGTTTGTTTCATAACGTTTTAGTTAAAAATAATAGGATTTTTATGGCGCGAAGATACTAAATATTAATGGTTTTATAAAGGATTAATTACACTTTTATATTGTCATTTCGAGCGAGCGAAGCGAGTGGAGAAATCTGTAAAATATTTCTAAACTAAATATTTGCAAATCAAAAAAATTGACTACCTTTGCGCCCCGAAAATGTGGAGAGATTTGACCGCTTGCAACCACTTGAAAAAATGCTAAAATGTTGATGTCGCCTTCCGTGCGACGTAAATACCATCAATGTTTTGTGTTTTTGTGTTGGCTCCGCATTTTTGTGGGGCTTTTGTTTTGCCCTGAAATGAAAGATTGCCACGTCGCTTCGCTCCTCGCAATGACGTGTAAACGAAGCGACCGACGCATGGTGACACCGACAAAACCGACGGAACACCATACATCATGGTGACACTGACAAGACCGACGGAACACCATACGTCATTGCGACACTGACAAGACAGACGGAACACCATACGTCATTGCGAGGGCTCTGCCCGTGGCAATCTGTAAAGATAGAAAACAAAAATATATACGATATGAATTATCTTTTTACATCAGAATCGGTGTCAGAAGGACACCCAGACAAGGTTTCGGACCAGATTTCCGACGCCATCCTTGACGAGTTCCTCCGCCAGGACCCTGAGTCAAAGGTTGCATGCGAGACATTCTGCAGCACCGGACTCGTAGTCGTAGGTGGCGAGGTCCGCTCAGAGGACGCATACGTAGACATCCCTAAGACTGTGCGCCGTGTAATCAACAAGATAGGTTATAACAAGGCCGAGTACATGTTCGACGGCAACTCATGCGGTATCCTTTCTGCCCTTCACGAGCAGAGCGTGGACATCAACCGCGGTGTAGTCGGCGAGGACGCTGACGCTCAGGGTGCCGGCGACCAGGGTATGATGTTCGGTTACGCATGCTGCGACACTGAGGAGTACATGCCACTCCCTCTCGCACTCTCGCACCAGGCACTTCTCATGCTTGCCAAGATCCGCAAGCAGAAGCCAGAGCTCATGCCTTATCTCCGCCCTGACTCGAAGTCACAGTTCACAATCGAGTACGATGGCCAGACCAACCAGCCTGTACGCGTACACACAATCGTGATCTCTACCCAGCACGACGAGTTCACTCCTAAGTCACTGGGCAACATGACATACGCAGAAGGCTGCGAGCAGTTCGGCCAGAAGCGTGTCGATGAGGCAATGCAGGCAAAGATCCGCGAGGACGTGCAGAACATCCTCCTCCCTATGCTCATCGAGACTCTCGCTCCTGAGACAGCTGCGCTCTTCAAGGGTGACTACATCCTTCACGTAAATCCTACAGGAAAGTTCGTGATCGGTGGTCCTCACGGTGACACAGGTCTTACTGGCCGCAAGATCATCGTGGACACTTATGGTGGAAAGGGAGCACACGGCGGTGGAGCATTCTCTGGAAAGGATCCTTCAAAGGTAGACCGCTCTGCAGCATATGCAGCACGCTACATCGCAAAGAATATGGTAGCTGCAGGTGTGGCACGCGAAATGCTCGTGCAGGTTTCATACGCAATCGGCGTAGCGAGACCTTTGAGTATCTTCGTAAACACTTACGGCACGGCAGCTAACGGTCTGACAGACGCTGAAATCGCAGTCAAGATCAACGAGCTCTTCGATCTGCGTCCAGCTAAAATCATCGAGAAATTCGGTCTCAAGAAGCCTATCTACGAGCCTACAGCATCATACGGACACGTAGGTCGTGACCCATACAAGGCAACCGTAATGGTAAGAAAGGAAGGCAAGCTCGTCCCAGAGCTCGTACAGTTCTTCGGATGGGAACTTCTCGACTCAGTCGACATGATCAAGGAAGCCTTCAAGCTCTAAGACAATCTGAGCTGCAACAAAACGGAAAGCCCCGTTGATTCTGACCGGCATTGGCTCCCGAAAAGGGTATTCTAAGACTTTTCCAAGAGATTTCATAACTTTTTTGATATAGTCTTAATGTCTATAGTTTAGAGCATGCTGCAGCATCAGTCGGGAATAAGGTAATTCGACACATCGAGTTCCTTA
>JBGVNX010000040.1:0-3113 GCA_045126075.1 Candidatus Cryptobacteroides sp.
CAGCAGCCCTCTTTTTCCTCTGAGCGGCTGCATATTTCTGCTGAAGGACGCTCCAGTCATCAGCAGGAAGGGGCTCCTCGATGTTCTCGAGTTCCTCACCTATGATATCTGTCCAGTCTTCCATCATAATCCGTTTCTCCTAATATAATCCCTGACATTTTCCGCCAGCTGGGCTCGTGCCTTGAACAGCAGCGAGGATGATGTCTTCTCCTTTATGTTCAGCATTTCTGCAATGTCCTTATGCGAATATCCTTCCACGCAGAAGAGATTGAATATGATTCTCTTGGTTTCCGGAAGTTCTCCGACCATGCGCATCAGTTCCTGCTTCGGAACCTTTGCGACCTCTTCATTCGCGGGTTCAGGAATCTTTTCCTGCATTGGTTCTATTGGCTGCAGATCCATCCGTTTGGATTTTCGAAGGTAATCGATCACCATGTTCACCGTGACTCTTCCACACCATGATTTCAGGGATCCTGTCGGCTTGTACTTCCCAACAGTGTCAAAGATCTTAATCATCGCGTCGTGCATCAGGTCCCGAGCCAGTTCTCTGTCGCCTACATATCTGATACAGAGCGCAAAGAGGTAGGCTGCATACCTTGTATACAGCTCATGTCTGGCCTTTTCGTCCCCTCGGGCGCATAGCTTCGCCAGTTCGATGTCCTCTATGTTGATTATCTCTGCCAATTGGTTTTCTGACTAGATAACGATAGTCTTTTGTAAATACTTCCGCGAAGATACGGAAAAGCCTGACATTTGATGTGTCAGGCTATATTGATATGGGATATTTTATTGCAACGACAAAGTCAATTGTTGCCTTTCATTACCGGAAAACATTGACTCGAATCTGCTAACGTCATCCTTTGCTGGAGTTCCGATCATGGTCAGCGGAGAGTCATCGCCGTCTGTAAAATCATTATGGATGATGATCTGGCCTCTGTCATTCATATACACAGCCTTATTCTGGTATTCTGTGCCGTGATTCAGAGGGATATAATTCTTCAGAATCCTGTCATTATCTGATTCCATGACAGAAGATATCAATGTTTCATACACATTTACATCAAATGTCAAAGCACCTTTGTTCAAAAGGGATTTGAGAGGCATTATGGAGCCGTTGTCTGGGGTCTCCAACGCTATTGAGACATCACCTTTAGTCACAACCACCTTCTTATCGGCAAGCTCAGTTGTGGTCTGACTTGCGCCTTCTGCAAGACATGCCTGAGTTGCAGAAAATACTTCCTGCCATTCTCCCCATTCCTCGGGATATCTGTCGTAGGTCTTTCCAGCAGATATCTCCACCTTTACATTTCTTTCAGAGAAGGTATCATTACAAGGGACAACTATCGTGAGCGGAGGATTTGACGAACCTGTCACAATTGCATAAGAATAGATTTCATCATCTATGAATGCTCGATACCTGAAAGTGAGGTATGCCGTCGGTTGGGTGAATTTAGTTTCAACCTCTGTATATACATAGTCTATCATAATGACTTCGCCTTCTTGAGCAATCATTCCCTCATATTCCTTTACGTGGACTACAGGGTCATAATAGTGTTTTTCACATGAGGCCAGCAGAAGTACTGCGGATAGTATTAGTATTATCTTTTTCATGAGTTTTGGTCTTTAATTCTAATAGTTCCATTCTATAAGGTATGGTTTTGATGAGGACATTGGACCGAACATGCCGATTCCTCCGTCTATATTTGTGAATGTCCACGTAGGAGGAACCAACCCCATATTAGACATATCATTGTAATTCTCATTCCATTTGCCGTTGATGTAATGATATGTTCCTGGAGCGAGTTTATAGAGCGTCACATAATCTCCGACGTAAGTTGTCCCTATTACCTCTCCGACAGCACCCATCGTAGGCTCAGTATAATCAAATGAAGGCTCCGATTGATTCTCACTTATATATATTGTCATCCTCTGCTTGCCGGATACAGTCTCACGAGAATCGTTCCAGAATACGATGTTTCTATGTTCTGGCCACGAGACTCCCTCAAGATTCCAGGAACAATAGGCATAATCACCAAAATCATCCTGCGACGGAGTACTCATTATTGGATAGGATACGTCAGAATCCACTGTTCCGTCAAATCTTACCTGCTTGACATTTCTAGCCACAGACACAGCATAATAGTCCTCGGCATTCGGATCATCATAGTAATCGATATGGAGTATCGCTTTTCCATCAGTATATTTCTCCACACTGCAGGTAAAGTCATCAAACTTCTCTGGAACAACTACCTTGGCATAGGCCTCAGGATAGCCCTCTGCCTTAGCAGAAATCTCAAGCTCGCCCCCTGGCTGAACTCCTCCTGTAAGATACCATTTGAACTTCGGATTCTGGAATGTATCGTCAGCCTTATTCAACTCTCTAGGTTTTCCGTTCTCCAATACAGTAAGTGAAAAACCTTCAGGCAGTTCGGACACTCTCGGATCTTCAGTGACCACATAGGTAGGAACCACTGAAATCTCAATGAGTTCCTGTTCATCAAAGAAGATGCTTTCGATGTAGAACATCGGTTCTGCATCCAGCCTTTCAATCTCGAAATCCGTCTCGCATGAAATTACAGATGCGAGTATCAGCATCAATGTTAATGTCTTTAATATATATTTATTCATTGCATTAGAATCTAAGTGTATAACTGAATGATGGAATGATAGGAATTATGCCATATGCCTTGCCGAGAAACTTGCCCTGGCCATTATAATCAACAGCTGCCCAAATCGGATTCATGCGGCAGTATGCATTATAGACACTGAGATTCCATATGCTTTCATTTCCTCGTTTTGTCGTCTTCTTGAAATTAAATCCTGCATCCAGTCTGTGATATGCAGGCATCTTCACATTATTCGGGCTGGAATAATAATACTCGTGCTTGAATCCATCATGTGGCCCAAAGTATATGATACCATATCCGGGATCCTCGGACGGATCGAACTGTTCGGACGACACATTCGAGGCAACTGTAAACCTGCTGCCGCTGTGATAATGCCAGGCAGCGTACATTTCAAATCGTTTACCGAACTTATAGGTTCCAGAGACTGTGAACTTATGTCTGTGGTCATTCCTGTCAGGATACCAGTCTCGATAAATGCTCTCAAAG
>JBGVNX010000041.1:0-36119 GCA_045126075.1 Candidatus Cryptobacteroides sp.
GAATTCACCTTAAAGAAATCCCTTAACCAGTCATGATCATTCCACTTATCAAAGGTCATAGCTAATATGTTGTCTGAATCTCCATCATAGCGCACAGCCCATAACCGTCCATCTCCTGTAATATCTTCAAAAGTCATAACCTCAAGCATTTCCGACAAATCTATATACAATTTTTAAATTGTACAAGTTTTATATGATAATATCTACACTTTTAACCTTTTTGTAATTCTATGCTTTAGGCTAGAATTGCGAGCCATCGCGTTGGGAAATAAGATGGCTCTATCTTATTATTTTTGCTATATTTGCACGATTTACATTTACAGATAGAACCATGGCAAAACATCCTTTCAAAGAGTGGGTCATCGCAGTACGACCTTGGTCTTTCCCGGCATCTGCGATGCCTATCATAGCAACACTTGCATTCCTGTTCTGGACCGGAGCCAAGATAAACTGGCTCAACGGAGTCCTCACATTGGTCGGAATGATCCTTTTCCACATCGCAGGAAACACATGGAGCGACTATTTCGACTTCAAGAAGAAGGTGGACGCTGAGGACACATTCGGTGCAAAGACCCTCACTACAGGCATGTTCAAGCCACATGAAATCAAGAAGATCGCAATCTTATCGCTCATACTCGGAGTAATCTGCGGAGTTACACTCGTAGTGCTCACAGGACTTCCACTCCTTTGGATCGGACTTGCAGGCGCAGCATGCACATTGCTTTACCCAGCGATGAAGTTCAATGCTCTCGGAGACCTTGACATCCTCATCACATTCGCCTTCCTTCCTACAATAGGAACCTCATATGCCGTTACAGGTACCATCGACTGGAGCGTACTCCTTATCGCGCTTCCTATCGGCCTTATCACCGACGGCATCCTCCACTGCAACAACACACGCGACATGGTCACAGACAAGCGCGCAGGCATCACTACAATGGCCATGAAGCTCGGTCCTGCAAGCGCAGCGAAGCTATATGCCTTCGAGATGATCTTCCCATTCGTATGGGTCGGTCTCTGCTCGATTGCAGGCATCCTGCCGCTTCACACCATCATCATCTTCATGACCATTCCTATCGCCTTGGGCTGCGCCAAGACGCTGCTTAACGGCTATGACGACGGTCCGGAGCTGACTGCTGACCTTGACGTAAGGACTGCTAACCTCCAGCTGCTGTTCTCAGTCCTACTCAGCGTTTCTTTCGTTGCAGCAAGATTCATCTAAATGAAAGACTGGAAACCTATCGTCGGCATATGCATTGCCGCCGTGCTGTGGACTGTCATGTTCTCCCCATGGACAGCCCCACATATCAACTTCTGGATCATGATGACATGTTCCGGAGCCACTCTTACGCTTTACTCAACATGGGCATCACCCGGTTGGTGGAAAGATGTCCGCATAGGACTGTCTGACATCCTGCTCGGAGCGGGACTCGCGGCAGCAATGTGGGGAGTGTTCTGGCTCGGAGAGTTCTTCTCTACCCTGCTGTTTGACTTTGCACGCCCACAGGTGGACACGATTTATGGCATGAAAGAAGGTGAAAATCCTCTTGTCCTGACCCTCCTGATGCTTTTCATAATCGGCCCGGCAGAGGAAATCTTCTGGAGAGGATATATCCAGAAAGGCCTTTCAAAGCATTGGAACCCAAACTGGGGCTTCGTCGTGACTACTCTGGTGTACAGTCTTGTACACCTTGCAAAGTTCAACTTCATGCTCATCATGGCCGCCGCCGTTGCCGGCCTGATATGGGGTCTGGCCTACAGATTCTTCCCCGAAAGACTCGGCGCCATCATCATCTCACATGCCCTTTGGGACTGCGCCGTGTTCATCTGGTTCCCTATCATGTAAAACACGGTGGCGGATAATCCCCTGCAAACCAATATCTTGCTATACTCTCCGTGCTCCCCTTTGGCGGCACGGAGAGTGCAGGAAAGTACTGACGGTCAAAAAGTTATGTGCCACCTGTAGTTTTTCGGACAACCGTGCGTCTAATGTGCAAAAAACTAGAATAGATGGACTCATTGGAACTTGATTTTGCGCGAATGGTAAGAGAACATAAAGGCACCATCTACACAGTGTGCTATATGTTCTCCAAGGATGAGGAGGAGGTTGCAGACCTTTTCCAGGACATCCTTGTCAACCTATGGAAGGGATTCGCGAATTTCCGCGGAGAGAGCAGTCCGAGGACATGGATATACCGTGTCAGTCTCAACACCTGCATCTCCGCTGACAGAAAGAAGAAACGTCAGGGCGAGACTGTGCCTCTGGACATGAACATCAACCTGTTCGATGACACTGCAGAAGACATGAAGCAGGTCAGGATGCTTCAGAGCAGGATCAGCAGGCTCGGGCCTTTCGACAGGGCAATTGTTCTTTTGTGGCTAGAAAATCTCAGTTATGACGAGATCGGAGCCATCGTGGGCATCACCGCAAAGAACGTATCTGTCCGCCTTGTCAGAATCAGGGAACAGCTAAAGAACATGTCAGACGAAAAATAGCACGGTTATGGAAAAGAATACATTGATATCGCACGAGCTCGAGGAGATGAGGGCTCAGCTCGGAATGCTCAAGGACAAACTTGAAAAGCAGACAATCATAAACGAGACGCACATCCGCAATTCGATGAAGTCGAAGATGTCGGACATCAACAAGACAGTGACAGGGACCATCATAGCAGGAGTCTTTGCACTATGCTACTGCACATGGTTCTTCTACTGGCAGGACTTCTCGCTGGCCTTCGTAATATCAACATTCGTGATGCTCGCAGTATGCCTTGGAATCACAATCGCACAAAGAGTAATCCTCGGCAAGATGGATTTCTCGCAGGGAAATCTTGTCGAGACAGCCGAGAAGCTCAGCAAGATCAAGAAGCACTACCAGGACTGGTACAAGATCGCAATTCCTATGATCATTGTCTGGTTCGGATGGATGATGTACGAGATGCTCAGAATTCACAGCATGGAGTCACCTATGGCAATCGGATTCTGCTGCTGCGCCCTCATAGGAGGAGTGATCGGAGGAATCATAGGCATGCGCATCAACCGCAAGGTCGCCCGCAAAGCCACTGAAATCCTCGACCAGATCGCTGAGTTGCAGCAAGGAGTCTAGAGCAGTTTAACCCAGAAAATGCACTTACCCCTACAAACAGAAAGCCGCCGGAGAATCACTCCGACGGCATTTTCGTATATGAGACCTGGCTACTCGCCAAGATAATACAGGGCCCAAAGGTGGTCATTCCTCTCCTTGAGAGCCTTGCGGAATGCCTTACGCGCCTTTCTGTCTTTTCCGAGAGCCTTGTAACCGACTCCCTGCATATAGTATGCAGCAGCATTTACATCCTGCTCGTAAGGTCCTCTGTCGAAGCTCTCCCAGAATCTCTGTACATAAGTGGTGATGCCGGCCTTACCTGTATTCACGATTTCCTTGTACATAGCCTTCACCGACGCCTTAGGATCAAGCTTCTTCATCGCGAGTCCCTTCTCGTAATTATAGATACCGTCAGCTGGTTTAACCTCTACCTCAGAAGCCTTCCTATAGTATACGTATGCATTTTCCAGATCGCCGACTTTCTCATATGCAAGGGCAATGTTGTAGTATACCTGTGCATCACGAGCATAATACTCAAGATGTGCGTAACCATGGTTGTCAGGGTACTCGTTGGCAAGAAGCATAAACCTGAGAGCAGCATCGTTGTCAGCATTCTCCCATGCCTCAAGACCTGAAAGCAGGCACACGTCCACATAGATGTCATGGAGATCTTCGATATGTTCTCTACGGCTATAGAAACGGGTCTGAAGCTTTTCAAGCACAGGAGCATACTCACCATGAAGAATTCGCTGCTTGAGGGCCTTTGTTTCAGAGTCATAACGCTTCTCATAAAGGGATTCCTTGCCGTTGAAAAGATTGTATCGATCTTCAAGAGGAGCCTTCACGAACTCCATGATCTCGTCACACTCAGCGAGGAAAAGAGCATTGCCTTCCGTATCAGAATCAATTGCAAGCCTATAGTACTCTATAGCCTTAGCATAATCAGCAAAATCCTTATCCTTGTTCTCGTTCTTGAATCTCCAGTACCATCCGAGATTACGAAGAGCCATTGCGAAGTCCGGCTTCACCTCGACTGCATTCTCCCAACACATCAAAGCCTTCTGAGGCTGCTTATGATAATAGAGATTGCCAAGGTAATACCATGTATTGAAGCTCTTTGGCAGGTATTCAAGTGCCTTGTCAAGGGTTGATATAGTCTCAAGACGGAATGGGAACACATAGTCGATGTCTCTGCTCTCTGCCTTCTTGAACCAGTCGCGAGCAAGGTCTGCATTACCTTCAGCGTCAGCAATGTAACCGAGCCAGTACTCCACAGTAGGATATGGATTGACTGTTTCAGAAAAAGCAAGAATGCTCTTAGCCTCCTCAACGAACCCATTGTTATAGTAATACAGAGCAAGCTCGAGATAAGACTCTGGAACACCGCGGAGGAGCTTAGCAAGTTCAGATGCAGGCTTCAAGCCAAGAAGAACCAGCTCATTGGTAGCATAATAGTTGAGAGGATCGAACTTCACTACTTCCTTTGCGAGTGCAACTGCCTCAGCCTTCTTTCCTGCCTTACGCAGAAGGGTTGTCCTGAGGTTCTTTGCATCCACATTCATTCCATTGTAATTGACAGCCATCTCAGCCTCTTCAAGAGCACGTACATTGTTTCCGAGCCTTGACGAAATCTGGGCGAGCTGATAATACGCTGCAGAAGCATATTCATAGTCCCATGCTGCACGATAAAGAGTGTCGATTGCAGGTTCCCACTGTTCCTGTGCCTTGAGGATAAGACCGAGGTTATACATAGCCTCTCCATCCGACGGTCTTGTATAGTTTGCAGTCTGACGACGGATGGCCTTGCGAAGATGCTCGGCAGCCCTATCGTAATCACCTGCCTTGCGAAGGAGGATTCCCACCTGAGTGTTGGTCCTCACATCACCTGGATCACGGCGAAGTACCTCATTGAAATAGTCCATAGGGTCAGTGTGAGCCTGGTGGAACTGGAGGTTACGCATTCCGACATAGAAAAGTTCCTCTGTGTTCTCTATGCTCTCAGGATCCGGATTTACAGGAAGAAGATCCTCTGGATGCGGTTTAGAAAGATCGTGCTTGTATGGATGATAGTCGATGAGAAGCTCGCCATCTGCTGCATAAAGACTCATTGTAACCTCAGTAGGTTCAACTACCTCTGATGCGTCCACCTTGAAATCATCTGCAAACGGCTTGTCTGGAGCTATCAGAGAAACAGTCTTCGAATAAAGAACCTTGTCATCATGAGTTACAACAACCTTTGCATTGCGACGGATCTGAGTGACGTTTGCTGCAACATGGATGTCTCCCGAAGGATTGATGTCCATATTCACAGTCGCCTTCTCATTACCACGGTTGACATTGTTCAGATTGCGGATACCATACCAGTAAGCGGTAAACTCCTTTGACTCCTGCGGATTGATCCAGCAGTAATCCGGCTGGTTATCAGAATATGCGGCAGTCATGAGCTCCACGTATGGTCCATCCGAGTCTGTCAAGGTAACACAGTCCCAAGCGTGTCCATAGGCATGAGGGCCCCATGTCCAGAATTTACCACCCTTGTTGATGTTATGATTACCTGCGAGCATTGTACCTGCATCAACACCATGGTCATATCCTCCTACGAAATCATCCTGAAGGTCATGAATGAACACAGAGTCACCTGTAAGTGACGGAAGATTCTTCCACCAGCTGATATCTGTACCTATATATGCAGGATTATTCTTGTACGGAGTCTGAGGCACAGGCCAATGAATGTGACTGAGCTTATGATGGAACATTCCGAATTCCGTAGACTCTGGGAAGATGATCTGATAGTTCTCATTGGCATGTGTCGCAACGTTGTTCCAATGGAGCATCGAGTTCCTGTCAATCGAGTTATTGAAGAAACGTCCTGTAACTTCTATATATGACTTGTCAGGATGAAGAGTCAGACCGACTGCCCAGCTCATTCTGTGGCGGTTCTCAACTTCTCCTACCCAGATTGTCTTCGACCCGTCACCATTATCCACAAGCTTGTAGTCGATAGGATACTGACTTGTAGCACGATGGTGATGGAAGACATTCCACTCTACACCTCCTGAGATCCACGCTCCAAGCATTCCCACATTCGCAGGCTTGATTACGCTCTGACGATAGAAGATCTCGTATCCATTCGTCTTGTCTGTCGCATAGAAAAGACGTCCTCCGATGTCAGGAAGCACGCACACCTTCACATAATCATTCTCAAGATAGACAGCCCTGTGGGCAGAATCCACCTTCTCCATAGTCGGATTATCGTTCATTGCATACGGATAAACTCCACGCTTTGCTCTCTGGTAAGCGAAGTCCCTCTCGAAAAGAGGAGCCTTCTCAGGAGCATTCACTCTGTAGGTAGGGAGGACCTCAACCCCTTCCCACATCTTTACCGGTCCATTCTGTGCTGAAAGAACCAACGAGGCGAGGAGTACACCAACTGTAATCAGTAACTTTTTCATCTTATCTCTTTAAGCTTTATTTATAAATCGAATATTTCGGTTTTGCACCAGCCACAGACTTGTCAGCCGTAATCTTCTTCACCACCTCAACCTCAACCGGGCTGTAAGGTGTATAGTCATGCCAGAAGATGCTATGGAACCACACATCGGGTTCACCATCAGCCAGCTTGTGTCCCCATGGGAACCTGTATTCACACTTTCCCTCAGCCAGACCCCAGTTCAGGGCTCCAACCTTCTCACGCTTGAGCACAGGAAGGCATGTTTCGAACAGGGAACCGAAGTTACGTCCAAGGTACTCCTGGCATATCATCGGGCGCTTGAAGCTGCTGAGCATGCTGATGAAACGCTCAAGTTCCGCCTCGGGATAATAGCAATGGAAGGACAGGATATCAGAGTTGGTGCATACGAATGCAAGCATATCAAGTCTTGTCGCACCTTTCTTATATCCAGGACGAATCCAGAGAGGAGATGTAAGTGGCTGATCAGGACGGATCTCCCATGCCCAATTATACATTTCCGTCATAAACTCAAGGCAATCACGTCCATCACGTACATTTTCCGGTTCATTGTAAAGGCACCAATAAAGGATGCGATCGTCCTTACCGAAAGTCTTGAGAATGTCCTGGAGATATTCCTTGAACTCAGGCCATTTCTCCTTATTGAAGAAAATCGACTTATCCGGACTCTGGCACCATCTGCCGCCGCCATGCGAACCGGCAACAGGTTCCGGCTGCTTACCGAGCTGCTGAGTAGAGCCTCCGTTTGTACAGAAAGTAAATGTAACCCTCACGCCGTGCTTTGCTGCAATCTCAAGGAAATGGTTTATACGCTTCTTGAAACCTTCCTTATCCTGGAACCACAGCATCTCATGCAGATAGACACGGACTACGTTAAAGCCAAGTTCCTCGCACAATCCCATTTCCTTATCGAGGACCTCCGGGTTGAATGTTTCCTCCTGCCACATCTCAAACTGATTCACAGCATATGTAGGCACATAACAACATCCTACAGGCCACTCCTGTTCATCCCACCATTCGCGGGCCTGCTCCGCGGTCCACTGTGTGTTCACAGGTTTTTTCGCAGACATCGCAATGCTGCATAATGCAGCCATAAAAATCAAAAGTATCCTTTTCATAGAATCTTATTTATTACATCTCACTGCAAAATAGTTCAGAGAATTCTCAACCAGCTCAACGATTTCTCCTCCGACATAGGATCCAAGGCGACCAGCAGACTTGTCATATGGCCTAAGCCTTACCTTCACCGCCTCCTTCTGCCAAAGATCTATATCTGCCGGAACAGTAAACGACATATACTTATGACCCGGACAATTCCATACCTGCTTGTTTCCATTGAGAGAGAAATCCGGCACGGTAAACCTGTCGATCTCCTTCCAGGCTGCTTCTTGGTCATCGTAGTACTCCAAAGTCCAATTAGTAGGACCTCCGATGCGCTCTCCGTATCCGTTAATGATACCAAACTGGATGGACATAGGTGCGTTTGCCGCAGTATAGTCCTCTGTACTGAATTCCACCTGCCATGCTCCTCCCTCATAAATCCAGTTCTTGCAACTCCAAGCGGAACCGTAATCCTTGTCGAGGCGTCCTTGTGTCATGGCATTATTCTCCTTGGTCGCACTTACAAACCAATACGCAAGGGTTCCAGCCACTGTAACTCCATTTCCCGCCTCTACAGAAGTAATCTTGCCATTTTCGTATGGTCCTATCATGGTCCAGTCTCTCTTCGTGTCAATAGTCGCCTTCGCACCAGCAGGAACCACCTCTCTAAGCGTGGCCTTCATCTGTCCGGTCTCTTCCGATAAGCAATACAGAATCTTATCAAGATAATTTACCGGGAGCTTATCTCCGTTATAACAGTACCTGAACTCACAGATCAAATCCGAGAATCCGTCTTCAAAATCCGGGTTGATCTTGATGTCTTCCTTTCTTACCGGCCTGATCTGATATCTTCCTATATCTCCAATATCATTTACGTAGTTCAGTGAGAGTCCCGTTGCCACAATCTGGTCAGCCTTTGCCTGGTCCCATTCAAAGTTATCACAGTGCTCATGCACCAATACTCCGGTAATCGATCCCGAACCCTGAGGCATGATGCAGTTGCGATGCCATGCACATGTAGTGTTCACCACCATATGCATGTCGTTTCCATCCTTGTCTCTGATTACCATAGGGTATTTGTTAATCACGCAATAATGCTCAAGATTAACACCCACGTACGGACCTTTTCGGATAGGAATCTCACAGTCGGTCAATTCCACAAGCGTATAGATGTCACTGTCCACGAGTTCTGACATCTTCCTCGTCTTCACAACCACATCTGATTCACTTCCAGTCTCATCCTTGAGAATTGCTGATCCCGGGATGCCTGTAATGACATAGCGCTCCGGATCTGACTCCTTCGTCAGTACTGCACCGTAGAGATCCACATCAATGTGATCAAAGCGTCTCACAAGAAGTTCAGCACCCTTCTCGAACTCGAGTTTCACACCCATTGTTCCTTCTGCATCCGAAACATAAAGCGTCCTGTCCGCCAGAGTAAGGTCCTGCATGGTCGAAGTTATGTTCCTGTTTTCCGCTCCATTGCCTTCGATGTTATCATTGATGATGATGGCTCCGGCAAGTCTTACATGCTGGTCAAATCTGACACTTCCCTGCTCACCAGCCAATTCCTTAAGTCCTACAATGCTGGTTTCAAAGTAATCCGTACCTGCGGATGCCTGACTCACCTGAATCTTTCCAGACATTGAAGTTCCCTTCTTGGATACTGTAATCACAGCATGACGCACATCCTCGGAAAGGTTTTCGGCAACATGAAACTTAAGATAGTTATTTTCCATCCTGGCCTGTGATATCCACTGACCCTGCTCCGGTTCAACATACTCCGGCTCGATGATGATATCATCCGGACCAGCCAGTGTAAGCACCTTTGCGCTAAGAGATCCACCTTCCGCTCCAATAGACAGGTTCTGATGCTCTATGGAAAAATCTTCACTGAGGATACCGACCTGGGACACCTCGATTTCAACTGTTCTGTGCAAACGGTTCAGCACAATCTTTCCAGAGCGCATGATCGTTCTGTTGGCATCAACACTGACAACAAGGAATTCATCCTCTCTGCTTCCTGTATATGATGTCTCCCCATTCTCAAAGCGCATCCACTCTTCACCTTCTTCGATGGTTGCCACAAACTCTCCGTCAGAGACTATTTCGATCTTGAATTCGCCAGGACGATAAGACAGCGGCATCTGATAGTCATCATAGACCCTTGCGCCAAACTCCACAATCTCCACCTCTGTCAGATTATCCGTGCACGAAAGTGCCATCAGGCACATCAAAAACATTATATATTTCTTCATAACCCGCATTATTCTTTATAGGCATTATTGTCCAATGCATTTCCCGAATATGTAACCTGCTCAGCCGGGATAGGCCAATATTCATGATACGGCTGCATATAGCCTTTGATATACTTGCCCTCATTGTACATGCTGGCCCTTTCATACCAGATTCCCCAACGGACAAGGTCAAACTTGCGCTGGAACTCACCGAAGAGTTCTCTTCCGCACTCCATACGGACCTCTTCAATCATGGATTCCATATTGCTTCCTACTGAAGCAAATGTGATAGGCTTGAATGCTTCGGTGTCTTCCGCAGCACGATATTTAACAATATTCAGATAGTCGCAGGCCTTCTGGGTATCTCCAAGCATAAGATGAGCCTCCGCAAGATTCAGGAGCACTCCCGCATAACGGAATATCTTATAGTTGTTACCATCGTTGGTGTTATGCATATTGAAGCACCAGAACTTGTTGCCAAGCCATGGCTGATTGTTTCCGTATGGCTTGCTTGCATTAGCCTTGACTCCGGCAGTGCTGTTCGAAGGTTTGTTGAACCAGAAGACGCCCTTCTTTTCTGTAAGGATATTCTGTTTCACTCCGTCAACAGTCTTGGCGTCAACATAGCCTGTACCGAGCCAACGCCATGCTATGTTTCCACTGCTCCTTACCTCCTCACTCTCGCCACGACCATTGGAATACTCTCCGTTTCTGAGATCATTATCATTGTACTTCATGAGGTTGGCATAGTAATATGATGTCGGGAGAGCTGCAGTATATGTTCTTGCATAGGTGCCCAGCTCCGGTATCTTGATGCCATTATAGATATCTGAAGCTGACACCGTTTCCGAGTCTTCGCCGTCAGTATCTTCCTGCGCAGATTCAATTGTCGTACGCAGAGGCATGCACCAAGGAGCAATTCCTCCCTTGATGACCAATCCGAAATCCTCTACCGTATTTCCGACCTCAAATATCGATTCCTTCACGAACTTCTCACTCCAACGCACGTCGGAAAGCTTGTATTCGGACCTGAAGCCATCCCAATCATCGAGATAGTTGCCATAGATGTTCTCAACCTGATTGAGGACCTTCACGGCATCTTCATAACGTTCGTTCCACAGGCAGAATTTTCCTGCGATGAAAAGGCCGACAGCGGCACCTGCATAAGCCTTTGAGGCGTCGGCATAGGTGCGGACAAAAGGCAAGGCTGCCCTTCCGCCTTCGCTTTCCGGCATGAGATAATCCATAAGCTCATCAATCAGAGCATCCCTCGTATCCTTTGCGGACATACGTGGCAATGAAGCTATTCTTGCCCTGTTGTTTTCTGTCACAGCCTCAGTATAGAAAGGAACATCTCCAAATGTGGAAGTCAGAATGTAATAATAGAATGCTCTCATCACAACAGCTTCCGCGATCCATGGGAGCTTTTCCTCATCGGTGAAATATTCGGAAGTCTGGAGTATATCGATCATCTCATTGCACCTCATCACTCCATTATATCCATTTGACCACACTGTGGAAGCAATGGCAGGACGAGAAGGCGACACATCACAGTTGGCATTGTATTGAGTGGACACGGACATGCTTATCAAGTCAGTAGTACACTCGGTCATCTCCCAGAATCCCGCATTGACATAAATTGTTCGGGCCGGACCATAGCAGCCGCTCAGACCTGAACGGACCTGCACTTCATTCTTGTAGTAAGTATGCCTTGTAGAGTTGGAAACCACCGTCTCCTCCAGAGAACATCCGCTCAGCAGTGTCAATCCAGACAAAGCCAATATATATATAACTATCTTCTTCATACTAGAAAGTCATTGAAAGGTTAAACACAACCGTTCTCGGTCTCGGGAATGAGCCATTGTCAAGTCTGTACAGCGATGTGCTGACATCAGGATCAAATCCATTGTAATTCTTCCAAAGGTACAGGTTCTCACCGCTGACACCTACTGTCATTGACCTGATGTACTTTTGTACCTTTTTCTTAAAATCGATATTATAGCTTACAGACACATTCTTAAGCCTGAGGTATGATGCATCGTGCACATAGCGATCACTTGCAAAGACATCGTTGTATCCGGCACGAGGGATGTCCGAATACGGTCTCTCATCCTGATCCCATGCATTGAGCATATATCTGAATTTATTGTGTGACGGACCGCTTGATCCTAACCAAAGCTCAGAGAGATTATACATCTGTCCTCCGAGAGAGTATGAAAAGTAGAAGCCAATATTGAGTTTCTTGCAGATTGTAAAATCATTCTGGAAGCCTCCGTAGATCAAAGGATCTCCTGTTCCAAGGTAAACCATATCATTCTGGTCAAGAAGACCATCATGATTTACATCGACATACTTGCTTCTTCCGACATTAGTTCCGCTTGTGCCTTCCTGTATATGAGACACATAGGTGTGCGTCAGCTCATTTCGTTTGATTTCATCCTGATTATGCCATACTCCACCATACTTGTAGCCCCAGATTGCATTCACAGGATATCCGTTCTTGTAACCATACATATACTGTGATGCATTACGGATATTGGTGTATGTCGGCACTATCTCGCCATCGTTGCCAACGTCTATCACAGTCTGTCTGTTATGCGAAACTGTCAGGAGTGAAGTCCAGACAAAGTTTTTCTTCTTGATGTTTTCCGTAGTCAGGGTGAACTCGACACCGAGATTGCGCGTTGAACCGACATTGGTGAAATAAGAGTTGAAACCTGTTGTCTGAGAGGTCTTCATATTCAACAGAAGATCCTTTGTATTGGAAAGATAAGCATCTGCTTCTATCATGAGCCTGCTGTTGAAGGCCGCAAAGTTAAGGCCGACATTAAACGAATCCGTAGTCTCCCATGTGAGATTGCTGTTCTCAAGTTTTGATGGTACATAGGACAGCTCACGAGTATTACCGAACATCCAGCTGCTTGTTGCTGCCGTCAATGTCGCCAATGACTGATAGCTGGCAACTGCATCATTTCCTGAACGTCCCGCACTGACACGGAGCGAAAGATCATTGAGCCAATGAGTGTGCTTGAGCCACTTCTCATTTGAAATCGACCATCTCAAGGCTGCAGCAGGGAAATATCCCCATTTCTTACCTTTCGCAAAGTTTGATGCACCATCAGCACGCATTGTAACGGTCGCATAATATCTTCTCTTGTATGAGTAGTTTACCCTCGCCAGCACAGACATGTTTGTCTTTATATGATAATATGACGAAATGCTGAGTCCTTCCTTATCCTTGAGGGCAGCCATATTGAAATACTTCAGATTATCATCAATATAACCGCTTCCACCCATATAGGCATTCTCTGTAATAGTCTTTTCCGCTGTAAAACCACCCAAAAGCTCGAGATTGTGACCGCGCTTCTTGAAGTTGTAATTCAGCGTTGTCTCCGAAAGATACTTCTTCTGTCTCCAATCAGTGCGGGCTGCTGTACCACCTGTCATATTGATTGATGCAACAGGAAGATATGACGGAGAATAATAACCAGACAAATCAGTCTTATATGTAAAGGTGAACTTTGTCTTTGCTACCAGATTCTTGAGAATGTTATACTGAAGAGACGGGGTAAAGCTGATTACATCCCTATTAATCTTGTTCGTCACTTCATCGGCAAGCATTGCAGGGTTGTTGAAAACAACACCACCTGACACAGAATTATCTCCGAACTTGTTCCAGATATCACTTGTGGTAAGGAGTGGGCTGAGGTAGATTGCTGCATTTGTATTTGTACCTCCAATTGCCGCCTGACTCCTGTCTGTATCCTGGTGGGTGTAGTTTACGCGGAGCATCGCACGGACTTTATCTGAAAGTTTGGAATCAATGACAGCGATTCCCGTGTACCTCTTATAAGCAGAAGCCCTGACTACGCCACGATTATCATGATAACCAAATGAAACAGAATACTTCGTATCCTTGGTGCCTCCTCTGAGACTCATATGATAGTCCTGATATACTCCTGTCTGGGAAAGTTCATCGATCCAGTCAGTACCCTTTCCATACGATGCAGGATCAGCGAATGGGGGTACCCATGTGCTCAGATCCTTTCCTGCATTGACAGCTTCCTGTCTTGAGACCATATTTCTCCACTGAGCATACTCCGAAGCGTCCAGGATGTCCAACTTGTTGGCAATCACAGATACACCGGAAGATGCCTTGAGATTCAACGTGTAACGCGAAGCATCTGATTTGTCAGGGCTCTGGGTGGTAATGAGTATGACACCGTTAGCACCACGGGCACCATAAATGGCTGTCGAGGATACATCCTTCAATACTGATATCGACACAATATCCGAAGGATTGATCTCTCCAAGGTCATCTACTGCATCCATGACACCATCCACTACTATCAGAGGCTTGTTTCCCGCCTCGATGGAGCGCGAACCTCTGACAAGGATGTTGGCTGTTTCGCCTGGTTCACCGGTTGTGGACATAAACTCGGCACCGGCAACCTTTCCTTGAAGCGCCTGAGCTACCGAAGTAATCGGAGACTTGGTGAGGTCTTCCGCGTCCACAACCGCAACAGCTCCGGTAAGGTCGCTTTTCTTGGAAGTTCCGTAACCGATGACCACAACCTTATCAAGCTGTTCCATTGCGGGACGCATCGACACATTGACTACAGTCTTGCCGTCCACAGGCACAAGAACCGTTTCATAGCTGATGAACGAGAACTCAAGAACGCCATCTGCAGAGGTCTTCATCTTATAAAGACCATCCAGGTCAGTTATGGTTCCGTTCTTCGTATTATTCTTATCTACAACGCCGACGCCAGGCATTGGCTCGCCCTTTTCATCGACAACCCTTCCTGTCACCTCTACCTTCTGGGCATAAGCACCAAAAGAAATCATGGCAAACAAGATGGTGAGCAGTACCTTATATATTGCTGAACATTTCATATCATCAGTACTTTAGAGTGATTTTAACAGGATTATGAGTCATACCTGACACTTTGTCAAGCTTTTCAACAGAGTATACGGTTGCAAGAACATCTCTTGACACGTAAATATAGTCCGCCATGTATGCTCCTTGCTCAGAAACAAATGTCTCGACGAAGTTTCTTTCCGCCATCCAGAGACAGTCGTACAGATTATTGTTCCATGCGTACCTGTCCGCATCGAAGAGAGGGTCTTCGATGTCTGCCGGATACCAATCCGGAGTCGACTGATACGAAGTCTGCATCATTGAGTAATGATACAGCTGACCACCGATAATCCACTTCGAAGGTGAATCATATGCATTGTATGTAGACTCGACGATCTGTCTGAAGACATCAAACTCCTGCTCCGCAGACACAGCCCAATGCTCACCGAGATCAGCAGACACCAGGTTCAGACCATTGTATTCGCATTCAGCATAATTCCCCTCAGCAGTCACTTCAGGCTTGATGAAAGACCCTCCGCACGCAACGATATCAAAGGATTCTGCCCACTGAGACAATTCCTGAAGATCAGACACGCCTTCAGCACTGCAATACACGATCGTTACAGTCTTTACATCATCCTCTTCAAACTCAAGGATAATCTCCTGCGAAGGCTTAACCTCCGACGGTGCCATCACGGAATTGAAACCTTGCTGAACAATATTCAAGGTGTCAGATTTCGCATGATCTTCAGATGTGACTACGATTCTTGCCTTTCTGGCAGACTTAAGATCAGCTACGTTGGACATATTCGCATCATAGCTTACGGTAAAGGCGCCTTTACCGACACCTCCTTCTACATCGATTGAGACCCAATCAACATCCGGTGCCTCATGTACAATCCAGCGTCCTACGGTCTCCACACTTACAGACACCCTGCCCGAAGTGGCTGTAACATTCATTTCCGCAACGACATCTCCAGACTTTATCTCCAGTCCGGACTTGCTGCAGGAAACCATAGCAGCTGCTGCCGTCAATATATATATAAACTTTCTCATACTCCTATGACCGTGGTTCAAATTCAAGATCTCCCTCTACTTCAAATCCGCCTAACCCATTTGATATTACAACCTCACTTACCAAGCAAGCGTCCGCATCCATACATACCACCTCTAATGCCTCAAGGTCAGAAACCACATCATTCTTACCATCAAGCTTCAAGGTAATTGTCACGCCCTCATATTCGCCGGCTGGCATCACGACAGGGAACTTGACATAAGTACCGCCATCCTGCGAAGAAATTCCTTCACCGCAGTCAAGTACAATGGTTCTTGCGCCGCTTTCGCTTAAGCTGATCCTCCTGTCGACAGATACACCGCCAATACCGGCAATCGGTGTCTGAGCGGAGAGTTCTATTCCCCTCACTGTCTCGTTACCGGACAATCTTACCTCAACAGTCAGAACACCGGACGCGTATCCGAACTTGAGCCTGCTGCTGTTTTCATTGAATGCGTAAGCATATCCCGCATATTTCAAGAACTGATCATAAATGCTTGTGGCACCGTCAAACTCCTGAAGCGGCGAAAGCGAATACATGAGTTTTCCTTCAAACAGAGAAAAGTCCTCCGAATATGGATAATAAGCCATTATAGGCTCTCCAGACACCTTCGGTCCATAGAATTCTCCCGCCGGTTTTCCGTCAAAAGCCTTCTTGAGCATATATTCCTCATTATTTCCCTCTACAGAACCGTAGACTCCAATGCCGACTCCCTTCTCCCAAAGCTGCTGCGCTTGATCTCCATCCAGGGTCACAGCATCGAAGTCAGCTTCGAAAAAGGTATAACCGGTCTGAGGGACGTCAAAGATGTCCTCTTTCTGCTCTGGAGAGCATGCACATGCCAAGAGAGCAGACATCAGTATTATTGTTTTGCTTAATGTTTTCATATCCCTCCGTTATCAGTTCAAGAATGTGTTGTTTTCTTTAGATACTGTGATATCCCTTCCAGTATATGATTTCGAAACGATGAAGTCCTTGAAATCGTCTTTAGTAACAGAAACAGGAGTTCCAGGCGCAGGCAGTGTAAGGACATCTTTCGAATACGCTCCCGTTGAAATGGCAAAACTTCCCTTGAAGCTGCAGTTCTCTATCTTGGAACCTGATAAAGACTTCCAAGCTGCCTTGACAGTCTTGTCGTGAGATGTTACACCCAGAGCATAATTATGTAATGAGTATTTCTCATCATCCACCATCTTTATATCTACAGATACTTCAACGCCGGAAATGGAGAACGTCGTAAGGACTGTGCCGATGATTCCGGCCTGCGCAAACGAGAAGGCCTCTGTCGAGCCAACTGAAGCATTTACTTTTCCTCCTGTAATCTCAAGATAACCTCCGATTCCCACAAGACCGCCACATACCGAAATGAATGCCTGTCTCGTGAACCCGCCGATATATGGCACCACGGAACCCGTATTCGTGCATCCGTTTATAACCGCAGGATTGTTCTTCAATCCGAACAGGCTACCAGCTATTCCTCCTGTGAAGACCTTGCCTTCGATATCACCTGATCCGACTCTCGATATGCTGTTATTATATAGAGAAGCTGTGTTCGAACAGTTTTCAATCACGAGATAGTAACTGCCCTGGGACGTTGGATTTGCCAGTGTGGAGACATCGGTCAATGATGCCGCAAGTCCCACTATTCCGCCAAGGCTGTACTGATATATTGACGTCGTTTTCAATGGTTCACAACTATCCAACTTCAATTCGCTTTCATTCGCACAACCTGAGATCTTGACATACTTATCAGCATCTCCGGAATGAATTCTGCCTATAATGCCGCCGACACCGACATCCTTTGCACCAAGATTCTGTTGATTTGGCAAGACACTCGTCTTGATATATATCGACCCTTTGTTCGTACAATCCTCGACAAGAAACTGCGACGACAGCTCGGTAGCCATCGCAACGATTCCTCCGCCATAAACAGAAGGGCTTACTGAAGAACAATCCGCAACAAGAGATACACATCCCTCATTCACACATCCTCTGATCGTTCCTCCCTTGGCGGTCTTTACAAAACCTGCAAATGCAGCGTCCGCAACACATGATTCTATCGAAATGTTCACCTTGTTGGTGCAGTATTCCAATGTGCCGCCCTCAAGGACATCTACAAACGGAACCAATGCAGCTGCTTCTCCCTCAGCTGGAACAGCATAAGCTGTGACATTTCCGGCAATCGTAAGATCCTTGATACCTCCTGTAAGATTCCTCACCAACGGTTTAAGCGCTCCCTGTATAGTAATCGTATGCCTGCAGCCATCAAGAATCGCTGCAAACTCACTGATCTCCGGAGCATCCGCCGGCAACACGATGTCAGCGCCAAGCCTTACGGAATTTGTTTCAGAATCAAGGTAGAGCTTCTTCCACGCATCATTGCCGTCGTTAATCTGCTCGGCGATATACAACCAATCAGCTTCAGAAAGGATAGTCATGCCGCCAGGAACAAAGTCCACAGGTTTGAACTCATAAAGCCTGCCACCCTTGACAGTAACGCCTTCATGCTCTGTATCCTTGCTATCATCAAGCCACTTGCACTCCATGGCGGTGCCCAGCTCATCATAGAATCTGAAAGTAAATCCTTCCGGATATTCTCCCTTCGGAACAGCGAAATAAAACGACTGTCCCTCCGCTCCGAGTGCCACTTCGGAAACATCCAACGAAATGCTGCCAACACCGGAGAGGACTGTACACTCTCCTGTCTGAGGATTAAGTCTGAACGAACCTGCGACAGGAGCGGTATCCTTGCCACCATTCGAAAGCAGCACCGCCCTGACAATCTTTGTTGCGGCATCTTTCAATGTTACCTGCACCGCGCCACAGAGATTGTTCAGCATGACAGGCTGCTCCTCACCATATCCGTAAAGTATAGCTGCACCGTTTCCAAAGGATGTAGGGGAATACTCCTGAACAGAAGGAATGGTTATGGTTATAGCACCATCCTGATCATAGCTTGAATTCTCACAGACAGAAGCCGGATAGATCACACTGAAAGGAGCCTCACCGTTATAGAAAAGAAAATCTGCCACAGACTTGTCAGCCTGCTCGGCAGTCAAAGGAATGGATGGAAATCCATTAACGTTTATGACATCGCCCTCTGACCAATAGACCTTTCTGATGTTGGTCTCATCGGTCTGCGGATCAAGCCAGGTTTTAGTCGCCACCTCGGCCAAGCTGACACCAACCTTGGTGACAGGCGGCGTCTCACTCTGACCTGACTCCTTGACACATCCTGCAGCAAGAAGGGCAGCAACAAAAGAAATCAATAAAATAGTTCTATTCATCAGTAATGATTATTAGTTTGCAAACAAAAATAGACAAAAACACACAAGCGTATGCCTGTCTCGCGCATGCACGCGAAACATTGGATTCAAAGCATCATCATTTGGGAAAATCGTTTCATTTATCCTTCTCCTCATGCCTCTCTCTAACCCACTCTACAGGAAGTTTTCCATATGCACTCTTGAAGCACTTGGCGAAGTATGAAGGTGAATTGAAACCGACCGCATAACAGATTTCATTAATCCTGCTGCCTCCCTCCATCAACATCTCCGCCGCCAAGGCCAGGCGCTTGCTCCTTATATATTCGTTAGGGGTAGTATTCAACAACGCCTTCATCTTACGGTTGAGGGTACTATGTCCCATAAAAAGCATCTCCTCAAGCTGCTTGTTGGAGAACGACGGATTGCACATGTTCTCCAGCACCACCTTTTCAAGCTTCCTCAGGAAATCCTCGTCCCTGTTGATCAGATTGGCATGTATATTTTCCAAGGTACCAGGAGTCGAGCCGTATACAGCACGGAGAGCGGCGCGTTTTTCCAATGCGCCCTTGATGCATGCCAGCAGATAGTCCATGGAATATGGTTTCTCTATATAATTGCATGCACCGTATTCCATACATTTCATCTTGGTCTCCACAGATGAGATGGCCGAAACGACAATAACAGGTATGTGCGAGAGTTCCGGATCTGAATTCACTTTATGACACAGTTCCACTCCGCTCATTCCATGAAGGGCAATGTCTGTGAGGATGATGTCAGCCTTATATGTAGCAAGAAGCGCCAGACCTTTCTCTGCAGATTGAGCAGAAACGACATTATACTGATGCTTCAGGTTTTTCTTAAGGTAATTGGCCAGACTGACATTATCCTCGATGATCATCACTAGCGGAAGATCTGAGCTCTTTACCTCATCCATATCCTCCTCTTCCGCCACCATCTTAGGCACAGTCTTCACTGGCAGCGACAAAACGAACTCGGTACAGTCAGGATTATCAGACAAGGTAAGGGTACCATCATGGAGTTCTGTCAGATGCCTTGCATAAGCCAGTCCAATGCCGAAACTCTGAGAATATGGGCTTTCATCATCCGAATACTGCACGAAAGGCTTGAATATCAGTTCTCTTCTGGATGCAGGGATAGGAGTACCATCATTCCTGAACGTCACTACAACCATCTCATCCTTTACACTCAGGTCAACCTGGATATACGTGTCGGCATATTTGACTCCATTATCCATCAGGTTATTTATTATCTTCCTGAAAGCAATGGTGTCTACAGCAATCTCAAGATTCCCCAGATCATGGGTATACTGTATCTTTATGTTCTTGTTCCTTGCCGTCTCAGAAAAGTTATAACACAGGAAACCTACCCTCTCCACTATGTCGACATTCTTAAGGTCCAGCACATAACCATGCTCCTCGAGACGTACAAACTCAAGAAGTTCACGGACAAGATCGTTCATGTAGTCTGTCGAACTGGCGATGACGGTAAGTTCCTCAAGAACATCCTTGTCGCATCCACCGGATGAGATGAGTCTCTGAAGCGGGGTACGGATCAGAGTGAGAGGGGTCTTTATCTCATGAATGATATTCGAGAAGAAAGTCATCTTATCTTTCATCAGCTCCTGCTCCTTCCTAGCGCGGTACTCATCAAGCTTATGCTTGGACTTCTGCTTATGGCGACGTATTATGAGGCACATCACAAGCAACATAAATCCTCCAGCCATACAGACTATCAGGATAATGCCCAATGTGGATGCCCAGAATTTAGGTTTTACGACGATTGTAAGCGGCGAATGCGCATGAACAAAGTTTCCATTATACTCGCCATTGCTCAAGAGAAGAGTGTACGTTCCCGGCAAAACATTATTCCAATGCATTGCCTTATCCACCGAGATATCCCTCCAGTCACCGTCATAGCCTTCCAGCATACAGAAGAGGTTGTCCGACGAGGGTGACTCGGAGTCGAGCAACGCAAATGAAAAGCCAAAGGAATTATCTGAGTATTCCAGCGTTATATTATCTTTGAGATCCACATTGCCTCCCGAAATCAAAGCTCTGGCTTCTGCACTTACCGGCTCATGTTTCAGATACATGTCACTGATCCTGACGTTGGATATTGCGTCTCCGACCTGCATGCTGCGAGGATTGAAGATGACGAAGCCATTGGCAGAGCCCATGGCGATGCTTCCGTTTCTCAGAACGATGGCAGCCTTCGTGAATTCGTCATCCATGAGTCCGTTTGCCTCTGTGAACACACGCACAGTATTCTCGGACATATTGAAATCGACAATTCCCTTGTCGCTTGAAATCCAAAGATGTCCAAAGTCATCCGGGAGTGCCCTGAAGAACACATCAGTAGGTAACGAAGGCAATGTGTGCGAAGAAAAGCTGATGAAATCATCTTTCTTCTTGTCATATTTGAAGAAGCCGTTGCTGAATCCGATGACCCAGATGTTGCCAACATTGTCCACAGACACGGAGGACACCATATCCGGAATGCTGCGGCTTCCGGTCTGAGGGCTATAATGACTCAAGACCACGTCATTGACCGCATCATACGAAAAGACACCCGAAGAATACGAGGCCAGCCACAACACTCCGGCGCTATCCTCTGTCATATATTCAAAGGTGATGTTGCCGAGATTTTCCAAAAGTTCAAATCTGTCGGTATTCCTTCCGTATCTCAGCACACCCATCGTCGTAGCGACAAAGATAGTTCCTGACTGCGAACGATATATCGTGATCACGCGATTATCACGGTCATCATCTGTAAATGGACGATAATCAGTCACCTTGAATGTATCATAGTCAAGTCTGGATATACCTTTCTGGGAACCAATCCACAGGCAATCCATATCGTCCGCTACAGCCAGAACACTTTTAGGAAGATCTCTGCCTGCAGATGCCAGTTTCTCACCAGTGTACCTCAACAGACCCATGCGCTCGGTCGCAACCCATATGTTCCCCCACTTATCCTCGGCAAAATCACGGACAATGGCCCCGTCAAGAGTATTTCCGTCGTCAAGTGAATATACCTTCCTGAAATTATCATGATAAGGGCTGTAGTGATTAAGACCTCCATACTGGGATCCCACCCATAAGCCGCCTTTCTTATCCCTGTAGACATCAGTTATATAACTATCTGACAGAGAGAAAGGATCGTGCAGGTCTGTAGAATAATTCCTGCACGAACCTGAATGCAGATTGCAGCATATCAGGCCGTTTGTCGTACTTACCCATAGATACCTGTTCATATCCAGCAACAGATTGGTAGGACGCACGTCAGGATTCAGAGAACAGAGAGAGGTACACTTATGATTTCTCATGTCCACCTCCACTATGCCATTACGCTTACTCGCTACATAAAGGACATCGTTGGATTTCGGATTGACGGCCAATCCCTCCACATCGTCCCCTTTAAAGATATCCGAACAGTCGCCGATGTCGATCGGACGGCATGCTGACGCATCTGAACCGGCTAAATATATATTATCACAATATACAGCCAGATACAGATTGTCATTTCTATCCAAGGCCAACCTATATATATTGTTGGTCAATGCCCTTTCTGAGGTAGACATCGGATGATGTGTCAATTCTCTGGAGATCGGATCGAATGAATACAGTCCGGTATCCTTGGATGAGATCCAGATCAATCCCTTGGTATTCCTGGCGATTGCAAATATTCTGTCATTCGGCACATTCTGACCTTCTCCAACAAAGTCCTCAAGACTGATGAAGACATCTTCCTTGTAGTCATAAATGACCACACCATTGTCAGTGCCGATCCACAGGTTACCGGAATCGTCTTCACAAATGACATTTATGAAGTCAGACGCCCCTCCCAATTCATCTCTGCTGTAATTCTTGAAGCGTGTACCATCGTATCGGCTCAATCCCTTGTATGTACCTATCCACATGTATCCACGGGAATCCTGATAGATTTCACGGACGCTGTCATAAGAAAGTCCGCTGTTCCCCCTGTTCAGATGGGAGAACAGATAATCATGAGCCCGGAGCGGCCTCATGACCACCCCGGACATCAACAAGACCATTATCAATATAGCCTTTCTGAGCATAGGTTCGAATTATTCTTTATTTCATCACCACCCGGCCACGGACAACATGCACCCATCCATTGAACTGGGATATGGCCAGAATCTCATCATTACCAAGATCACAGAGCGAATTCCACACTGCATTCTCAGTCCACTGATCCACATCGATCGGCCTTGACGGAGCCCTCAAGGTTTGCAGGCAGCCATTCTCCAATTCACTCTTGGGGCAGACCTGAACTTCCATCGCACAATGCTTGGTATCATTATCTTCCTTATCATCAGACTCATCCGAAATCTGATACGAATATACGATGAAATTATCTGTAGTGATTATATATGGTGCACCGGAATAAGCTATGTCACTCTTGAGATCTTTGCTGAAAGGATGGCACCTATACGGCGAATCACTCCTCACAGGAGTGCTCCAGTTATCTTCGATAGGGTTGGATATAAGTATGGGGAAAAGGCGCATGCCTGGCTCAGAGGACTCCACCACCATCAGCAACATTCCTTCATGAATGGCAACAACCGGCATTCCGTCCCTATGTGCACCATTCTGCGAAACGACTCTCGGAGCGCTCCAGGTGTCACCACCGTCATATGATTCAATGACAGAGATATTCTGCCATTTGCTTTTCTTCCTCCAATACGGCGTCTCATCCGCGAAGTATATCTGCACGGTCCCGTCCGGAAGCTCCAGGACAAATGGTTCCCAACAGCCTCTGAGTACATTTTCCTTCCAGAGGTCAGACTTATAGACATGGCGGACATCAGACCATGTCGCACCATCATCATCAGATGTCTTTATAGAAATAGTATAAGGATGCACGGATGACATGTGCTCATCGCCGACTCCATGCTTTAACCAGGTCGGTCTATAGTTACATGCAAAGATTATACGTCCGGGATGATACGGATTAGCCTCGGAAAGTTGAGCGAATTCCGGATTGGAAGCAACAAGCCTGGCTTTACCGTTTCCATTTTCCCATGTAAATCCAGACATTACCTTATACTCCATATCCGACCACGTGTATCCATTATCATCACTGATGCGGATATAATTATTCGACGACCTCGCATAAGACATGACCAGACGTCCGTCATTCAACCTATGGACACGAGGGTAACCTCCACGCGTCACTTTTGCAGGCGCTTCCCATATGATTTCAACAGTCGGTTTCCGACCTTTGCGCGGCTGTTTGTCGGAAGCCGCAAGGCATACCGCTGAAAAAAGTGACAATACCACCAGCAGAAGAGCCGACCTCAACAAGTTCTCCCCTAAATTTTTCATTTCATGACTATTTTGCCCCTTACGGTATATACCCTGTTGTTGAATTGCGACACAGCCAATACTTCGTCATTCCCCAGATCGCATAGAGAATTCCATATGGCCTGTTCCTTACCGGTACTCTGATCCATCTTGATCGGTCTTGAAGGAGCGCGCATCGTATAGAAATATCCGTCCTTCACCTCGTTCTTCGGGCATACCTGCACCTCAAGCGTAGAGTGCTCTTCCTCATTATTCTTCTTAGCCTGAGACAACTGTTCGCTTGGAGTCATGCCTGGTTCCGGATGCCACCAGTCCGCGATCTGGTAAGAGTAGACAATGTAATTGTCCGTAGTGATGATATATGGCGCACCGGAATAAGCAACTTCACTCTCAAGAGAAGTCTGGAAAGGATGGAACCTGTATGGAGAACCATAGCCTACCATCTCACTCCAGTTATCACTGATCTGATTACAGATGACAATCGGGTGCAGGCGCTGTCCCTTATAGTTTGTCGTTTCAATTGCAAGAAGAAGATATCCATCGTGAATTGCAACCACCGGCATTCCGACCCTGCACTCTCTATTCTGTGCGACCACCCTCACTTCTCCCCATGTATCACCTCCATCCTTGGACTCGATCACAGATATGTTCTGCCATGAACTGCCCAATTTCTTATATGGAGTCTCATCTGCAAAATAAATCTGCACGGTACCGTCCGGAAGCTCCAGGACAAAAGGTTCCCAGCAGCCCACCATCTCATTCTTCTCCCATATTCCTGAAAGATAAATATGCTCGGTTGCAGACCACGTCTTTCCCGCATCATCAGAAACACTTACAGAGATGGTGTACGGATGTACAGTTGTCCAGCCTTTGGTACCTAGAGTTCCATCATCCTTCAACTCACGAGGTCTGAAGTTACCTGCATAGATTATTCGGCCCGGATGATGGGGATTTGACTTGGAGAGCTGCGCAAAGTCAGGAACGGCTGCAGTAAGCCTGGCCGTTCCTTTATCATTGCTCACGTCCTGATACTTCATGATCTTCTTAGGGCCAGTCCATGTCTTTCCCTCATCCGAACTGAAAAGAGCCAGTCCATTGGAACTTGCCGCATAGCTGAGCATCAGGCGACCATCATCCAGTCTGTGCACACGAGGATATCCGCCCACCACCTTGGAGGAACCTACCTTGACAGGCTGAGGTTCCTCCCAGACGATTGAAAGTGTATTGCCTTCCGGCTGCGTCTGACCATCCCCCGTATCCGGTTTGGTACAGGAGACGAACGTTAACGCAGATAGTAAACATAATGACCTTGATATAAAATTCATAGTCTTATTCCGAGTATTCAATCGACTTTGCGATCGGAATTACACCACTCCACGAATCAGTCTGATGAAGTTGGATTTCATCACCCTTCTTGACGTCAAGATAATGGATAAACAGTCCTTCGACGACCTTGAATCCATCTCCTGGCTTATCTGCCGGACGCCTTACCGCTATTTCAGAAGATATAAGCATTGTCCATCCTCTGTACCAGGTCTTTCTGGTAGCCTTATCCGCTCTTGCAAGGAAATAGATCCTTCCATCTTCCTTAGCTATGATTTTACCGCCATTGCTAGTGTTTCCCTTGGCAACGAGGTCCGAAACAAGGATTTCATAACCCTCGAATTCCTTCGGATATGAATCTTCAAATAGCACCATCTCGCTACCAAGCCACAGCTTTGTTCCGGTGGCAAGCACAGCTTTCTGATAGCCTTCTCCTTCAAAAGCAATAGGAGTCACTGAGGCTGGTTCGATGTAAGCACGTGCTGACTCCGCCATAGGCATATTCTTCCTGTCCGTTCTGAATGGCGCCACAGGCATGCCTTCAGCCGAGAAGAGATTACCGACGCTCTCATCAAAACAATATCTTGCTCCTGCAGGAGTATCCACATAAGGAGATGAAAGGATTACACACTTGCCACTTGCATCAAGTCTTGCATCTGCAAGATAGTACTTCAATGTTTCATCCTCCATCATTTGAGCTATCTGGAAACCGATTATCCTGTCTCCCTTCACTGCCAATGTGGTTGGAAGATTCTTAAAGCGTATCCTGAGCTGCGATCCTTCTACAATCATCTTCGAATATGCAGGGCTTCTCCACTCACCGACATCCTTACCATAATGCTGTCCCAAAGCACACATGGCGAATCTGTGGCAGACGTTCTTCTTCAGACGAGGATGCACATCTCCAGGAATTTCCTGAGAATCGTTTGTAACTATAAGTTCGCAGTTCTCTGTATGAGCAGCAACAAATGCCTGAGACTCTCTGAGCTGGGCACCCTGAAGGTCTGTATAGACATGTGGAGCAATCTGAGCTATGTAGAACGGCATTTCAGGGTTTGCGAACTCTTCCCTCCAGCTTGCAATCAGGCCTGTCAAGGTATGCCTGTAGCTCATGGCGTTGACTCGCACATTCGAACAACCCTGATACCAGATGACACCAGCTATCCTCACATTAAGCAAAGGGTGAATGTTAGCATTGTACAGGTGAGACTCTTTCTCACTCCATTCGCCTTTTCGCTTATTGATGATCTTGATGGCCTTGCTGAAATTTTCTGCCTTCTCACCATTCTCTATGGTATTCTTTGAAACCCATCCTTCAATGAGAGTTCCGCCATAAGACGCCTGGATAAGACCTACAGGCACATCAAGTCCAGCCTGAAGTTCAAGTCCAAATCCAAATCCGACAGCAGAAAACTCAGAAACAGTCTTAGATGAACATCTCTCCCACGAAGCATCCTTGACATCATCCTGAGGCTCCTCAGCCGATATTCTTCCTGTAGAATAAAGACGCACATTTCTGCCAAGTTCAGCAGCATTTTTCATCTCATCCTTAAGGTCAAGCGTATTCTTTGTCTTCCACGCCATATTCGACTGACCACTGCAGAGCCAGACCTCACCTATAAGAATATCATCAAGCTTGATTTCTGACTTCCCGTCTGAAACCGTCATTGTCCATGCGTCATAGCCGCCAGCCGGAGTCTTGACCTTTGCAATCCATCTGCCGTCCGCATCAGCCTTCACCTTTACAGGAGCGTCAAGCCATCCGGCTTCCACCTGCACCTTAGACTTAGGTTTGGCCCATCCCCAGATGTTGACTTCCTCGTTCTGCTGAAGGACCATTCCACTTCCTATCACTGTCGGAAGACGCAAATCCTGAGCACCGGCCATTATGACCGATGCCAGAATCATTATTACGCTAAGCGCTAACTTTCTCATAATTCCAGTTTTACATTTTGATTTACAAGTTCTGCACGAAGTTTACGGATATCAACGTCCTGTACGCTCGTACGGTTAAGCACAGCAAGAGCGGATGCCGTTCCCGCAGCCTGTCCGGTCACCAGACATGTTCCAATCTCACGCGCATCATATGACAGATCGTCATCATAGCCGAAACAACGGCCTCCCACGAGAAGGTTAGGACAGTTCTTTGGAGTAATTGATGAATACGGTATCTGCCAATATGGTCTTTCCTTTGTAGGAACCCTGCGGCCCTGATACATGATAGGCGCACTGCCGCCGCTCATTCCTATACTGTCATCATATCTTGTATAATGCATAGATTCTTCAAGAGTGACCTGCTTCACAGGATCAAGCACTCGTGTCACGCGCACACCTATCTGTGGAGGAGTCTCGAGAAGGAATATATTCTCTCCGCCTTCCCTCTTGCGAAGCTCCTGGGTCCTGTCCCACATCTCTTTCCTCAGGTCAAGCTGTATTTTAGTAAGATTCAAGACGTCAAGTCCATCCTGGTCATCGAATCCGTGGATATGGCCGTTCCTGATGCCAGGGATAGGAGTCTTTGTTCCAGCCTTCTTCATGTCTTCAGGAACACCGCCAATGCGGTACATGGCACCGATATGATACTTCAGCTCATGATGCTCCTCTCCTGACCAGGCGATAAGATCACCGTCACCGCTGGCATCAACAAAATACTTACCTCTTACTGCCACACGGCCGCTCTTGGTCTCAAGGATAATGGCGTCAATCCTATCTCCAGACATGATGGCATTGCTTGCCCAGCTGTGGTAGATGATCTGAACGCCGGCCTCCTGGCAAAACTGCTCGAGAACATACTTACATGCCTCCGGATCCACGCATGGTGCCTTGGCATTCACAACCATCTTCATCTGCTTCAAACGCATGTAGATGTCATTTGAAAATCCCCAGATGACCTTTGTCCACTCGTCTTCAGGAGAACGGCCGTGTGTAGAAAGCATCGGGAGCACAAGACCTCCGGTCCAAAGACCGCCAAGGAATGTATAACGCTCCAGAAGGATGACCTTTGCGCCAGTTTTTGCTGCACTTACCGCAGCTGCCACGCCGGCAGGGCCACCTCCAAGGACTACAACCTCGCTCTCAGCGATTACCGGGATCTCCCTTGCAGGTTCCTTAACCCAAGCATTCGCCTCAAGTCTGATAGGAGCACGCTTTGCCTTATCTTTTGCCTCAAGTGCGGGCAGACCATTTACCATGGTCGCGCCCACACCTATCATAGAAGCTTTTAGAAAATTTCTTCTGTCCATAATAAAAATAGTATTATTCTACTGATTTTTCAGGAGTGTCTTCTGACTGAAGTTACTGTTTTTTAAGAGTGACTGTCAAGCTATTGATATACAACAATCCACTACCGGCATTCGCTTCTGCAGGTTTTCTCGTATAATTGAACTGCAATGGACCTGCAACCGCATCGCCATTAGTTCTAACAAAATTGCTTTCGTCTTTATTTCCTATGGATTTATTCAAGAGTTCTTTTTCTCCAATTGTAGCTTGAAGATTGTATTTTTCATATAGAAACTTGGTAAATATTGTAAAGCTGTCAACAATCCATCCTTCTTCAGGTGTAAGGGTAAATGTGAAGCCATCAAATCCTTCATTAAACTTTAGACGCGTTACACCATTCGATGATACAACTACTGCCTTTACACTCTCCTTATCGCCTATCAGCGTTGCATCAGCATTCCAACTCAATGAAGGGTAACTACCAGAAGTCGCGGTTTTAAGGGTTTCATTGGTATATGTTCCTCCGATTAGTTCAAACAGGCTATTCGCATCAAAGGTATAAGTAACTTCTGATAAAGTCTCAACCTTCTCAAATCCAGTTACAGTCATCTTCGCTACCTTGCCGGCCTCAAAGTTCTTGCCTGATATTGTTTTCTCTACCGCATAGCAATCTCCTGCTGCAGTATACACTTCAAAAGTCAACGATTCCAAAGCAGTTGTAGGACAGCAGCCAAACCAGATATTCTCCTTGGATGCTGTATTGAGAGTGATGGTTTCTGTTCTGGAATTCGCTGAATTATCTTCCCAGGTTCCTTCTTTCTCTCCCGCATAATAATACTTTGCATCGCCGGCCAGATACTGTCCTTCATTTGCAGTAATCTTTACCTTCTGAATCACCGCATCCTCAGGTATGCCGGAACCAAGGGTTATGCAGCCATATGCTGTCATATGTCTGAATTCAGGCATTTCAACCTTTTCAGGCCATTCTGTATACGTTTCCGATATCGAATAGATGCACATTGCCTTCGGATCACATGTGTTCTGCTCAGGGGTCTGCTCCTCAGGGATTGATTGCACACGTATTCTTTGCTCTGAACCAGCGTAGAATCCTCTCATCGACGCACCAGGGCAGAATGCATAAAACGTAAACGGTGCTTCAGGCATGTGTCCAACGTAGTTCTCACTTGTAGGATCGTATGTAGGAGCAAAATCATGAGTCCATGTTGCTGATTCAGAGCACTCTGCTCCATTAGGGAGATTAACTCCTACTAAATCTGGGAGTTTCGACAAGACTTTTTCATTGACATACATCCTTAGCTTATCACCTGTCTTCCAGAGAACAGGAACAGCTGCCCCGCCTTCAAATGAAGATGGATTGAAGACCGCCTTGGTACCAGCAACATTTGCCGTGAACTTCACCACCATGGAATCCTGAGCAGGAGCATCTGAAATATTATCCTTATTACAGGAATTTGCAGCAAGCACCACCAGTGCAGCAGCAAGCATCATATAAATCTTTCTCATCGTTGCTTCCGTTTAAAGTGTTCCCCAATCGTCAAAAGTGGCGTCCTCGACACCTGTTCCATCATTTGATGCGCTTCCGATCGAAGACGCAATCGGCGCTTCAAGCACCATTTCACACACCTCAAGAGCCGGAGACGTGTAAGTTTTTCCTGTTTTTGTTTTCATTATGTGGATGGTTTTAAATTGTTTTCAATGTATCATTGCAAAATTACCATAATATAGATATGCTGGATGCAAAATCTTTCCCGACTGATAGAAATTTTGTCTCAAAGTAAGCCCAAGCCGCCGCGTGTCTTCATAAATGAGTGTTTTTGGTTTGTAAAGCCTGAATGCTTTATTTATCTTTGTTAATAAACCAAATTCCATTACTTGATATGAAGAAAATACTTACATGCATTGCCGCAACATGCATTGCCGCCATTGCCTCTGCACAATGGAGCCCTGTGGGAGAGGAGATCAAGACGCCATGGGCGTCCGAGGTAAATCCGGACAATGTCCTGCCTGAATACCCTCGCCCTCAGATGGTACGCCAGGCGTGGTCAAACCTTAACGGCCTTTGGGACTATGCGATAACAGATGTCAACGCCGAAACCTTTACGGCAGAAGGTGAAATTCTCGTACCATTCGCTGTAGAGTCATCGCTTTCCGGAGTGGGAAAAAGAATCACCAAGGAGAATACGCTGTGGTATGAAAGGACATTCACAGTGCCATCGAAATGGAAAGGAAAGAACATCCTTCTTCACTTCGGCGGAGTTGATTGGAAATCTGAGGTGTTTGTAAACGGTCAGAGCGTAGGCGAGCACAAAGGAGGATACGACCCGTTCACTTATGACATCACTCCTTTCCTCAAGAAGTCCGGCAAGCAGACGCTCACAGTAAAGGTGTTCGACGCTACCGATAACAGCATGCAGCCACGTGGCAAGCAGTGCATCGTAAACTCTGCCATCTGGTACACCCCGGTCAGCGGCATCTGGCAGACAGTCTGGATGGAGCCTGTAGCAAAGACATATATTGCCGATTACTACCCAGTAAGTGACCTTAAGAAGGGACAGATTGCAGTGGACGTAAAGACAGTCGGCGCTCAGGATGGCGACATGGTGAAGGTACAGCTGCTTGAGGGTTGCGTGGGATATGACACGGAAAACCCTTCTCAGACAGTTCTTGCTGAAGCCGTAGTTGCTGATGGAAAGGCACTCATTCCGGTAGAGGAAGTAAAGACATGGTCTCCTGATGAGCCATACCTTTACGGAATGAGAATATCCATAGAAAGGAACGGCAAGATAATAGACACGATCGAGGGATACACGGCAATGCGCTCGATTGAAGCCAAGCAGGACAGCTCACCAAACAAATACAAGAGAATGGCTTTGAACGGTGAGTGCCTGTTCCAGTATGGTCCGCTTGACCAGGGATGGTGGCCTGACGGACTTTACACAGCCCCTACAGACGAGGCTCTCAAGTTCGACATAGTGAAGACCAAGGAAATGGGATACAACATGATCCGCAAGCACATCAAGGTGGAACCGGCAAGATGGTACTACTGGTGCGACGTTGTTGGACTCATGGTATGGCAGGACATGCCTAGCATAGGCGACTTTGCGGGAACACAGCTCAGGTCACGTGATGCGGACGTACAGAAAGCCGTAAAGAACAGATGGTCAATGGACAGCATCTTCGGAGGAACAGAATGCGACATACCTCAGGAATGGAAGGATAACTACTACAATGAGTGGAGGAACATCATGACCGCATTCAGAGGATTCCAGTGCATCGTATGCTGGGTTCCATTCAATGAGGCATGGGGACAGTTCGACACGCCTGAAGTCGTGAAGTTCACTAAGGAGTTTGACCCTACACGTCTTGTGAACGAATCATCTGGAGGTAACTTCCATTTCGTCGGAGACATCATCGACGTACATCATTACCCGACTCCAGCGATGAATGTGTTTGAGAGCAAGTTCATCAACGTACTCGGAGAATACGGCGGCATCGGTTATCCTGTCATCGGACACACATGGGAGATTGACCGCAAGTGGGGATACGGCAAGAACAAGCAGAGCAGCGAAGAGGTCATGCGACAGTATGAAGAATATGCTGAGATGCTTAAGATATTCGTTCAGACCGGTTGTGCCGCTGCAGTATACACACAGACCACAGATGTGGAGGGAGAAGTGAACGGCCTCATGACATATGATAGAGAGGTCATCAAGGTCGATATTCCTAAACTCGCTGAGATCAACCGCTCAGTAATCAAATCAATGAGCAAATAATAAGTATTATCCGATAGACAAGGGTCACCGTTAAGATAACCGGTGACCCTTTATCTTTTCTGCCTATTTATATTATCCACTATGGGTTTAGTCTGATCATATATTTTCTCTGCCATGAATCTCATTCCAGCAGCATTGGGATGCGGATTGGATTTTTCATCGAAGACCTTACCTATCGATTTCGTATCTGGACGAAAATCTATGCAAGGAAGTTTATACTTATCTGCAACTTCCACTGAGATATCACCATAATCAGATTTAACGAAGTCGCCAACAACCACTATTATTTGAGTTGCAGGGTATCTTTCGTTTAATTTCTCGACAAGTTTCTCATACGCAGTCCTGAATTTCTCAGGAGTCACCACCCCATCGCCTTTCTTTCCTTTCAAGTAATCGTTTGTTCCGCCGTTTACAATGATGATGTCAGGGTTTATAAAGGTTTCTGCACGCATCAGGAAGTCTGTCTTGAAGCCAGCGCGCGGTGTTATACATGTTCCGCTCCAGGAAGCATTCACATCTAGTTCCGCATTCCAATATTCATTAAGCAGAACGCCCCAATATGTCTTGGTCCAATCGTCTACATCTGCCTTCGCCAAGAATCCATCACGGACTTCCTGCCGAGGATAATATGACTTATAAGAACTGTCAATATAGTCTTCGTAGGTTGATATGGAATCGCCCAAAATACCTACCCTTAAGACACCATCACACGCTTCATCCTTAGCGCAGGAATTTGCAGCAAAGACGACCATTGCTGCAGCAACCGTCATAAAAACCTTTCTCATTTGGCATAAAATCTATATTCTGTCACAGAATGATACTTTTCCCCGGGGCGAAGGACCGTACTAGGGAAACGATCCTGATTTGGAGAGTCAGGGAAATGGATGGTTTCAAGAAGCATTCCGGCAAACTTGTCGATAGGACCGTACTTTCCTTTCGGATACTTCTCCGGGTTGAAACCACGACCTGTATAAGTCAGCAGGGCAGGCTCCGTAGTCCATGTCTCAATACCGCGTCCGGTCTTCCTGTCGTATAGGTCAGCAGCCTTGCGGAGAGTTCCATCCCAATCACGGATGACCCAGCATGCCGACATTCCCTTCATTATACGAAGGTGCTCGTTGGGCATATCTATCCTATAATCTACCCTATGAGGTTCCCGGAAATCAAACGGGGTATCCTCTACAGACAACAATACATCTGGACAATATTGAAGATTATTCTGCACGCATGTGTCTGCTTCCACCTGGAAGACATGTTCCATTACATATGACGGTTCGCTTCCCCTGAGGTTGAAGTATGTATGATTGGAGAGATTTACAACAGTAGGTCTGTCTGTAGTCGCCTCATATTCCAGTGTCACGACATTATCGTCTGAAAGCCAGTAGGTGACATAGGCCTCCATATTGCCTGGAAAACCTTCTTCTCCGTCCGGACTGAGACGATAGAACCTCACCCCCTGACGTCCTTCCTCCATGACAATATTGCCTTCCCAGATAAACTGGTCGAAGCCTTTGAAACCGCCATGACACTGAACTGGTTCACCATCAAGGTGCTCATTTGCAACGATGTTATATTCTGTCCCGTCAAGCGTAAACGAAGCATGGTTTATACGATTACCGTAACGTCCGATGACAGGACCTAAAAAACGGTCACCCTTCTCAAAAGTCTCCAAGTCGCCATAGCCGACAACGACATCGTCAATGACTCCATTTCGGTCCGGCATACAGATCCTGACAATGCGGCAACCGAAATCAGTGACATCCATTGAAGCTCCTGAGGCATTCTCGATATGCCATAAAGTCACATCCTCACCAGTAGACAGATGTCCGAAAGATACTGCCGTAACCGATTCCTGCTTCTTACATGAAAGAAAAGCACAAAAGGCAACAAGCCCGAATAATATAAACTTCCTCATATTAATTTTGCATGAATACAAATTTAGCCACTAAGTGCCGCAAAACCTACTAATTTTACGAAAAAAGCCGTCGGATAAATGCTCCGACGGCTTTTATTGTGTTGGCCTATTGCCTGAAATTAGTCAGCGAGTGATACTCTCTTGAATGAGAGGATCTTAGCCTCAGCGTCAGCTGCCTTAACGACATCCTTCACTGCAGTCTTGCCGTCACCCATCTGATAGCCCTGCTCCTCGAGAGTCTGCTCCTTGAAGAACTTCTGGAGACGACCCTTAGCGATGTTAGCTACCATCTGCTCAGGAAGGTTTGCTGCCTTCTCTGCTGAAACGGTCTTGATGATCTCGCGTGCCTGCTCAGCCTGCTCAGCTGTGATCCAGCCCTTAGCCTGGTTAGACTCGATGTGAGCCTCGCTGTCTACGTGTGCAGGGTTGATACCAGCCTTTGTAAGTGCTGCATCTACTGCCTTCTGTACGAGCTCTTCCTTAGTCTTCTCAGTTGCAGTCTTAAGCTCAGTGTCGATAACGCTCTGTGGTACTGAATCTGCAGATACTGCTACAGGGTTCATTGAAGCAACCTGCATAGCAACACCCTTAGCTACCTGAGCATCGAACTCCTTGTTGAAACCAACGATAGCAGCAAGCTTACCGTTGATTGCATGGATGTAAGATGCGATGAAAGGTGCCTCTACAGTCTCGTATGCTACGATCACGTGCTTCTCACCTGTCTTACCAGTCTGCTCAGTTACAGCAGCCTCAACTGTTCTTCCGTCAGCGAGTACGCAAGCCATGAGGGCCTCCTTGTCTGCTGGGAAGTTAGCGATAGCTGTCTCTGCGATAGCCTGAGCGAGTGCCTGGAACTCAGCGTTCTTAGCTACGAAGTCAGTCTCGCAACCGAGAGCAACGATGATAGCCTTTGAGCCGTTTACCTTAGCGATTGCTGCACCTTCTGAAGTCTCGCGGTCAGCACGCTTTGCTGCTACGAGCTTACCCTTCTCGCGGATGATTTCCTTTGCGCGCTCGAAGTCACCGTTAGCCTCAACGAGAGCCTTCTTGCAGTCCATCATACCAGCGCCTGTCATCTGACGAAGTTTTGCAACTTCTGCTGCTTTAATCTCCATTTCGATAGATGTTTTAAGGTTTTACACTAATTACTCAGCCTGTGCCTCTTCTGCAGCTGGCTTAGCACCCTTACGAGCGCGAAGCTTCTTGCCTGCCGGCTGCTGCTCAGTTGCCTCTGGAGCCTCTTTCTCCTTCTCAAGCTTCCTTTCGTCCAATCCCTCTTTGATAGCGCCGCAAAGTGCTTCCATGATGTAAGCGATAGACTTTGCTGCATCGTCATTTGCCGGAATCACATAATCAATCGGAGTAGGATCGCAACAAGTATCAACCATAGCGATAACCGGAATGTTAAGACGATTTGCCTCTTTAACGGCGTTCATCTCCTTCTGT
>JBGVNX010000042.1:0-73629 GCA_045126075.1 Candidatus Cryptobacteroides sp.
AGAAAGTTCCCGTCACCGCACGCCGGCTCCAGGAAACGGGAATCGATCCTCTCCGTCTCCTGCTTCACAAGGTCGAGCATAGCATTCACCTCACGCTCTGAAGTAAACACCTCACCGTGAGCCGCCACCCTCTCCTTCGACATGATCTGGTGGTTCATCCTGCGCTATTTGTAGCGTCTGGGTACTATTCAGAACAACGGGCTACGAAAAAAATGCCCCATAGTACAATAAAGAAGCGTGGACTTCCTTACCATACTCTGAGGTATTTGGCGTAACCCGTAATTACGATAAGTCCAGCCCACGCTAAAGCGCAGGCGTTCACTGTACTTATTCGAATAATTACTTCTTTAAATCGCCAAATTTTCAGAGTATTCCGAATAAATAGCAAACGCTAATTAATATTATCAAATTCGTGACCAGATATCTCCAATCACTCTGCAAAGTTATAGAATTAATTGATGATTACAATTATTGTGGCAAAGTATAAAGTTTTAGTTATATTTGTAAGGCTAGTTTTCATCTCTAAAACATAATATTCATATGGAATGCAAGATTAAACGGATTCTAATCAAGAAACTATGGGGAGTTAAAGATATCTCAACAGATTTTTATCCTAATGTTAATATCTTCATTGGATCAAATGGATCCAGTAAAACCACCTTTCTTAATTTATTAGAGGCAGTTCTAGTGTGTGATATTGAAATATTTAGAAATATCTATTTTGATAGTATTACAATAGACTTTGATTTGCAGGAGAATAGTCAGCTGGTCGTAAATCGAGTAAATGACGAAGATATATGTACTGTTAAGTATTTGTTTGCTGATGGATCTAGTTACGATATTCCTTGCATTGATTCTATATTGCGTCAATATAGAGGTGTTAGTTCAAAATACCGTGAAACGTTTTTTGCCCTTAAAGAACGTTTGGCATCTATAACTAATATATCTTGGTTGTCTATTAATAGAGATAATTTATCATACAATGAGTTGGATAGAAATCGAGATTATGTTGATAGGATACGTAATATGGTAGATTATAAATTAATAGATTTGATCAGAAGTCTTGTTAGCTATCAGTTGCAGTTGGAGTCTGAGGCTAATAAGAATGCGAATAAGTTTAAAGAGGAAGTATTGTCTTTAATGTTGTTTAATGAATCTTTTGATAAGTATAATTACGATAATATAGCTCGTTTTGAATTAGCTGATGCGGACCAAATGCGAAAAGATCTATATAGGGCCTTTAGTTATTTAGGGGTGGTTAAAGATAAAAAAGATCTCATAAATAGACATATTCAGCAGATAAAAGATGTTATAACTAAAGTTACAAAGGAACAGTCTATTGAGTTTGATGATGTTCTTGTGTTATCGTTAATTAATAGAACTTTATCGATTATTGAGATTTCGAAGGAGCATGAAAAGAATACTAATGAGATTTTTGCCCCGATGGACTTTTTTTGGAAGTGTTTGAGAAGGTTTATGCCTAATAAAGAGTTTAACTTAAATAAAGATAAGCAAGTTGTTCTTAAAGAGAGTTCAAAGAACATGGAGATTGATATAACATCGCTATCTTCGGGAGAAAAACAGTTGTTTATATTGTTGGCTGAAGCGTTGTTACAAAAGGGTGTAAATTATTTGTTTATTGCAGATGAGCCTGAATTGTCATTGCACATTGATTGGCAAAGAAGAATTTTAGCAGAATTATTAAATATAAATCCGAACTCACAAATAATTGTAGCAACCCATTCCCCTGAAATTGCCGGTAACTTTCCTTCAAATATAATCAATATGCAAGATATTATATGCTATGAGTAATTCTAAAGCTTTTGTGCATTCAGATCAGGCCATTAGCATTATTCATAGATTTTATAATAAAAAATTTATGGTTTATGTTGAAGGCCCGGATGATATTCCTTTCTGGGATGATAAATTTAGTGCTGAAACTCCTTCAAGTAATTATGAAATAGAAAGTGTAAATGGTAAAGAGAATCTGGATGCTTATATTGCGGGAGTTTTGTCTGGCAGCATAAAAAATGTAATAATTGCTTGTGATGAAGACTATGGTATATATCAAGGAATGAATTGTAAAAGTCATCCGCAGATTGTCCGTACTTATGGGTATTCGATAGAAAATTCAATGTTTTGTCCCTATAGAATATCGGCGTATATTAGAATTTTGGCGAGAAATAGAGTGGATTATATTTCAGAGGTTAATGACTGGTATGATGTTTTTTGTAAGAGTGCAAAGAGATTGTTACCATATGATATTCTAAATTCGACCTTGCATTGTTCTCCTTATCCATGTTTTGGTGATAATTGTTGTCGTTTTTTGAAGTCTAATGAATCTGCTAGTTTGGATGATAATAAGATCGACGAGTGGATTGCTCGAATTTCAACGACATTTCCTGAAGATAAAGTGATAAGTATGATAGGAATAATTGATAAGGATAATCGTAGTTTGCGTTATGTTATAAAGGGACATTTTTTGACAAATGCTGTGAGCAATCTAATTAAGCGTAAAGTTCTTGAAGCTACGACGCAGCACATCACATTAAGCAATGATGCAATTTATGCTCAATTTGTAAATTGTAAAAAAGTTTGTGGAGGGGAGTGTGAGGATCGTAAGTATTTATCTGTACAAATTAAGAAGGCGATAGAATCTTTGACTTAATCTGAGAGGATCATCATTTGACGAGTCAGATAGAACGGGAAAGGAATAGATTTAGATAAATTGAGATTATATCCAATATAGACGAATGTGAAAAATTATGAAGTTGTGTGATTTGTTCTTAGAAATTTTATCTCAGTGTAGTGATGATTTAACACGAGATATAGCTAAGTCTATGAAGGTTGCTTTAAATACTCCGGCAATTGCAGAGGTGTTTGATGTGTGTGTTGCAAATAGTATGGGATGTAAAGGGAAAATCTCGATAGAAACATTATCTCAGGCAGAGCGAGGGTTCAATGATTATAATGACTTGATGCTAGAAAAATCAAATATGAGCGAACTTCAAAAACAGCTGGAGAAAGTTTCTTATAAGCACTTTTGCCATAATGTTTTTGTGGCTCTGACTTCTCGTTTATCTATTACAGGGCAGTTGGAGTCATAGAGTGTATCTCGCCAAAAACTCGTCATAAATGCAATAAAGAAATTTTTCTCCATGTGGGGAAAATGTGGGGAAAGAAAATAGAAAAACCCTCGTAGAGTGCGTTCTACGAGGGTTTTGTCGTACCCGGAGCCGGGATCGAACCGGCACGGATTGCTCCACTGGTGTTTGAGACCAGCGCGTCTACCGATTCCGCCATCCGGGCGTTTGCGCTGCTCACGCAGCCGTTCAGCTGCTTTTCAGTGACCTGTAAGTGTCGGCTTTGCATTGACGAGACAAAACTGACTCTTAGTTTACCAGGGCTGAAAGAGAGCGCTGAAGGTTGAGACCTCCTGGTTAAGAACTGCAAAGGTATCTCAAATTTCGGAAATTGCAAAATTTCTATAGGTCTCAAGTGCAAAAACCGCGATAAACAGCACTATGTGCCGTTCACAATGACTGATACTGCGCCAGATATCCCATAAAGATTGCTATATTTGTAAGTTACAATTTACAAGACTATGGAGCAGATAAACATATATGACGGCGGGCAGGTGATCAGCCGTATTCTTGTGCAGGATGGTATTGAGGGGCTGGAAGCGTGCCTGGAGCCGTATGAGCATGTGTATGTGGTGATGGATAGCAATGTGGCGATGAAGTGTTCGGCGGCATATGAAGTGTCGCAGATGCTGAACCGCCGCGGTGTGCCCGGAATGCTGGTGGAGGCGTCTGAGGATGCCAAGTGCATGGAAACCGTCATGGAGATCTGCAGCTGGCTGCTGGACAGTGGTGCTGACAGGGATGCGCTGGTGCTGGCTATTGGAGGTGGTATCACTACTGATATGGTGGGTTTTGCAGCCTCAATCTATAAGAGGGGAGTCCACTTTGCTTATGTGCCTACAACCCTTCTGGCGCAGGTGGATGCCGCAATCGGAGGCAAGACAGGCGTCAATATGGACGGTTACAAGAATATGCTCGGAGTGATCCGTCAGCCGGAGTTTACATATGTATGCCCGCAGGTGCTGGAAAGCCTGCCTATGGAGGACTTCCAGGCTGGTGCTGCGGAGATGCTCAAGACGTTCATCATAGAGGATAATGGAAATTATGCTGCAGCTGTGACCCTTCTGAAGGAGCTGACTGCAGACTTCATTGAGCTATGCGCCGGTGCGACATTGAGCGACGGTGAGGAGCGTTGGCCGGAGGCATTGGCCGGAAGGCTGTCAGACCTGACTCCGCTTATCGCGGCAGCTGCAAGGGTGAAAGCCGGAGTGGTATCACGCGACCAGTTCGAAAGCGGCGAGCGCATGAAACTCAACCTCGGCCACACGTTCGGCCACGCAATAGAGGCATTGGCACATAAGAAGCATAATGACATAGACCATGGTCACGCAGTGGCTCTCGGAATGGTATATGCGGCTCAACTTGCTGAGAAGCTGGAGATGGCAGAGCCTGGATTTGCTGCATCCATAGAGCATGACCTGGATGCGAGCCTGCTCCTTATCATCAATCCGTATAGCATCCACGACATGGCGGAGGCTATGCGCAAGGACAAGAAGGCGGAGAGCGGCAAGGTTCATTTCGTGCTGCCGCGTGCTTTGGGAGATGTGGTCATGCATGACCTGACAGTGGATGAAGTGGTGGAATTGTTGGGATAGATGTCTCGACTTCGCTCGACATGACAGTAGTGTGTCTCGACTTCGCTCGACATGACAGTGGGAGGTTTGACATGGCAGTCGGGTTTAATAAAGTGATTTGAATATGATTTGTACAACAATACAGAATAAGACAGCAGAGCAGATCCTTGAGGCTCTGGAGCATTGCGAGATGGCGGAGATCCGTCTGGACAGATGTGAGCTTTCTGCCAGGGATACCGAGAACGTGTTCACGTCTGATGTTCCCCTTGTGGCCACATGCCGCATAGCGGAGGTGGCTCAGAATGAGCCGGCGCTGCAGGGCCTGACAGACTCGGCTCGTGAGATAAAGGCGATGCAGATAGCTGAGAAGAGGCTTGTAAGGGCTATCGAGGCAGGCGCGCGCTATGTGGATGTGGAGATCGAGGCGCAGAAGCAGATGTCCAAGAGGGTACGCGGTGCGGCGCATGAAAACGGAACGATATTCATCCGCTCGTATCATGATTTTGAGGGCACGGATTCATTCGAGTCGCTTAAGGCGATGGTGGAGAAATGCCGTTATCATGGAGCAGACCTGGTCAAGCTTGTGACCACAGCCCGCACACCGGAGGATGTGAAGAAGGTGATGAACCTATATGAATGGGCTCGCGGCGAGAACATAGAGCTGATTGCATTCTGCATGGGCGAGGTCGGCAAGGAGTCAAGGCTGGAGTGTCTCAAGTATGGTGCTCCGTATACATATGCCGCACTCAGCGAAGAGGAAGCGGCGGCGCCGGGACAGTGGCCGGCTGATGAGATGCGTAAGGCTGTGTATGGAGGATACGATTTCATAAATACTGCAGAACCGCTTCATATGCCGGTGTCCAAGAGCTTTGCCCAGAGAGCCATCATTGCTGCTGCATTGGCAGAGGGCACATCTCGTCTTCATGGCTATACTCCATGCGGAGACAATGAGGCCGCTCTTCAGGTTGCAAGAAATCTTGGTGCAAAGGTTGAGGTCGATGGATCGGAAGTTACGATTGTCGGCATTGCTGCTTCGCTTGTAAGCCTCGATATGCCGGAACTTCATGTGGGAGAGTCCGGACTTCTGACAAGAATGCTGATTCCGGTCATGGCTCAGCTCAGCGACAAGCCTGTTACCTTTACTGGTGAGAAGACTTTGTTGAATCGTCCATTGACTGGTGCAAGGGAGATTATGGAGGCTTTTGAGGCGGAGATTTCTCCACTCGATTCTCTCGGTCGAAATGACATTGTTGATCCGGTTCGTGTGCCACTCACAGTCAAGGGACCGCTGAAGGCTGGACGTGCGGAGATATCCGGAAAGCATGGATCACAGCTCATCTCAGGCCTGCTCATGGCCCTTCCGTTTGCAGATAAGAACTCTTCGCTCATAGTGCGTGAGCCAAAGAGCATCCCATACATGTTCATAACCCTCGAAGTCCTCAAGAAGTTCGGTATCAAGGTTGGAAACGACATGCTCGGCGGCCCTGATTTTCTCGAATCCGGCGGAGATTGGTCGCTCTGCACAGAGATGGTCTTCAAGGTGAAAGGAGGACAGAAATACAGGGCGGCAAACATCAATCTCGAAGGAGATTGGAGTGCTGCAGCCAACTTCCTGGTAGCGGGTGCACTCTTCGGTAAGGCAGAACTTGCAGGCCTTGATACTACTTCTCTTCAGGCTGACCTGTCTGTTATGGACATTCTCATGGATGCAGGTGCAAGCCTTTCGCAGTTGGATGGTGATAGGGGAAACATAACAGTGCAGCGTGCTCCGCTGAGAGCCTTCAGCGTGGATGCATCCAACTGTCCTGACCTGTTCCCGATCCTTGCTGTGCTTGCTGCTTTCTGCCAGGGTACGAGCCGACTGGCAGGTGTGGGACGTCTGGCAAACAAGGAAAGTGACAGGGCTAAGGCCATTCTTGAGATGCTGACTCAGATGGGTGTCAAGGCTGCAATAGAGAAGGATGAGCTCGTTGTCGAGGGGCAGACACTGGTACAGCGTCTGCTGAACGGAGCCCTCCTTAAAGGCGGGGCGTATACTTCACATCATGACCACCGTATGGTCATGGCTCTGAAGGTAGCATCGCTCGGAGCGGATGGTCCGATAACCATAGATGATGAGGCTTGCGTTGCCAAGTCATTCCCTCAGTTCCATGACCTGTTTGAAACGATAAGGAAATAAAACATTCACGATATGAATACTTTTGGTAGAAAGTTTAGGGTGTCGATTTTCGGTGAGTCTCATGGCGAGCTCATAGGAGTGGTGTTGGACGGTGTTCCGGCAGGATTGGAACTCTCGGAGCAGGACTTCGAGCAGGATATCCTTCGCAGGAAGAGCGGCGCCAAAGGCACGACTCCTCGCATCGAGGACGATATGCCTCAGCTTGTGAGCGGTGTGTTTGAAGGACATACTACAGGCGCTCCACTGACTATCGTGTTCAAGAATAAGAATACAAAGTCATCGGATTACAGCCAGTTTGCTGCAATGCCTCGTCCTGGACATGCAGACCTGACGGCTGCCTTCAAGTGGGATGATTGTCAGGATCCGCGTGGCGGAGGACATTTCTCCGGAAGGTTGACTCTGCCGGTTGTTGCGGCAGGAGTCGTGGCCAAGAAGATGCTTGCTGACCTTACTATTCTGGATGAGACTCCTGTTCGTGAGATCAGTGCCCGGATTGTCGAGTTGGGAGGCTTGTCTGGAGGATGGCAGGAAGCGATAGAGAAGGCTATGGCAGAGGGTGACAGCCTTGGTGCTGTGGTGGAATGTACTGTGCAGGAGATCGAACCGGGATATGGCGAACCGTTCTGGGACAGTGTTGAGGCTACTTTGGCTCATGCGATATTTTCGATTCCGGGAGTGCGTGGCATCGAGTTCGGAGATGGGTTCCAGGCTGCAAGGATGATGGGTTCTGAGCACAATGACCCTATCGGACCTGACGGCAGACCTATGAAGAATGGTGCTGGCGGAGTGAATGGAGGAATTACTAATGGAGCACCTCTTAAGTTCCGTGTGGCGTTCAAGCCTACATCAAGCATAAGCAAGGCCCAGCAGACCTTCAACTTCGCGACAGGTGAGATGGATACCCTTGAGGTGAAGGGACGTCATGATGCATGCTTCGCTCTTCGCACCCCTGTTGTCGTAGAGGCTATGACAGCTATAGTCCTTGCAGATCTGGTGCTGCTGAAGTAGGTTCATCTACGGACGTTGATATATATGCAGACCGAAATCAGGTATGACCGCCATCAGGTGGGCAAAGATATCTGACTGCTTGCGCTCAAATGAGGCCCACGCCTTATCGCGCAGAAAGAAATATACTTCTACAGGGAGGCCATACGCAGTGGCCTCCTTTTGTGTTATTATGATGTCAAGGGATGGATTTACCTCGGGGTGAGTGCGGAGGTAGACTGCTATGTATGCGCGGAAGACCTGGATATTAGTTATGCCTTGACTTTGCTTTATGGACGTAAGATATTCCGAAAGCATCGGGTAGGCTTTCTGGATGTCGGAGATCATGTCTTCAGAACACACCTCCAGGGAGTTCACGTCGATGTATATACATTTGTCGGCCCTGCGGCCTGCGCTCTCCTGCATTCCTCTCCAGTTCTTGAATGGTGCGCTTACCAGGGTGTATGGAGGAATCATCGAAAGGGTGTTGTCCCAGTTTCTGACCTTGACGGTGTTCAGGGTGATTTCCTCTACTGTTCCGTTAGCGCTGCCGTCAGGCATCTGGATCCAGTCTCCCAGCTGCACCATCTTGTTCTGTGACAGCTGGACTCCTGCCACGAAGCCCAGAATGCTGTCCTTGAAGATCAGCATCAGCACGGCTGCTGATGCTCCGAGTCCTGTCAGCAGTACCGTAGGGGACTTGTCGATAAGGACTGCGACCATGATTATGATACCAATAAAATATAGTATCACCTGCAGACCTTGTATGAGGCCTTTCAGAGGGTGTGTCTTGTGTTTGTCGGTTTCGCTGTACGCATCGAGGACTATCAGCAGAATGGCATTGCAGATCATCACACATACGAGGATCATATACGCAATGTCGATCCTGTGCAGAAGACGCACGGTGTAGCCCTCCGGTCCGAAGGCAAGATTGACAAGGAAATAGAATGCGACAGCAGGAATCAGCAGCAGGATGCGATGTCCCATCCTGCGCTTGGCCAGATGGGCCTGCCACTTCCAGTGCATGAGTCTGATGTTGTGCCCCGACATCCACCTGTAGATACTCTGGAATATCCAGTTGATGCCTATGGAAATAAGGATGATACCGACTAAGGTCACAGCTCCGTCAATCTTGTCAGCCACCTCTGGCTTAAGATTGAAGTGTCCGGTCATTATGCTGTTAAGCCATTGAACAATAGTTGCCATAAAACCTGTTTATGACAACATATTCCAACATCTGTGCAATTAGTATCCGCCTCCGAGGGCCTGGTAGAGATTTATTACACTCTTGATCTCGTCAAATCTGTCGGATGCCTCGGTAAGCTCGGCCTGCAGAAGGTTCTTCTGGGCTGTGAGCACTTCCAGGTAGTCGGCATTTCCGTGCTTCATCAGGAGCTGGGTATTCCACACTGCAGCCTGGAGGTTGACGATTTGTTTCTTGCCGAGTTCCAGACGCTTCTGTGCAGTCTGCCACATGGTGAGTGCATTATTCACTTCCACTCCCGCATCAAGAAGACTCTGTCTGAACCTGTATGCAGCCTGCTCATGCTGGGCCTGTGCAGTCTGCAGACGTGCCCTGTTGATTCCGCGTCCGAATATCGGCTGTGTTACGCTGGCTATGAGATTGGTTATGAGACTGCCCGGGTCAAGGACTATGTTGCCGTTTCCTGTAGTCCATCCGAGGGCTCCGCTGAGGCTTACGTTAGGATAGAACGACGCCCTGGCTGAATTGACCGAGTAGAAGGTCTGGGCGAGTGCAAGTTCGGCCTGACGAACGTCTGGACGACGGCTCAGAAGCTCTGCCGGAACACCAGCTGACAGGGTCTGAGGAAGTTGCTGTTCTGTAAGTGTACCTCTGGTGATCGGCATAGGGACGAGTCCCAATAATGCGCAAAGGGAGTTCTCCACTGCGAGGATCTCCTTCTCCAGGGTCAGGATGTTTGCCTCGACGCTCAGCTTGTTGGCCTTGGCCTGAAGTACTGCAGCCTCGTTTGTCTTGCCGGCGCGCTTGAGAGCCTCGAGTGTTCTGATGCTCTCGTCCCATGTCTTCATGGTGCGCGTACTGATGTTGAGCTGCTCGTCGAGCATGAGCAGTGTATAATAGCTGTTCGCTATAGTCGCTACAAGCTGGGTCTGTACGGCCTGCCTGTAGGCCTCGCTCTGCTCCAGGGCAGCCTGTGCCTTACGTTTTGCATTACGCAAGCTGCCGAAGATGTCAGCCTGCCAGCTTGCTCCTATACTTGCTGAGAACTGGCCAGGGAGTCCTCCCTGCATGTTGAAGTCTGCTCCAGGCAGCAGCGCCCAACGCGCTGCCAGAAGAGCAGCCTCAGCTTCGCTGACCTTCAGTCTTGCGATGTTAAGGTCTGTATTGTATTCAAGACCTGTCTTTATCCAGTCCTGCAGGTATGGGTCTGTGAACATTACATCCCATGAGACTGATGCGGTGGAAACAGAGTCAGTTGGGACAGACATTCTTCTGTAAAGACTGTCTACAAAGTGCATGTCCTCCCTCTCGTACTGCCTGTAGAGGCCACATCCGGAGAAGAGGGTACAGGTCAGGGCTATCAGTAGTATGTTGTATCTGTTTATCATTATTTTGTTGTTGATTTTGCAGATCCTTCGACTTCGCTCAGGATGACAGGGTTACGTTTAGACATTATCTTTTCCTCGATGTACTGGAATACGATGAAGAGTGCCGGTACTACGATGATGAGGGCTATGGTACCGATGAGCATACCTCCTACGGTTCCCACTCCGATGGAGATGTTACCGTTGGCACCTACTCCGCTTGCGAACATAAGAGGGAGCATACCGAAGATCATGGTGAGCGATGTCATGAGGATAGGTCTTAGACGGGCCTTCGCCGCAGCCATCGCAGCCATTGTTATGCTCATGCCCTCAGCACGTTTCTGTGACGCATACTCTGTAAGGAGGATGGCAGTCTTGGCAAGCAGACCGATCAGCATGAGCAGACCGATCTGGAGGTAAATGTTGTTCTCCAGTCCGAACATTCTTGCGAAAAGGAAGCTACCTGCTAGTCCGAACGGTACGGAAAGGATGATTACGATAGGGATGAGGAAACTCTCATACAATGCGCACAGAATCAGATAGATGAACACGATACATATGATAAAGATCATGGCTGTCGAGCTGCCAGAATCAGCCTCCTCCCTTGACATGCCTCCGAACTCATATCCATATCCGGCAGGGAGCACCTGAGCGGCAACCTCGCGGACAGCCTGGATGGCCTGTCCCGAACTGTAGCCCTGGGCTGCCTGTCCGCTGACAGAAATAGCGGTGAACAGATTGAATCGGGAGATGGACTGAGGTCCATATATACGTGTCAGCTTGAGATACTGGTTGATCGGAGACATCTCGCCCTGAGATGTGCGCACGAACATGTTCTGCAGCGATTCTGTGTCCAGACGGAACTCAGGAGCTGCCTGCAGCATCACGCGGTACAGTTTCGAGAATCTGTTCATGTTGGATGCATAGCTACCTCCGACATAGCCGGAAAGCACGCTGAGTACGTCACCTGGAGAGATACCGTTCCTTTTGCACTGAACTGCGTCAACTTCAACGAGGTACATAGGGAACTTGGTGTCGAAGGAAGTCTTTGCACGTGAAACCTCAGGTCTCTTGTTGAGCTCGATGATGAAGTTGTTGGCTATCTTCTCGAGGTCTTCGAGCTTGCCGCCCTTCTGATCCTGTACATATACTTCAAATCCGTTGCTGGCTCCATAACCCGGAATCATGCCTCGCGTGTATATCATCAGGTCGGCAGAGGTTATGTCTGCAGTACGGGCATACATCTCTTCGATGATCGAGTCGATGTCGTCACCCTTGCCTTCGCGCTCTGACCAGTCCTTCAGACGGAATACGAAGTTACCGGTAGAAGATCCCTGACCGAACATCATACCCCAACCTGTGGTTCTCGAGTAGGATTCGATCTGCGGGATTGTGCTGAGTCTTCTGTCGATTTCTGCCATGACCTTCTCGGTCTCTGCGATATTTGTTCCCGGAGGCGTACGGAGGTCCATGTTGATGGTACCCATATCCTCCTTAGGCACCAGACCGGTTTTGGTTGTACTCATCATGTATACAAGTCCTCCACAGGCAACTACCAGAAGCAGGACTGTGATCCACTTGTGCTTGAACATGAAGAGAACCAGGTGCTTGTATTTGTTCACTACGGCGCCGAAAGCAGTATCGAATGCCTTGTGGAAACGACTTGAGAAGCTTGCCTTCCTGCCTTCTACGATTTCCTCGTGCGGAGTCATGATGAGGGCGCAGAGAGCAGGGGAAAGGGTAAGCGAGTTCACGAGCGATATACCTACCGCCACAGCCATGGTCAGACCGAACTGAGTGTAGAATGTACCTGTGGTTCCACCCATGAAGCTCACAGGGATGAACACAGCCATGAATACGAATGTAGTCGCAACGAGTGCTGTGGAAATGCCTCCCATGGCATCTACGGCAGCCTTATATGCTGACTTGTATCCTTCATCGAACTTGGCTTGAACAGCCTCCACCACGACGATGGAGTCGTCCACCACGGTTCCGATCACCAGCACGAGTGCAAAGAGGGTGATCATATTGAGGCTGAATCCTGCAACATAGAGGAAAGCGAATGTACCCACGAGTGATACGATGATGGATATCGTAGGAATTATGGTAGAGCGCATGCTCTGCAGGAAGACGAATACTACGAGAATCACAAGGAGGATGGCCTCGAAGAGGGTCTTGATTACGTTTTTGATAGAGGCGTCGAGGAAGTCCTTTGTACTCATAAGGTCCACGATGTCCAGACCCTTAGGCAGGTCCGCACGGATCTTCTCGACCTCTGCATCCACAGCCTCGATGATTTCGTTGGCGTTGGATCCCGATGTCTGCGAGATGCTGATTGTAGTACCTGGATGTCCGTTTACGAGACCGACATAGTCGTATGACCTCTCACCAAGCTCGATAGTGGCCACATCCTTGAGCCTGAGTACTGTTCCGTTGCTTTCGGCACGGATGACCATATTCTCATAGTCGGTCACATTTTCGTAACGTCCGCGGTACTTGAGCACATATCTGAATGTGTTCTCTGACTCAGCTCCAAGGGTTCCTGTAGGGGCCTCGAGATTCTGTTCCGCCAGCACTGCAGATATGTCCGAAGGCATGAGGCTGTACTTTGCCATCTTGCCTGGATCAAGCCATATACGGAGCGAATAGTCACCGCCTCGAACGTCCACCTCTCCGACTCCGGCGATACGTGAAAGGCGCGGTTCGATGTTGATCTTGAGGTAGTTGGTTATGAACTTCCTGTCAAAGGAGTTGTCTGGGCTATATACAGCCAGAGTCTTGATACGGCTGGTCTGGCGCTTGCGTACGGTCACACCGCTTCGTGTCACCTCGGCAGGCAGAAGGCTCTGCGCCGATGCAATACGGTTCTGTACATTGACCATGGCCATATCACCGTCGGTGCCCTGGCGGAAATAGATCTGGATGTTTGCGGAGCCGGAGTTTGTCGCTGATGATACCATGTACATCATGTCCTCTACTCCGTTGATCGCTTCTTCGAGCGGTACGAGCACACTCTTCTGAACAGTCTCGGCATTTGCTCCTGCGTATGCTGCGGAAACGCTTACGGTAGGTGGCGCGATTTCAGGGAACTGCTCGACAGGAAGCTGCGCAAGGCTTATCAGACCCAGAAGGAGGATCATTACCGATATCACTCCAGCGAATATCGGCCTGTCGATAAATGTCTTGACGTTCATTATTCTTCGTTCTGCTCGTTAAGAAGTTCGTTCTTGCTCTTGATAGGGGTGCCTTCCTTTATGAGACCTGCACCTTCTGCAACGATGATGTCGCCGAGTTCCAGACCGTCAGTCACGATATACTCGATACCATTGTTCTGAGGAGCAACATGGATCTCAGTTGAGGAGGCCTTTCCGTCAACTACCTTGTATACGAAAATGCGGTCCTGAAGCTCGTAAGTAGCTGACTGAGGGATCACGATCGCGTCCTTGAGTGTTGTAGGGATGATGATCGTGCCGCTACCTCCGTTGCGGAGAAGATGGTTGCGGTTGTTGAACACGGCTCTGATGCTGACTGCACCTGTGCTTTCGCTGATGGTGCCGCTGATCGCGTTGATCTTTCCTGTGTGCTCATATTTCTCACCGTTGCTCATGATCAGTTCTACCTCGGGCATCTGTCTGATCGCATTGTTGAGCGAGCCATACTGCTGCACCATATCAAGCATCTGGTTCTCAGCCATGGAGAAATATGCGTATACGCGGCTGTCGTCCGATACGGTCACAAGTGGCTGAGCTATGCTGCTGTTCACGAGGGCACCTACACGATAGGGGATCATCGATGCCACTCCGTTCACAGGAGAGCGTACCTCGGTATATGAAAGGTTGTTGCTTGCATTCACTTCCTCTGCCTTGCAAAGGGCTAGACGAGCCTCGGCTTCTGTAAGGTCGTTCTGGGCTGTCATCAGGTCGAACTCCGAAACCACGTCCTGCTCATACAGGTTCTTGTTGCTCTCGAGGATGAGTTGTGCGGTGGAGAGGGCTGCCTCAGCACTCTTGACGTTAGCTACAGCAATCTCATAAGCTGCCTTGTAAGGGGTCTGGTCGATGATGAAGAGGACCTGACCCTTTGTCACGCTTTCTCCTTCCTCGATAAGGATGTCTGTGATCATACCGCTCACCTGGGGGCGGATCTCCACGGTCTGCACACCGCTTATTGCGGCAGAATAGCCTGTTGTAAGTGTACGGTCACCGAGGGTGATCTCCATGGTTTCATAGTAATTTTCCTTTTGGGCAGTCTGCGTCTGAGGTTGTTTGCAGCTTGCCAGCGCGACAGCGCACAAGATGATAGCAAGTACCTTGTTCTTCATAATTTTTAAGCAATTTCCACAACCCGCAAAGTTACATCATAAATTTGTTATTTTTGTGAAAATTTTAATGTCGTGATGGAAGATATTATTGCAAGATGTGCGGCTGAGATGCAGGAAGTTGCCGCTTCTGGAAAGATGACTCTTCAGGCCCAGGTCAGGGCTTATGATCTGCTTCAGGCCCTGTCTGGTGACAGTGTGTCAGTTGCAGCTTCTGCAGCAGAAAATTACTGCAGGATCTATGAACAGCTTGCAGGAAAACTGGAAGCCGCTTATGATGCTGACGCATTGAAGCTGGAGATCGAGTCGGTGCTTGCTCCTGCCAGAGAGGCAGTCAACGAAGCCCGTTTCGAGGCAGCCGCTGCAGCAAGTCTTCACGAGTTTGCCAAGGAGGTCTGGCAGACATGGCAGACAGCCGGCATCTTCGCACGTCGCAGGGCGCTGCGCGACCTTCGTGAGCGCGCCGGCTTCCGCCTGGAGTCGCACCGTATAGGCAACTATGTGGCCAAGACTTATGACCTGGCCAACGAGGCTCAGATGAAATTCGGCCACGCCCAGCAGTTGCTGTTCGCGGCCGATGTATCCTATAAGTGCCGTCCCGGCATGTATTGCGATATCTACAATATCATTACCTCATCGGTGGACGACCGCCCATCATCATAGGAGGTCTTCCTCCACCCATATTGGCGCCTCTGCGGTTGCCTCCGAATGTTCCGAATCTATAAGTGAATGAGACAACAACGTAACGTCCGAGTGTATTGTTGCGTCTCTCCTGGTGGTAGTTAGATGCATCTGTCACCAGCAGGTTCTTTGCCTGGTTGAGAAGGTCATATGCGCGTAGGGCTATGGTTGCCTTCTTGTTGAGCACCAGCTGTGTGATCTCTGCGTTGAGGATGAACTCAGGAGTCTGTGCTGTCGAGTATCCTTTATACCAGTTGTAGTTCAGGTCGCTTATGAGATTCATTCCGAACGGAAGCGTCCAGTTCATCTCAAAAGACACGTTGTTGTTCCATGTCGCGTTCGCATTGGCAGACTTGAGAGTATACCATGACTTAGATACATTCGTACGTCCTCCTGCGATCAGTTCCACGAAATCGTTCCTGTAGGTCAGACGGAGCGACTGCATGATGTTCATTGTCTGTATCTTGTTGGCTGTGAATGCGTCTGTGTTGCTCAGGTCAGGGTAATCGTTGTTGAACTGCTCATAGTTGAAGACGGCGTTTTCTGAGTCATAATACAGGCCGGACTCAAGTTTTCCTGTGCCGATGTATGAGGTTGATGTATTATATCTTCCGTTTGTCATCGACATGATCGAGAAGTTTGACTTGCCAAGAGGTGAGTTGACAATCACCATAGCATTGGCAGAGCCTGTTCCCGGACCGTTGACCGGGATGGAATACTGTGCTCCTGATGTATCATACCACTGTGCATTGGTGATTGCATCCTGCACTATACCTCCGTTGAGGCTTGCATTGACTGAGGTGAAGGTCTTCTTGTTGGTGAACCTGAAGTTTGCTCTCAGGTTATGGTTGAAATATGCTTTAAGGTCAGGATTACCAAGTGATACATTCAGAGGGTCGGTATTGTCCGGTACCGGCATCAGCTGTGAGGTTGAGGGTTGTGCCGAGCGTCCGTTGTAGAACATAGTCAGATGCGAATTCTCACCGATCATGTATCTGACCCTTGCAGTAGGCGACCAGTTTACGACTTTGCTGTCGTATACTTCTCCGTTGGTCTCGTTGTGGGTGTTTGTAGGATTGACCTGTGCTCCGACCTGTGCGTTCAGCTTGTCTGTCTGCCATGTGAGGCTGACTCCTGCCCTCTGGTTGATGTGACGGTTGATGATCGAGTTTGAATAGATCGGGTCTGCCACTTCTCCATCCGGGATGTATGTGAGGTGTGTGGAGTTTTCATCGAAGATCGAACGGCCGCTGTTATATGTGTCCTTGCCGCTGACATTCCTGTTCCATGCATATTCGTAATTTGCTTCAAGGAAGAGGTTTTGGGTGAACGGCTCGGTATAGACGAGGCGTCCGCTCAGTGATGAGCCCTTTGATATCTGGGCATATCTCTGGTTGATGGCCTCGAACTCATAGTCGCCGTTCCTGTCGAGGTCAGTCATGGTCAGGGACTGGTTAAATCCGTCCAGCCTGTTGTCGCTGAAGTTGTAGTTCACCGATGCGGAGAGTGTTGTTCCGCTCTCGTTAAGGCGCTGACGCAAGAGGAAGTGTCCGCTTGTGGACCAGTTGTTGTTCAGTCCGTTGTTGTCGCTGAAACCCTTGTTTGTGAAGGTAGTGTCAGCATCCATGGCAGTTCTTGTTGAGAAGTCTGAATGCTGGTTGAATGTACCTGAACCGAAGTTGAACTGAGGTTCGAAGAGGATGGATGTGCTTTCCGAAAACTTGTGGTCAAGTCTGATTCCGAAACGATGACCCTGCGAGCCTGTGGTGCTGAATCCGTTGTTCTCGTTGAGAAGCTGGCTTCCGTTCTCCATGAAGGTTACCTTGGAACTTGTTTCCTCCACAAAGTTATCGGATCCGTTGTACAGATAATTTCCGGCGAGTTCCATGTCTCCGTCAAACAGGTCCCATGCTCCGTTCAGACCACCCATCCATGAGCTTGTTATGCCGTTTCCGCCGCCCATACGACCCATTCCGCCACCGCGCATTCCTTTCATCATATTTCCTGCGAGGTCATTGAATCCGCGGTTGTTCGTATTGTTGGCGTTGACGATGAGACTGATCTGGCTGTCCTCCTTGAAGTTTCCGAGGATGCCGGCACCCTGATATCTCCATCCGTCATTCCAGAATGTCTTGTCACCGTTGTAATATCCGTTGTCCGGCACGTCATGTCCGCCTCCGGCCATTACGTTTCCGAACCATCCGTTCATCATTCCCTTGTATATTGAAAGGTCGATGATGGTCTCCTCCTGACCGTCATCAATACCTGTGAATCTGGCCTGGTCTGATTTTCTTTCGACAACCTTTACCTTCTCGACCATCTTTGCCGGGATGTTCTTCGTGGCAAGCTGCGGGTCATCAAGGAAGAATGTCTTTCCGTCGATGGTTATCTTGTTGATGGTTTCACCGTTGGCTGTTACTGTGCCGTCTGCCGCTACCTCGACTCCAGGAAGTTTCTTCAGGAGGTCCTCCAGCATGTCGTTGTCAGAGACCCTGAACAATGAAGCATTGTATTCGATGGTGTCTTTCTTTACGATGATCGGGTTGCCGACAGCTGATACGCTTGCTGCGTCAAGGACTTCTACGTCCTCTTTCATTTTGATCGTACCAAGGTTTATGGCCTTGTCTACAGTAATTTCCTGCTCATGTGCCTTGTAGCCCATAAGTTCAGCCTTGAGGATATATGTTCCCTTGCGGACCTTTGTGAGGGAAACCTCTCCCTCGCTGTTCGTGAGGGCGTACTTTGCAGCTTCCTTCTCTCCTTTGACTGTGAGTGATGTGGTGGCAAATCCGACAGCCTCGCCAGTCTTTTCGTCAACCAGCTTAAGGCTTACCGTGAATGAATTCTGTGCGTAGGATGCAATGCATGCGAGTGCGAATACTGCAGTGAGGAATATCTTGCGGAGATGTGCCATGTCAGTTTTTCAGGTCTAGTTCCGGTTTCCTTAGACAATCAATCTTTTCAAAGGTTAAATATAAAATAAATTATTTGAAACTTACAGGCTTTGGCTTCTTCTTTCTGAATATGAGCAGGTTGTTGATGACGAAATTAAGGATGCCCGAGAAGCCCATTGCAATAAGATTGCAGATCACTACATCCCAACTGGTAAACTTTTCTATAAGCAGCATTATGCCAAGTCTTATCAGGAATACAGCGGAGCATGAGAGATCGTACGCCAGAAAGAGTTTAAGGAACTGTTTTTTGCCGCTGTCGGATCTGCCCATCGTGCGGTCTTTCCATACATAGAAATATGAGATGGTGAAGTTGACAGCCACGGCACATTGGAATGAAATGATAGGGGAGATTATGTATTCTCTCCAATATCCTTCAGTGAAGATAAAGTCTGACAAGATCCATAGTACAAACGTGTCGACTAGGGTGCCGACAACGTTTGTACCCATGAACTTCATATATCTTTTAACCAGTTCCGGCATGTCTGTCAGTCTCTTTTAGGCATGGGGTCGATTTCCGCATAGCCCTTTATATCGTGTCTGACTGTAATCAGATGTATCAGGGCAAGAATCACCAAAATGGCAATGCCGATGTAATCCAATGCTCCGAATGTGAATTCATGGCCCCATAGGGTGAATTCATTTGAGAAATCTCTCAGAGGGCGAATCAGGATAAAGAGGGTGTTGATGACAATTGCTAAGATCCTGAATTCGGTAGGTCCCATCTTGGCGTATGTCAGTCTGAACTCTTTCTTCAGGTGGGCGTTGATGCTCACGTTGATTGTTATCATGAGATATATGATTAAGATAAGCAGGGCGATGTCAAGGTGCATCAGACCGGACAGACCCACTCCGACAAAGATCATCACTTCGTTTATGGCGTCGATTGTATGGTCGATATAATAACCATAGATCGGTCTCTGGGTCTCGCGGACTCGGGCAAGTGTGCCGTCCAGAGAGTCTCCATACCAATTGATGAAAAAACCTAACGAACTAAGCCACAGGAAATTGATATTGTGTGCGGATAGAATATATCCGACTGCTATGACTACAGCCCCGAAGGTTCCGATATAAGTAAGGATGTCCGAGGTCATCCACCTGGGCTGGCGCTGGGCAAGCCATACCAGCACCTTCTTTTCTGCTGCATTCAGGATTGATGTCTGGATCCTGATTGCATCTGCCTTGTTGTTTTCCATATCAATACTGACTATAAACCTTATTTCTCAAAAACTCTCCGAATAGGTTGAGGTCTGTATATTCAGCCTGCTGCTCCGGGGTTATTATCGGGCCAATAGCAATTCTCGTACATTTTCCTTTCTTGTTGAAGACTTCTGACGGTAATTTCAGCAGACGCACTCTCCAGTCCAGAAGTCCAAGCATATAGTAGCAGTCGGAATTTCTGTCAAGGAAATGTACAGGAACGACCGTGACATTGAGCTTCTTGATCAGTCGTATGACAGGCTCCTGCCATGCTCTGTCCCTGATAGATCTGTCTTTAAGGCTCAGGTCAGACACGGCTCCTGAAGGGAATATTCCAAGCGGATGTCCGGCCCTGATGTGGCCGACAGCATCCTTTATGCCCTGTATGCTGTCTTTTGTCGGGGCGGTCCGTTCTAAGCCGGTAGGAGTAACGCAGATGAAATTGTCTTCAAGTGGCTTGATGCGCCCAAGAAACTTGTTGACCATAATCTTGAAGTCTGGCCTGATATGCCCGAACAGGTCGACAAGCATCATTCCGTCGATATGTCCGTATGGATGGTTGCTGATGGTGATGAACGGGCCTTGGGGAAGTTGCTGGAGAAGATCGGCGTTGAGTATTTCATGTTCAACGCCGACATCCTTCAGAACGGCATGGGCAAATTCTGGTCCGGAATAACAGAGATTTCTGTCATAAAGCTCATTGATCTTGTCAATAGCCAGTATCTTCATCAGCCCATGCCCTAAAGCACGTCCTGCCCGTCCTCTGAATATGGGACTCGCCTGCTCCAGCTCTGAAAATGAAAGTAAATCCATAATTCCACTTTAGAGCTTCTGCAGACAAATTTCTGGCCGTTCTTAGTATTGATTTAGTGGGACTCAAGACATTTTGTTGCCCTTCGGGGTATGACTTGATGTCTATATACGAAAAAAACACAGCGGTTTGCTGTGCTTTCTTGTAGCGGGACGCAGGATTGAACTGCGGACCTCATGATTATGAATTGGTTTCGGTGATAATTCTAGAAAATATCCGAAATGATAAAATGCTGTAAATCAATTCTTTAATGCTTTTGTGAAATTTGGGAAAATTGCAGAAAATGTCTAAATAAAATAGTTTGTGTTCCCTCAGTGTTCCCTAGATTTAAAGAAAAATCCTTAACTTAGCTGCGCGAAATAAGGATTTTGTTTTGGTATGGCTAAGATAAAAGATGATTTGTGTTCCCAAAATCTCGATCTGAGGGTAGGTAAGGTCGCCAGCTGCACGATAAAGTTGAAGTTGGATGTTCGTCACGAGCAGAATGATGAGTTCTGCCCGGTGTCGCTTTATTTCTTCTTGAATGGTGCCAGATGGTATTATCCTCTTGGTGACAGGATGACCCGTGAGGAGTTTTATCTTGTTTCCCACGCGACGGGAAAGGGCCGTATCTCTATGAATGCTCAAGGCGAACGCCCGTATGATATAAAGCTCAGACTCGAAGAGGTCTTTGAGATGTATCTTTCGAAGTTGCAGCAGCTTCATAAAAGAGGACGGCTGACAATCGCCTCTATCAAGACAATGGTAACCGGTGGTACGGGAAGTGATGGGCAGGACTTCCTTTCCGTATGGGAGTCCGAAGCACAGAAGAAATCGATAGGCACTCGTTATAATTATTTAAATGCCAGAAATTCATTTGTAAAGTATCTCGGTCATGTTCCCGGGTTCAATGTCACGGTTGCGGAAATCAGGAAGTGGCACGATAAGTTGCTTGAGGATGGTTTGAAAAAGACAACAGTCGGTATCTATCTCAGGGCTTGCCGTGTGATCTGGAATGCCTGTGAGAAATACGGGTATGTTTCTCGCGATGATTACCCTTTCGGTAAGGATGAGGATAAGGTTTCTATTCCTAAAGGTGCTACAAGACGAGAGTGCTATCTGGATGTGGATCAGATGACTGAACTATATCAATGTTTCCTTGAAAAGCGTTATCCGGAAGATTGGGATACGGATTGGCGTGAACACACTCATGAATCTCTTGGTCTTTTCCTCGTGCAATACCTATGTAATGGCTTCAATCTGGCAGATGCAGCGAGACTTGTCTATGATGATCACTATTTCAAAAGCGGTAGAAAGTCTTTCCGTTTCATCAGAAAGAAGACAGAGGACAGATCGGACACGGAGATTGTGATTCCGATTATAGAGCCGTTGCAGAAAATACTTGACGAAATTGCCGCAGAACCGATAAAAGGCTCGCTGGTATTCCCTCAGATATATGCTGGCGAACAGAATCCGGAAGGGATGAAGGCAAGAGTTTCGCAGGAGAATCAGAATATCCGTAAACGCTTGGGCCGCCTAGTCAAGACAATGGGATGGGAAGTTGCTCCGTCCGGAACCTGGTGCAGACATAGTTTCGCAACAAATTTAAGCCACGCCGGAGGAGTGCCGAAGGAATATATACAGGAAGCGATGGGACACTCTGTGATGAGCGGAACAGTGACAGACCGATATATTCAGACATATCCTCTTGCCCGTCAGATGGAGTTCAACTCTAAACTGCTCAAAGTTGGGAATCAGGTGGATATAATGGGGGAACTTCAAGGACTCACCCCGGATCAGATACAAGCTTTGATTGAGATGGTGAAGAAAAATAAATCATAAGATTACGAATCTGAGAAGAAATCTATAACTTAGTGCCATGAACGAGATACAAGATATACAGAGCCTCTATAATGAAGTTAGGGAGATAATCGCGTCTGCTAGGCAGAATGCGACTCGTAGTGTGGACTTCTGTCGCGTGCAGATGTACTGGAATATCGGTAAACGTATTCTGGAAACGGAACAAGATGGCAAGGAAAGAGCTGAGTATGGCTCATATCTGCTGAAGAACCTTGCGAAGAAGCTTGAACCGGAATATGGAACAGGCTTTTCGTATCGTCAGTTGCAGTTTTGCAGGCAGTTTTATCGTATGTATCCAATTGCGAACGCACTGCGTTCACAATTCAACTGGACTCAATACAGATTGCTTCTTGCAATTCCAGATGATTATAAAAGAGAGTATTACGAGCTTGAGGCTGTTAATAATGCTTGGACAGCTCGCGAGATGGAGCGTCAGATCAACAGTCAATTATATGAACGCCTTCTGCTCAGTAATGATAAGGAAAGCGTGTTGGCCGTTGCTCGTAAAGAAAGAATACCTCAGCAGCCACAGGAGATAATAAAAGATCCGATGGTTCTGGAATTCCTTGGTTTGGAACGTAAGGCTGCGTATTATGAAAAAGACTTGGAGCAGGCTCTTATTACACACCTGCAGAAGTTTTTGTTGGAGTTGGGCAATGGCTTTACTTTCGTTGCTCGTCAGAAAAGAATACTCATAGAGGATGACGAATTCTTCGCTGACCTTGTGTTCTATAATCGCTTATTGCGTTGCTTTGTGGTAATAGAACTTAAGACAGAGAAACTGACTCATCAGGATCTTGGTCAGTTGCAGATGTATGTGAATTATTATGACCGTGTCGAGAAGACACCGGATGAAAATCCAACCATAGGAATTCTTCTCTGTACCGCAAAGAATGATACTGTGGTCAAGATGAGCCTTCCAGAAAACAATTCATCCATATTGGCAAGCCAATATCAGTTGTATCTTCCTACACAGGATCAGCTTAAAACCGAGGTGGAGTCATTGATTCGAATTACAAGCGAAACAGAAAATCAGGAAAAATAGCATAAATGAAATTATAGAAAATGTGCCATTATTAGGGAGATTGGTTTTTCATGTGACAATTCGGGAAAAGTTTGTATATTAGAGGTCACTCATCACAAAAGATGGGTGACTTTTTTATGGAAGAGAATTATCTGATACAGTCCAAGATACATACTAGAGCAATAGTCTCTGTAATGACCAGGATGGTCAATAAGAAGCAGGCAAGTATCGCTGATTACCATGACTTATATCATCATTGGCAGTTGTTGATGAACATAAACGCTCCGATGTATGAGAATATGTCGGATTGCAATCGTGGCGAGCATTTAGAGGTGACCTTGACGAAGTTGCGTCAAAACATGTTGGACTATACTGCCTGTGCTAAGTCGTTGCTGAATGACTTGGTCGAGATAATGTCTTTATATACTCCCAATGCAGATCTTTTCAAGAGCCTTTATGCGGATACATACGGACTCCGTGAAATGATGGAAAGGCATTTGGATGAAAGAGAAAAGTTGTTCCAGCCTATGGCTGAGCGGAATGCTTTAAGAAGGGAGGTGGACAAAGAACTAAATATGTTATTGTATAGTCGTGGCCGTAATGAGGATAAATTTCGCCGTGAGTTGGAGGAACTTGAAGATAAATATGGGATTACGATCAATTATGATAATATTCAGTACTGGTTCACTAGATCAAAAGATTATTATGAAGAGTATGATCAACAATACAAGGAGTTCCTTTCTTATAAGGGCCGTTGTCTTGTTTCAGTACAATATGATTGTGGATTATCATCATGTCAAATCGCAAAAAGAATATACGATGTGTTAGATAAAGATTTAAGAAATAATGACCCGTCTGTGTTTGTGTATGCTCAGCGAAATGAATTTGTTCATAACGAAGTGACCCATAATACAGAGAACGTTTATGAAAATCATTATCATCAGCATAATCAGATTACACAAAATAATAAGACTATTAACCATACTGTAAATAACACTTCCTTGAACACTTTTAATGTTCACTCTGAGAAGCACGATCATTATTCTACAACGAATCTGTACCTTGAGCCAAAGTCGCAAAGGCTGACTGCAGGAAAGGTCTATATCAGTCAGGATATATGCAGTAGTTTCTATCGTTCCGGAGCAGTCGGACATATCTTCAAGAACTGTAATGAGGAGTTATTCTATCAGCTGATGAATCTGAATTTTCCTGCTCCGGGAACAGTTCTGAAACTTACATATACTGACGGTTTGTACTATATGCTTGATGTGCTTAAGGATTTCCTTCTGGACGAGGAACATACCCAAGATTGGATTACTGAAATCCTGACTTATTTCAATAAAAAGTACGATACATACAAAGGTCATTATACTGATGTTATCGGTGATTCGGAAAATAAAAAATCAGTCGCTTTCAAGTTGTACCCAATTATCAAAGATTGGCTGAAATTGCGGAATTAAGCGACAATTACCTTTGTACCCCTTTGAATTAGGGTTGTCAATGCGTTGATTTGCAATGTATTGGCAACTCTTTTTCGTTTTCTGTACATTACCTTTTTACACCTTTCTACACCTGTCTGACATCTCTACTTTTGCCGTCAAATCAATAAATGTTTGAAGGTATGAAGCAAGAGAAATCAAAACCTCTAAGTGTCCAGTTGGCATATGAGGATTACGAAAGACTCCTACAGATCGAGCAGGAATATCTTGGCAGGAAGGAGCAGCAGGTGAAGAAGAGAAACCTTATCAAAGGCCTGAAAGGACTTCAGGAACTCTTCATGTGTTCAACATCTACAGCCTGGCGTATCAAGAACGCGGACTGGTTCAGACCGGCATTGGTCCAGCATGGTCGTCATGTGCTGGTGGATGCCGACATCGCTTGGGAACTTGCAAACAAGTACTCAAGAAGATGTGTCTATAATAGGTCAAGGAAGGACTCGGACGGTGAAGGAGGGGAGTGATATGGCAAAAGATATTACTGTACACAAGTCTTTCTCTCTCATTGAGAAATTCAGTAAGAATAATTCTTTGACCGCAAATGAGAAGATGCTTCTGAAGTATCTTCCCCACAAGGTACAGAACATCATATGGGAACTTCATTCTTCTATGATGTTCCCGATACCTTACTGCTTTTCTTCGATTATGACAGCGGTCAGTGGGTCGATAGCGAATTCAAAGGCATTATGTACTCAGAACGGATACATAGTTTATCCAAGCATCTTTATGGCTATCATCGGTGAGAGCGGAGAGAACAAGAGTCAGCCGATCAAGTGGTTTATGAGACCTTTGTGGACCCGTACGGCTGAAATGCTGAAGGATTACAATGGCGAACTGGATGCATATCTCAAGGAAGTGGCTAAAGGCAACTTTGAAATGGACAAGCCTAAAAAGGTCCAGTTTATAATCCAGGATGCTACTATCGAGGCTATCAAGGAAATACTATATGAAAACCCTCGTGGCCTGCTGGTGATCTTCGACGAACTGATTTCTTGGATCAAGTCGTTCTCCAGATATAAGCGAGGGAAAGCTTCAGAAGAGGGTGAATGGATAGTTATATGCGACGGTGATTCACTTATGGTCAATAGAAAAGGTGATGCAAGAGTGCTGTATATCAAGCATCCGTTCGTAGCCTTGATCGGCTCTATCCAGCCCTATGTCTTATGTGATGCTTTCAAGGGCTCCGGAATGGAAGACGGATTGCTATGGAGAATCTTTATGACCTATTCGGAGCATCCTGCAAGTCCGATCCTCTGGAACGACAACAAGCCGGATGAGAATCTTCAGGATCAGTGGTCAGAAATCATAACCGCAATACTGGATCAGTCATTTGATGCGGACTATGATTGTCCTAAAGCGCTCCGATATACAGATAATGCCTGGACTGTCATCAGGAGTTGGCAGAATATGAAAGAGGAAGACTATACTGCCAATCATTCGCAGAAGGAACTTTCGGTGTGGCGAAAGGTGCAGGTATCGGTTCACAAGATTTCCATATGTCTGAAAGAACTGTGGAAGGCGTGTGGAGAGGATGTGTTTGAAATCGGAGAAGGTGATAACGGAGACTTGCCGACAGATGACGATCCGCTGGGAAATGAAAACTTCATAGGTATGCAGATGGCTCTTGCTGCTACTCAGGTTATGGACTATTATCTGGAAAATGCACTCCACACTTTGAAGATGATGACCGATATGTTTCCCGGAGTCTTGACGCAAGGGCAGAAGATTTTCCTGAAAATGTTCCCATTGGAAGAGTTCGTTTCCAGAAGCGCGATAGTAGATCATGCTGTCAAGCGAGGAATGAAACAGAGAACTATAGACAGATACCTGTCTCAATTGAGAGGAACAATGCTGGAATGCAATCACGGGAAGTATAGGCTTACGGAAAGTGGCAAAATGGCAATTTATGGCGGTAATCGTTGATTGAGGTATGTCAAAGACGGTTTTCTGCTGATGAATTTTGCCATTCCGGTTGGCGGAGATTGGCAAGCCATAGAATCTTTATCGGTTTACCGCTTTCGCCATACTTGCCGTTATGTTTGGCAAAATCCCCAAGGCTGTTTTATGGGTCTGGACTGCGTCAGTGATTGGTTTCCATCAAGTCTTGCCATTTTGCCAACATTCATAACACAGGTAATGGTAAGAGGGTAAAACTGATCGCCAAACTCCACTGACACATAAAGAAAAGCCAGATTTCAGCAGTAGTCAAGATAGCAGGACAGACGGACCCATACCGAACGGAAGTGAGGTTAGCGAGGTTGTGTTTTCAGATGCTGAAAACCTCCCGTTGGTCGCCTCGCTTTGCCGGTGGCAAAGATATAAAGTCGTCATGCCCGACCTGATCGGGCATCTCGAGTCGAGGAATCTCTAACAAAGAAAAGAACAATGAAACAGAAGAACAAAGGCGGTCGCCCGAGATCGAGCAGGGTGCAGAAGAAGAGCCGGGCCGTTACCGTAAGATACAGCGCCCTGCAATATGACATCGTTCGTCACAGGGCGAGGACGGCAGGATTCCGCACATTGACTGAATATGTCCGGGAAGCATCTGTCAATGCCGAGGTCGTGCAGAACTTCATCCAAGAGCACTACGCCGTCTTCCGCGACCTGTCAGGTCTGTGCAACAACCTGAACCAGCTCACGAGGCTTGCCCACGCACAAGGCCTCCAATCGACCGAACGTGCCCTGTTCGACCTCCTTCCCCAAGTCCTGAATCTAATCACTCACCTCCACAAAGAGATGAAAAGACAAAAAGTTTTATGATAGCAAAAATAGTAACCGGAGCCTCATTCGGAGGCTGCACCGCATATGCCTACGGCAAAGACCAGGCAGAAGTAATCTCCCACGACGGCATCATCCCCGACGACCCGAAGATCGCTGCCAAATGTTTTGAAATCCAATCCCAGCTGAACCCAAGGATCAGCAAACCCGTTGGCCACATAGCCATTAGCTTCAAACCAGAGGACAAGCCACGCCTGACCAATGATTTTATGGTGCAGGTGGCAAAGGAGTATATGGAAAAGATGGGAATCAAGGACACTCAATATGTCATTGTCCGCCACCACAACACTCCCAATCCCCATTGTCACCTCATATTCAACCGTGTGGACAACAACGGCAAACGCATCTCCGACAGCAACTGGCTGAAGAGGAATGTCCGTGTCTGCAAGGAACTCAAGCAGAAATACGGTCTGACCTTCGGCGAAGGAAAATCCCAGACGAGGACAGAGCGACTCCGCCCCAATGAACGGACCAGATACGAAATGGCCAGTGATGTCAAGTCCGCCCTGAAGGACTCACACAGTTGGAAAGACTTCTCCAACAACCTGAAGGCTTATGGTATCAATGCACAAATCAAGTTCAGAAGCGGCACTTACATTCCACAAGGAATATCCTTCACTCGAGACGGCACGACCTTTAAAGGCTCATCTCTCGACAGAAATCTAAGCTTCTCAAAGATCGACAAAGCTCTCACTGGTGGTGTGAACATAGATGCTGGTGGCCAGGTCCAAGATCCTTCAGTCAATGAATCCAGTTCAAACGACCAGGACAACTCCCTGACCACCGACCTCTCAATGCTCGCAGCCGACCTCGCCATCGGTCTCATAGGGTCTGGTCAGAATAAGAAATCTGAAGAGCAAGATCTTGCACCACGTAAGAAAAGAGGAATGCGTTTATAAAGTCACCAACCTTTAAATAGAAAACATTATGGCAAAACAGAATAACTCACTCACAGAACTACAAGCCCTCGAAGGTATTTACGAGCACCTTTCGACCATCGACAATTTATCAGATGAGGTAGGTAAAATATCTACAAGACTTTCTAAGATAGAACATACTCATAATACAACTCTCACAACGATGACAGCATTCACGGAATCAATGACAAGATCATTCGATGAGATGAAGAAGGCGAAGGCCGCCGGAGCTTCTATTTCAGTATATAGAAAAGAGGATGTCACTATGACAGTCCGAAGCGAAGTCAAGTCTGCTGTAAGCGAAGTGAGGTCGGACTTTAACAGGCATATAAATCAAATCGTAGATACTCACAAGCGCCCTCCGCTTATAAATATCCGGATAAACCTGTCTGCAAAGGTTCTTGCCATCATTTTGGCAATAGAAATCCTTGTGGGAACTATTGCATACTTCTGGTTTGTCAACACTTCGATGTACCTCGGAAATGAGTTGTACCATTCATATCAAAGGCTGAACTATCCGAATCCAGGTGCAGGATATCATAAGGCCTACCAGCTTGTGGGTGCTGGAGAGAGAAAGCAGTTAAGGCACCTGATCAGAGCAAGTGAAAGCAAGGAACATAGTTATATCGCATATCGCGACACTCTTCAGCAACTTTTGAACGACAAGTCCATTTACATTAATCGCATCCAATACAAAAACACCGAACGACTGATTGACTACACCGACAGTACTGATATTATCAAGACTGCTCATTTCCGCAAAGACGGATCGGTACGCATAACCGACGATCATCGAATAGTCTCTCTCGAAAATGTTTCTCATAAAGGAATACAGTGGATTAAAGTTAGGTGATGAAAGTTTAGAATGAGGAGCGTTGATTGTGATAAGAAAATCTATTATATGCATTGTCGCTTAAAAAGAATTATTTGATAGACATGTTATAACTCTTTATATTAGACTATGAAACTATATTTATAATACATTTTGCATATATGGGTTATTATTAGCAGAAAATCTTTTTACCTTTGCAATAAGGATTAAATAGTGAGAGTCTGGGGTCAAGACCTGTTTCTTATTATAAAAGATGAGAAGATGATGAATAGGAGTGATTTTATAAATGATAACTTCCTATATGGGATACTTTCAAATAATCAATATAATACAGCATATTCACTATAAAAATTTCGCAGAATGACAATTCGCCAAATTGAAGTTAAAGATTTTTGGGGTAAGTATAACATTAAATGGGAACTTGACCCTTGTGTCAATATTTTGACCGGAATTAATGGAGCGGGTAAGAGTACTCTATTAGATATAATTGCTTATATCACCATTGGCGGAAAACTTCCAAAGTCCTTAGTTAAGAAAACGTCTATGGTGAAAATAAAGTTCGATGAGGATGATGCGACAATAACAAATATCGTTTTTAATGATAGTTACCTCAATCTAACTAGAAAAGCACAAGATAATGAGGTGCTAAAAGAACTGCAGGAAGATGTTGAGCTAGATTTTGCCAATACAAGCAGAAAAAGTAGACTTAATAGTCTAATGCTCAATGCTTCAATCAGTCATGTTACAACAAAATCAAAGGGGAGAATTCCTTCTTCGAAATTTCTGCAAGAGTTAAATGTGGATATTATTAGCACGTTTGATGAGCCAATATCCTATATTGAGGATAAAACAAAATGGGATTTGCTTCATGATGAAGGTGTATGGTCAAGTCTGGATAAAGAGCTGCATGAACTGCAAGAGCAATATTCTTACTACATAGGTAATCTCGCAAATACAATCGAGAATATGGTTATATCAGGCATTCAGCCTGATATGGAGTCTTTAATGTCCTTATATGCTCCTAAAAACTTATTCATAAAGACAATAAATGAACTCTTTGAATCAACGGGTAAAGTTATTGACACAAACAATAGTAAATTAAGTTTTAGAATAGTTGAGGATGATTTACCTATATCAATATATGAGTTATCTTCAGGTGAAAAACAAATGCTGTATATATTGTGGAAAGTTCTTTTGCATAATCAAAAACCGTACATATTATTTTTAGACGAGCCTGAAATATCCCTTCATATTGATTGGCAAGAGTCTTTAATAGGGAAAATTAGACTTTTGAATCCTAATTGCCAAGTAATAATTGCAACACATGCCCCATCTGTATTATTAGACGGGTGGCAGCCATATGTAAGAAATATTGATGACTTAAAAATTAAAGTTACTAAGAATGGCTAGTGATATTTCTTCCGGAGGAAATTCGGAGTTTTTGGCAGCAAGGAGATTGTTTAGAGCAAATAGTTCAACAGCAAAAGAGGAGATAGAGGTTTTTGTAGAAGATGAAGTTGATTCTGTCTTCTGGCGTCATTTTTTTGCTAAATATGAGTCGAACAAGTTGTTTAAAATTAGAGTCTTGAGATGTGGCAATAATGAATTGTGCGGTAAAGACTCCTTAATAAAGTATGTTAAAATTGATTCGTTAGGGCGTAATAAGTTGATAGCCATAGATTCAGATTACGATTATATTATAGATGACTATCACCCTTATACGCAAGATTTAAGAACATGTAAATATGTAATTCATACTGACAATACATATTCGATTGAAAATTTTAAGATTGTACCCTCTATACTTAAAGATGCAATATATCTTACTTCATTCTGCGACCAAATTAGTGAAGATATTGATGCGATGGTATTAGAAACATCGCAAGTATTCTATAATCTTTTTTCAATACATTTGTATTCAACATACAAAAAGGACAATGTGTATAAGCAGTCTGATTTTAAGTCTGATTTAAGCAAATTAACGTATAATAATGATAGGATAAATGAAAACACATATGCATACGTGTCCAATAGAATAAACTCCTTTAAATCATATATAGATAGCAATCATTCGGAATACGAAACATTTCTATCCCAATTGAAATCTATAGGGGTAGAGAGCTATAATTGTTGGCAGTTTATGAAAGGGCATGATGTGTTAGATGAAGTAGGTGTGAAAATAGCGGCAAGTGTTTCAAAAAAATACAGAGGACAATTTTTTAATTGGCTCAATGCTAATGTGGCAGATCCGACACGTAAGGAGAATCTGCTTAAGAAGTTCAATAATTCCACCCGAGTTGCAGATGGTATCCATCAATTAAAAGATAGGATTCGTGAAATTCTATATGATATCAAACCAGATTTTGCTTGGGGACCATCAATTAACAATGATATTCAGATTGCTGAGATTTTTCAATAGTTTCAATAGACTGCGAAACAGTGAGCGGTGTTCTATTCCTAAGCCCAATTACTCCACCTCCAAGAACCCATCAAGAAAAGCCCCAGGAAACATAAACTTCTTCTCGCCAAGCATGAACTTTACATAAATAAACTTTTCGTTCTTGTTTATCTTGGCGACCTCACCCTTTCCGAATTTCTTGTGGTAAACAATATCGCCTGCCTCAATCCTCTCTAACCTCACCTTCAAGTCCTCAGCCCCCTCAGTTTCTACTGACTGTGTAGGTACTAGTGTACTAGGCTTAGCAGGTTGTGAAACTACAGGCTTTGGCTGTACCACTGCAGGCTTGGCCGGAGCCTTCACTGCAACTCGCGGTTCCGTGGCAGTTTCGCTTCTCTGCGTATACGCCCCCTCATTTACCTCACTCATCGAAGCCTGCTGATTATAGAACAACTTCTCATACTGAGACTTACGGATAGTTGTGTCCCAACCTCCGACTTCATCAGAAGTATGCTTATTGATGCCGGTATATGTCAGACTCGCATCCTCATAACGCTTGAACTTGAAGATAGCATCGTTCATCAAAGGTGCATTAAATACGCCAAGGGTACAAAGCATATTGAAATCCGCCACACTCAATCCCGTCACCTTCTTGAACAATCCAGGTTCCAACTGCGTGATCACATCTTTCAAGCAGCGCTCACGATAATCAGTCAGATACATGAACACTGGGATACGAGTAGCAAACTTTATTAACTTCTCCTGAATTTGCTTACGCTTGCTCTTCATCTCCTTCTCCTCGTCAGAGAGTTCCTTCTTCTCCTTTGGAGTCGGGTTAGGGTTATCCTTCTTCGCCTTCTTTACAGCCTCTGACTTATTGATGATTGTAGTAAGATCACTATTCAGGTTACGGAATCCCTCTATATTCATCAAAGCCTTCATCGCCTCAGGACTCGCAAGCAGACGCTTCAAGGTATCATTATCCACATTCACAAGCAATGCCGACTCCCAACGTTTAGCTAGCAATGTAGCCGATGTGCCAGCCAATGCAATATCAAGAATATCTTGGGCATCTACCTCCTTCATGCTGCTGCCATCATAAGCAAGCACAGGTAAGAACTTTATAAACTCACCGACCTTTGCCTCCGGGTTTGACTCGTTGATGTCAAGTCTGCAACTATAATCCGAAATCTGCCTCAATGCTCTATCAAGAGCGAAGTCGAACACATAACACTCATTCTTCATGATTGTCTTGTCTCCGTCCTCATTCTTCACCTCCCACGGACTCTGTACACGGAATGCAGCCTGGAAATAAGTCTCAGGACTCTTGAGGTTACGAAGCATGAAGATTCCGGTCCAAGGCTTCACCGTAACGCCAGTTGTCAACTTACCGCAAGATAGAGTAATGGTCTTTGTCTCCAAAGGGTCAGCCATACTTGCTTGTACCGGGTACAACGCATCAAGTCCAATACCGGCTCCTGTACCTGCACATACAACTACCTTATAATTGTGGTAGAATCTATTTTGCTTCTGTTTCAGCAAATTATCCATAGCAAAACAAGAAGCCACGTTTGGCAGGAACCATAAAGTATGCGAAAGCACATTGAGAAGACGTGTGTCGCTGAATGGCATCGGAGGTCTTTTGTCCTGACCCAACTTCAAGTCATCAATGCTTGCCGGCAGGTAAGAACCACGAATAAGATCCAGCCACTTCTGAACTTCATTCTCATATTTGAACCTTGCACCCTCACCTTTCCCCTCGGCAGCAAAGAACAGATTAAGGTCAAATTCATCGAACTCACCCTGCTTTGCCACCTCTTGTATCTCATCAGGCATCCTATACGTAAGCATTACCATACGTGGTAGAGCAAGATAAGGATTGCCACTCCCTTTCCACTCCGCTTTTGCCCTCTGCTCATCAGAATATGTCCAGTTAAAAATCTGCTCCTCAATAAACTCACCATTATTGATTGCCCGGAACGGAGTACCTGACAAGAACAGATAATACTTTGTTGAGATCGGGAGCCAAGACTCATTGATGGCATTGCTGGCCTCTTCCTTCTTATACTTCTCTGCATCAAAGTTTACAGCATCTTCCTCATCCTCTTTCTCAAACAACTCCTTCGCACGCTCCCTCCATGCTCCGAAATGATACTCGTCAAAAATAACAAGATCCCAGTTGGTGGCGTGAATGAACTCATTCTTCGTCTTGATACCACCACTCTCATTTGTGCCCAACATATCCTGGAAAGAACCGAATACAACAATCGGTTTAGACTTGTCCGCCCTCTGGAACTCCTGATCAATATTCAGGTTATTATTACGTGCATCCTTATTCGATATATATTGCCATCCTTCAAAGTCAAGATGCGTCACAAGATCTTCTCTCCACGCAGACTCAACAGCAGGTTTGAACGTGAGAATCAGCACTCTTGACAATCCCATCTTTTTCGCCAACTGATAACTCGCAAACGTCTTTCCGAAACGCATCTTGGCATTCCATAGGAACTTTGGAATACGGTTAGGCTCTTCCTTCAATGCCTGTTCAAAATATCTCTTTGTCTGCTCCACAGCACGATATTGTTCAGGTCGCATCGCAAAGTTCTGAGTCCTGTTCTCCACATTAGAAGAACCTGTACGCAGCGATAATATCGCCGCCATAACATCAGACACCGAACATCTGAACCACTCATCAGTCCTGTCCATCGGATTCAGACGACGGAAGCCTTTGCGCTCAAGCAGTTTATGCACATCCTTATCGGTAAAGCAAGAACCGTCATTCGACATAGCAGACTCCGCCAGCACGATTTCATAATTCACCTTGCTGGTATGCAACTGCTCATCAATACGTTCCTTGGCAGACCGGTCGGTATATCCGACTTTCAGGAAACCTTTATGCGATTCTACTCCTACCAGTCTATATGCATATATCGTAGGAGTAACCTTAGGGCGTTGAGGGAAGAAATTGTGTTCCATAGCATTTGTATTACTCCATTGGACGTATCATTGATTCGATGAATGCGATTTCCTTTTCATCTAAGTCGTATTTTGCGTACAGCTCTGCGTCAGTCCAAGGTTTTGAGAAATCCTGAAGAGGAACGAATGAATATACTTTTGAAGAGGCATGCTGAGTGTTCTTCTTAAGGAGAACCATAAAACGGAAGAACTTTGTATTAATATATGATATTACATTCTTTGTTATCTCTTCATTTTCATATGGCCCAATTACTACGTATGTTTCAGTGCAGCAAGAATTCGGTTCTCCAAGGAACGGCTTATTGATAATCTGGTGCGGGAAATCTTCTCCTGCTCCATAAGCCATAGTAATATAAACTTTATATTTGTCAACCCACGATATGTTTTGAGTGATTTCTATTCTATGTATATAGCCAACCGATTTGTTTGCATATAATTTAACATCTCCAGGCAATGCTGTCTCCCTACCTTTAACAAAGGTCCTAAAACCAAATGGCTTTTGGGAACTCACTTGGTTACTCATTGTCAGCTCGTTGAATGCCTGAACCTTTCTCAAGATTGAAATCGATTCATTATATCTGATGAATGTGTCGCAGCCTTTTTCAAGAAGAGGACGTCGCATTACTGAAACTTTGTTATTCCTCATTGTTTTGACTTCACAATCGCCTGAACTATTTTTGTCCCACAAGAAATAGCATACTCCTCCCTTGATTTCTACGCCTGGAAAACATTCAGAGGAAAGGGGAAAGTCTACTATCGTGCGAATCCTATCGTCATGCAACATTTCATCTCTAAAATCATCGAGCCCTCTGCCTCCAGCAAACCATCGAGATGGAACAATCATTGATAAATATCGAGGTTGTAATTTCTTTGCTTGCTGAATGAATCTATGATATAAAGGTATCGCACCACCTCTTTGCCTATCTTCAGTATCACCTCCATCACTCAACTGATACGGAGGATTGCCTATAATTACATCAAATTTCATATTGAATATTTTCTTTACATCGAGATTATGAATGAATTGATAAGCGTGAGTCTCCAGTTCGCCTCCACGATCGTATTCACTTTTTGACGCACCACAATATATACACTTGCCATCCTTCCACGTATGCTTGATACGCTGGAAAATGATATTGCCTTGCGGTTTTTCTTCCGGGAATTGGTATGCGGACCACTCGCTGCTTGGATACTTGCTGCAATAAACGCTTCGACGAGACAGGAGACTGGTAAGTTCGGTAATCGCAATACCGAACAGCTGCTTTGAGAAGATATGTTCAATACGCTTCTCCAGTTCAGGAATCTGATGCTCAAGTCCTTTAATCAATCTTTTCGCTATCTCACGTAAGAATACACCGCTCTTGCAACAAGGGTCGAGGAAAGTGGTGTCAGGATTCTCAAACAACTCCTGCGGGAGCATATCGATAATATTGTTTGCCAATTCAGGAGGAGTGAAAACCTCATCATTGCTCAGATTGGCAATACATGAAAGAACGTCAGGATTATAGACGTTATTGAATAAACTAGTCTCCATAATCTTGCACTTTTTTATAGTGAGTAATGTATCTTCTCAGGAAAATTCCACCCTCCTCTTTCTCCTCCTCGGTGAGTGCGAATAGGTTTCCCATACCATCCTCTACACTGTTGTCGTTATATGTAAGAAGGTCAGACATCGTATAGTCAGACCGCTGCATTTGAGTTCCGCTGATTAGCGTCCACTCAGAAAATACTATTGGGGCAGAAGTGTCCTTGCCCTCTTCATCCACGCACATCAAAGTCAATGCGTTTCCATTAATGATATTTCGACCTATAATAAATCGGGCAGCCTCTCGCACCTCATCAGAAGCATCACCCTTACAATGTGCCGTATATTCCTCATCCCAGATCGCAAACAAGCGTTCACGGCAAGCCAACACATTATCGTTCATGATGTCCACGCCATACAGACTTCCGATGGCTACGATTGCTTGTTTCTCATAGTCACGATTGCTCTTCTTGTATTTTCTTCGGAGTTCAGCGAGTTTACGCTTTAGAATAGCAGAAAGAAAGTTCCCGTCACCACAAGCGGGCTCAAGGAATCGGGAATCAGGACGAAGACACTCATTGGCCACGAGGTCAAGCATCGCATTCACCTCACGCTCTGCCGTGAAGACCTCGCCCCTTTCAGAAACCCTCTCTTTAGATTTAATCTGAGACTTATGCTCCTCATTAACCGCCATAGGCAGCCCAAAAGATCTGCGGCCAGGGCTACTCCGCGGTTAACTTCCGTTCAAACAAGACATAAAAAAAGCGTGAAGCCCTGCACTGTTGCTCGCTTCACGATCTGAGGCCTTCGCATTGCCCTGTCTGTCGAAACGAGCAACGCATAAGCCCCACGCCGGATATGTATAACACAACCTCTGCACCATACACCACATGATACGACACAACATGACGCACCTATGGCTATACAACAACAGAGGCATGTAAATAACACACCTTCGGGGCATTCACGTTGCTTTGTTTTTGACAGACAATTTTGAAAGTTGCGAAGTTTCAGATCGTCAAAACCAAAGCGTAGTAAACGCCTTTCATTATGTCTTGTCCCACCCTCCCGGTCTCCTCCAGCGAGATAGACCACTCGGCGTAGGACAAGACAAAGTTAATCAAATATTCGAAGAATGCTAAATATACTTTTGCATAAGCCTTACTTAATAGGAGGGTTATATGTCTACCCTATAAGATAATGGACTTGCATCTATATATGAATATTTCTACCTTTAAGACTTAAATGTGATTATATGGCTATGAGAGATAGTAAAAAATCGGGAGTTGCTCTCTTGGAAGAATTAAGAGTGGCGTATGAGAATGAACAAGTGTCTGCCCTTGTGGGATCAGGTTTTTCTAAGAATGTATCGACAATCTTTCCGCTGTGGAGTGATCTTTTGGCAGATGCTGTTACAGAGTTGTACCCCGATGAAATGGAATCTATCATTGAGAAGCAGATGGTTTTGGGGGAGTCTCATATTGGAGCAAGAGAAAAGGCTGTAAAAATCGTAATCGATAGAATGGGGAGCTTGGAGATTGTCTCTGAATATATAAGAAGAAAAGGTTATGGTCATGAATCTATAGATTGTTATATTGAGTCTCATATACCATCAATATATGATAAAGATGATCACTTGTATATAGAGGATTATTGTTTAACTGATGAAGATTTAATTGTTCATAAGTTGTTCTTAGAGTGTAGGAAGTGGAATAATATTTATACGACCAATTATGATCAGCTTTTGGAAAAAACCAGAGATTATTATCAATTGCCATTTTATAAAGAAACTATAAATAGCGCTTATGGATTGTCAAGAAGTATATCTAGTAAATCTATTATTAAGATTCACGGAGATATGGCGAATTCGAAGTATGAATTTGATGGCGATAAAAATCTAAAATATATAATAGCAAAGGAGGATTATGATACATATCAGGGCAAACATGAACCCTTTACGAGTTTGATGAGATTGTCGATGCTCCAAGGACGATTCTGTCTGATAGGCTTTTCTGGAAGCGACCCGAACTACTTGAGTTGGTTGCAATGGATGAAAGATGTTTTGGATAAGGATGGAGAAGATTGTGAATCAAAAGACTATACAAAAGTTTTTCTAATACTTTTGCAAAAAGAAGAGATCGAACCTGCACGTGAACTGTTTTATAAGAATCATCATGTGCAAGTTTTGAATTTGTCGGATAAGGATGTTATTGAAGAATTGTTCGACAATCGTGTTTCGAATGATAGGAGTTTAAATGGTGGTGATGCCTCTGATAGCGAATTTACTCCTTCTCCTAAAGAATTACTCATCCAGTTATTTAAGTATCTTCAACGTACTCCATATGTAGGTAGACAGCATATTAAGTCTTCGTACAATTCATTGTGGTCAGATGTTGCCAGAGCTGTGAGGAATGGTGAGGATTGCTCAACAAATTTATCTCAGATATCTAAAGAGCTTAGTCAATTGGGAGCACCTAAGTTGATTCATTATCAATATGAGGTGGTGACTCATTTACTCGGGCCAAAAGTTGAGTGGAGTGAAAGTAAACAGCGGGCTTTCACTATGGCTATGGATGACTGTGGGTTGCTTCCATTTCTCCTGACAACAGAACAGATAAATAGAGTGCCGAATTTGCCTCAAGATGTTATATGGAATCGCTTACAACTAAGGCAGAGCACCTTTGCTTGCGATAATGTCGATGAGATAAATTCTGATTCGGATGACACTATGTACGAAATAGTTTTGAGATGTGCTTATTCATTAGATTTTACGTCGCTGAAAAATACATTATATAAGTGGAAACCAACAGGTCTTTGGAGACTAATGAGGGGCTCGATGTGTTATCTTTTTGACAGACAGGGTGTTGTGGATTCCTTTGATCAATATATCAGTTCAACAGAAAGTGTTATTAATAAATATAAGGCATCAATACTATGCAACGCGATTTCTGGTGAATACCCGGAACGTTATCCTTTAGGAGAGTATTGGACTATGGGGTTAGATGGTATTAATGATGTTGCCCAATATATTGCTCAACAAGCTCAATTGAAAGATAAGAAACTATTCATATATGGACAAACAGAAAAGTCGGTTTGTTTGAACCCATCAAATCGTGAGTTAAGGGAGAGTTTAAGATTGCTTCAGTATTTTGCAAAAGAGGGATTTATGCCAACTATGCAAATTACGACGTTGTTGTCTGCCTGGGACTGGTACCAATGCTTTATTAATATTTTTGAAATATTTCCTTATCCGTCATTGTTCTATACATTGGGTTATCATGATCAGAAATTATCGCGAAAAGTAGGACAGGAATATGCATATTCGGATGCGCTGAAGAGTGAATTGCCTGATATTCAGCGATCCTTATTGGATGCTATAGGAAATGAAGATACTCCAAACACATTTAGGCAGTCTTTGTTGTTGATATCAAAAGAAATATACTGTGCACTTGAAGAGGAATGTTGGTTTGATTTGTTTACATCAAATGTTCTATTGCCTTATTTGCAGAATTTAACTCCATCGTCAGGTGTTTATGATGATGTGTATAATCATATATGTAGTGCCATAGACAATGTTTATGCTCCCCAAAGAGTGCTTTATATACTTCGGCTTCTAATAGGAATTTTGCCTGTGAATACATCTGTTCCGTCATCATTGATATCTAATTATTTGAATATTAGAGTTCTGCCGAAGAAGGGGTTAAGCAAAGTGCTGGAGTCATTAAAAGAATATGATTTTAAGAATATATACACTATCTGTTATTCTTTAAATCATTATGGCAAATTGCCAAAGGCAACTTTATCTGATATACGGAAAAAAGTATCTAAATCTGATATAGAGGAAATAAGTGCTAGATCATCTGCCTTGGTACAGGTTAGTTGTTTGTTCGATGATGATGAATTTGTAAATTGGATAAAAGATTCTGTTTTAAACTCTAATGTTTGGGATTGTGGTATAAGAGAAAAGATGCGTGTTCAGCCAAATGTAATAGAGTTAGAACATTTCCCTAAATGGTATATTTGGAGTGATGACGAGAAAAGCAAGTTGTTTGATAATTTGATTTATAATCTGTCGTTAATTGAAAGAACAGAACGTCCATCTGATGAGACGAGAATTCTTTTGGGGCGGCTGATAGATGTTGTATATAGTATGGTGTTCTTTTTTAGCCGGAACACAAAAGAGGGTGAATGGCCAGATTTGGAAAGAAGGTTGCAAAATGAGTTATCAAGACTTAGGGGATTTGACAATATGCTAGAAGGGTTCGTCTCGGATGATGTTGATAAATATGATAGTTCCCATGTGTCGTTGTTGGCAGGATTATCTCTGACTAAGATAAAAGGCAACTATACTGCTGTTAGTCTTGAAATTGATCGTGTGCTATTTTTGTGTAAGGTGCGTCTAAATAGCGGATTGTCAAATATAGCCTCTTATTGCAGGGATTATACAGATATGTCTCTCTTGTTCTATGATAGATTATTGCTTATCCTTGAGCGATTTAGAACAGTAGATTATAGAACCTTAAATTTAAATAAGGCTTGGGCCTTTGCATCATTATATCGAATTGCATTTTATCTGTCAAAGTCAAAGCGTTTTGCAGAAAACGAACATGTAATATTTTGGCTAAAAGATAGGGATGTAAGGAGATTTAATCTTGTTAAGAACTGGGCCGACCAACTTGAAAAATAAAATAGTTTGTGTTCCCTCAGTGTTCCCTAGAATCAAAAAAGCACTTACGAAAGTTTCGTAAGTGCTTGATTTTCAAGTAGCGGGACGCAGGATTGAACTGCGGACCTCATGATTATGAATCATGCGCTCTAACCAGCTGAGCTATCCCGCCATTATGTTTTAGAACTTTGTTGAGATAGAAGGACTCGAACCCTCACTGACAGAGCCAGAATCTGTAGTGCTACCATTACACCATATCTCAATTTGGCTTCCCTTTTTGAAAGGGGATTGCAAAGGTATGAATGTTTTATTAAAATGCAAAACTTTTTTCAAAAAATTGAATATTTCCTTGAAATACCATACCTTAGATGCATGAAAAGGCTAATCTTGGTAGTCATATTTGCACTTTTTACGCTGGCTGCTGCAGCTCAGCCGAGGGCTCTCGGCGTACGTGCCGGTCTGGAATACCAGGCCAGCTACCAGCATTATGTGTCTGGAAGAGGTGATTTTCTTGAGGTTGACCTCGGATATCAGCTGATCAGCACCACTGTGAATGTGGCATGTGCATATGACTTTATTGTTGCAAGACCGAAGTGGACGAAGAAAGGTCAGTGGGGCGTGTATGTCGGCCCTGCTGTGAAGGCTGGCTTTGCCGGTGTCGGCTACTGTGTGTCTGCCGGGGCGCAGATTGGTCTGGAGTATACTTTCGAGTTTCCCCTGCAGATATCTATAGATACCAGGCCTGCTGTCGGCGTGGCTGTGATCAACAGACAGGTCAGCCTCTATGGCGGAGAGTCCTCTCTGGGCGGAGTTCCATGCCTTTCGATCCGATATCGCTTTTAGCGCGTTTGCGTAAGTTGCTGCAGTTCAGTGATTTGTGGGTTTGTCCTGCATGACGAGGAAGGCGATGGTGTCAATTAAAGCCTGTCAATATAGAGCACACCGTCGAGGTGGTCGATCTCGTGCTGGAAGATGACGGCAGTGAAACCGCTGATCGTGTCGAGTGCCATCGGAACTGGCTTTGCATATCGGTTGGAGTTTAATCTGTCCTCGTTCCGTGAATACTCAGCTCCATCAATGTCAGCATATTCGATAACAATCTCCTGCGAGCGAAGCACGTCGCCTCTACGATTCGGGACGGAAAGGCATCCTTCCGGGCCGGCGGCCAGTGAGTCCGAGGCCCATACTATGCGCACATTCGGATAAATCTCAAATGGTTCCCCTTCCTTGTCGAAACGTTGCACGGCTACAACGCGCCTGTTGAGGCCGACCTGCGGGCCAGCTATTCCGACTCCGTCCTGTGAAGGATGGGTTACGGTTGCCACCATAAGCTCTGCCAGTCTTTTAAAATCGTCAGACAGCAGAGCAGAATCAGACAGATCAGACGATAAGGATCTCAGAACCAGAAGGTCAGACGGATCATCTATAGTCAGCACCCTCATGATGCTGTCTGTTCCATGAATCAGTGTCAGTTCAGTCTCGGTGAATCCTCCGACCTGCATTTGGCGCATTCCGCATGAAGCAAGCAATATGATGCATGTTAAAATGCCTGTAAGTCGTAATTTATTAATAATCATATTGTTAACTATTTAGGGGTCGGAAGTTTTCACGACCCTTATTTTGTAACCAGCTGATAGATAGTGCTTTGTGATTTAAGGGTCGGAAGTTTTTACGACCCTTGTTTTCTAACCTGCTGATAGATAGTGTTTTATGATTAAAGGGTCGGTGAGTTTACAAATGCTACCCGAAAATAAGATCCTCCTCACGTCCCAGCAGCACGACAGCATACACCTCGCAGCCCTCTCCACGTCCTACAAAACCCAGCTTCTCGGTCGTGGTCGCCTTGACAGACACTCGTGCAGGAGAAATCTCCATGATCTGGGCCAGGCATTCCCTCATAGGTACGATGTAAGGTGCGAGCTTAGGGCGCTGCATGGCTATGGTTATGTCTGCATTGATGACATGCCAGCCTTCTCCAGCAATCAGTTCCATCACACGTGCAAGAAGGATCTTGCTGTCGATGCCTTTGAACTCCGATGATGTGTCTGGGAAATGTTTTCCGATGTCACCCAGTGCAAGTGCTCCGAGAAGTGCGTCACAGAGAGCGTGGATAGCCACGTCTCCGTCCGAATGTGCTATGCAGCCCAGAGGGCTCTCTATCTGTACTCCTCCAAGCCAGAGCGGAAGTCCCTCAGCCAGAGCATGTACGTCGTATCCGTTTCCTATTCTGATGTCCATAATCATGAAATTATTTCCACAAAAATAAAGAAAAATCCTTAATTTTGCTTGTTAAAGCATATGGCAGTCTGCACAAAAGCAGAGCCGTAAAGACAAATAATAAGGATATATGGGATTCAGTTTCAATTTTTTCGGTACTCAGGAAGTCCGCAAGTTCAGCTACAAGCCTCGTTACTACGATCCGGAGAAGGAGGAGCGTAGAAAGAAATATGCTAGATATGGAAAGAAGGAGGAACTTCCGGAGGAGACCTATACCCCTGGCAAATATGTCAAAGGCAGTCTGCGTGACGGCAATTACTCGCGTACTGAAGAAGTGGGTAGAAACCAGAAGATAATAGGAATGATAACTATGGTTCTGTTGTTCACTATGGTATACCTCATATACAAGTACTTTCCTCTTCTCATAGAATCCCTCACAAGATAACCGGTCCCTATATATGGACATTAGAATTTTACCAAGCAACATAGCAAACATGATCGCCGCGGGAGAGGTCGTACAGAGACCTGCATCCGTGGTGAAGGAGTTGATGGAGAATGCCGTGGATGCCGGAGCAGACCAGGTGACAGTGGTTATTCAGGATGCCGGCAGAACACTGATCCAGGTCATTGACAATGGTTGTGGCATGACTCCTGATCAGGCGGTGTTGTGCTTCGAGCGCCACGCCACATCAAAACTCCAGACAGCAGAAGATCTGAACAACATACTTACATTCGGATTCCGCGGAGAAGCCCTGGCTTCCATAGCGGCGGTGGCAGAAGTGACCCTCAAGACCCGTCAGGAGAACAGCGAACTGGGCTGTCAGGTGGATTTTGCAGACTCTCGTCACCTCTCGACCCAGGAGATAGCAGCACCTAAGGGCTCCAATTTCAGTGTAAGAAACCTTTTCTACAACGTTCCGGCAAGAAGGAAGTTCCTCAAGTCCGACAACGTCGAGTTCAAGCATATCATCACAGAGTTCACAAGAGTAGCCCTGACCCGTCCTGAAATAGGATTCACCCTTACCCATAACGGAAAGGATGTCTATGTGCTCAAGCCTGCAATGTCTCTCAAGTTCCGAGTAAGGGACCTGATGGGGTCGGCAGTGGTGGACGACCTTGTCGACATCGGAGCAGAAACGTCGCTGGTGACAATAGGGGGATTTGTAGGACGTCCCGATGCTGCCAGAAAGATGCTCGGCAATCAGTACTTCTTCGTGAACGGCCGTTTCTTCAAGAGCCCGTACCTGCATAAGGCAGTGATGAAGGCCTATGAGAATCTTATTCCGGACGGTTATACGCCGGCATATTTCATATACATGGATATCGACCCTCAGTCAGTGGACGTGAATATCCACCCGACCAAGACTGAGATAAAGTTCGAGGATGACAGCGTCGTGTTCCAGACCTTATATGCATGCATCCGTGAGGTTCTGGGTAGAAACTCTTTCGGTGAGAGCATAGATTTCGATCGCGATGGAATGCCGGAAATTCCGGTTCTTGGCAGGAACTTCGAGGAGTTCAGACCGATAACCGAGCCTCAGCTCGAAACAGACGACACATATAACCCGTTCGATAATGACGGCTTCCCGTCAGTCTCCTCGCCGTTCGCCAATACCATCGGAGGAATGAGTCCTGATGACTTTGCCCATCATGTGCAACCTCAGTCTCAGCCTTCGTATGCAGGAAGATATGTGGAACAGAGGGATGACTACGGAAAACTCTTCGAGGACAAGCTGGCACCGGGAAAGTCAGTCCTGATGATCCAGGGCAAGTACATAGTCACTTCTTCGCGCAGCGGAATGATGGTGGTCAATGTGAAAAGGGCTATGGAGCGCATCCTGTATGACCGTTTCTTTGAAGCGCTTTCGAAGAATGTCCACGTAACGCAGACAGCTCTCTTCCCAGTACAGGTCCAGATAGGAGCCGAGAACATGTGCCTTATAGCAGAACATGGACAGACTCTTGCCGACATGGGCTTTGACATAGCTCCGTTCGGTACGGATACAGTAGTGGTCAATGGTGTGCCTGAAGGCTATAGCGTAGAGCCTGGAAAGATCCAGGGCATGATGAATGACCTTCTGCTGATCCTTGCCGATGACCATAGCGCCCTGCCTGAGATGATGGTCTCAAACATGGCTTCAAGAATGGCTAAATTGGGCTCATTCAATGCCGATCCGGTGACTAATCCTGCCGAGGCACAGAGGTTGATTGACCAGTTGTTCATGTGTGAGAATGCGGAATACACTAATTCCGGACGCAGGGTTGTGGCGTTGATTCCAATTGAAGATATAGAAAAGAAATTCTAGAAATGAGTTATTATTCATATAATGGTGGCGGCGGCTTCATGGGAAATGTGCCGCCAGCAGTAAAACATATAATCCTGGTAAGCCTCGGATTCATGATCATGTCCCGTTTGCAGCCGGAATTGATGGGCGGTCTTTTTGCGCTCAATCCTTTTCAGTTCATCACCCGCCCATGGCAACTGTTGACATATCTGTTCATGCACGGAGGCTTTGCCCACCTGTTCTTCAACATGTATTCCCTTTACATATTCGGCAGTGTTCTTGAGCGTGTTTGGGGTACAAAGAAATTCCTGATTTTCTACTTCGTAACAGGTATTGGAGCAGGTCTGATCAACATAGGAGTTCAGTTCATGGCACATTCCTTTGCTCTTACAGTAGGAGCGTCAGGAGCAATTTACGGAATCCTGATGGGTTATGCGATGCTTTACCCTGATTCAGTGCTGACTCTGATCATACCTCCGGTGTCCATGAAGGCCAAATGGTTCGTCCTGATCTTTGCCGGTATCGAACTCCTTCTTGGCATTTCTAACAATCCGGCCGATAATGTGGCACATTTCGCCCATCTGGGTGGACTTCTGTTCGGATTCATCATGATCTGGATATGGAAGAAGAGACGCAGACTATACAGCAGTGACTTATAATTGATTATGGCAAGGAACAGGTTTTTCGGATTGACCAACAGGGTGTTGTTGCTGGCAGCTGCCTCGCTGCTTGCACTGTCATACCTGTCCATGGTGGTCAACCCTGCCAAGTTCTGGCTGATATCTCTGGCCGGCCTGTTCTTCGTGCCGTTCATCATTCTTAATCTTTTCCTTCTGATATGGGCTTTTGTCCGCAGGTCAAAGGCATTCATGATTCCGCTGCTGGCCCTTATTCCGGCTGTGTTTTTTGTAGGAAGATATGCTCATATCAAGGGGGATGACTATCCTGAAACGGCAGCAGACAATGTATTGAAAGTGGTGTCGTGGAATGTCGGACGCTTTGCCCTCCAGGCTGAAGACAGTGGGGCCGGTTCATATGAGGAGTGCGTTGATTCCGTCTTTGAATTCATCAAGAAAGAAGATCCGGACATAGTCTGCCTGCAGGAATTCAGCACAAGAAACAGCCGTCAGGTCAGACAGCAGCTGAAGAAGCTGATGAAGGGTTATTCGGCAGAATACTATATATATACTGGTTCGGGAAGATCCTTCGGAAATGTAACCTTGAGCAAGCTTCCTGTCAAGAACAGGGGAGTGATCAAGTTTGACGGCAGCACAAACCTCGCCATCTTCACGGACTATGAGTCCGGCGGAAGGCAGTTCCGTGTATACAACTGCCATTTCGAAAGCTATAATATCTCGTTCTCGGGTATTGTAAGGGCTCTGCTGGAGAAGGATAAGGATGTAGTGACTGAAACAGGAGTCAAGATGAAACGTTCCATAACACGTCGTCCAAAACAGGTAGATCAGGTTTTCAATGATATAGAGGACTGTCCTGTTGAGGCCTTCGTCTGTGGTGACTTCAATGACAATCCTATGTCATATACATATTATAGAATGATGCGCGACAGGCAGGATACTTTCGTTCAGGCTGGAGACGGCTTCGGAGCAACCTATGCCCGTCTGTGGCCTTTGTTAAGAATAGATTATATATTGTGTCCGAAATCTATGACCGTGCTCAGTCATGAGACTCCTCATGTGGATTTCTCGGACCATTACCCGGTGATAACACAAATTGCATTATAGATCATGAAGGAAGCTATACAGGCAGCCCTCGAGGTGCTGCGCAACGGTGGAGTGATTCTTTATCCTACAGATACGGTTTGGGGAATAGGTTGCGATGCGACCGATCCAGAAGCTGTTGCCAAGATATACTCTATCAAGAAGAGGGAAGACAGCAAGTCGTTGGTCCTGCTGGCAAGTGATATGGATATGATCTGCAGGTACGTAAAAGAGGTACCTGAGATGGCCATACAGCTTGTTGAGGTCAATGACAAGCCGATGACAATCATATATCCCGGAGCAATAGCAGGAGAGAAGGGTGTGATGAAGGCAGACCGTCGTGCGCTTGCCTTCAATACAGTGGCTGAGGATGGTACAGTGGGGATACGTATCCCTATGATGGACTTTTGTCAGCAGCTCGTGTCAAGATTCGGTCGTCCGATAGTATCGACCTCTGCCAATATTTCAGGGGAAGCTACTCCTAAGAAGTATGCTGAGATTTCAGAGGAAATAAAGTCAGCAGCGGATCATATAGTTGATCCATCCCTGGAAAAGGGAGCGACTGGCCAGTCTTCATCAATCATAAAGGTAGGCCTGGACTATTCGATAGAGATAATCAGAAAGTAATTACATATATCGGAAGTATACCGCGGCAGCGGCAGCGAGTGCTGCTGTCTCTGTGCGCAGGCGCGACGCGCCCAGATGCACAGGAATGAAGCCTGCAGCCAGAGCCAGCTCAGCCTCTTCATGCGAGAAGTCTCCTTCCGGTCCGATCATCACGACAATGTCTTTACCATCATATGCATCAAGGACCTCCTTGATGCTTTTTCTTGGTACACGTTCGTCATCAAAGCAATATGCAATCAGCTTAAGCCTTCCGTCGTCCGAGCAGTTGTCTGCTATGAACTCCTTGACGGAAACAGGTTCGTCTACCACCGGAACTGCCGCCTTCAAAGACTGTTTGGCAGCGCTTACCAGGATCTTTTCCACTCTGGATGTCTTGAGGATCCTTCTTTCGGAATGTTCTCCGATTACAGGACAGAGCCTGTCAAATCCCATCTCACATGCCTTCTCGGCAAACCACTCATATCGGTCATTGTTCTTGGTAGGGCAAACGGCAAGACTCAGATTGTAGTCATGACCTCCCCATCCGTCATTACTTTCCAGTACCATAGCCTCTACACCCTTGTGGCTGTCTGAAGTGATGCGGCATCTGTATAGTGCGCCACATCCGTCGATTACGCAGATCTCATCTCCGCATCTATGCCTTAGGACCTTGATGCAATGTCCTGATTCATCGTGGTCAAGCCGGCAGATGCCACCTTCTATGTCGCGAGAGTAAAAAAGTTCCATTCCTGAAAAGTTTATGTCCGGCAAATGTACTAATTTTGTCTGTCAAACATCAATATTATGAAGAGATATATTTCACTGGATGTCCTCAGAGGTCTGACTGTGGCGATGATGATTGTGGTGAACAATCCTGGTTCATGGACTAATGTGTACCCGATGCTCAAACACGCTGAATGGACCGGCTGCACTCCATGCGATCTGGTCTTTCCTTTCTTCCTGTTCTGTGTCGGGGTGTCTATGGCCTTTGCCTTTGTGAAATATGACGGCCTGTCACCAGACTCGCTCAAGAAGATATTCAAGAGGGGAATACTTCTGTATCTCACAGGCTTTCTCCTGACGGCATTCCCGTTCTATCCTGTGGAAAGGGATCCGTCATTGACACTCTGGCAGAATTGGGTGGAGTGGCTGTCAGGTCTGAGAATCATGGGTGTTCTGCCTCGAATCGCCATGTGTTATGTCTTGGGCGCTTTACTTGTGTTATGGCTGAAGAGCATGAAGAAGATATCATGGGCTATAGGAATACTGTCTGTACTGCACTTGAGCCTCCTGCTTCTTTTTGCCGGGCCGGAGGGTGCCTTTTCGCTTGAGGGCAATTTTGCCCGCACCTTGGATCTGGCAATATTGGGAGAAGGGCATGTATACACGGGTTATGGTGTCCCATTTGATCCGGAAGGTCTGCTAGGAACATTGACGGGTACATGTACAGTGCTGCTTGGTTATATCATAGGCGTGGTCGTACGTGGAGGTAAGTCTCCTGTGGAGACCTCTGCCAAGGTCTTCGCCCTGTCAGCTGCATTTCTCCTTGCAGGAGTGGCGATGGGCATATGGATACCTATAAGCAAACCATTATGGACTGTTTCATATGTGTTCTATTGCGCAGGATGGGCCTCCTTTGTGTTTGCGCTTCTGATGTATCTGATTGATGTAAAGGCTTGGGAGAAACCGTTCTTCCCGTTCAAGGCCTTGGGAATGAATGCGCTTACTCTCTTTGTACTTTCTGGTCTTCTGATGAAGATCAATTGGATATACATAGGTTGGAATTACTCTGCAGTCTTCGGCGGCAGTGCATTCATGTCTCTGCTGTTCTCTCTGATGTATCTGCTTCTGCATCTGGTGATAGCCGTAGTTCTGTATCGTAAGAAAATTTTTATAAAGCTCTAAGAATGAAGTATATAGGTCTCATATCGGATACCCACGGCGTGTTCAGTGAAGAGTTTCGCTCCTTCTTCGGGCCGGTCGATGAGATATGGCATGCCGGGGACTTTGGTGGCGGGCTTGAGCTGGCTGCACAGATTGCGGCATATAAGCCCTTGGTCGGTGTGGCAGGCAACTGCGATAATTATGATCTCAGGTATACCCATCCTGTCCACAGGGTTTTTGAGTGTGAAGGATTCAAGGTTCTGATGATGCATGTGGGAGGATATCCCGGAAGGTATGACGTCAGGGCACGTCAGCTGATAGATGAGCATAAGCCTGACCTGTTCATCTGTGGACATTCCCATATCCTGAAGGTTGTCAGAGATCCTAAAAGAAATATGCTGGTGATCAATCCTGGTGCTGCCGGCATTCAGGGATTTCACCTGGTGCGTACTGCGCTGAGGTTCAAGTTGGAAGCAGGACATATCTCGGAAATGGAGGTTTTTGAGCTGGAGCGTTAAGTTTTTTTTGAGAAAAAGAAAAAACTGCATACCTTTGCCCAAATGCGTTTTGTTTAACCCTATTAATTATTAGTGATCATGAAGAAGGTATTTATGTCTATGGCAATCGTTGCCGCTATGTTCGCTGCTGCTGCATGCTCATGCGGTAACAACTCTCAGAAGGCTGAGGCTTGCGAGGCTTGTGACTCAACTTGCACTGAGGTATGCGACACTACAAAGTGCTGCTGCGACAGCACTGCAACAGTTGACACAACTGTAGTAGCTGAGTAATCAGTCTTTCAGAATGACGGTCATCCGTCAAGCCGAGATATTGTCCTGCAAAGAACAATATCTTTTTTTTATTTATATTTGTGAGGTATATTGACGAAAGATTTATGGCAACAGTGAAGACTAAGACAGTTTGGTTCTGCAAGGAATGCGGAAATGAGAGCTCCAAGTGGATGGGAAGGTGCCCTGCATGCGGTGAGTGGAATACTATGGTGGAGGAAACTGTCGCAACCGGCAGGAAATCGTCGCAACCTGCAGCGATGTCGGTCCCTGGCTCCGGCCATAAGCCGATGCCGTTGTCACAGATAGATTCGTCAGTTGAAAGCAGGGTATCTCTCAACAATGGAGAAGTGGACAGAATTCTGGGTGGAGGCCTGGTTGAAGGCTCGCTGGTCCTCATAGGCGGAGAACCGGGAATAGGAAAGTCTACGCTCTCTCTTCAGATCCCACTGCATTGCCCATCTTTGAAGACCTTGTATGTTACGGGTGAGGAAAGTGCTAGACAGGTGAAGTTGAGAGCCTCGCGCATTGGAGGAGATGATGCAAACTGTCATATATATAGTGAGACATTGATGGAGAATATCATAGCTCAGGCACGTGAGATGTCTCCGGACCTGATGGTGGTGGATTCGGTTCAGACAATGTTTTCTCAGAGCGTGGAGTCTTCGCCTGGATCCGTGACCCAGATCAAGGAGACAGCAGCTATGCTTCTGCGTTTTGCCAAGGAAACAGGAATCCCTGTAATTCTCATAGGTCATATCACAAAAGAGGGCAGTATCGCAGGTCCTAAGATTCTGGAACATATCGTAGATGTGGTTCTGCAGTTTGAAGGTGATAACCGAGGAACATACAGGTTGTTGAGAAGCATAAAGAACCGTTTTGGATCCACATCGGAGCTGGCTGTATTTGAGATGACAGGCAAGGGACTCCGAGAGGTAAGCAATCCCTCCGAGATGCTCATCCCTATGCATGAGGAAGGCTTGAGCGGAGTGGCGGTAAGCGCCATGCTTGACGGCAGCAGACCGTTTCTCATCGAGGTACAGTCGCTGGTCAGCAGCGCTGCATATGGTACTCCTCAGAGAAGTGCCACAGGCTTTGATGTCCGCCGTCTTAATATGCTGCTTGCTGTTTTGGAGAAACGGGCAGGGTTCAAGCTCAGTGTCAAGGATGTGTTCCTGAATATGGCAGGAGGCCTCAAGGTGAATGATCCTGCGTGCGACCTGGCTGTGATAAGTGCTGTGCTCTCTTCTAATTTCGACCTGGCGATTCCTTCTGACGTGTGCTTTGCAGGTGAGATAGGACTTAGCGGGGAGGTACGCCCTGTCGCCCAGACAGAGCGCCGTGTCATAGAGGCGGCGCGCCTTGGCTTCAAGAAGATATATGTTTCAAGTTTCAGCAGCCTTGAGGGGCTGGGTGGGCAGGCTGATGGTATCGAGGTAATCAAGGTGGCAGATGTTCCTGCACTTTGCAGAAGTCTATTTAAAGGGTAAATGATTTCATAATACCACAGGTTTTTTATACATTTGCCGTCAAAATCGAAAATTTAATCTGATGAAAAAGATGGGAATTATCAGAGCGATGACTTTTGTTGTCGCTTCGTTGTTTTTGGTAGTGACAAATTCTTGTGTCAACCAGGAGTATGAGTTGTCGGAAGACAGACTCAACCTGGAGATGACCGTCTTCCAGGATGGCCTTTCCGTGCCGCTGGGAAGCACTAGCAGAATTATGCTTAAGGATGTAAAGGATTCGCTTCTGGCTGGACTCGAGGATACGACTTTCCTCAACTATTTTACAGTTGGAGCAAATGGAGAGTATGGTGCGGCGATCTCGGATCGTATGGACCTGTCTGATACGTTGAATAATCTGCTTGCCCAGATTGAGATACCGGATGTCCCGTTCTCTGAGACATTCTCGTTCAATCTCAATACAGTGGATGTTTCCAGCCTCACTGTCCCTGAAAGTGTATATGAATACACAGAGAAGATCGGAGGTATGATCTCAGCTCCTGATTTTTCTTTCAGTGGTTTTGGAACAGATTTCGAGGTAAGTGCGGAACTCTACAAATATAAGCCATCTGAGGATATCCTTAAACTGGATTTTCCAGAAATATCACGTTCTGCTGAGCTTGCAGGTCTTGACAACAATCTGGACAATCTGCCAGAAGATATGTTGAACGATGAACCGCTTCCGCTGGAAGAACTTCTTGAAAATCCGCTTTTCCCACTGGATATGAGGACGTCTTATGGACCTCTGACAAGCGAGGTCTCGTTCTCAATTCCTTTGCCAAAGGGTATAACATCTGTCGAGGACATTGTTCTCAACGACAATGCCAGACTGAAGTTGTCCATAGAGTTGACAAATTCGCTTTTCACTGAAGGAAAGATTACGCCGAGCCTCACTCTTGATCTCAGAGAGATTTTCCATCTTGCATCATCAGACGAAGATATTATACATGCAGAATTTGCAATTGATGCAGATGGCAGGACTCCGGTTGAAAAAGAGTTTTATATTGAGTCTCTTGTCATCTCAGATGAAGATTGGGATCTAGTAGACGGATGTCTTACACTCACCAAGGATATAACACTTACCATGAATGGAGACATCAGCCATAATGGTATAGTTACAACGACTAATCACCTCAAAAATCAGGGAATCCAGAAGATGGGAATAAACTTTGAGTTGGAATTCATTGATTTTCAGGTAGAGGATGTCAAGATGACAGTTGAGCCAATCTCTATGGATGTGCCTAAGAAGGTTGTGTCTTTCTCTCAGGAACTTAGCCTTCCGGAACAGATCAAAGGTATTGATTATGTCACACTTTCTGATGACTCCAAAATATCGATGTCTATTGAACCGGCAAACATGCTTGAGGGTCTTGAACTCGAGATGGCGTCACTCGTATTGACTTTCCCAGAGGGTGTCGAGGTGGAAGGCGCCCAGAACGGCGTCGTGACTTATGAGGATGTAGATCTGTCTAAGGGCTTCAGCAGTCATGTCAGGATCAAGGGCATTACTCTTCCGGCACCAGTAAACGGCGAGATCATCCTGAATAAGGAGGTGAGTGTCGAGGCCGTAGTCAAGGCAGGTGGTACCATCAGCAGTGCAGATCTTCCTTCTACCAAGGATAAGGATCTGAGTGTAAAGGTCAATGTCGAAGCTGATTTTGCTATTGAAGATTATTCCGTAGAGGTAACAGGCTATGACTATCCTGTCGAGTATTCACAGGACTTCAAGTTTGATGTAACTGGTCTTGAAGAGTTAGGTACAGTTTCAGTGATCCCTCAGGGAAAGCCTGAAATAGTGATCGAGGTAGTGATGCCTGAGCTTGGTCTGCCGTTAGTGGCAGATCCGGAGGATAACCTTGTGATAACGTTCCCTAAGATGTTGCAGTTCGGTGATCTCCAGGAATATAACTATGACAAAGATGCAGGTACAATCACATTCAAGGACCAGATTCCGTCAAAAATCATTCTGCCTCTTGACCGTCTTGTAATCACTCCGGAAGAAGAGGATGGCAAGTATTGGGCAAAGGGTGAGTTCAAGGTATCTGGCGGTATTGCATTGAAAGGGGGAAGCATCGACAAGGATGATGTTGCAGCCTTGACAGATCCGGCATGTCAGGTAGGCATGTCCGCAAGAATACCGGAGATTGTAATGGGAACATTGGCAATGGATAAGGCCTATGAGAAGCGCATCGAGAAGTCCTTTGAGATTGGTATGCTGTCTTCGGACCAGCTTCCTGAGCAGCTTGTTTCGATAGAGCGCATCGAGCTTGAGGATGTATACTTTAACCTGAGCCTTGATGCTTCTGAACTTCCTGATCTTGGTTCGACAAAGCTTTCTCTCGAGTTCGATATCGATCTTCCTGAGATGATTCTTCTTGATTCTGATAATGTCAAGGAGGGTAATGTTTTGACAGTGAAGGGAGAACTTGATGAGGACGGTGTTCTTGCCATCGACCCTGTGAAGATTGTAGGTCTCGACCTTTCTACTATAGATCTGAAGGAACTTGAGGATTTCAAGGAGACTGTAACCATTGATGGTAAAGTGGTTCTCGACGACATCGCTCTGGATGTAAATGATTGGCTTGGCAAGAACCTGGAGGTTAAGGTAGATGGAGGAATCAGGGATATTGCTATTTTTAAAGTCACAGGAAAGGTCGACTTCCATGTAGATCCTATTGGAGCTTCAGTGGATCTTTCATCAGTAAGAGATCTTCTCGACCAGGGTAATCTTGAGATTACAGGTGTGGAGAATCTTCTTTCAAGATTGACTTTGTCAGCCGATATCAAGACTAATATAGGAATCCCGATGGGAGCCAAGATGCTCGTTACTCCATATTCGGGTGGAAACCCTGTTGAGGATGCTGTTTGGGAGACTGAGATAACTCTCAATCACTCGCAGTCAGCAGACGAAGTGATGCACACAAGGTACTGGATATCATCTTTGGAAGAGTCTAAGGATATTTATAGACCTGAGGGCTTCACTCATATCCACCTTCCATTGCAGCAGTATCTCAGTGATATCCCTGACAGTCTGAGCATAAGCATTGAGGCTGGTACCGATCCTGAGCAGCTGTGCATCATCGAACCTACCCAAAAGTACGTTGTTGAGGCTGAATACGCAGCTCATATTCCGTTTGAGTTCGGAGAGGGATGCAATGTGACATATAGAGATACAATTCCTGACCTTCCGGAACTTGTAGGACAACTCCTTGCTATGGGTGACCTGGTACTTACCGGAGATATTACAAGCTCGCTTCCTCTGTCGATCGGCATGAAGGTCAGCCTTCTTGATTCTGATGGCAATAAGGTGCCTTTGGATGAATCAGCCGCTACACAGGAGATCAAGGGTTGTGGTCCGGACGGTGAGCCGGTAGTTACAGAGCTCTACCTCGGCCTTCAGAAGAAGGATGGCGCAGAATTCAAGGATGTCAGTGCAATAGAACTCGAATTCAACCTCGCGACAATCGGCGGAGTTCCTTTGTCTGACAACTGCTTCCTGCAGGCATCTCTCCAGGCTTTGGTACCGAACGGAGTAAATGTGGATGTGAATGAGTTTATTAATGAAAATGAGCAGTAGTCCTATGAAAAGATCGATTATACTTGTATTTGTTGCAATGCTGCTCCCTTTCATGGTGGGAGCTCAGGCTCTGAAGGGTTCATACTTTATGGATAATTCCGTTAACAGGAACAAGATGAACCCGGCATTTGCCCCAAGGGCAAACTATCTTCAGATTCCGGCAATAGGTAATCTCTCGACAGGTGCTGTTACCAATCTTGATGTTCCGACATTCCTGTATCCGTCGTCAAACGGAGACCTGCTTACTTTCATGCATCCGGATGTTTCGATTGCGCAGTTTGACAGGGCGCTTCCTAAATATCCGCACATTGATGCAGATGTGTCAACCAATATCCTGAATTTCGGATTCTATAATAAAAACCGTGCATTTTGGACTTTCGACCTTTCTGTACGCACCGGTGTGGATGTAGATGTTCCAAGAGACCTTTTCTTCTTCTTGAAGAAGGGTACCGGCACTTCGGGAGAAAGCTTCAATATCGCAAACTTCAATGCTTATGCTTCTGCTTCTGTGCAGGCGGCTCTCGGATGGTCGCGTAATATATCAGAAGGTGTGAGAATCGGTGCAAAACTCCGTTTCATCGCTCCTGTTGCCTACGCTGCGCTTAATCTTGAGAATGTGCGTCTTACAACATCTCCTGAGAAGTGGACAATTGAGACTGAGGGTTATGTGTATGGTGCCCTCGAGGGATTGGATGTCAATGTGTCTGAGGAAGATTTTACTCCAGAGGTTGAATTTGACCTCAACCGTATGCTGGCCAATAAGGTTCTTGCAGGTTATGGAGGATCTGTCGACCTTGGAGTCGACTGGCAGATCATAAGAAGCGGATTCTTCAAGGGCCTGTCTCTTTCTGCTGCTGTAACTGATCTCGGAATGATCAGATACAATCCTTCTGCTCTGTCTGCATATTCTACAGCAGGTAAATATGACTGGGAGGGCTTCCAGGATGTCTCTATGGATAATGTAGACTTCGAGACATTCATCACAGAATGGACTGAGGGCGCACAGAAGGAATTCCTCAATCTTTCAGAAGAAGATGTGACAGGCGGTATCTTGAGGTCGTCGATGCCATCAGTTTATGCCGGTCTCAAACTCCCTATCCTTTGGAACAGAATGAGTTTCGGTCTCCTTTATTCAGGTAGATTCAGCCACAGCTATTACAGGCAGGAGGTTACAGCTTCTTATAATCTTACAGTGCTCAAGTGGCTTGCACTGGGTCTGAACTACTCGATGTACAATACAAGAGGTACATTCGGATGGTTACTGGAACTTACTCCTAAGGCAGGCTTTAACCTGTATGTCGGATGTGATTACCTGCCAGGTGAGTGGATACCTGCTCCTATGCTTGACGGTATGATGCAGATGCCTCAGGCGCTTGTAGACAAGGGATATGAGCATATGCATATACCTAGCTCACTCAGATTGAATCTCCAATTCGGACTCTCCCTCGCATTGGGATCAAAATATGGACGTTAAACCGATCAATTGCATTCGGCAAGCGTTCCCATAATCTTATCAAGCAACGGCCTCAACCTCCAGGTTGGGGCTGTGCTGTTATTTACCAGGATTGAAAAGATGATACTGTCTTCCTTGCAGCCTTCTGTAGGGATTATATAGCCGCTGTAGCACCTGATTCCGTTCATGGAACCGCTCTTGACGAGTATGCGCTCCTTCATTTCTGCAGGGTAACTTTTCATGTTATACTGCAGCGTGCCGTCCTTGCCAGGTGAAGGCAGACTGGCAATATATGATTCGAAGTGCGGTGAAGTCATCATGGCCTGAAGGAATCTGCAGAAGAAGTCGGAAGAAATGTAGTTCTGTCTGGACAGACCGCTTCCGTCCTGAATGTCTACTCCTTTTGATGTGTTGACGTTGAGGCCTTTAAGGACCTGATTGATGGCTACATATGATGAGTCGTAGCAAGCGCTTCCTGTGATTTCACGTCCCAGGTTCCTGATCAGGGCCTCGGCATACAGGTTGTTGCTTGCGTGATTGGTCTCGAATACAATTCTTGACAGAGTCGGTGAAGAGGTCTTTCCCAGTATATTGATTTCTCCTTTTGCTTCCCACTGGGTTTCGAGCCTGAAGTCTCCAATGCCTTCTGCGCACTCGATGCCTTTTTTCTTAAGATATTTCTGGAAGTAATAAGCGCATGTGTATTCCGGATATTTGTTGCTGCAGTCCAGACGTTTGCTGGCGCGGTCCACTGCGAATGTTCCCCTTATCTCTGCTACAGGTGCAAGGTCACTAGTGTACATGTATAGGCGGTCTCCTGTTCCTTTCTTGCCTGTGGTGCAGTTGTACCTGAATTCCATCCATGGCGCCTCGGGATAGCTCGGGCTTATCTTGACCGGGTCTCCGACCTGATCTCCTGCAGCAACAGAGAAGGATTGCATGTTCTCGTAAAACATCAGTCCTGTGGCACCGGCTCCATAATATGTTCCGATGTCATTCCATAGCCAGGTAGGTTCCTCTGTCATTCCGTCAAAGTGGCGGCCGTCTCCGATGATGCGCCCGCTTATCTTCCTGATGCCTGCCCTCTTGAGGATAGACTCCCATTCTTCGAAAACCTTGTCCAGGTTTACGGCGATGGAGTCCTTGGATCCAAGTGTAGGGTCGCCTCCGCCTATGATGTAAAGATTACCATCGAGAACACCGTCTGCTATGACTCCATCATGACCTATGGCGGTCTCGAAACAATAGTCCGGTCCGAAATGATGCAGTGCTGCTCCGGTGCTTATCAGTTTCATGTTGGATGCTGGAACCAGCATCATGTCAGGGTTTATAGCTGCGATTGTGCGTCCGTCTCCAGTAATTGCGTTTATGCTGATTACTGCTTGCGAGAGTGCAGGGTCGGTGGCTATGGCCTCGAGTGCTTCCTGAATCCTGGAAGCTTCTGGATGCGGGTCTGCTGTGGCTGCTGTGCAGTATAGAAGTATGTATAATAGTGATACGAATCTCTTCATGTGCGTTGTCTCTTGTTAACGGAGACAAAAATAACAAAAAAATCAGTTCCCGTCGGAACTGATTCTTGTCTTACTGCTTTGATACTACTGCGCTGAGTTTCTCGCAGAGTTCGTCGAGCTTCTCGAACATCTCCTTTGTAAGGCCGTTGTAGAAGGCTTTCTTGTTGCCCTCAGGATGGTTGGCCTTGTACTTGAGGTTGTTGTAAAGCTCTACAGCCTCATCAATTATCTCTGCTATCTCGTCTGCATCCTTGTGTGGGTTGAGCGCTACGAAGAGGGCGCAATCATCAATGAATTCTGCAACGAAATACTCGATGTCTTTCTTAAAAACTCTAAGGTTCATGATAAATACGTATTAATTTTGTTATAACATGGCAAAGATAGTAAAAAATCTTTATCTCCGCCACAAATTAAAGGTTATATGCCTTGCTCTGGCTTATCGGTGTCAGACCTTCTCCCTCCCAGTCGAAAAGGCGGCGGGCCTTCAGCAGACGGTGCGAATTTTCGTAATAATTCTTCTTTCCCGGGATGAGGGAGTTTATGCGGACCATGTGGGATGCGTGGATGATCTCACCGTTTCCGATGTACAGTCCTACATGGGTGATTGATTCCTTCTTCCACCTTGTTGCAGGGTTTCCGAAGAATACGAGGTCTCCCGGCTTGAGGTTGCTGATCCTCCTGCACATCTCGTCATGGAGTTTCTCGTGGCCCTTTCCTATGTTGTGGTCGGCTTCAACGATAATCTCTCGTCCCAGATGCACCTGCTGAGATGCGTTTCTTGGCAGCAGATATCCGTTCATGAACCACGACAGTCTGATAAGACCACTGCAGTCAAGTCCCTTGCTTGAGGCTCCACCCCACAGATAAGGGGTTCCGATAAACTGCCTGGCTGTTGCTATGATTCCTGCTTCAGTGGGTTTCTGCTTATGCGCCCATGTTTCGAATTTTGCCAGGTCTGCAGCAGGTGTCCAGCCCTTCCTTCCGTCAGGCAGGATCACCTCTGCCCAGCCTTTCTTGCCCTTTGTTACTGAAGGCTTCACCTTCTTGCCCTGAGTGAAGGAGATTCTTACCAGGTTGCCCATTGATAGGTCGGAGATGCGTTCTGATCTTGTAGAAGGACTGCTATATACTCCGCTGTGGTATGCTGTGCATATATATTTAGGTGCAGCTTTATACTCGTTGATCTGCTCCGGTGTCATCTCCACCAGTCCGAGATTGGTGCACCATGCTGTGTAAGGCTCAGGAGTCACAACCTGCCTCCAGTATCCCTCTTCAGCTACAATCTCCACTATGGTTCCCATCAGCGACTGAGTCTCCAGTGCTGACTCATAGTCCGGCATTGCCCTCATCATGTTCTCTGACAGTGCTGTCACTGCCATTCTTTTAGTCTGCGCCGCCGTTGCCTGCGCTGTCACGCCGACTACCAGTGCCACTAGTACGATTATTTTCACTATGTGTTTCATCGTTCTTGTTGATTATCAATGTTTTATATAAGTATCCTGCCTTCCTTGCCATGCAGGATACAAGCCTATCTGCTTGATGGATAGCAGTTTATGTGTTCACACTATTCCTGCTTGAATGGCTTTGATACAAAAATATGAAAATTATAATTAATTTTGCCAGACATGTCGCATGATTTTGAGAAATACGGATTCCCGGACGGGAAGAGATACAATTCATTCGTGGGTTATTTTAAGCGCAGATATGGTGAGCGTCTCCAGAAAATAGTCCTCGACGCAGGCTTTACGTGTCCAAACCGTGATGGCAAAGTTGGTCGTGGCGGTTGCACCTACTGTGACAATGCGGCATTTCACCCATCTTACAGTACTGCAGGAAAGAGTCTCCATCAGCAGCTGGATGAGGGCATTGGTTTTCATAAGGTCCGTTATCGTACAACAGAGCATTATCTTGCTTATTTTCAGTCATTCTCAAATACTTATGCTCCATTAGAGCGTTTACGTGAGCTGTATGAGGAGGCACTTTCGCATCCGTCAGTTGTGGGTATCGTCATAGGTACCAGGCCAGACTGTGTTGATGATGCGAAATTGGATTATCTTGCGGATCTTGCTAATGGACGCATATTGTCAGGATGGAAACGCTCTCTGGCAGGCGAACCGGACAGGACATCACCGATTGTGATTGTGGAATATGGAATCGAATCTTGCTACGATGTGACTTTGCAGCGCATCAATCGTGGTCATGATTTCGAGACTGCCCGCCGGGCTGTACATGCTACTGCGCAGCGTGGTCTGGATGTCGGAGCGCATTTTATCCTCGGTCTCCCTGGGGAGAGTCGTCAGATGATGCTGGACTCCTGTGCCATGATAAATGAACTGCCACTTAGGTCTGTCAAGTTTCATCAGCTCCAGATTGTAAAGGGGACCAGGATGGAGAAGGAATACGCAGAGAGCCCTCAGGATTTCGAGCGATTTTCCTTGGATGATTATCTGGATTTCTTCACTGATATGCTGGAGCGCCTCCGTCCAACTCTCAGTATAGAGCGCTTTGCTGGCGAGGTTCCGCCTCGCTTTGTCAATGAAACTCCGTGGGGACTTATCCGCAATGTGGAGCTTCTTCGCCTGCTGGACCGGCGCCTTGAGGAACGCGACACCTGGCAGGGTCGTCTTCTTTGATGCTTTCTAGTTCCTCTCGTCGCCTGATATTAGCACCAGACCTACTTTTAGTCTCTCCAATGGCGCTCTCGTGTATCTTCCTATCTAGCAGTGCTTTACTATATTATCCTGCCTTCCTCGCCATGCAGGATATTTGCCTAACATGCTGTAGGTTAGTGAGTTGTGTGTTATCCTTGTAGTTTCTTTTCCATAAAATAGAATAAATTTTGAATCCGTTACACGATTTAAAAATAAATTCGTCACATTTTTCTTTATTTTAAACACTTTCTTCTCTGTTACCTGTACTTTCGCAGTGAATGGATGACACAGGGTGTCAACTGTATTGTTTTGAAATTCAGCGGATTATGGTTTTGTCCTGCCTTCCTCGCCATGCAGGATAAAAGATCAACTTCCTGACTTTTAAGGGATTACGTGAAACGCTCCTGGGTTCCGTGAAGTTTGATTTTAAAATAGTTGTGACATGAAGTACAAGAAGAGAAGATTTGTCCCTGGTGAATGCATGCATATATACCAACGGACTGTGAAGGGATTTAATGTTTTTTATGATCTGGAAGATTATCTGGTCTTCTATACGATTTTCGCGATAGCTGCGCGGCAATATAATGTGACAGTCATGGAACTATGTATTATGATCGATCATATACATCTTCTACTGTCATCGATGAGTCTTGGCGAGATAAGTCGTTTTGTAATGCACTATACGTCAATGTTTGTTCGTGAGTATAATTCGGACGTGGGACGTAAAGGACAGCTCTTCCATAAAAGTTTCGGAAGTGCGCCTAAGCGAGGAAGCAAGAGTATTCGCACTACGATAGTTTACATTGGGAACAATCCTGTGGAGAAGAATCTATGTACGTCTCCTGAGCAATATTTCTGGAATTTTCTGGCGTTCTTTAAAGACGAGGATTATGGTCATGTTCCTGTCAGGGCGTTGAACAGGAAACTGAAAGTGCTGTTCAAGGAGGTGCGTGACATGAAGGAGAAGTCTGCTTATCTTGGATATGCACGTCTGAGGAGAATGTTTAGAAAGTTGGATGACACAGAACGCGAAATGCTTGTCAGACATATTGTCCGTGAATATTTTCCTTTTGATAGGGAGGCCTTGCTCTCGTATTATGATAGCTATGAGGATATGATTCATGCAATGCGGAGCACCTCGGGCAGTGAGTATGACATTAAAGAAAAATATTCGCCGGAGTCGGGGGCTGTTTATGACGCCATGATCAGGGTGTTAAGGGAAAATTTAGGACAGAATACCCATCCAGTTCAGGTCAGGAAAGTGACTATGCTGCCAATGGATGAAAAAGTCGTGATAGCGCAAATGCTGAAAAGACATACGACGGCTACGCCGCGTCAGCTGGAGAAGTTTCTCAATATGGAAGTCCGGAAGTAGACTAAAGAGTAGTTATCAAAAGAGAGCGTAAATCTTTGATTTATAGTCAATTGTATAAGTGTCCTGCATGGCGAGGGAGGCAGGACACTTCTTTATCTGATTGACATGTAGGCGTTTGGGGGTGCGCGCGTGGGGCTAATGTGAATGTGATAGAGCGCGGTCAAGGGCTGCAATCAGGCATTTGCCGGCTGAGATGTTAGATATATCAGAAAAAATGATTACATTTGCCAAATTTTAGACGTAAGATGGATACTTTTACAAACTCTCCTATTATTGAAGGCTTGACCTTCGACGATGTATTATTGATTCCTGCACATTCAGAGGTCCTTCCAAGAACTGTGGATGTATCTACCAAGTTTACGAGAGACATCACTCTCCAGACTCCTATCGTTTCGGCTGCTATGGATACTGTGACTGAGTCAGAGCTTGCTATCGCAATGGCTCGTGCCGGTGGTATCGGTGTGATTCACAAGAACATGAGCATCGAGGAGCAGATGAACCAGGTGCGTCGAGTGAAGAGGGCAGAGAACGGAATGATCTATGACCCTATCACCATTCATCCTGATGCTACTGTGGGTCAGGTGCTTGGTATGATGGCTCAGCATCATGTCGGTGGTATCCCAGTGGTTGATGATAATGGCTTCCTCGTAGGTATCGTTACAAACCGTGACCTCCGTTTCCAGAGAGATCCGAAGATGCCTGTGTCAGAGATCATGACAAAGGAGAACCTTGTTACTGCACGTCAGGGCATCAGCCTTCCTGAGGCTACAGACATCCTTCGTCAGTATAAGATTGAGAAACTTCCTGTAGTTGATGGAGACGGCAAGCTTGTGGGCCTCATCACTTACAAGGACCTTATGAAGATCAAGGATAACCCTATCGCATCAAAGGACAGCAAGGGCCGCCTTCTCGTGGCTGCTGCCGTAGGTGTGAATTCAGAGACTATCGAACGCATCGAGATGCTTGTGGGCGCAGGTGCTGATGCAGTGGTAGTCGATACGGCTCACGGTCATTCACAGGGCGTGCTTGACGTGATCAAGAGAGCATGTGATGCTCTTCCAGAAGTACAGATCGTTGCAGGTAACGTGGCTACTGCAGAGGGTGCAAAGGCTCTCGCCGATGCAGGCGTAAGCGCAGTAAAGGTCGGTATCGGACCGGGATCAATCTGTACAACACGTGTCATTGCCGGTGTAGGTATGCCGCAGCTTTCTGCTGTGATGATGGCTTCTGAGGCTCTTAAGGGCACAGGCGTTCCAGTTATCGCAGACGGTGGTATTCGTTACTCAGGTGACGTTGTGAAGGCTCTGGCAGCAGGTGCAAGCACAATCATGGCAGGTTCGCTCTTCGCAGGTGTCGAGGAGTCACCAGGAGAGACAATCATCCTTAACGGACGTAAGTATAAGTCATACCGTGGCATGGGCTCGCTCGAAGCTATGCAGCAGGGCTCGAAGGACCGCTACTTCCAGGATATGGAGGCAGATATCAAGAAACTCGTTCCGGAGGGAATCGTAGCTCAGGTGCCTTACAAGGGAACTCTCAACGAGGTTGTTTATCAGCTTGTAGGTGGTCTACGTGCGGGTATGGGTTATTGCGGTGCTCCAAACATCGAGAAACTCCGCGAGGCTAAGTTCGTGCGCATTACAAACGCCGGATATCTTGAGGGCCATCCACACGATGTGACCATCACACGTGAGGCTCCGAACTATTCAAGATAATGTTCTGCTGATGAAGCGGATAGCATATATCATAGCAATCTTGGGGATCGTCTTGCCGATGTTAGCATCGTGCAAGGCGATTTCGGAATTTTTTGACAGTGGTGAGACAGTTGCTGAAGTGGGCTCTGCCAAGCTTAAGAAATCCGAACTGGAACTGGTTATTCCGGATGGGGTGTCGGCAGAGGACAGCGTCCGTCTTGCCAGACAGTATATCAACGCCTGGGCTATGGATCAGATCTTCCTGAATGTTGCGGAAGAACAGTTGTCCAAGACTGAAAAGGATGTTACCAAGGAGCTGGAGACGTATCGTACATCGTTGCTGAAGTACAGGTATGAACAGCTCTACGTCAATGAAAGACTTGATACCGCTGTTACAGACGATGCGGTTAATGAGTACTATGAGGCCCATCAGGATAAGTTCATACTTCAGAGGCCGGTGGTGAAGGCGAGGTTCATGAGGATATCGTCTGACTCTCCGATGCTGAAGACCATACGCAAGAAAATGTCCTCTGATGAGGTTGAAGATATAATAGAGGCAGATAGCCTTGCATTCTCGTCTGCATATAAGTTTACTACATGGAACGATGAGTGGATAGATGCTGCTGTTCTTGCTGGTGAATTCGGTGCGGAATACACTTCGGTGCTTGCGGGGATGTCAAAAGGTTGGATAGAAAGGACAGATACTTCAGGAGTGGCTGACATAGCTTATGTTTCGGAGATGAAGCAGAAAGGAACTATGGCACCGATAGAATACAGCACTCCTTTCATTAAAGACATGATTATAAGCGCAAGAAAACAGGCTCTTGTAACTTCTTTGGAACATGATTTGCTTGAGGATGCGCGCGTTAACGGAAAATTTGTAATTCTAGAATAATATGAAGGTTCTCTGGATGAAGAGATTGGCTGCAGCTGTTGCTCTTGCGGCAGTGGCGTTGAGTGCGTCTGCACAGAAATACTCAGGCGGTGTCATCGATAAGACCATAGCAGTAGTAGGAAATGAGGTGATCCTTATCTCCGATCTTGAAGAGGAGGTGGAGATGATGAGGGCATATGGTATGATGTCAGATAAGAAGGGAAGATGTGAAGTTCTCGAGGAAATGATGGCATCCAAGCTCTTCCTTATGCAGGCAAGACTTGACTCGCTGACCATCAACAATGATATGGTAGAAAGTGAGCTCAGCAACAGGATGGATATGCTCAAGACCAATCTTGGTGGAGAGGATGAGGTTGCAAAACAGTTCGGTAAGCCTATCTACAAGCTTCGCCAGGAGTGGAGAGAGGCTATCGAGGACCAGAACCTTACCCAGCAGATGCAGCAGCAGATTGCATCAGATATTCCGGAACTGACTCCATATGATGTCCAGCAGTATGTCGATGCTGCTGATCCCGCAGATCTTCCTATGGTTCCGATCAAGTATCAGCTCAGCCAGATATGCATATATCCGGACCGTGAGGCTGCAAATCTTGCAGTGAAGGAGCGTCTTCTCACAATCCGTGAAAGAATCATCAATGGTGAAAGATTCTCGACCCTTGCACGTCTCTATTCACAGGACCCTGGTTCTGCCAGAAAGGGTGGAGAACTTGGCATGGCCTCTAAGTCCATCTTCTGGCCGGCATTCTCGGACGCAGCGATGTCCTTGAAGCCTGGCGTAGTGTCTCAGATAGTGGAGACACCTGACGGATTCCATATCATTGAGGTTCTTGAGAAGAAAGGCGACATGTTCAATGCACGTCATATCCTCCTTAAGCCGGAGTATACTTCAGAAGACAGAGAGAAGGCATTCGGTGTTCTCGACAGTCTTAAGACAGAGCTTGCCAATGAGGCCATAACTTTCGAGCTTGCAGCAAGATTCTATTCGGAGGATCTTCCTACAAGGACAAATGGCGGTCAGATGGCTGACCCTAATACAGGTTCTTCATATTTTGAGATCGATCAGCTCAAGCCTCAGGATTATGCTGCAATCAAGAATCTCAAGGAGGGTGAGATTTCGGAACCTGTAGAGTCACTTGACAACGAGGGACGTGATGGAAACCTCGTATATAAGATAATCAAGGTCGACAAGATCATTCCAGCCCATCCGGCTACATTCAACAATGATTATACCCTTCTTCTCCAGCAGGCCAGACAGGAGCTGCAGATGAAGGCGATAGACGATTTCATCAACTCCAAGATAGAGTCGACATATATCGTGATTGACCCTCTTTTTGGAGACTGTGATTTTGAACGCTCAGGCTGGAAAGAGAAGGCTCGCAAATAATCAGGACAGCAATAACTAATGAATATCCTTCGTAAACTGGCATTCTTGCTTCTCGTCATCATGGCGGGATTCTCTGTCGTGTCCAGAGCTCAGGCACAGAGGGAGAAGGCTGATGGACAGCAGGATAAGGACAGCCTTGTGGTTCTCCTCAGCTCCAAGTCTGCCCAGATGGTGGATGTTCAAGGCAACAGCTATAGAAAAGTAGTAGGTCCGGCACGTTTCCTCCATAATGGTACATATCTTTTGTGCGATACTGCTTTATGGAATGTTGAGACAAAGGTTATAGAGGCGTGGGGTAACGTAAGTATCCTTCAGGAAGAGACAGTCCTGACCAGTGATAAGCTTACATATTTCATAGACAAGGACCTTGCAGAGTTCAGGGGCTCTGTCGTACAGCTTACAGACAAGGACCATAATACTCTCAGGACCCGTCACCTCGACTATAATACAGCGGACTCTGTGGCAGTCTTTCAGAAGGGTGGCTCTATGAGGGACAAGGACGGTCAGATCATAGAAAGCCGCAATGGTACATATGATTCAAAGGTGAAAAGATTCACATTCGAGAACGATGTGAACATGTTTACTGATTCTATCTTTGTCAAGACAAGGATCCTGATATATGAGTCTGACAAGGATCTGGCGACTTTCGATTCACCTACCGATGTGTGGAAGGATGAGAATATGCTCTCTTCAGACAGGGGATGGTATGACAGAAACCAGGAGGTGTTCTTCTTCTCAGGAAAGGTACATGTCATGTCAGAAGATCAGGAGGGTTGGAGTGACTCGCTCTACTTCTATAGAAATACATCTAATATCGAGATGCTCGGCAATGCTCAGGTAATGGATACTACTCGTAACGTATTCGGACTGGCCGGAAGGATAGAGTATGTCGATTCCGTTTCAAAGGTGACGATGACCCGTAAGCCAGCTGTGATTTCTGAGACAGAGGAAGAAGACGGTGCTTTGGATACACTTTATCTGGGAGCAGACAAACTTGTGTATTATACCTTGAAGATGTGTGATGTGGATAGTCTGGTGGTTCTGGATGCCCAGAAGAGACTTGAGGCTCTGGATGTGGATCCTGTAGGTGAATATCGTAAGAAAGCTGCTGAGGCCGCAGCGAAGGCAGCAGAAGAGGCAGCAAAGAACGACCCTAACTATAGACCGAAAACAGCTCCAAAAGATGAAGCAGCAAAGACTACGCCTGCAGCGCAGTCGCCGTCAAGGCAGACGCCACAGCCGCAGCTTCCAGGAATGTCATCTGCCCCGTTATCTGTATCTGGTGATTCTCTGATGGTTTCAACAGATTCTCTGATGTTAGCGGATTCGCTCATGGCCTCTGATTCTACACTGGTTGTGGAGGAACCGAAGGATACGACGAAGGTGGGCTTCCTTGAAGCTATAGGTAAGGTCAAGGTGTATAAGAAGAGCATGCAGGTAGCCTGCGATTCTTTGCTTTACTCTGACCTGGATTCTCTTGGAAGACTTTTCAAGGAGCCTGTAATCTGGCAGGATGTCACAAGACAGTATTCGGCGGACAGCATTACCGTCATAATGAAGGATGGTGCATTGCAGAAAGCCAGTCTTATGGCCAATGCCTTCATCACTATCCAGGAGGATACTTCACATTACGATCAGATCAAAGGAACAGAAATGCTTGCATTCTTTGATGAGAATGGAGGCTTGAAAAGATTTGATGTGCTGGGTGGAGCTTCTGCACTGTTCTATATTGAGGAAAATGAAGTCCTTGCTACCGTAAACAAGCCTGAGTCGAAGATGTTATCGGCAACATTCAAGAATGGAGAGATACAGAGGATACATTATTACGATCAGGCCAAGAATGACGGTTATCCTATAGTCCAGTTGAGTCAGGAGGAACAACGCCTGAAGGGTTTCAACTGGCAGCCTGACAGACGTCCTGCTGACCGTTATGCGGTGACTCCTCTTTCTTTGAGACCAAGTGAAAGACTTAGATATGCGGCCAAGCCGAAGACCCAGTTCACCCAGACAGATATATACTTCCCGGGCTACATGAAGGACGTATACCGTCAGATGGCAGTGCGTGACTCGCTCAAGATAGTACGTGCAAGGGAACGTCAGATAGCTGAGGCAGAAGCAGCGGAGCGTGCACGCCTGGATAGTCTTGCTCTTGCAGATTCGTTGGCTTTGGTTGATAGTATGGCTGTCAGGGATTCTCTCATCATGGCAGAAAAGGTTGACTCTCTTTCTGCTGTTGATACAGTGAATACTACGGTTGATTCGCTTGCAGTAGCAGATACGGCAGCAGTGGCATTGACCCCTGAGCAGATCAAGGCAGCTAGGAAAGAGGCAGCAGCAAAGGCAAAGGCAGAGAAGAAGGCTGCCCGTCAGGCTAAGAAGCTGGCAAAACAGGAGGCCTTGGAGGAGAAGTGGGCTGAACTGGATAAACGAGATGCAGACAAAGCAGCAGCAAAGGCGGCTAAGAAATTGGAGAAGGAACGAGCACGTAAGCGCAAGGCCCTTGAAGTTCAGGCAGCTCAGCAGCGCAAAGATCTGGAAGCTTTGGAGAAATACCGCAGAAAATTCGAACAGCAGAAAGCCCGCGAAGCTTCCCGCAAGCAATAGACAAACCCCTCGGTCAGAAATCGTCTTGATTCTACCGAGGGGTTTTGCTATGTCATGATGTCATTATTTACTCAGCATAGAGCTTGATGATGTTGAGGATGACCTCGCTGGCTTTTTCCATGCTCTGAAGAGGAAGGTACTCCATCTTGCCGTGGAAATTGTGTCCTCCTGCAAAGATGTTTGGACATGGGAGTCCCATGAATGAGAGGTTGGCTCCGTCTGTACCGCCACGGATAGGCTGTACCTTCGGAGTGATGCCTGCCATCTCGATAGCTTTCATCGCTTTCTCGACAATATGGTAATGTGGCTCTACCTGCTTGCGCATGTTATAGTACTGGTGCTTGAGCTCGAGAGTTGCAGTGCCTTCTCCGTATTTTTCATTGATGAAGGCAACGCATTTCTGGATAAACTCCTTTTTCTGCTCGTATAGAGCCATGTCATGGTCGCGGATGATGTATGAGAATGTTGCATTCTCAACCTCTCCTGTGAAACTGATGAGGTGATAGAATCCTTCGTATCCGGATGTGTATTCAGGACGCTGGTCAACAGGGAGCATTCCATGAAGTTCCATTCCTATGAGGGTTGCATTCTTCATCTTGCCCTTTGCTGTACCTGGGTGGACGTTGCATCCCTGGATCCTGATTGTGGCTCCAGCTGCGTTGAAGTTCTCATACTCAAGTTCTCCGATCCGTCCGCCGTCCATTGTATATGCATACTGGGCGCCGAACTTCTCAACATCGAACTTAACTACTCCACGGCCGATCTCCTCGTCCGGGGTGAAACCGATCTTGATGTCTCCATGCTTGAACTCAGGATGCTCCATGATATACTGCACTGCATTCATGATCTCTGCGATACCAGCCTTGTCGTCTGCTCCCAGAAGGGTAGTGCCGTCTGTCGTGATGATGGTCTGACCCTTGTAGTTAAGTAGCTCAGGGAAGTCGCTTGGCTTGAGGCTGAGACCGGGAACTCCCTTAAGAGGTATCTCGCCACCATCATAATTCTCGATGATCTGCGGCTTGACGTCATTTCCGGGTGCATCAGGGGCGGTGTCTGCATGAGCGATGAAACCGATGGCAGGTACATCTTTGCCGCAGTTTGACGGGATGCTTCCCATTACGTATCCATACTCGTCAAGAGTCGCCTCCACGCCCATGGCGTTAAGCTCCTGGCAGAGCATCTTCAGCAGGTCAAGCTCCCTTGCTGCACTTGGCTGTGATGCTGACTCAGGGTCGGCCTTTGTGTCTACAGCCACATATCTCAAAAATCTGTCTAAAATCTTTTCCATATAATATCAGTTTAATTGTCTTGGTTTATAGGATAAGCAGGCTTATGCCCATGATGGCCATTCCAGCTATGACTCCGGCTATGGCTATGTGGTGCTTTCCGTACTTTTCCGCTGTCGGCAGCAGTTCGTCAAGCGATATGTATATCATGATACCTGCAACTGCAGCCAGAATCAAAGGGAATGCCGGTCCTCCGACGTTCAATTCCACACCAAATACTGCTGTCACGGCCAGACATAGCAATGCACCTATGATTTCACTGAAGCCGGACAGAGTTGCATACAGCAATGCCTTGCCCTTGCTCTTTGTAGCATAATATATAGGTATGGCGACAGCAATTCCTTCCGGGATGTTGTGTATCGCGATGGCGAAGGTGATGCCGGCTCCCATCTGCGGGTCATTCAATGCGCCAATGAATGTAGCGATACCTTCCGGGAAGTTGTGTATGGCTATGGCCAGCGCGGACATGAGCCCAAGCCTATGTAATGCTTTCTCGTTGCCGGTCTGCTCCAATACTCCCACAGCTGCTGTCTTTGAATCAAGCGACAGCCCAGATGCCTCATGCGGATTTTCATATTCCGGAATAAGGAAGTCTATCAGGGTGATTATTCCCATTCCGGCAAAGAATGCAAGCAGTACGAAGGCCTCGCCGTGTCTGATCGATCCGAGTGCTGTAATCTCCGCCTGTGCTTCCGGGAAGAGCTCTGCCAGCGAGATGAATATCATCACGCCGGCACTCAAGCCCAAGGCTCCAGCCAGTACATTACTGCTGAGTTTCTTCTTGAAGAGCACGAGTGCACCTCCGATGCCTGTAGCTGCACCGGCTATCAATGTCAATAATAATGCACTCAATACTCCTGTCATATTCTGTTTCCTTGTGTTTGTTTTGCCATAGCCTCTCTGACTCCGTCACGTCATTGCGATGTGTTGTGTCCTCGACTCCTTTACGTCATTGCGAGGAGCGGAGCGACGTGGCAATCTGTTTACTCTTCCTTCTTAGCTTTAAGAGCTGCGTATACCATATATATAATAATAGCCGTATAAGGAATAATGGCAACCGGTTCAGTCCAAGCTGATGGTTTCATGAACATGTCAATCTCAGCAAATCTGAGGATTGCACTGACAACTCCCATGAGCGCTCCACCGGCGATGAAGCCTGAAGCAATCAGTGTGCCCTTCTCCACGCGTGCCGCGTTGAGTTCCTTGTCCTTGCTGCGGCTTCCTACGTACCATGAGATTGCACCACCCACGAGCATAGGCATGTTGAGGTCGATAGGAATGAACATACCGAGCGCGAATGGAAGAGCTGGTACCTTGAAATATGTAAGCACAAGTGCGATTGCAGCTCCGATTCCATAAAGCAGCCAAGGTGCGCTTCCACCGTTCATCATCGGTTCGATCACTGCGGCCATAGCATTTGCCTGTGGCGCTACAAGCGCTCCTTCTCCTGTGAATCCGTATGTCTTGTTAAGGACGAGCATGACTCCACCTACAGTTGCAGCAGCTACGAGGGTTCCGAGGAACTTCCAGCTCTCCTGCTTCTTTGGTGTAGAACCGATCCAGTATCCGATCTTAAGGTCTGTGATGAATGCACCGGCAACAGAAAGCGCTGTACATACGACGCCTCCGATGATGAGTGCAGCTGTCATGCCTGCTGTGCCGTTCAGTCCCACAGCTACCATAATAAGTGAAGCGAGAATCAAGGTCATCAGGGTCATTCCGCTGACAGGGTTGGAACCTACGATGGCAATGGCATTTGCGGCTACTGTTGTGAAGAGGAATGCTATCACTCCTACGATGAGCAGACCTACCACAGCGTGCCAAACATTATCAACAACTCCGAATGCGAAGAATCCGAATACAGCAAGAAGGGTGACAGCGATGCCGATTACGATGATCTTCATCGAGATGTCCTTCTGTGTTCTGATTACTTCTGCCTCGGCGTCGCTCTTCTTTCTCTTGAATTCATTTGCAGCAAGACCTACCGCAGACTTGATCACTCCGAATGACTTCACGATGCCGATGATGCCGGCAGTAGCAATGCCTCCGATACCAATGTGCCTTGCATATTCCTTGAAAATCTGGTCAGCAGACATGCTTCCGATAGTCTCGGTGATACCTGAGTTCATGAGGTCGATGACCTGGCCTCCCCACAAGAGGTTCATAAGAGGGATGATTACCAGCCACACCAGGAAGCTTCCGCAGCAGATGATGAATGCGTATTTGAGACCTACGATATATCCGAGTCCGAGAACCGCTGCTCCAGTGTTGACCTTGAGCATAAGCTTTGCCTTTTCAGCTACGGCTGCACCCCAAGGCAGTATCTTGGTAGTAAGAGTCTCGCCCCATAGGCCGAATGTGGATACTATGAAATCATAAAGGCCACCGATCAGTCCGCTTATCAGCAGAGTCTTTGCGCCCTTTCCGCCGCCCTCTCCGCTGACAAGTACCTGTGTTGTAGCTGTAGCCTCAGGGAAAGGATACTTTCCATGCTGTTCCTTTACGAAGTATTTTCTGAAAGGAATGAGGAAAAGGATACCGAGAATACCTCCCAGAAGTGATGAGAAGAATACCTTTGTGAAGTTGACGGTCAGTTCCGGATATTTATCCTGAAGGATGAACAATGCCGGCAGGGTGAAGATTGCTCCTGCTACGATTGCACCTGAACATGATCCGATCGACTGAACCATGACGTTTTCGCCCAAGGCGTTCTTACGTCCCAGTGCTCCAGAGAGTCCGACTGCTATGATGGCGATTGGAATCGCTGCCTCGAATACCTGTCCGACTTTGAGTCCAAGGTATGCTGCAGCTGCAGAGAATATGATTGTCATGATAAGTCCGAGGGTTACCGACCATGGGGTCACCTCCGGATAGTTCTTCTGCGGTGACAGCAACGGCTGATATTCCTCACCTGGTTTGAGCTCTCTTTGAGCGTTTTCTGGCAATTGGGTCTTCTTGTTCTCCATATATTGTAATAGTATTATAGTAATCGTATATGCGAAATACAAATTTAGGGATAAAATCTGAGAAAATTGAATAAAAAATCCTCCGGATGTAAGTGGCTGATGTTTAATGGTTTGCGAAAAGTCGAATAAAAAAGTGAAAAAAATATCAAAAAAAAAGTACAGAAAAATTTGCAGGTAAAGAAAAAAGTCGTACCTTTGCAACCCGTTTGAGAAATAACGGTAAGTTCATTGACAAGTTTGAGAAAAGATAACGAGGTAAAGTTAAAAGATGAAATTAAATTAGTCTGTAACGAGTAAAAAGATAGAGAGTCTATCGTAATTGTTGTGGACTGCAATTTCAAAGGCAACGAGTAAATGAGAACAAGTGTAAAAC
>JBGVNX010000043.1:0-63542 GCA_045126075.1 Candidatus Cryptobacteroides sp.
ACATATGTCCTGAAAATGTCTAATACCCTTTGAAGGGAACACCTAGAAGGGACCGTAGTTCACATTATTCAGACCTATGTCAAAGGTACAATAAAAGAGCACCATAACTCCATATTGGAATTATGGTGCAAATCTAAAAGAAGGGGCCCACGAAGTGGGAAGGACCCCCGGCATATACATGGCGCACAATATTATTACCACAAGAAGTTATCGAAAGGGTAGCGGCCGGCGTGGATTTCGGCTACCATCTTATAAAGGTCTCCGCGGAGCTTGTCGATACCAATCTTTTCGCGTGCTGAAATGAAGATACAAGGTGTATTTTCTTTTGCGATCCAGCTGTTCTTGAACTCATCGAGAGTGTAGTTTTCCTGTCTCTTAGGCTCAAGCGAAAATTCATCATATTCTTCATATCTATAAGCATCTATCTTATTGAATACTACAAAGATAGGTTTATCTATAGCCTTGATGTCCTTGAGAGTTTCCTCTACCACGCGGATATGATCCTCAAAATTAGGATGTGATATATCGACCACATGCATAAGGATATCTGCCTCACGTACCTCATCCAATGTACTTTTGAAGGCCTCTACCAGCTGATGAGGAAGTTTGCGGATAAATCCTACAGTATCACTGAGCAGGAACGGCACATTCTCAATGACCACCTTTCTTACTGTAGTATCAAGTGTTGCAAATAACTTATTTTCCGCAAAAACGTCGCTTTTAGCGAGTAAATTCATCAAAGTACTCTTACCTACGTTAGTGTACCCTACGAGCGAAATACGGACCATAGAACCCCTGTTTCCGCGCTGTGACGCCATCTGTCTGTCCACTTTCTTCAGCTGCTCCTTCAACTTGGAAATCTTATCCTGGATGATACGGCGGTCAGTCTCGATCTGAGTCTCACCAGGGCCACGCATACCGATACCTCCCTTCTGTCTTTCAAGGTGAGTCCACATCCTTGTAAGTCGTGGAAGAAGGTATTGATACTGAGCAAGTTCCACCTGCATCTTTGCATATGCAGTCTTTGCTCTTTGTGCGAAGATATCAAGGATGAGATTTGTTCTGTCAAGGATCCTTATATTAAGTTCGCGTTCTATATTTCTAAGCTGGGTAGGCGAGAGTTCATCATCGAAGATAACTACTTCAATCTCGTTTTCTTCGCAATATTCTCTTATTTCCTGTAGTTTACCGCTACGGATATATGTTCTTGAATCAGGTCTGTCTACTTTCTGGATGAATTTCTTGACACCCACCGCTCCGGCTGTCTCAGCAAGAAACTCCAACTCATCAAGGTATTCCATGATCTGGCGTTCGTCGTCACCCTGCTTGATGACGCCGACGAATACCGCTTTTTCCTGATGCTGTGCTTCTGTAATTTTTGCCATTTATTATAGGAATTAGATCCTTTACTTAGTAAGTATGACTTTAGAAGAAATAAGTCCGGTCAAGTATATTGATCGGACTTATTATATATTTGAATATCAAATAATTATCTCAACTGGAATATAACAGGGAAGGTATAGGTTACAGGTACAGCGCGGTCTCTCTGCTTACCTGGCTTCCACTTTGGAGACATTGATACTACGCGTACTGCCTCCTTGTCAAGTGATGGGTCAACACCACGAAGAACCTTTACCTTTGTTACAGTACCGTCCTTCTCTACAGTAAACTGAAGTGTAACGCGACCCTGTACACCATTTTCCTTTGCAATTTCAGGATATACGAGTCTTGAGTTCACCCACTTTGAGAACTGGTTTGCGTCACCACCCTGGAATGAAGGTTTTTCCTCTACGAGCTGGAATGGAATAGCCTCTTCCTCAACTACTTCTTCTTCTACCTCTACATAGTCCATGATTTCAACTCCAAGGCTCGCATCATCCTCAAGGTTCATGAACATATCGTCTTCAATTTCGATCTCGTCGTCAACAATGTCGATCTGGTCTGAAAGGATAGGAATCTTTGGAGCTGCTGGTGGGGGTGGAGGTGTTTCCATCTGAGTTGAGATGATTTCTTCCTCGATCAATACCTCTGTAGTGTCTTCAAGAAGTGATGTTTCTGTCTCTGTACTTGTCCACTCGAAAGCTGCAAGTACAATAGCAAGTGAAACTACAAGTCCGATTTCCACAAAAAGAAGCTTTTTGTTCTCCAAGCTTGCCTTTTCTGACTTTTTGATATCCATATCTTTTTAATGTTTTTTATATTCCCATTTTGCCCGGTAAAGTTAGAAATTATATTTTTTATTTCAAACTTTTTATACATTTTGTAGTTTTGCATAAAATTTCGTCCTATGATATCATATTATTTCGAAGACACTGATTTTATTTTTAGAGGTAAAACCCTGAACAATCGCTGGCTAAAGTTAGTTGCAGAGAGTGAGATCCGCCGTATAGGTGACATTTCAATTATATTCTGTTCTGATAATTATATCCTCGATGTTAATCAGAAATACCTCCAGCATGATTACTTTACAGATATCATCACTTTCGATTATTGTGAAGGTGACAGACTTTCTGGTGATCTTTTCATCAGTGTTGATACCGTCAAGGATAACGCTATAGAATACGGTACTGAATTCAATGATGAACTTAACAGGGTCATGGTACATGGAATTCTTCATCTCATAGGTTACGATGATCATAGTGACGAAGATATTCAGATGATGCGTAAGAAGGAGAATTATTATCTTTCTTTAAGAGACCTTGTGTAGTATGCAGAGAAATTACGATATAATTGTAGTAGGTGGTGGTCATGCCGGTTGTGAGGCAGCAATGGCTGCATCTCGTATGGGCTCGTCTGTTCTTCTTATTACAATGGACATGAACAAGTTCGGACAGATGTCATGTAATCCGGCAATTGGTGGAATTGCAAAGGGACAGATAGTCCGTGAGATCGATGCACTCGGAGGTTATACAGGAATTGTAACTGATGCTTCAACTTTGCAGTTTCGCATGCTTAATCGCTCGAAAGGTCCTGCAATGTGGAGTCCGCGAGCTCAATGTGATAAAATTCAATTCTCATTATATTGGCGTAAAATCCTTGAAAGTGCCTGTAAATTAGATATTTACCAAGATACAGTCGTAAATTTCCTCTTTGAGAATTCAAAAATTACAGGCGTCCGTACAACCACCGGGGCAATTTTCAATTCTCAGGCAGTTATTTTAACAGCCGGAACCTTCCTTGATGGTAAAATGTTCATAGGTCGCAACATGTTTGAGGGAGGACGTATAGGTGAACTTCCCTCTCATGGTCTGACTCAGCAGCTGGTGGAGATGGGAGTTTCTACTGCCAGAATGAAAACAGGTACTCCGCCAAGAATTGATATCTCATCTGTCGATACTTCAGTTCTCATGCATCAGTATGGTGATGAGTGTCCAGATAAGTTTTCATATCTTCCGTTCCTTTCGACAGCTCAGAACGGAACACCACAGATGCCATGTTTTGTAGTTCATACTAATGAACAGGTTCATGAAACTCTTCGTGGTGGATTTGCTGATTCTCCACTTTTCTCAGGATTGATAACTGGTATAGGTCCAAGGTATTGTCCAAGCATTGAAGATAAGTTGAGAACCTTTGCAGGTAAGACTGAACATCAGCTTTTCCTTGAACCTGAGGGTAGGGGAACAAATGAATATTACCTCCAGGGATTTTCATCTTCTCTTCCGCTTGATATTCAGATGGAAGCCCTTCATCAGATCAAGGGTCTTGAAAATGCTAAGGTTTATAGGCCAGCGTATGCTGTTGAGTATGATTACTTTGACCCTACTCAACTTAAAGCGACACTTGAGTTGAAGAATATAGAAAATCTCTTCTTTGCTGGTCAGATTAATGGTACAACAGGTTATGAAGAAGCTGCTGCTCAGGGACTTATAGCTGGAATGAATGCACATCTCAAGATTACCGAAAAGGATCCGTTCATACTCAAGAGAGATCAAGCATATATAGGTGTACTTATTGATGATCTTATTACTAAGGGAGTTGATGAGCCTTATAGAATGTTTACTTCGAGAGCTGAATATCGCATCCTTTTGCGTCAGGATAATGCTGACCTTAGATTGACTCCGCTCTCATATGGATATGGCCTTGCAGATGCCTACAGATATGATTATACCATGCGTAAGTACGATTCAGTCGATCGTTTCAATCAGTTCTTTGTAGATGCGGCGATTAAGCCGGAGTATGTAAATGAATATCTCAAATCCGTTTCTTCTGCTGAAATTAATTCACGTAAGAGAATAGCAGAGTTGATTTCAAGACCTCAAACTGAAATTACATCATTATTTAATTTAGTTCCACGTGGAACATTTTCTAAATTTAATATTAATACTGATGATGAATTTTCTTCTCCTTTGAAAGGTCTGTTAAAAGATGGAGTGAAGTATTCTGATCTTATTCAGTATAATAAGTATAAGGATCTTGATAGGTCTTTCTCTGATAATTATACTCAGTCTCTGTCATATCAGGATGCGGCCTATGTTCTTCAGTATAATTCAGAGTACCCTGTCTCTCTGTTGGATCAGGGATCAATGGATGCTACCATAAATGAAAACTATAAGAGGGAAGTTCTGGATTCTTCTGAGATATCAATTAAATATAAGGGTTATATCCAGAGAGAACAGCAGATGGCTGATAAGATAATGAGGTTAGAGAATCTTATTATTCCAGATAATTTCGATTTTGATAAGGTTGAAAGTCTATCAATAGAGTGTAGGCAGAAACTTAAGAAATATGCTCCTAAGACTATTGCCCAGGCATCAAGAATCTCTGGAGTTTCCCCGGCAGATATATCTGTCCTATTGGTTTACTTCGGAAGATAGTGAAAATAAAAAAGTGTTCCACGTGGAACACTTTTTTTTATTTATCATTACATTCTTTGAAGTGCGAGCTTTATAATTTCCTCCAGAGTCGCACCAGGCTTTTCCTTCAGCACTGCATTTACGGCCTTTGTTACATTTGCCTTTGTAAATCCGAGCATTACAAGTGCTGTTGTAGCTTCATCTACTGCTGGGTTTGCTGCTGGTGTAAAGAGGGTAGTGTTATCTGTTCCTCCACCCTTTGATATCTTATCCTTAAGTTCCAGAATGAGCCTCTGAGCTGTCTTCAGACCAATACCTTTGATGCTTTTGATCTTATTGAGATTCTCAGCAAGGATTGCATTTCTGAGTTCTTCGCATGTCAATGATGAAAGCATCATACGTGCTGTTGACGCTCCAATTCCTGATACTCCTATAACCAATCTGAATAATTCGCGCTCGTCCTTAGATGCGAAACCATAGTACAGTTCCTCGTCTTCTCTGAGGTAATGATGTATATAGATCTTACCTTCTTTAATTCCGTTCAGTGCTTCGTATGTCTGTAATGAAATAAGGATCTTGTATCCGATTCCGTTATTTTCTATGGTTGTTTCTGTAGGATTCAATTCCTCGATTGTGCCTTTGATATAATCTATCATATCTGAACTTTTATATTATTCTTACTTGATATTAAGCGTTTTCATTTCCCATAAGGGAATGACTCTTGCAAAATTATGATAAAATCCTGTAAAAGAAAGATTGTTTTTGCTAAATTTGCAGGTTAATATGAATGTACACGAAATACGATCTATGTTTCCAGCGCTTTCCAGGAAAGTGTATGGAAAGGATCTTGTGTACTTTGACAATGCAGCAACCAGCCATAGAGTTCAGACTGTCTTGGATGAGTGGAATCGTATAAGTTCCGAGTCAAATGCAAATATCCATAGAGCGGTTCATCGTCTGGCTGACGAGGCTACACAGGCGTATGAAGGTGCTCGTGATGCGGTGAAGTCCTTTCTTAATGCATCTTCCAGAGAAGAAATAGTATTTACAAGCGGTACGACATCTGCTGTAAATCTGGTAGCCTTCAGTTTTGGAGAAGCTTTCGTGAAGGAGGGAGACGAGGTTGTTGTAACAGAGGCTGAACATCATTCGAACATAGTTCCATGGCAGCTCATGTGTAAGAGAAAGGGTGCTGTTCTGAAGGTTCTGCCAGTAGATGATTTTGGGCATCTGAGAGTTGATATGCTGGATGAGATATTGAGTGATAAGACCAGAATAATGGCTGTTACTCATATTTCTAATGTTCTTGGAATAATCAACCCTGTCAAGGATATCATATCAAGATGTCATTCCAAAGGAGTGCCTGTTCTTGTGGACGGTGCCCAGGGAGCAGTACACTGTAAGGTAGATGTCCAGGATCTGGATTGTGACTTCTATGTATTCTCAGGCCATAAATTATATGCTGCCACTGGTACAGGAGTTCTGTACGGTAAGAAGAGATGGCTGGATGCTATGCCTCCTTATATGGGTGGAGGAGAGATGGTAGGAACTGTAACATTTGCTGAAACCACCTATGCGCCCCTTCCTATGAAATTTGAGGCAGGTACGCAGAATTTTGCATCAGCTGCTACCTTAAAACAAGCAGTTGAATTTATTAACTTATTGAATGATAATGAGTTAATAGAATATAATGATAAAATTAGGGATTATCTTCTGGATTATTTCCAGAATGATGAAAGAATAACGTTGTTCGGTGTTCCTCGTGGAACATCAGAAGAAAAGATACCTCTTTTTTCGTTCGTGGTTGAGGGAGTACATCACGAGGACCTTGCGTTGATACTTGACAAGATGGGTATTGCAGTCAGATCCGGTCAGATGTGCGCAGAGCCTTTGATGGACAGGTTTGGTGTGACAGGAATGCTTAGGGTATCTGTGGCTCCGTACAATACAATGGAGGAGGCAGAATATTTTGTGAAATGCTTGAATAAAGCAATTGACATGTTGGTATAAAAGATCTCTCGACTTCGCTCGAGATGACACCTTGTCATTTCGACCGACCGTAGGGAGTGGAGAAATCTATGAAACTATGAATTTAGTAGAAGCGGAAAATGCCATTATCGAGGAATTCTCGATGTATGAGGAATGGCTCGATAAATATGAGTATCTGATTGAGCTTGGAAAGTCACTTAAGGACTATCCCGAGGATGCAAAGACTGATGAAAAGCTCATAAAGGGTTGTCAGTCAAGAGTTTGGTTAGATCATAAGGTTGCAGATGGGAAGATTGTCTTCAATGCAGACAGCGATGCCATCATAACAAAGGGTATTATTTCTTTGCTTATAGGTTTATATTCTGGTCGTACTGCGGAGGAAATTCTTTCTTCTGACTTCTCTGTTGTCGAGAAGATCGGACTTAAGGAGAACCTTTCGCCGACCAGGGCTAACGGACTGGTGTCGATGATCGCTAAGATCAGAGAGATTGCAGCATTGAATGTTTAAAGATCTCTCGACTTCGCTCGAGATGACAGTATTAATTGTCATTTCGACCGACCGAAGGGAGAGGAGAAATCTGATAATGGGACTGAAGGATTGGATAAAGAAGAAGGCTGCTCAGGTGGCCGAAGAAGATAAGGAAAGGAAGATGAAGCTTGAAAGAGATATAATCATGGCTCTCAGGCAGGTTTATGACCCTGAGATTCCTGTGAATGTGTATGATCTTGGGCTTATTTATGAGGTCAAGGTAGACGATGACCATAATGTCTATATACAGATGACATTGACTGCACCCAACTGTCCGATGGCTGATTATGTGGTAGAGCAGGTGAGGGCAGCTGTATCTGATGTTCCGGGAGTAGTAAGCGTAAGAGTTGATCTGGTGTGGGAGCCTGAGTGGGACAAGAGCAGGATGTCTGAAGAAGCACTTGTGGAGCTTGGTCTGGACGCTGATTGAAGTTCAGAAGGGGAGAGAGAATTGCAGGGAAGAATCCGTGAGGATATGGTCAAGGTAGAATTATATCTGTCTTTAGGCTCAAATAAGGGCGATAGACGAAGAAATATAGAAGATGCAGTAAGTCTGCTCAATATAGAGTTGGGAACCCCTTATAAGCGCATTTCCTCGCTTATAGAGACAGAACCGTGGGGTTTTGAGAGCGATGATAAGTTCATCAATGCTGCGGTTATGTATGAACTTGAACTTCCTAAGGGATATAATCCCGAAGCGGAGGGCCTGATGATCCTGGAAATATGTAAGGATATTGAGAGTAGGCTCGGAAGGACAGGAAGGCCTCAATATGATGAGGAGGGAAAGCGAATATATACCTCGAGACCTATTGATATAGATATATTGCTATTCGGAGACAATAAGATAGAATGCGAGGAACTTACAGTTCCGCACAAATTGATGTATGAACGCGATTTCGTGTTGGAGCCATTGAAGGAGATTTCTCCACTCGCTGCGCTCGGTCGAAATGACAGATAAGATACGCTCGGTCGAAATGACAGATAGGAAGCACTCGGTTGAAATATAAGAATTAAAAACTATAACAATTATGACACAGGAAGAACTTTTTAAAATTCTCGTAGCTCACTGCAAGGAGTATGGATTCATTTTCCCTTCAAGTGAGATCTACGATGGTCTTGGTGCCGTATATGACTATGGCCAGCTCGGTTCAGAGCTTAAGAATAACATCAAGAGGTACTGGTGGGATGCTATGACAAGACTTCACGAGAACATCGTGGGTATTGACTCTGCCATCTTCATGCACCCTAAGATCTGGGAGGCTTCAGGACACGTCGGAGCTTTCAACGATCCTCTTATTGACAACAAGGATTCAAAGAAGAGATATCGCGCTGACGTCCTCATCGAGGACTATATCGGCAAGCTCGAGGAGAAGATCGAGAAGGACGTGGAGAAGGGTAAGAAGAAGTTCGGAGAGGCTTTCGACGAGGCTCAGTTCCGTGCTACAAATCCTAATGTCCTCCGCAACCAGAAGAAGATCGACGAGGTACGCCAGAGAATGGCTGACGCCCTTAATGCAAATGACCTTGAGGCTCTCCGTCAGATCATCATCGACTGCGAGATCGCATGTCCTATTTCAGGTACAAAGAACTGGACAGACGTACGTCAGTTCAACCTCATGTTCTCTACTCAGCTCGGTAGCGTATCAGGCGATACAAACATCATCTACCTTCGTCCTGAGACAGCACAGGGTATCTTCGTAAACTACCTTAACGTTCAGAAGACAGGCCGTATGAAGATTCCTTTCGGTATCGCACAGATCGGTAAGGCCTTCAGAAACGAGATCGTGGCACGTCAGTTCATCTTCCGTATGAGGGAGTTCGAGCAGATGGAGATGCAGTTCTTCATCAAGCCGGGTACTGAGCTCGACTGGTTTGCAAAGTGGAAGGAGAACCGTATGGCTTGGCACAAGGCTCTCGGAATGGGTGACGAGAACTATCGTTTCCACGATCATGACAAGCTTGCACACTATGCAAATGCTGCAACTGATATCGAGTTCCGCTTCCCATTCGGCTTCAAGGAGCTTGAGGGAATCCACTCACGTACAGACTTCGACCTTGGTAACCACCAGAAGTTCTCTGGAAAGAAGATCCAGTACTTCGATCCTGAGCTCGGAGAGAACTATGTTCCATACGTAGTCGAGACTTCAATCGGTGTAGACCGTATGTTCCTGGCAGTTCTTTCTCACTCCTATAAGGAGGAGCAGCTTGAAAATGGCGAGAGCCGCGTAGTTCTCAGCATTCCTGCACCTCTTGCACCAGTCAAGGTTGCAGTGCTTCCACTCGTTAAGAAGGATGGACTTCCAGAGCTTGCACGCGAGATCATGGACGATCTCAAGTACGATTTCAACTGCCAGTACGATGAGAAGGACTCTATCGGTAAGAGATACCGCCGTCAGGATGCAATCGGTACTCCGTTCTGCGTGACTGTCGACCATGACTCACTCAACGACCGTTGCGTAACCATCCGTCATCGTGACAGCATGCAGCAGGAGCGCGTGAAGATCGAGGATCTCCATTCAATCATCGCTAAGGAGGTTAATCTCAGCAATATTCTCAAGAAGTTGAACTAATAATCAGAATAGAAGACTATGAAAAGAATTCTCACTATCATCGTTGCAATGGCAGCTTTCCTTGCAGCAGAGAACACAGCTGACGCTCAGCTTCTAAAGAAACTTCTAGGAGGCAAATCTACTACTACAACTGAGACAACTACCACCACTACAGCTACAACAAACGGTCAGGCTGCCGGTGCTGCTCTCAAGGCTCTTTACACTCAGTATAAGGCTGACGGCAAGCTCGACATGGGTAACCTTACAAACCTTATGAACCTTACTACTCTCGCAACAAATGTTCAGGGTCTTAAGGGACAGTCGGATAAGGGTACATTCTATAAGGATTTTGCTTCAGGACTTGTTTTGGGCTCAAGTAATCTTGTAACAAGCACCAACTCGACATCTGTAATGTCAGGTCTTACAAATCTCGTGGAGAACGTAGATCTTTCGGGTCTCACAGCATCAGCAGAGGAGAAGGCTCAGTCAGCAGCTTCTACCCTTACAGAAAAGCTTGCAGGAGCTTCTGATAAGGCTAACACAGCAGTCGAGAACGCAACTGAGATTGCAGGTGCTGTAACAAATATCCTGAATCTGTTCAAATAAGCATCTTTGTATATAAAAAAACATCGTTACAAATTTCTATCATGATTTGTAACGATGTTTTTTATTTTATCGTATTCTATCAGTCGTTAGCTTCGATGGTCTTCCAGATTCCCGTACCTTTGTCCCATGCATCATCTGCTACAACGTAACAATTTGTACCATCTGTTGGAAGGGTCAAATCATCAGACTGGTTCCAGATAGGCTTGGTAGCATCTGTGTCTTTATTTTCTCCATCCCAATTATTCCATCTGTTTTCATTTGTTGCAGGATTCATTCGACAGAAGATAAGATTCGTATGACCTTCAGGGAGAACAGCCTTATAAATCAGATCTCCATTAAGGTCATGCATATCTGTCCATGCAAAAGCACCGCTTTCATTCCATGAATAAACTGCAAAGCGTGGATTTGACTGAGCCCAATTTCCATTAGGATTAGTCTCAAGATAGATGATAGTTCCTGTTGTTTCAGGATTCTCTGTTTCCTCCTGGCTGAAATTGAGTTCATTGTCAGCCACCCAGTCAGAAATCTCAGGTGTGAATGAAGTGTAGATTGTTTCAGCAGAAACAGTGACTGTCGCTGTGCTCACCTTTCCAGAAGATAGAGTCACTTCTTCTGAGAGAACAAAAGTATACTGCTTTCCAGAAGCTGTTGTAAGGGCAAGTTTAGGCGATGCTGTCTGCGGAGCTACGATCAGCTGCCATGTGTCTTCTCCGTTCTTATAAGCCTTAACTGTGCCTGTAGAACCAGTTGCCTGAAGAGTTGCAAGAGGGTCGGATGTTTTATATGAAACATTGCCGAGAACGTCTGTAAACCAAACGTTTTCAATTGCTTCATTGAGCTGGTTGTCGATAGTCACTACAATTTTTGATAAAGCATGCCTGAAAGGAAGTTTTACTGCTTCTTTGGTAGGCTTTGACTTTGCAGTAGCAAGCATAAGGTCAGACATGCAATATCCTGTCTTGGTAGACTGGTCAGATTCGATCATGAAAGACTGATTTTCAGTATATCCTTCCATAGTTTCTGTGCAAGGATAGAAAGCTGTGATTGTAGCCTCAACTTCAGTATCCTCATACCACTGGTGAGCTGTTTCAGAGGTGAGTGAGCCATTATTATAAGTGTATTTTGCCTTATACAGATAGCAATCAGGATTGAATATGTTCACAGCTATTTCATCACCATTTTCAAAAGATGTATCAGTCGCTTTGGTGAACTGGTAGAGCGATGCACTCAACTTGATAGGCAATCTTTCAGCTTCTGGCTGAGTGACAGGTTCATTCTTTTTGCAGGCCATGGCAAGCACACCTGCAAATACAAGAGTAATTAATGTCTTGATTTTCATATGTTTATTATTTAGTCATTGTTCCATCCTTGTGCCTTCATCGGAAGCTCCACTCCGTCCGGTGTTACGATCACTGCGCCGACTTCAGGCTTTGCCAGGTGTCCTATTATATCGAACGTCTGGAAGTCGTGGCGGAACTTGTCGTGCTTGCCGATCGGAATAGTGAAGAGGAGTCTGTAGTCCTCTCCGCCGTTAAGCGCTGCCGATATCGGATCTATGTTCATTTCCTTGCCAAGATCAAATGTCTTGCCTGCAAATGGAAGTTTGTCAACATACACCTTAGCTCCAAGTCCGCTGTCACGTACCAGACGCTTCACTGCGTCCGCAAGTCCGCGGGTCACGAGGTAGCCGTGTGACGGCATAATCTCGGTTTCTTCCATCTGACCTATCACTGCAGGGCTGATCTGCGGCTTGAGATATGCTCCTACGAGGTTCTTGTAAGTCTCAAGACTTGCCTGATCCTTGCCTTCCTCAAAATTCCTCTTCTCCCTTTCCAGCACCTGGAATCCCATGTATGCTGCACCGAGGCTGCCTGACACACAGATGAGGTCCATGCTCTTCGCATCAGGACGACGCTTGGCCATGAGAAGTGTTGTCTCTCCTGATGATGAAATACTGATGGTCAGTCCGTTAGGTGATGGGACAAGGTCGAGGGATACGTCCTTGTAACCGTGCTCCTTTGCAGCAGTCATGATGCCTGCCCATACCTCCTTTATCTGCTCGAAATCGAGTTTTGCGGAAATGCCGATGCGCACATCCATTGTGCGTGGATGCGAGAATTCAGCGTAAAGTTCGCCGGTCACAGCGGTAACGCATTTGTAGCCCAGGTGCCTGAGCGGGAAGTAAACGAGGTCGAAGTCCATGCCCTCGATGAAGACGCGAGACTGTGTGCTTATGCAACTCTTTCCGGAAGTCTCGAAGAAACATGTCCTGTATGGTCTGTAAGGGGTGCCTTCGTAGAGTCTTGCGATAGCCTCGACTCTTCCAAGGTCTGAAAATCTTTCTTCTGCCATGATTTTATGCATTTATTTAATGCAAAATTACAAAATAATAAGATTTCTCCACTCACTTCGTTCGGTCGAAATGACAGCTATAATGTTATGGTTTGCTCGGCAACGTTCCAGCCGGAAATGACGAGTTCCGCATCTATACCGTCGATAATCATGCCACCGGTATTCACGGGCAATGTTTCGCCAGGCTGCAGGGTCACGAGGTTATCGCTCCACAGTGCAGGGAAAATCTCTCCGTCTTGATACTTTATGTCCATTCTGACGAAGAATGCGACAATATCAGACTTATTTTCAAGTGTAACCTGGTCACCTTTAACGGATACGGTAACTTCTGCAGTTGCAAGATCGTCAATTGCATGGAACGTCTGCCGTGTATATTGTCTCCGGTGAAGAGTCCGGATATATGCTCCAGCCCTCGCTGAGCTGTATGTCCGTGTCCTGTGCCGCCGGTCCGGCGCAGCCTGCAAGAGCTGCTGAGATAGCAATGATTCTAAAGTATTTCATATGTGAGGTTATTTTTCATCAAGTACTGCTGCTCCGTAAAGTCCCATGTCACCGTCTTCACTGAAGAGGATCTTCACGTCCTTTGCAGTCTCATAAGGGAAGGTCTGCACGGTCTCGTGCATGGCCTTTTCAAAATAAGGGTGGCCTGCCGCGATGCCGCCTCCGAATATGATGGCTTCGGGATCATAAGCGAAGAGGACGGCCTTCACGAGCTCGCCGATATGGTGTCCGAACTCATCCCATAGTGCCTGAGCCTCTGCATCACCGGCCTGTGCCTTGGCTGCGAGCTCTGCCCCTGAGGTGTTGTGGGCTACGAAGAAAGGAGTGCTGCAGTAGCTTTCATAATCCTTGTCAAGGTAGCTCAGACAGCCGATCTCGCCGGCTCCTGCGTTACGTCCCTCATAGAGGTGTCCTCCTATTATGATGCCGGATCCCACTCCTGTGCCGAGAGTTACGCCCACGACATCCTTATAGCCGCAGCCTTGACCGAAGCGGCTTTCGCCGAGGGCAAAGCAGTTTGCGTCGTTGTTTATATGGACGGGAATACCGAATCTTTTCTCGAAGATGTCCTTAAGGTGAACTTCCTGCCATGAAGGTATGTTGGCTACATTGTATACAATGCCTCGGTTGGTGTCCACGACAGATGGAACGCCCATTCCGATCGATGTCACTTCTGCACAGACAAGAGGTTCTATTAGTGCTGCAATTGCCTCTATGACTTCTTCCTGCGCGCCTTTCGCCGGGCATGAGGCTTTTTCTTTTCTTATTACGGTCGTGCCGTCCACGAGGGCGGCCCTTATGTTTGTTCCTCCAAGGTCTACTCCTATTTTCATAAACTTAGTTATATTTGCAAATCGTTACCACAGTACACCACAGTTTGCAAAGATAAGAACTTTATGGTTGTTTCTATGAAATACAGGAGATTATTTGCTGTCATTGCGTTGTTTGCGGTCCTTTCCGCTTTATGTTATTGCTTGTTTTTGGGAACTGAGGCTGAGCGCCAGGCGAGGGGACTGGCTCGAAGGATTGTCCCTTTCTATGCCGGAAGGATCGATTTCAGGCAGACGTCCGATACCGTTGATGTGTTCACTCTATATTCAGAAGACTCAAGGCTTGTCATAGAGGGCAGAAATGCCATTTCCATGGCTACCGGTCTTAACTACTACCTGAAGAACTATTGCGGAGTGACAGTATCATGGTATGCTTTCGAGCCGGTGCAGTATCCTGAGCAGATGCCAGCTGTTGAGACTCCAGTGCGCGTTGAGGCAAAGGTCAAGGACAGATTTTTCCTGAACTATTGTACTTTCGGATACACGATGCCTTGGTGGAAATGGGAGGACTGGAAGAGGTTCATAGACTGGATGGCCCTGAACGGAATCAATATGCCTTTGGCGAATACCGGCCAAGAGGCTGTATGGCAGAAAGTATGGCGCAAGCATGGTCTTTCTGATGAAGATATACGTTCATATTTCACCGGTCCGGCGCATCTGGCATGGCACCGCATGTGCAACATCGACCACTACGACGGTCCGCTTCCACAGACATGGATAGACTCGCAGGCTAAGTTGCAGAAGCGAATCCTCAAGCGTGAGCGTGCACTGGGCATGCGTCCGGTGCTTCAGGCCTTCGGCGGGCATGTTCCTGAGCAGCTGAAGGCGATTTATCCCGAGGCACAGATTTCCGATATACCATCCTGGGGCGGCTTCTCATCAGAAAATCTATGTCATTTCCTTGCACCGATGGACCCGCTTTATGCGCAGATACAGCGTGAGTACATGACCGAGCAGGAGAAGATGTTCGGAACGGACCATATTTATGGAGTGGATCTCTTCAATGAGGTGGATGCGCCTTCATGGGATCCGGAGACTCTGGCGGATATATCCCGATGTGCTTATGAATCAATGGCTTTTGTAGACCCGGATGCTGTGTGGCTTCAGATGGGATGGATGTTCTATTATGACCGTGAGCACTGGACTCCGGAGAATGTCAAGGCCTATCTCCAGGCCGTACCTCAAGGTAAGGTGGTGATCTTGGATTATTATCTTGAGCACACCCCTGTGTGGACGCTGACAGACAAGTTCTACGGACAACCTTATATCCTCTGCTATCTCGGCAATTTCGGAGGTAACATCAGGCTTGCCGGTAATTTCCATCAGGCTTCCGAGCGTATCGATGATGCCATTGTGAACGGCGGAGGCAATATGTGCGGAATAGGGTCCACACTTGAGGGCTTCGGCATCAACCAGTTCATGTATGAATTCGTCTTGGACAAGGCGTGGTCTTCAGGGATTTCAGATGAGGATTGGGTAAGGACTTTGGCTTCGCGAAGGACAGGCAGGGTCGATCCGCATGCAGAAAATGTGTGGAAGACATTGACAGACAGCATATATATAGCAGGTTCATTCTCAAGTCAGACCCCTCTGACATGTGCCCGTCCTTGCCTTGACGGATATTGGCACTGGACTTCGATACATAACACGAGGTATGACAATGCTACTTTGATCAGGGCATGGAAGGAACTTCTTGAGGTGTCTTCCGACCGTGACACCTATTATTCCGATGTGGTAAATCTCGGAACTCAGGCGTTGGGTAACCATTTTGCCGTGCTTCGCGATCAGTTTACAGCAGCCTATAGGGCTTCGGATCTGGAGGCTGCCCGCTCGGTTGCCGGTCAGATGCTGCAGCTGCTTGATGATCTTGATGCTTTGGCGGCATGTGACCCTCAGCTCAGTCTCAAGCGCTGGCTGGACGATGCTTCCGCCTGGGGCGGGACTCCGGAGGAAGCGGCGTATTATCGTCGCAATGCACGGACCATCATTACCGTATGGGGAGATTCGAAGACGTTGCTTGACTATGCGACAAGGCTGTGGAGCGGGCTGGTGAAGTCGTATTGTGCTCCTCGTTGGGAAATGTACATTGCTGAGATTCTTTCATGTATAGAGGAAGGCCGCGTATATGACCAGACGGCATTTTTCGAGCGCCTTACAGAGTTTGAGAAATCATGGGCGGCTTCGGATGATCCTATCGTATATAATGATCCTGTATGTCCTGTTACCCTTTCCCGTGAGATCATTTCCAGGCATGGACTTTAGAAATCAATGCTTTTGAAATAAAATTATTGCGAAAAACGGAGTGAGTGTCGTTTTAATTGCTATATTTGTCGCAGGTTTCACACCACAGCACACCACACTAAATTAAGTAAATTACATAATAATCTAATAATCAAAACATTACAAAACATGAAAAAGTTGTTTTTCGCGCTTATGATGGGTCTTGCACTTGCTGCATGTACTCCTGAGGCTTATGACGATACTGCCATCAAGGAGCAGATCGACAATCTTGACGACCGCCTCACTAAGGTTGAGGAGGATCTTGCTAATCTCGAGCTTAACGTGGATGCATTGAAGACTCTCACCCAGGCTCTTAAGGATGGCAAATATATCAAGTCTGTAGTTGCTCTTGAAGATGAGACAGGCTACACTATCACTTTCTCAGACGGTTCTTCTATCGTCATCAAGAATGGCGAGAAGGGTGAGAAGGGAGATACCGGAGCGGCAGGTGCAGCTGGAGCAACAGGTGCTGCCGGCCAGGATGGTGTGACTCCAACAATCACTGTAAAGGAAGTAGACGGTGTTCTCTATTGGTATATCAACGGTGAGCAGGGTCCTGCGGTTTATGAGGAGGCTCCTGTCTTCACAAGCGTTGACGGAAACCTTTATGTAACATATCCAGGTGGGGAGCCGCAGTTCATCGGAGCTCTCACTGGAAAATCTATCTTCGACTCAGTTGTGGTAAACGAGGAAGAGGGAACAGTGACATTCTACTTCATCGGTGAGAATGGTGAGGCTGGCGATTCATTCGTTCTTCCGCTTGCTGAGAAGTTCTCTCTTGAGATCAACACAGCAGTAGGTCTTTCACAGGGTCAGACTTCGGTAGAGATACCTTATACAGTAAAGGGTGTTAACGAGACAACAGTTGTAGACGTACTTGCAGTAGCATGCGAGGCTGTTGTTGAGGCTGAGGTTATCAAGGTTTCAAACATCGCTGCCGGAGCACAGCTTCTTGTTTTCGCTGATAACGGAGAGGGTAAGACTTCAATCAAGAAGGTGACATTCTCTTCAGAGTCATATAGTGTTGAGGCTGTTGACGAGGTTATCCCTGCTGAGGGTGGTTCTGTAGTTGTAAAGGGTATTTCCAACGTAGCTTTTGACGTTGTGATCCCTGCTGAGGCAGCATGGCTTTCTTATGTAGAGGTCAAGTCTGCTTTCGAGCTTACTTTCACAGCTGAGGCTAATACATCTGATACATCGCGTGAAGCTGTCGTGAACTTTGTACGTCAGGGTACAGAGGAGGTCCTCATGTCAGTAACTATCGCTCAGGCTGCCGGAAAGGCAATGCCTAAGGAACTTAAGAGAGTCTGGGGTAAGTATGCTCCTGACGCTGAGGGCTGGATCGTGATGGGTGCAGGTAACCTTGACCGCGGTATGGCTATGGATAACCAGTATATCTACATTTCCAAGTCAACTGCTTATGCTCCGGTCATCAAGGCATTCGACTTCGCAGGTAACGAGGCATTCGACTGCGACGTGACAGGAATGGGTTCTGGCAACGCTTGGGGTGATGCAATGCAGTATTCTGTAAACTGCGTGCGCACAATGCCTAAGGCAGACGGTTCATACGTTCTTATCGCATGTAACCTTAAACTGGATGGTAACCAGATTCTTCAGATCTGGGCATGGGTTGACGGCCCTCAGGCTGCTCCTACATGTATCGGACGTTATCAGTGGGATACTGTTGCCAATGCTAATGACCACAGAAGATATGGAGATAGGTTCGACGTCAAGGGCACTTGGGAGGAAGGTGAACTCTGGTTCCCTTCTATGCAGGATGATGATCACGGAAAGACTATCGTCTTCAAGACTTTCGATGGCGTAGACGCTTCAAACCGTCCATCTAAATACTACAGAATGGAGCCAAGCCGCTCAAATATGAAGGATCTTGCTTTCTATCCTGGTTATGACGAGGTGTTCTCGACTTGCAACGGCAATGCCAAGTTCGTGAAGCTTGACGGAACAACACATGCTACAGGTTGGGTGAACTGGGCTGTAACTGATGACTTCACAACAGACTATACACGTACATGCGGCTACAACTTCTTCGAGGTTGACGGCAAGAAATACATCGCTTATGTGAAGGTTGACGAGCAGAACGGCAGGACAGGCCGCCTCGTAGTCCTCGAGGACGAGACTTCAGACTTAAAGGCTGCGCTCAATGCAAAGAAGGTTGCCTGGGAGTTCCCTCTTCAGCACGAGTCTGATTTTGCAGCTGCATCTGCCGCTTCGACTGGCAACACACTTGGAAACTGTAAGGTTGTGACTGTTGACGGTGTAACTTATATCGGAGCACACATCCAGGGTCTCGGTTGCTCACTCTTCAAGTTTGAGTAATCGGCAGATTGAAATTATCTGACAGATAGTATATGGATTTTGCAGCGGTTCCTTCTGGAGCCGCTGCTTTTTCTTATTTACCTGTGCTGTGGTGTGGTGTTTTTTACCTATCTTTGTAATCCTGTTATGAAAATAATGGAATAAATACAATGATTCATAAATTTCTTTCCATAATAGCTATAGCTTTAACGGCAATAGTATCAGCATCAGCATATTCCTGTCCCTCCAAACTTATACCGGAGCCGGTGGAATATATGGTTGCTGACGGAATATACACGCTTAAGCCAGATGGCTCTGATGTCAAGGTATATATGAATGCTGCATCTTTTGCTACCAAAGTTGCCGGTCTTCCTGACTTTGCGAAGGAGGAGGCATACGAACTGGTGATAGGCAAGAAGGGAGTGAAGATATATGCATTGACAGACGAAGGTGCATTCAGAGGCCGTCAGACCCTTGAAATGCTCCGCCTTCTTGATCCGACGGCGACTGTGCAGCAGTGCACGATCTTCGATTATCCGCGCTTCCAGCATAGAGGTATCATGCTGGACGAGTCGCGCAGCTTCAAGGGTAAGGAATTCGTGAAGAAGCAGATTGACGCTCTGGCCCTTCTGAAGATGAATGTTATGCATCTGCACCTTACTGATGCTGCGGGATGGAGACTCCAGATCGACGCATATCCGAATCTGACTGACCATGTGGCATGGAGGGTAGGTGAGACTTACCACGAGTGGGAAGGTCTTGGATACCCTTTTACAAATGCGGACGATCCTAAGGCTTACGGTGGTTTCTACACAAAGGATGACATCCGTGAGATCGTTGCGTATGCAGCCGAGCGTTTCATCGACATCATCCCTGAGATAGAGATGCCGGGCCACAGCATGGAGGTGAACAGGGCATATCCTGAGATAGCGTGCGTGGGGCCGGACGGTAAACCAAGGCCTTTCTCATGGGACCTGTGCGTAGGAAATGACGGGACTTTCGAGTTCCTTGAGACAGTGCTTGAGGAGGTTATAGACCTCTTCCCATACAAGTATATCCATATCGGCGGAGATGAGGCTGTGAAGAAAGACTGGGAGGTGTGCGTGAACTGTCAGAAGAAGATGCAGGAGGAGGGAATGACCCATAAGAACGAGCTTCAGGGCTACCTCGTGCGCCATATAGAGAAGTTCCTTCGCGAGAGAGGAAAGACCGTGATCGGATGGGATGAGATTGTGGAGACAGGGCTTCCTGAGCAGGCGGTCGTCATGTCATGGAGAGGCACTCCTGGCGGAATCAAGGCTGCATCGGAAGGGCATGACGTGATCATGTCGCCGAACAGTTACGTATATCTTGATTATTATCAAGACCTCATCCGCAAGGAACCGAAGGCCGTAGGCCACATGCAGTCGCTCCGCCATGTATATAAATATGATCCTCTTGAAGGTATAGATCCTGAGTATCATCAGCATATCCTCGGCCTCCAGGGTAACCTCTGGTGTGAGCTCATCCCATATGCGGCCCATGCGGAATACATGCTCTATCCGCGTGTGTTCGCCATCGCCGAGATAGGATGGACCCCTCAGGAAAAGAGGGAGTTCTTCCATTTCCGTGAACGCTGCCTTATGCTGATCACCGTATTCCGTACGATGGGATATAACACCTTTGACCTGTTCAATGAAAGCCTCAGGGCTCAGACAGGCCGTCTTCGTTTTGATGATCCAACCTTTAAACTTCTATAAGTCATGAGTTTCAATATATCACTTGAGACAGCCGACAAGGCTCCTATCTACAAACAGCTCGTAGAAAAATTCGAGGATGCCATCCGTTCCGGAGAACTGCAGCCGGGCGAGCAGATTCCTTCCATGAATGAGTTTGCCGCACATCTCGGCATTTCAAAGGAAACAGTGAAGAAAACTTATGGAATCCTTCGTGAGAAGGGGCTTCTGGTGCCGCAGCAGGGCAAAGGATTCTATGTGGCGGAGGCCGGCGAGTTTTCAAAGCCCCGCGTGCTTGTGATCTTCGACAAACTCAGCATATATAAAGAGGTGCTTTATAATTCCCTTGCTGAGGAATTGGGAGACAAGGCAGATATTACAATCCTGATGCATAACCAGAATCTGGAGCTGTTCACATATTATCTCGACTCATGCCTTGACAAGTATGACTATTATGTGATCAGTCCTCATTTCCCTCTTGATGAGAAGACTCAGGCGGCTGCCACAAAGCTGATCGCCCGTATTCCTAACCGTAAACTCATTATGGTTGATCACTGGCTTCAGAGTTATTCCGGTAACTACGGTGCTGTATATCAGGATTTTGAAAATGATGTGTATGATGGTCTCAAGCAAGGTTTGGAAAAACTGCAGACTGCATCATGTCTTAAGGTAATCACCATGGCATCCAGCCTGTATGGTCCGATGATCTGCAAGGGTGTGGACCGCTTCTGCATTGAGCACAACATTCCTGTGGAATTCATTACCAAGGCTCCGGAGAACATCAATCCGGGTGAGACATATCTGGTTATCAATTCTCAGCTCGACTCAGGTCTTGCGGCCCTTGCCCGCAGCATCAAGGCGCAGAATCTGGAAGTAGGCAAGGATGTGTTCATCATATCCTATAACGAGTTTGACCTGAATGAAGTTGTCCTCAATGGCCTTACAACCATCTCTACTGACTTCAAGCAAATGGGTAAGACAGCAGCCATGATGATTCTCAACCGCAAGAGTTGGAAGGTCCACTGTGACTTCCGCATGACCCGTCGCGGCTCGTTCTAGCGTGGTACCTAATCCATTGAAAATAAAGCAGTTAAACGATTAAGGGTCGGTAAATTTACCGACCCTTAATCGTTTAATGAATTGAGTGCCAATGTTTTAAGTGATACAAGCATTGGTGTCGAAGTCTGTTATCGCTCAAAGATAAGCACTGTGATGCCGTTCTGGCCGATGGTGAGTTTCGATCCGCCCGCCGAAACGCGCACGTCGCCGATAGAGGAGTGCTCAACGAAGCGGTAGCCTGGAACGTCGATTTTTCCGGTTGCTCCTTCTGCCTCCAATGTCGTAGCTACGATTGCAAGGCGGTTGCCGTTTGTATAGCCGCGGGCGATGATGTCAGACGAAGAGCATGTGAAGCCGTCCATGTGTACGAAGCGTCCGGCGCCGAGAAGGAGTTCTGGGTATTTGTGGCGGATGGCGTTGATCTGTGCGAGATAGCCCTGGTAGTGCGGTGTCTCGTCGATGAGACCGCGGCAGCGGAAGATCTCGATGTCATTGACAAGACCCTTCAGCAGGGTATTGTTGGCGCGGCGCTCCACATCGGTGTCGTCACGCAGACAGCGGTCTGACCAGATCACCTCCGGGAATGTATATTTGAACCATTCAGGGAAGCTGTAAGGCTCTGCAGTGAACTCCACGATGTGCACGAAGTCGCAGAACTGCGATGTGCAGTCGCTTAGCCACTCTGTACCGAGGCAGAACTCAGGATCGATCGCCTTGATGTGGTCACGGATCTCTTTCAAAGCCTCTGCCTTATAACGGCCAGTATAGATGTCCTGTACAGGGAATTCACGCGAACGGTCCCAGTTAGGGAACTCTTCAGCAACACCGAGCTGGTCATAGAAGACTGCGTCAGCGCCATATGCCATGGCTCTGTCGGCCCACTCGAGGAGCATGTCCCTCCACTCACGGTTCGACATGTTTGCTATAGAGAATGTACGGGTATCGTAGTATCCGAGAGCCGTACCTTCGCCGGTGAACTTATAGTGCTCTGCGAACTCGGCTCCTGTGTTGTCACGGTTAACGGCCTGCCTGCCGTTTCCGTGCATGTACCAGTCGCTCTCTCGGTCTACGAGGCGGCCGTTGTAGTAAAGTACGAGGCGGTTATCCTGTGCGCGGTAGTCCGCGATAGCCTGCTTCCATGCCTCTTCTCCGCCCTGTGTCTCGTCGATATAGTAGTTAGGATAGCCGTTGTCCATACCGTCGCTCCACCAGCCGAAGGCAAGCACTGTGTTGCAGCCTACGCTCTTTCCACAGTCGTTGATGCGGCCGGGAAGGTCTGTATATTTACGGAGGTATTCCCCGTACTGGTGCTTGAAGATTATTCGCTGCCAGCCAGTCATCTCCTTTACCCACTGAGGCACATCCTGCTTGTCCCACCATGTGTTCATCCACTCGCGGTAGATGTGCGAAGTTTCAGTCCATGAGCCCATATATGGCTTGATGAGCGAAACGTCGCAGCTCCACGAATCGCCGCACATTGCGTTAGGGTAGCGGTAGAAGCCAGCCTCAAGACGGTCAAACTGGCCGGGAGCGGAAGGATATGCGCGGAGTCCGTGCCATGTCTGCTGGAGGCTCTGGTCGTGGCTTCCGAAGTAAAGTCCGTCCTGCTCTCCTACGAATGCATAGCAGTTTGAAGCGGCGTGACGAGGGTACTGGAGGTCATACTGACGGAAGTACTGGTCAGGCTTCATGTAGAGGGTCTTAGGGTTCACGTTCACGATGAGGTCGATCGCATCGTCATGGAGCTGACCTCCGGTGTGGGTTGTGAGGAGCTTATGGCCCTGAGGAAGGCTCATGTCACCGACGAGGGGATACTGGAGCTCACGGATGATGGTGTGAGGCTCATTGTTGGTCAGGCTTGAGCCGAAGCGTACTGCTCCGTCCTCAAGACTGACTGTCAGGGTAAGGTCCATCTTCAAGGCCTTGCCACGATGCATTAGATCCTTATAGGCAATAGTGATGACGTCTCCCTCCTGTGACACTGCAGGGGTGTTTTCTGTGCCATCGATCTGCATTTCCTTTTCCTCAAGGGTGTTATAGAACATCCTCCACAGGCCTGCGCCGCTGGCGTAGTTGTGGCCTGTCTGCATGTTGCGCAGCACCAGAAGCGATCCGTCTTCGCCGATTTTCACTTCGGTCATGTCGTCGCTGAGGACGAAGCCGGGGATGTCGGCTGTGAGGTCTTCCGCTATAGTGGTCTTTGGTTCATTGCAGCCCAGAAGCAGTACAAAGGCTGTTAGAATTGATGTTATTCTTTTCATATTTTAAAGATTTCTCCACTCACTTCGTTCGGTCGAAATGACAGTGTTGTTCGTTCGGTCGAAATGACAGTGTTATTGTCTTAAAGGATTTTCAGTTATGAATTTACAGTATTCGAGGTACATCTGGCGGTCCTTTTCGTCAGGAGAGGTCGCAAGCTCATACATGGCGTTGGTGCCGGAATATGTGGCTATACGGGCCTTGCCGTAGTATCCCGCTTTCTTGAATTCGTTCATGTAGTCACGCAGGAGCTGCTTGTTGCGTGCCGCCTGCGGGTTAGGGGAGCCCTTAGGAGTACCCTGGGCATCATTTGAGGTGCGTACTGTCTCCAGAATGGATGAACTGGTGCGAGGCACTCCGGATTCATACTGGCTCCATCCTGCCTCTCCGTGCGAGCCTTCGAACTCTATCTCCATGCCGTGGCCGTATGTGCCCATAGCACCGAATACCCAAGTCCATGACTTCTTGTCCTTCTTTTCAGGATAGTCCCAGTATTTGTTAGGCTGAATCCATGTGTAGTCTATGCCCAGCTGCGAAGTCATGTCATATCCGTCAGCCTGGTAATACGGAATCCAATACAGTCCGTATTTCATCTCGTGCAGGTATGAAGACACCGGAGGGATGATCTTGTCCCATCTCTTATACTTGTAGTTCCATCCGCTTGGCTTTGCAACGAGCACCTCGGAAAGGATGTAGAAGCCTGCAAGGTCCACATTCTGGGGCGCGAGCTGCTCCCATTTCTCGATCACATAATTGATATACCACTGATAGGCCAGCACCTGGTCTGCGGTGTTTGTGAAATCAAGCTGGCGGTCATTGACCTTGCCCCAATATGTTGTCGATGAGTTCTTGTCGGTGAAGGTTTCCAGCATGATGGGGTCAGGCATCGTGAAGACGACCTTATGTCTGAATGACGGTCTTCCGATGCGTCCCTTGGCATTTGCTATGGTCTGGTCCAACACATCCACCACGCCGCCGTCATTGAGCCAATAATCGGCAAAGTCTGTCCATGAGTCCTGGTTGCCTGACTTCTGTCCGCCGGAATCGATGCACAGGATCCTGTTTCTATCGGCATCTTCTCCTCCGATCAGCAGGAAGGCTTCATGGAGCCACTGTTCTTGCCCGTTCTCGTCAGTAAAGGTCACATGTGGCTTTAATCTGTTCTCGTCCCAAGTCTTCGGAGTCTTGTTGGTTATGCCTCCGGAAAGCAGATCCAGGTCTGCGAAGGTCGGTATTTCCGTTCTGTCGGTTGGCTTATAAGGGGTTGTGAATGTGCATTCCGAGATTTTACTGTATTTATCCTTCAGTACGCCGATTGCATAAGCGGTATAGTCGGAATCAGACTGCAGTCCCCCGATAAACACTTCCTTGCCTTCCGCTTTCACGCCTTTTGTGTGGATTGCTTCAACTGTCGGAGCCTTATCAGCCATAGGCTGTACCAGCACATAGATTTCATCTGTGTTGAGACTCTTTATCTCAAGGATGACCCCGTCTGTCTGAAATCCCTTGAATGAAAGTTCGATTACGGGATTAGGTGTATATTCAGGCTTCTCCTCCTTGCTACAGGCGCATGCAAAAAGGAGAATTGATACGATATATAATAGTCTTTTAATCATTTACTTAGCAAAGAATCCGAGAGTCGACTTCACCGCACGCCAGCTGTCGTCCCTGTAATTGACCATTCCTGATCCCTTTACCCACATTCCGGTCGAGCCGCCTCCGTCAAGGTTCATAGCATGTACGCATCCGATCGATTTCATGATCGGCCCGAGCTCCTTGATATATGCTCCCTGGCTTGCGTCTATGCGTCCGTCGCAGATGAAGAGTACTATCTTGCCGTCTGCAGTCACACCGACAGCAGATCTGTCAGGATGTGCAGAATATACTCCCGACTCGTCCCAGCACTCAAAGTTAGTGTAGTAGCGCTTGTCATCGACCATGGAGTTGTCTGCGCACACCTTGCCGTCATACAGCACCATAGGTCCGCAGCTGATGGCATAATAAGGTTTCCAATCCACCGCTGGTACTGGAGATGTCGCTGTCACTTTGCCATATTTAGCCTGGCCTACGACGTTAGGTTGAGGTCTGTCATAATAGTAGAATGTACCCTGCTGAGGCACTCCCACCCAGTAGGCATCTGCCTTTCCGTCCTTGTCTACTCCGATGATAGGGCGTGTGATCTGGTATAGCTGGTTGTCGGTTGCCCAGTAGCATCCCTCTATTTCTCCATGCCACTGCTGGGTCATATTGCCTTCGGTGATGATCACGCCGATGTTGTAGTTTCCGTAGATCGCTCCGTTGATCAGGGCAATGCAGTCGCCGGCAGCCTCCGCCTGTGATGAAATGGTCTTCTTTGAACCGACAGTCTCAGGGTAAAGAACTCTGAAATCGACCTCAGAAGGGTCTGCAATCGCATACCATGCGTTGAAGTTTCGGCCGTTAAGCTTGGATGTTGTCTTGTAAACCTCCACACCGTCGATATTGTAGTTCTGCTTCTCCCATGTGAGATTGACCTCTTCCGGCTGAGCGTTCAGGCTGACGGTCTGAGGTTCGCTGTAGATATAGTCCTGTCCGTTCTTTACGAACACACTCATCTGGTATTCCTTTCCATCCTCAAGATATGCGTTAGGCACGACCTGGAGGATTTCCTTGTTTGCAGGAATCTGAGGACCGAGGACCTTGATGTCGTCTACAGTAGGGGTTTCCGAAGTGCTGAAGCATAGTCCATGCTCCGGATTTGCTCCGGCAAGTTTCTCTACCTTATATGAAACGGCAACATAGGCATATGAAGCAGTCACCTTTGTCACTTGAGGAACGGTCTGCGGGTCAACTGACGGCACTTCCGGCTCGACAGGTTTTTCTGGATCCACCGGATTCTCAGGATCTACCGGATTCTCTGGCGTCTCCTGTATTGGAACCTGATAATCATTCAGGTAAACCACCTTCGAATGTCTTGTGAAGTCTTCCGCAACAGCCTGGACACCGAAGTCGTAGATGCCTCCTTCAGCGAGATTTTCAAAGATGTATTCTGTCGACTCGGCAGCTATGGTCTCGAGGGGCTCCACGTTGTATGAATCTCCCTCCTTGCGCAGGAATACTCTGTATCCCTTTTCTCCATCTGCGTTGTCAGACCAAGTGAGCTTTACGGAAGCCGGATCGACCAGCTCCGCGTTCAGAGAAGTAGCATCAGCTAAAGCTGAAATGGTTTCCTGAGGCTTTTCCTGGCATGATAAGGCGAGCGTCAAGGCTAATATAAATGACATTTTCTTCATTATGCTGAGTTGTGTGTAATATATCGGCAAAAATAGTAAAATTGTGTTGGAAAGTGCAAGAATTTGCGTACTTTTGTACCACACTACACCACACATAATTACAAACACACATTTTCATTATATGAAAAACACTGGAAAATACTATAAATGGGAGGTTCTGGCCCTGCTTTGGATGGCATATCTGCTCAACCAGGCTGACCGCCAGGTGTTCAACACCGTCCTCCCGGCAATCCGTGACTCGCTGAGCCTTACAGACACTTCTGTAGGACTCATCGCTACCATCTTCAACCTCTGCTACGCATGTATGGTGCCGCTCGGAGGAATGGCGGGCGACCGCCTCAGCCGCAAGTGGGTGACAACTATCGCGATCCTCTTCTGGAGTGTGGCGACAATGTTCACTGGACTTGCAAGCGGAGTGGTGATGCTCATCCTCATGCGAAGTGTCGCTACCGGTGGAGGAGAGGCCTTCTTCGGACCGGCGAACTACTCGCTTCTGGGACAGTACCACACTGATACAAGAGCACGCGCAATGTCCATCCATCAGACTTCGTACTATGTGGGTGTGATCCTCGCAGGATGGCTTGCGGGTTACATCGCTGACAAGCTGGGCTGGCAGTATTCGTTCATCATCTTCGGTGCTGCTGGTATCGTATGGGGTATCGTTATGGCTATACGTCTTAAGGACAAGAAGGATGACGTAGAGAAGCCTGGCAGTACTGTCATTTCGAGCGAAGTCGAGAAATCTAAGCCGGGAATCTTCGACGGATTCAAGACCGTGTTCACTACTCCTACGGCCCTTGTGCTGACAATCGGCTTCAGCGGATTCATCTTCGTGATCACGGGATACATGACATGGGTGCCTGCATTCCTCCAGGAGGAGTTCGGCCAGACACAGGCCGCCGCAGGATTCAATGCCATGTTCTGGACATATCTGGCTGCGTTTGCCGGAGTTCTCCTCGCGGGAACCCTCTCGGATAAGATAGCGGTACGCGACCGCAAGGTGCGCATGGTGATCCAGGGTATCGGTCTCATCCTTGGCGCTGCCTTCTTATTCTTTGTAGGAGCGGACATGGCTCTTTGGGGCATCTACTTCTGCTTTGCTGGATGGGGCTTCTTCAGGGCATTCTTCGATGCAAACATCTACACAGTATTATATGACGTGACACCGGCAAGACTCCATGCCTCATGCTCGAGTGCGCTGATCACTACGGGATTCGCTGTAGGAGCCCTCGCACCGGTCATCCTTGGAGCGATGAAGGACAGCATGGGAAGCCTTTCGGCGACATTCCCTGTCCTTGGAGCGGTGTGGATCGTCTGTGGAGTCCTCATGCTCATCGTCAGCAGGACCCACTACCAGAAGGATTACGATAAAATTAACAGATAATTATGAAAGCCGAACTTAAAAACAGAAAGCCGAAAGCAGGAGTGTTGCTTATAGCTTCCCCAAGGTTCAAAAACCTTTCCGGTCCTCAGAGAGGTACATACGGAGAGAGAAAGGAAAAGACAGTCAAGGAAATCCTCGCAACGATGGACTTCCTTGACGTTGTGTATCCGGGAATCACCTATGAAAGGGAAGATGCGCAGAAGGCTATGGACCTTTTCTATGCCGAGAAGGTCGACTTCATCTACGCGGAGTTCCTTTCATGGAGCGAGGACTTCGCATGGATAAGATTCCTCCGCGACTGTCCTGAGATTCCTATTATATTCTGCAACGTAGCGAAGCCGAAGATGACATTCGAGACCACTCTCGACGAGGATGATTTCGTGGATTATCTCTGTGCGGGTACTCTCGTAGGCTCTCTCGAGGCTTCCGGAAGCGTAAAGAGGGTGCCTCGTAAGAATGTGAAGACCATCATGGGCACACGTGAGCAGATTACCGAGAAACTCAAGGTCTACGCAAACGCAGCGAGGACACGCGCCATCCTCCGCCACTCGAACGTGGGTCTCATGGCAAACATGAACGAGGCCATGTGGAGCACCTACATTGACAATTATGACCTCTTCACCAAGATCGGTCCGGAGATCCACTATCTTCCGTACAGTGACTACGGAACAGAGATCGACAACCTTACGGATCAGGAAGTGAAGGAGTATGCCGACGAGCTTACAGGCAAGTACAGGATGATGGATGACGTCGAGTATGACAAGTTCATCGGATGCGTGAAGGCTACCCTCGGCATCAAGAAGCTCGCCCAGAAGAACGACATCGACTGCTACGTATACAACGACATCGACCAGGCAACATTCCGTACTGCCGGCTGCCGTGCGGGATTCTATCCTCAGTGGTTCAACGAGAACGTAAGCGTGCTCGTGCCTGAGGCTGACATAGGAGCCGGCATCATCACTTATGTCCTCAAGCTCATGACAGGAAAGAACGTGAACTTCGTGGAGCCTTTCCACATCGAGGACGATTTCGGAACATTTGCCGGTGGTCACGCAGGTCCTAATGACCATAATGACCCTCAGTGGCAGGATAACGTGATCATCTCACGCGACGTACGCTTTGCAAAGACCCACTGGAAGTATGCCGGAGCACCTTTCGCATGGTACCGCTTCAGCCCTGGAATGAAGACAGTGGCAGGTCTCTATGAGGAGGACGGCAAGTACAAGCTGATCACATTCCTTGCTGAGAGCCTTTCGGAGAAGGATACTCCGCAGAGCGACAAGAAGCACCTTCTCGCTACTTACAGCCACACCATCTTCAAGCCTGTGGTGCCTGTGAAGGAACTTTGGGAGCAGGTGCTCCGGATCGGTGCGACTCAGCACTATGCGATCGTCGACGGCGATTGGCGCAAGGAGCTTGAAGATTTCGCAGAAATCATGGGATTTGAATTTTATAACATCAAATAATAGTAGTGTATCATGAGCTTTATGTACAATCCGTTTCCGTTTGATGATCCGAAGCCGATCAACAGACCGAAACTTTCAGAAAAGACAATTGACTCTATAGTGGCAGGCGGCACGCCTAACGTTGCAAAGAAGTTCGTCGCACAGCTCGCTGACAGGATCAAGTCGGAGGGTATCATCGTGGGCATCGACGGCTATACCACCGCAAACTGGAACCTTTTTGTAAACCTTCTTGCCCGTGAGTGTCTCCTCCACGGCTTCGAGTTCGAGGCGGTGGATTCTCTCCAGGCTATCCTCAAGCCAGGCAAGGAAATCGACGATATGATCGACCCTCTCCTGATCTGGGACACAAAGATCGACCCTACTCTCCTCTTTGGTAAACTGTACCATGGAGGCTATATCGGTCTGTTCGATGAGGCTAAGGTAGAGGAGTTCAAACAGGCAGTTCCTGCCATGAAGACCCCGGGCAAGCTCGTTGCCGTAGCCGGATACGGCTCGATGATCAAGGAACTCCGTGACCTATATGATGTCAAGTGCTGGTTCGACATCACTCCTATGAGGACCATGCTCCGCATCCGTGGAGGCGAGTACGCAAACCTCGGTAAGAAGCACACAGGCATCATCAACCGCACTATCCGCCGCTGCTATTACTGCGACTTCGAGTGCGCCGTTCAGCTTAGAAAGGACCTCTGGAAGAACAATGTCCTTGACTTCTACTTCCTTGACAATGACCCTAAGAAGCTTCAGATGATGCCTTTCGAGTCATTCGCAGACATCTGCTCGGAGCTCGTGAAGTATCCTTTCCGTGCAAAGCCATGCTATCTTGAGGGAGTATGGGGCGGCTCATACATGAAGAAGTACAGGAACCTTCCTGAGGAGATGAAGAATGCCGCATGGGTGTTCGACTTCATTCCTATGGAGGTCAGCGTCCTTGTCGAGGCAGGAAAGGAGATGCTTGACATCAACTACTGCTCATTCGTTCACAAGGAGGGCGTGAACCTCATGGGTGAGAAGGCTGTGGCTAAATACCAAGGCTACTTCCCGATCCGTTTCAACTGGGATGACTCATATCATTCTACAGGAAACATGTCCATCCAGTGCCACTCAGGCGGAAAATACAACATCGAGAACTACAACGAGTTCGGCCGTCAGGACGAGAGCTACTACGTAGTGGTTACAGGTCAGGACGCAAAGACATATATCGGATTCCGTGATGACGCAGACATCCCTCAGTTCTTCAAGGAGATTGAGGATGCAGACACAAAGAAGATCCCATGCGACTATGAGAAGTACGTGAGCTACGAACCATCTGTTCCGGGTCTTCAGGTGATGCTCCCAGCGGGTACCATCCACTCAAGCGGAAGAAACCAGGTGATCCTCGAGATCGGTTCGCTCACCATCGGTTCATATACATATAAGATGTATGACTACCTCCGTCTGGACTTCGACGGAAAGCAGCGTCCTATTCACACCAAGCTCGGTGAGGAGGTCGTGAACCAGGAGAGAAGATATTCTGCCATCCATGATCCTGAAAACAAGGACTACATCGTGCAGAAGCCGCGTCTTGACGCAGAGGGCGAGGGTTGGAAGGAGTATATCCTCGGTGAGAATCCGCAGATGTACATCTCCCTCCGCCGCCTCGAGTTCGAGAAGATGTGCGAGCAGGACACAAGGAACGAGAAGTTCCACGTGCTCACCCTCGTAGACGGTGACAGGGCACGTGTACGCAGCGTGGAGCACCCGGAGCGTTATTACGACATGGAATTCATGGACATCGTGTGCGTTCCTGCCGACATGGGTAAATACGTTGTCGAGAATCTCGGTAAGGAGCCTATCAGCATCCACAAGACAACTCTTCGCGAAGGATTCGAATATGATGAAAAATAAATCCCATATGATCCTTCTTGATGTAGGAGGAACATTCATAAAGTCATCCCTTGGCATTGCCTCTCAGGGCGCTGTCGAGGGTACTTTTGACAGCACCCCGATCGAATCAGACGGCACTGCAGAGCAGATTGAGGCTTCTTTCCGTGAAGCAGTAGCCGGTCAGATGAAGAGAGCTGCCCATGCCGGCTATGCGATCGAGGCGGTATGTGTCGTGATGCCGGGTCCTTTCAATTACAAGGAGGGTATCTTCCTTATGAAGCATAAGTTCGCTTCAGTGTACGGACGCTCTTTCCGCGAAATACTTGGAGATGTCATCAGCCCGGACGTCCGTGTGGCTTTCGCTCACGATGTCAACGGAGCATTGACAGGAGCACTGACTCTTCGTCCTGAACTCAGGAAAGGTGTGACTGCCATGTCTACCCTGGGAACAGGATTGGGTTTCGCATATGCGGTGAACGGCATTGTTGCGCAGTCTGAGGAGGGTTCTCCTGCAAGGAATCTCTGGGATAAGCCTTATGGAACAGGAATATTGGAGGACTATGTGTCCAGAAGGGCAATCCTGCGTTTCTATAAGGAACTCGGAGGAATTCTTTCTGAAGGAGAGGATGTCAAGGAAATAGCCGACAAGGCACATCATGGAGAAGAAAAGGCCCTTGAGGCATTCCGCAGCGCAGGCAGACATTATGTTGCCGGTGCAAGGGATCTGATAGTGGAGCTCGGTGTCAGCCATCTGCTTTTCGCAGGACAGATCGCCAGGTCCTTCGACCTGATGGAAGATGAGATAAAGAAAGGTTTTGGAGCAGATGTGCATGTCTCCGTTGTAGATGACATTCAAGGCACGGTGCTCGTCGGGATAGCTTCAATGTAAATGATTATAAAAAATAAACTAACCTTATTATGATGCTAACAGAACGTATGAAAGGACTTGGAAGGGTGCTCGCACTCTGCCTTTTGTCCGCTTGCGCAGCGGTTTCGGCCTTTGCGCAGGACAGAAACGTATCCGGTGTCATCCTGGACGAGACTGATTCGGGAATCGCCGGTGCTTACGTTGTAGTAAAGGGGGAGACAAGAGGTGCCATGACCGATGATCAGGGCCGCTTCAACATCAGCGTTTCTCCTTCAGATGTGCTCGTCGCTTCCTTCCTCGGATATCTGGATGAGGAGGTGAAGGTCGGCGACCAGACAAAGATCACCATCAAGCTCGTACCGGCCGAGAACGAACTCGAAGGAGTCGTGAAGGTGGCATACGGTACGCAGAGAAAGGCTTCCGTCATCGGATCCATCAGTACAGTTGACATGGGCGTGCTCGCACAGTCGCAAGGTAATCTCTCTACCAGTCTCGCAGGTAAGCTTGCCGGAGTGGTGGCTATCCAGAAGACCGGTGAGCCAGGAGCCTCGGCAGATTTCTGGATCCGTGGTGTGAGTACCTTCGGTGCCAATTCTACTCCTCTGATCCTCGTGGATGGTGTGGAGCGTAGTATGGATATGGTCGATACAGAGGACATCGCCTCTCTCTCTATTCTCAAGGATGCTTCGGCGACAGCCCTTTACGGTGTGCGTGGTGCGAACGGTATCGTGCTGATCACAACACGTCGCGGTTCCGAGTCTAAGCCTCAGCTTTCCGTTAAGGTGGAGACCGGTATGACTTCTCCTGTAAGACTTCCTGAAATGGCAAGCACAGGCGAGTTCATCGACTTCCTCAACAACATGTACATCAACAGCGGCCAGGATGCCATCTTCAATGACTTTGCAAAGGAGCAGTATCTTGCCACAGCAATGGGTCTTGAGGGATGTGATCCCGACCTCTATCCTTCAGTGGACTGGGTGAATGAGACATTCAAGAACCAGGCGATGACCACAAAGGCAAACATCGGAGTGAGCGGCGGTACAAAGAACGTACGTTACTATGTCGGTGGTTCATACTACCTTGAGGACGGTATCCTCAACACTGCCGCTAACGACCGTTACGACGCTCAGATGAGCTACCAGAGGTTCAATTTCCGTACAAACGTGGACATCAATCTTACCAAGTCTACAGTGCTCGGTATGAACGTGTCTACCCAGTTTACGGTGAAGAACTCTCCTGCGGCAGGTCTTGACGCCCTCCTTACCCAGACAATGACCATGACCCCTACAGCGATTCCGCTCAAGTATTCTGACGGAACCCTCGCTTCAATCAAGGGTACTCCTAACCCATACAACCTCCTCAACGAGCAGGGTTATTCGAATGCGAGCAGCAACGTGGCTCAGTCGACAGTGTCACTCACTCAGGACTTCTCTGACTTCGTGACCGAGGGTCTTACTGCACGCGTCGCATTCTCGTTCGACGCTACAAACAGCAATACACTCAACCGCAGCATTCTTCCTAAGACTTTTAGAGCAATCGGAAGAGATGACGCAGGCAATATCCAGTACGAGGTGATCGACGACTATGCAGGCTATATCACTCTCGGAACTTCACACAGCGGTACACGCTATATCAACTTCGAGGGTTCGGTGAACTATGAGCGCCAGTTCGCTTATGCACACCGAGTGAGCGCTATGGTCCTCTACAGCATGCGTTCTCTCTCACACACTCATCCGAGCTCATACATCGCGGCTTTCCCTTATAAGTCAATGGGTGTTGCAGCACGTGCAACTTACTCATACAAGGACCGCTACTTCTTCGAGTTCAACATGGGCTACAACGGATCGGAGAACTTCGCTCCGGGCCACCGCTTCGGTTTCTTCCCAGCTGTCGCTGTCGGTTACATGATCAGCAACGAGCCATGGTGGGAGGGCGTTTCAGACGTCATCAACCTCCTCAAGATCAAGGCATCTTACGGTTCTGTAGGTAATGACCAGATCGGTGGTAGCCGTCGTTTCGCATACAACACTACCATCAACACATCTGCAACAGGTGCGGCTTGGGGTACTATTCCAAACTCATCTGCAACAGGTTACACAACTGTAGGCGGTATCACAACTGCTGAAATGGGTAACTCTGAGGTAGAGTGGGAGCAGGCTACAAAGAGCAACGTCGGCATCGAACTCGGTCTCTTCAATGACCTCACCATCCAGGCTGACCTCTTCCGTGACTACCGTGACGGTATCTTCCTTATGCGTCAGTCAACTCCGTCGGCAGTCGGTTTACAGAAGGACCAGTACGTGAACATCGGAGAGATGCTCAACCGTGGTTTCGATATGTCTTTGGAGTATGACCATACTTTCGCAAACGGATTGAACATCTCTGCAAGAGGAAACTTCACATTCAACCGCAACCGCCTCATCTATGATGATCAGCCTACACCGGTTGAGGAGTACCTCAGCAATGTAGGATTTGCATATAACCAGAGAAAGGGCCTTATCTCTTGCGGCCTCTTTGAGAGCCAGGAGGATATCGACAACTGGCCGGAGCAGACCTTCGGTGATGTTCAGCCGGGAGACATCAAGTACAAGGATATCAACGGTGACGGCTATGTGGATCAGTATGACAAGGTTGCAATCGGTTACACCGCGATTCCGGAGATCAACTACGGTTTCGGTGTGAGCCTCGGCTACAAGGGTGTAGATTTTTCTGTATTCTTCAGCGGAGTAAGTAATGTGACACGTCAGATCGGAGGATCTAACCTTTACGGTGCATCATCATCTCCTCAGCTCACCGGACAGGTGTTCAGGGACGTAGCACTCAACCATTGGACAGTTGACAATCCGAATATCAATGCTCCATATCCGAGACTTGGTACAACCCGTTCCAACAACAATGTGCAGACTTCAGACTACTGGACCCGCGACATGAGCTTCCTGCGTCTTAAGAACGCCGAGATCGGATATACCTTCCCTAAGAAGTGGACAAAGAAGGCAGGCATCCAGGCCCTCCGCTTCTATGTGGCAGGAACAAACCTCCTCACTTTCTCGGAGTTCAAACTTTGGGATCCTGAGCTTGAGACAGCGACGGGTGCAAGATATCCGATCACACGTAACGTAAGTCTTGGATTGAACATCAACTTCTAACAGACACATCATGAATAAATTAATATATACATTATCAGCATTTGTTGTGCTTGCACTCGGTGCGGTGTCTTGCGACTCTTACTTTGATGTAGAGCTTCAGGACCAGGCAACCATCGAAGAGATGTTCAGCAAGAGAGGAACAGCCCGTCAGCTTGCAGCACACATGTACGCCTACCTTCCAAAGGAGGAGAATCCTGTGGATGCTACCACAGAGGGAGGTTTCTCAGGCCGTACCGACGCACGTCAGGTGAACGCATCAGCATACGCCAACAACGTGTTTGACCTCCGTGTAGGTGACTATAGCCCTGCATCCATCACAGGTTATAACCTTTGGGAGAACTATTACAAGGCAATCGCACACTGTACTCTTGTGATTGACAACATCCACCTCGACGTTGAGGATAATCAGGCAGTACGTGACTATATGAAGGCGGAGGCACGCTTCATGCGCGCATTCTACTATTTCTGCCTGTTCAGAACATACGGTCCGGTCATCGTTTGGGGTGACAAGGCGGCTCCGTCGGACGTTCTTGGTGCAGAACTTGACAGAAACACTCTCGAGGAAAACATCGATTTCATCGTTAGCGAACTCAACAAGTGTATCGAAGTGCTTCCTATGAGCATCACAGAGGTAGGTCTTCAGGAAGGTTCCGACATGGGCCGTGCAACCAAGGGTGCTGCAATGGCACTGAAGTCACGTGTCCTCCTTTATGCAGCATCGCCACTCTACAACGGAAACACTCTTTATGCCGGCATGACTAACTATTACGGCAAGGAAATCTTCCCTCAGACTTATGATGAAAAGAAGTGGGAGGAGGCTAAGCAGGCTGCAAAGGACCTCATCGACCTTGAGTACTATAGTCTTGTACAGGCAGACAAGACCACAGGAGACAAGTTCGAAGACGGTATCCGTGCTTACCAGAACATCTTCTTCAAGCAGTGGAACGAGGAGACAATCTGGGGATGGTGGATGAACTTCTACGAAGATTGGCTTGGTCGCTCAGGTGGATTTGTCGGAGCTTGTGCACCTCGTAACATCACAGTCGAGGGATGGCAGTCACTGACTCCATCGTTCAAGCTCGTAGACGCTTATGCAATGTATGAGTCCGGACGTTATCCGGTTACAGGATATGACAGGACATCAGGCATGGATGACTATTCTAAGCCAATCATCGATCAGCAGTCAGGATATGAGGCGGAAGGATTTAGCATGACAACTCAGTTCGAGGCTGAGTGGGCCGGTGAGTTCGAGGCACACAACTCTACTCTCAATCGCGAGCCTCGCTATTATGCCTCACTCGTTCCTAACGGATACTACTGGCCTTGCAATCCGGCTCTTAAGACCATGACCAACCCTAAGAATTCTTCTACAACATGGACTGCAGAGGATATGAAGTGTGGTTTTTGGAGAGGTTCAGGTTCGCTTTGTCAGCGTTGGGACCAGACTTCTACAAACAACTATTTCGGTTATGCATGGCGTCGTCTTTACAAGGCAGACAACCCTCTTGATGTAGGAGCAGACTACCAGCAGATCAAGTATGTATATCCTGCTTTCCGTCTTGCCGAGATCTACTTCAACTATGCAGAGTGCTGTATTGAGACGAAAGACTATGATGAGGCAATCAAGTACCTCAACATGATCCGTAACCGTTCAGGTCTGAACAACCTTGAGGAGGCATATCCGGGCATCGCTTCTGACCCTGAGCTCCTCAGATGGTGCTTCAAGCAGGAGAAGATGATCGAGTTTGCGATCGAGGGACCTATGCACTTCTACGATAACACCCGCTGGATGACAGCAGAGCAGAACTTCCCTACACTCAACTGGACTCTTAACCTTAACTACGCAGTTGACTATCATGATTCATGGGTGCGCTCAAGCGAGGATTTCCCTCTTGCAAAACATGCTAAGTTCACCAAGAGAGACTATCTCTTCCCATTCGACTCTGACCAGCTTGCTGAGATGACTAACCTTACACAGAACTACGGATTCTAATCTGAATGAATATGAAGAAGATTTTAAGAAATATCTTGCTTTCTGCACTGACGATTACAGCCGTAGCGTCTTGTGCCGACGACAGAAACAACTTTCTGCCGGATGATTCTTTCGGCTTCAACAACAAGGCCGGAGAGAATGTCCTGACCCTCCCTATTTATGGCGGATCTTACGAGATTGACGTCATCAAGAGCGGAAAGGGACTTAATGAGGGTACCGTGAGCATCACAACATCCAATTTCGACCTCAGAAATTATAACGAGCAGTACGGCGTGGAATTCTATCCTCTACCCGACGACCAGGATATGTACTCTTTCAGTACTCAGAGCCTTACTTTCGGATATGAAGATGTAACCAAGCCGGTAACCGTTTCATGGGATATCGCAAAGGTGGCTGCCTTCATGGATCAGGAGCCCGCTAACCAGTACTGCATCCCTGTGGCTCTTCGTTCGGAGGGTCTTGAGGTTAATGAAGGAAGACAGATCTTCATCCTCAACCTTGTGACTTCTACCGTTACTGCAGAACAGACTCTTCTCAGCCGTACATACGAGTGGGAGTCTGAGCCTGTTTCGGAGACCATGGACATCACTGTACGTATCGACAAGGCGATTCCGGGCATCGACCTTACTCTGGATTTCGAGGTAGACAATGACCTTATCGCTACTTACAACCAGGCTAACGGTACTGACTATGAGGCTGCTCCGGAGGGACTTGTGTCGTTCGGTGCCGATCCTGTGATCAAGGCAGGGGGGGGCTACGTGCTTTATCCTGTGACTATTAACACAGAGGCACTTGCAGACGAAAACGGTCTTGTAAAGAGTAACTGGGACGGTTATGTGGTGCCTGTGAAGATCTCAGGTATGTCAGTTGACGGCGTGAAGATCAACAACGGTCTTACATACATCGTCGTGAAGGGTCTTGAGCCTATCCCGCCACAGCTCTTCACTCGCCAGTGGGGCATTTTCGCTACTTCGTCTACAAATCCATGGCAGGCTACATTCGGCCTTTCAGATGCACGAAACATCACTATGGATGACGAGTACATCTATGTTCCTCAGTCAGCAGGCGGTGATCCGGTCCTCAAGGCTGTAAGCATCGCAGATCCTGCCCAGGTGAAGAATGTGAATGTAAGCGGCATAGCCGGCGGTACTCACACACTCTCTTGCGTGAGAATGGTTCCTAATACAGACCCTGCAATCAACGGAGGCAAGGATATCCTCCTTGCTACAAACCTCACTCTCGGTGACGAGTCACACCTACACTACTATGCTTGGCTTGACGGCATCGACAATGCTCCAACTAAATATATGGTTGAAGATTCAGGACGTCGTATGGGCGATAAGTTCATCGTGCTCGGAAGCTGGAAGAACGGTGAGATCTATGCTAAGGACTACAACTCCGGCAACATCGTAAGAAACGCTATGGTCGAGACAGGAGTAGGTGAGTGGCCTGGTGCTGACGGACTTGCATATGCCCGCGGACGTTATGACTACTCTGCATCGGTACTTGATGCTGCAGGTTGCATCGGTTCTGCATACGTCTATCCAGGTACTCCTAAGGCGGGTTCGGATGTCATTCCAGGTTTCCTTGTGACATCGACATCAAGCGGTCACTGGGTTGCCAACACTTCAGGCAATGTATTCGCTTCGACTGCGGATCTCGGTCTTGGAATGACCCACGGATACAACTTCTTCAGCGATGCCAAGACAGGCGCCAAGTATGTTGCTTATGTGGCTCTCGAGGCTGCTCAGGACAAGGGTTCTGTGAAGGTTGTCTCTGACTTCAACGGCACTTATGACGGCCTTGCAGGTGTTCTTCAGAACCAGAAGGTTGTGTTCGAGGCACCTATACAGGACGGTATGGATGCAACAGTCGTTTCACCATGCCCTGCAACCCACTCTACAGGTGACTGCGTTGTACGCGAAATCAATGGCGAGACTTACATGGCTGTGATGATCCAGAATGTAGGTATCTCGGTATTCAAGATGAACTCAGGCTTTATTGCAGAGTAATCAGACAGATTGTATCTTTTAAATCAGACCACCGTGACACTATTCCCTTATATTTTGTCACGGTGGTCTTGAAAAACAGGCAAGTTCAGCCGTTTTAGCCACCACCGTGTCATTTTTTGAGCTATTTTTGACACGGCTGTAGAAGTTTTGAAAAGGATAGATTATGAACAGGATATTGATGATATTTTTAGCCGCGTTGATGATATGCAGCTGCGGCGCTCCGAAGAACCTTTACAAGTGGGAGAAGGATGAGGTGCGCATGATCGCTGACGCAGCCATCTGCTATGGCGGCCACAGTGCCCGTAACCCGTATCTCTGGACTCCGGAGCGTTTCGAGAAGACTGTCGCTTATACTGACCAGGACGGTCAGGAGCACTGGCTCTTCGACAACATGATCATGATGGAGCTCTGGGATGACGACTTCAAGGTGACATATTCCATCGCCAATGACGGACGTTATTCTTCACGCAAGGAGCACTGGGAGAGGCAGCTGGACTATTGGTTCGATGCCGAAAACGGCTTTGCTGCGCTGGACAAGTGTGTTGCAGACGTCGCTTCACGCATCGGCAAGCCTTCTACCAAGCGCGGAATAATCTTCTCACTTCCTGACCCGGTCTACTTCGAACATTATACAAAGGCCATGAAGGGCGAGAACAGAAACACCGTGTACTGGGGTGAGCTTGACGGGGTCGCTCTGGACTTTTCCAAGACGGAGGACCGCATCAAGGCCTATCTGTGGCTTGTTGACCAGGTTCGCGCCAGATTTGCCGAGGCAGGATATAAGTATGTGGAACTCATAGGTTTCTATGTGCTTTCAGAGGAACTTTCCGTTCCGGGAGGATGGCGCTATGAGTACAAGGAGCATGACAAGACCATCAAGGCCGTGGCTGACTACTGCCACTCCTTGAACGAAGGTCTGTATTGGGTGCCTTATGCGATGGCTCCGGGCATCGAGAGAAGCAAGGACTTCGGCTTCGACCTCACGGTCATGCAGCCTAACTACTATTGGACAGATGCCAAGTGGTCATGGGACCAGATAGAAAAGAAGATCAGGGATTACGGTCTGGGAATGGAACTGGAGTTTGAAGGGACCCATGGCGAGCCTCTTACCTCTTCCATCCTTTCGAACCTGAAGAACGGCCAGCCGAATCCATACGCAGAACGCAACAAGGCCCGTTTCCAGGAATATCTTGACAATGCCCGCTCCCGCGGCCTGCATGGTACGGTTCCGTTTGTCCTTTACTCGGGAACCAACGGTCTCTATGAACTAGCGACATCCGAGGATCCTGCAGACCGAGCTATCTACCATGCCCTCTGCCAGTTCATCATCTCCAATCCTCTTAAAAAGTAAAGATTGCCACGGCCCCTACGGGGCCTCGCAATGACGTATAAACGTCTCCCTATACGTCATTACGAACGACCGTGTAACATAAGGACCCCACACGTCATTACGAGGAGCGAAGCGACGTGGTAATCTCATCAATCATAGACAAAATGAAAAGAATACTGATAACCATTCTGACTGCCACTCTGGCCTTTGGCGCCAGCGCGCAGGACTACATCTTCAACCGTACCCCTTTGGCAGCAACTGATTTTGCAGAACTACCTATCGGAGCTATACGCCCGGAAGGCTGGCTGCATGACCAGCTTGTGCGTCAGGCGGAAGGCTTTACCGGTCACCTTGACGAGGTGTATCGTGAGGTAGTGGGACCGGACAACGCCTGGATCGGAGGCGAAGGTGATACATGGGAGCGTGGTCCTTACTGGCTTGATGGTCTTGTCCCTCTTGCGTATCTTCTTGGTGACGAGGAACTCATAGCCAAGTCAAAAGTATGGACAGAGTCTATGTTGACAATGGTGTATGAGGACGGTTACTTCGGAAACAGGATATCCCGTAAGTATATAGAAGGATTCCAGAGGGGGAAGGCAGAGGACTGGTGGCCTAAGATGGTGGCTCTCAAGATTTTGAAGCAGTATTATATGGCTACAGGTGACCAACGTGTCATTGATGTGATGACCGGTTACTTCAAGTATCAGCTTGCCAACCTTCCTGAAAAACAGCTTGACTACTGGACGTTCTGGGGAAAATGGAGAGGTGGTGATAACCTTGATATAGTATATTGGCTTTACAATATCACAGGAGAAGAGTTTCTTCTTGAACTCGGTGATCTCATCCATAGCCAGACAACTCCATGGACAGCAATGTTCTGGGGTGAGACCAACGAGCTGCGCACGCAGAACTCAATGCATACGGTAAACCTTGCACATGGATTCAAGGAGCCTATCATCTGGTGGCAGAGGTCGCATGATCCGAGGGATCTCAATGCTCCGGATAATGCCCTTAAGATCATGCGCCAGACTTTCGGACTTCCTACAGGTCTTTGGGCCGGTGACGAGCAGGTGCATTTCGGAGATCCTACACGTGGATCTGAGCTTTGCACCGCTGTAGAAATGATGTATTCTCTTGAGGAGATGCTTCAGGCAACAGGAAACCTCCAGTGGGCCGATCATCTTGAAAGAGTGGCATACAATGCTCTTCCAACACAGGCAACAGATGCTTATGACGGACGCCAATACTACCAGCAGACCAATCAGATAGCATGCTCCCGTGAATGGAGAAACTTCGTTACCCAGCATGAGGATAACGATAATGTCTTCGGAGTCCTGAACGGCTATCCATGCTGTACATGCAATATGCACCAAGGCTGGCCTAAATTCACACAGAACCTTTGGTATGCAAGCGTGGATGGTGGTCTGGCGGCATTCGTATACGCTCCTTCAACTGTCAATGCCAAGGTGGCAGGCGGAATTGATGTTTCTCTCAAGCAGGAGACTTTCTATCCGTTTGACGAGACAGTCAAGGTTACAGTGAATTTCGCTTCAAAGAAGGTGAAGAAGGCTGAATTTCCGCTTTATTTCCGAGTTCCGAAGTGGTGCTCACAGGCTGAGGTAAAGGTCAATGGAGTAAATGTAAACTGCCTTTCTAAAGCAGGAGATACTGTGCGTATAGCCCGCGAATGGACTATGGGAGACGTAGTGACTCTGACCTTCCCTATGGAAGTATGTATCAGTCATTGGTATGATGGAGCTACAGTAGTGGAACGTGGACCGCTTGTGTATGCCCTCAGAATGGAGGAAAAGTGGGAGAAACATGATTTTGAGGCTTCATATGAAGGAAAATATGGACCGTATTACTACACATGCACCTCTGATACTCCTTGGAATTACGGTTTCCGTCTCAAGGATATGACTCCGGAGCTGATGCTTGAGAATTTTAAGGTTGAGGTACGTGAGGATGTGGGTGCTTATCCATGGAATCTGGAGAATGCTCCTGTAACCATCAAGGCTAAGGCCGTGATCATCAAGCCATGGAAGGAGTATAATGGATCTACAGGCCAGATAGCCTATTATCGCGAAGACGGTGACGACACTGGAGAAGAAGTGTGGATCGAACTGATCCCATACGGTTGCACGACCCTCCGTATCGCCGAATTCCCAACCCGACTGTAAATGGGGTGTGGCACGTAAGTCCCTTAGGATAATCAATCGTTAAATTATTGATAGTTAATCTATTATCTGCCGCGGCAATGTTTTCAATTTCTAACAATACACTAAAGATAACCCTTCATGAGCCCGATGGCGAGAAGGGTTATTATCGTGGTACCCGTTTCGACTGGGCAGGAGTGTTCTCCAGTATAGAATACAAAGGCTGCAGCTATACAGAAGAGTGGTTTGAGAACTATTCTCCGACCATGCATGATGCTGTCTGCGGTCCTGTCGAGGAATTCAGTCCTGTCGGCCTTTCAGATGCGGCTCCCGGAGGTGCTTTCCTGAAGATCGGAGTAGGAATGCTGGAGAAGATGGAAGGGGAGTACGACAGATTCAAGCTGCATAGGATTCTGGATCCTGGTCGCAGGACGCTATGTGTTACTGAAAACTCTGCTGTCTTCGGGCATTTTATCAGCCATGACAGCGGGTATGCATACGAATACATCAAGGAAATCGCCATTACTGGAGATAACACCTTCGTTATAAGGCATAGTCTGAAGAATACAGGCAGGAAGCCTCTGGAGGGCAATGTATATAATCACAATTTCTTCACTCTGGGCCTCCTGGAGACCGGATCTGGCCGTCAGCTTGACTTTCCGTTCAAGCCCGAAGGTGACTGGCGTGCCGAGTACTCTGAGGTAGGGTTTACAGAGTCTGGAATCCGTTTTACAAGAACACTTCAGAAAGGAGAGTCAGTGTTTACAGGCAATCTGCACGCTGCCGGCCGCGGTCTGGATGGCAGTCCAAACGCCTTCAGCCTCTTCGACAAACGCACCGGCCGTGGCGTCCAAGCCCGCTGTGGGGTCCCGATGACAAAATCAGTCTTCTGGTCCAACCACCGCATCTCTTGCATAGAACCATATATCGACTTTTGTATATCCCCAGGTGAGTCGTTTGCCTTTACGATAGATTACACTCTAATTTAGTTTTTTCTTGTCATTTCGACCGAACGAAGTGAGTGGAGATATCTTTTTAACTATCTTTGTAAGGTTTGAATAATCAATAATACACGATATGAAAAAGACCATTATCCTTGCAGCTGTGGCGCTCGTTCTGTCAGCATGTTGCTCACAGTCTAAATTCGACGGCCCGACTTATCTTAATCCTAATGCTCCGATTGAGGAGAGGGTAGAGGACGCGCTTTCTCGTATGACCCTTGAGGAGAAGGTCGGTATGACGACAGCGCAGTCAAAGTTCAGTTCGCGCGGCGTTCCGCGTCTGGGTATTCCTGAAGTATGGCACACTGACGGCCCTCATGGAATCCGTCCGGAAGTACTTTGGGATGATTGGGATCAGGCAGGATGGACAAATGACTCGTGTACAGCATTCCCGGCACTTATCAATCTTGCAGCGACATGGGACAAGGAGATGTCTCTCCTTTATGGACGCAGCATAGGTGAAGAGGCGCGCTACCGCAAGAAGGATATACTTCTTGGTCCCGGAATCAACATCTGCCGTACACCGCTCAACGGACGTAATTTCGAATACATGGGAGAAGATCCATATCTTGCAGGACAGATGGTGGTTCCTTATGTAAAGGGTGTGCAGGAAAACGGAGTTGCAGCATGCGTGAAGCATTATGCCGTGAACAACCAGGAGTTCCAGCGCACCCAGTCCAACTCTGTGGTTGACGACAGAACCCTCTATGAGATCTATCTTCCTGCATTCAAGGCGGCGGTCCAGGAAGGAAACGCATGGGCTATCATGGGTTCGTACAACTTATATAACGGTCAGTTCAACTGCCATAACAAGAAACTCCTTGTGGATATCCTCAAGGGAGAATGGGGTTTTGACGGCGTTGTAGTCAGTGACTGGGGCGGATGCCGTGACGACGAAGAGGCTGTGCTCAACGGACTTGATATTGAGATGGGTACATGGACAAATGGTCTACGCGGAGCTGCAAGTGACGGCTATAGACAATATCACATGGCGGATCCATACATAAAGGGCCTGCGTGAAGGCAAATATACGACCAAGGAACTTGACGACAAGGTTCGCCGTATCCTCCGTACGATCTTCCGCACAAGCATGCGTCCTGAGCCGAACTACGGCCGTTTCGTCTGCCCTGAGCATTATCAGGCGGCGCGTGATATCTCAGCAGCCGGTGTGGTTCTGCTCAAGAATGACAACAATACTCTTCCTCTCCAGGTTCCAGAGGGTGGCAAGATCCTCCTTGTAGGTGAGAATGCTGTGAAGAAGATGGTCGTGGGCGGCGGCAGCTCAAATCTTAAGACTGCCTATGAGGTGAACCCTCTCGAGGGTATCCAGAATGCTTATGCAGGTTGGGCTGAGGTAGTATGGGCTCGCGGATATGTCGGTGATACTTCTACTTCATATAACTTGGTTGATACAGGTCAGGACCTCTCTGACAGCCGCTCACCAGAGGAACTCATCGCTGAGGCAGTAGAACAGGCAAAGGATGCAGACTATGTCATCTTCGTAGGAGGTCTCAACAAGAGTGACCACCAGGATAACGAAGGAACAGACCGTCTCCAGATTACTCTTCCATATAATCAGGAGGATATTATTCTTGCTCTTGCAGAGGTAGCAAAAAATCTCGTTGTTGTAAACATTTCAGGTTCTCCTGTAGCTATGCCGTGGGCTGACAGCGCGGACGCTATCGTACAAGGATGGTATGGCGGTACAGAGAGCGGCAATGCTCTTGCTGACGTGCTTACAGGTAAGGTTAATCCTTCAGGTAGACTTCCTTTCTCAGTTCCATTCAGGTATGAGGATGGTCCTATCAAGACAGAGGCTCAGTATCCGGGTGTCAAGGCAGAAGGTGACCAGTTCTGGCAGACTCATTATTCAGAGGGTGTATATGTAGGTTACAGATGGTATGCTACTCAGGAAATCCCTGTTCAGTTCCCATTCGGACACGGTCTCAGCTATACAACTTTCGAGTACAGCAATGCAAAGTCAGCCAGATCTTCAATGAAGTCAGGCGAGAAGCTCGTAGTAGCTGTTGATGTGACAAATACAGGTGACGTTGATGGAGCAGAAGTTGTTCAGCTTTATATAGCAGACCCGGAGTCGTCAGTTGACCGTCCTGTAAAGGAACTCAAGGGCTTCGAGAAGGTATGGCTCAAAGCTGGTGAGAAGAAGACAGTCAGATTCGAAATCGACGATGATGACCTCAGCTACTTCGATGCCGACAAGCATGCGTGGGTTGCCGAACCGGGTGAGTTCCAGGCCCTCTTAGGCAGTTCGTCAGAGGATATTAAGGCCGCTGTATCATTTCAGCTTAAATGATTAGGAAAACGATGAAGAGAATCATATTAGCATCGATTGCAGCAGTATCTATGATGCTGCTGCCTCAGTCAGCCAAGGCCCAGGCAGAAGAACTGAAGGTAATGTCATATAACATCAGACTTGGTTCGGGACAGGACGGAACAAATTCATGGAGATTCCGTGCGCCTGTAACCTTGGAAATGCTGAAGGATCAGGCTCCTGATGTGTTCGGAGTACAGGAAGCGCTTGACTATCAGGTTGCTTTAATAGAGGAGTATGCTGATGATTATGACTGTGTAGGAGTCGGTCGCGAGGATGGCAGGAAGAAAGGAGAGCATATGTCCATCTTCTGGAACAAGAAGACCATAAAGCTTCTCAAATGGGGAACATTCTGGTTGTCAGAAACTCCTGACAAACCGTCAAAGGGTTGGGATGCAGCTTGTTATAGAACAGCCACATGGGCCTTGATGAAGGACAAGAGGACAGGAAAGAAGTTCTATTTTGTAAATACCCACCTTGATCATGTCGGCAAGGAGGCGCAGAAGAATGGCTTGGCTCTTATAGTTGATAAGATAGCAGAAATCAATCCTGACGGTCTACCTATGGTTCTTACAGGAGATTTCAATGTAAAGCCTGATAACCCGGTATTGAAAGACCTTGATGCACGTATGAAGTGTACAAGAAAGATTGCTGCAAGGACTGATAATCACCATACATTCAACGGCTGGGGCAAGGCCTCTAAGGATATGGTGATAGACTACATCTATATTTCAGGTTTTTCTTCCTGCCCTGAGTATCAGACCGTAACAAAGAAGTACTTGGACCGTACTTTCGTATCTGACCATTATCCAATCATCGCCCGCCTGCTTTTCTAGAATTAATCATATCCCTGGTAATCAGATAGTTACAGAATAAGGGTCGGAAATTTTTCCGACCCTTATTCTGTAACTGGTTGGGTGTCAATCAGTTGAGTATTACAGGTTTCAATGTTATTTTTTACTGACACTATAGCGGATGCCGAGGGATTTCAGTTCCTCGAGGAATTCGTTGGTGATCTGAACCTTGAACTTATGAGAAAGGAACTCTATGTTCCACTTTTTCTGCGGATCATATAGGAACATGGTGAGAGGTGTCTTTCCCTTGTTCTTCTTGAGCATCTTTACCAGCTTATCTCTGAAGTCAGGAGATAGCATAGGGGTGGTTACATATATTGAGAGTCCTGTCACTCTTTCCTCTGCTACGTTTCCAAGCAGAGTGATGTTCTTCATCTTGAAGACAAGATCAGGCGGCGGTGTACCAGGTTTCAGGTTCTCTGCCTTTGCCCTGAAACGTTCCTCTATTACTCCCTCAATGAAGATCGCGCTGTTTACCTTCTGATATGGAAGGTAGGTTTCATGGTCTTTACCGAAGAAAGCAAACTCGTAACTTCCGCTGAAGTCCTCTACGACCATTCTGGACATAGGGCGTCCTGTCTTGGTCTGACTCTCCGATGCTGATGTGACGAGACCGGCGAGTGCCACTTTTGTCGACTTTCTGGTCGTATTGCACTCGGATACCAAGGCCTGCAGTTCTCCCAGCTGGCATGTAGCAAAATGCTCCATCTCGAATGAGAATGTGTCAAGAGGATGCGACGAAAGGTACATTCCGACAAGTTCCTTCTCATATTTGAGCTTCTCAAGAATATCCTCGTCTCCTACCATGGCAGGAATTTCCGGCCTTTCAGGCTTCATTTCCTCGGCATCTCCAAAGAGTGAGATTGCGCTTTCCATGCTGTCCTTCTTGTAGAGTTCTCCATATCTGAGAAGAGTGTCTATGAAGAGGTCGCCGTTTCTGCAAGGAAGAGTGAACTGTTTGCGGCAGATACCGAAGCTGTCGAAGGCTCCTGAGTGCAGAAGCGACTCAAATGCCTTTCTGTTCACTATGCCTGACATACGCTCCACAAAGTCGTAGATGTCTGCAAACGAGCCGTTTTCTTCGCGTTCTGCGAGGATGGCTTTCACTATATTCTCACCGAATCCCTTGATACCACCCAATCCGAATCGGATCTCGCCCTGCTTGTTTACTGTAAACTTAGACTCAGACTCGTTGATGTCCGGATTAAGAACCTTGATGCCGTTCTTCTTGCAGTCGTCCATGATCTTCTTGATCTCGTCCATGTTGGAGAGATTCTTGGTCAGGTTGGCTGCCTGGAATTCAGCAGGATAATGGGCCTTGAGCCATCCGGTCTGGTAGCTCACCCATGCATAGCATGTCGCGTGGGACTTGTTGAACGCATATGAAGCGAACTTCTCCCAGTCTGCCCAGATCTTCTCAAGCATGTCCTGAGGGTGTCCGTTCTTAGTACCTCCTTCGATGAAGAGGCCTTTGAGGCTGTCCAGCACGTCCTTAAGCTTCTTACCCATAGCCTTACGCAAAGTATCGGCCTGACCTCTGGTGAAGTCGGCAAGCTTACGGGACAGAAGCATGACCTGCTCCTGGTAGACTGTAATACCATATGTATCCTGAAGTGTACCCTCCATCTCCGGTAGGTCGTATACGATAGGCTGACGGCCCTGCTTACGCTCTACAAAGTCAGGAATATAGTCCATAGGACCCGGACGGTAGAGGGCATTCATCGCAATGAGGTCTTCGAATCGTGTCGGCTGGAGCTTGATGAGCCACTCCTTCATGCCAGGAGACTCGAACTGGAATACACTGGTTGTGTCTCCGCGGCTGTAAAGTTCATATGTAAGGGGATCTTCAATATCGATCTTCTCGATATCGAACTCGATACCGTGGCGCTTCTTGATGTTAGCCTGACACTCCTTGATGATGGACAGGGTCCTCAGGCCCAGGAAGTCCATCTTGAGCATACCTACTTCCTCGATATAGTGTCCGTCATACTGGGATACCCATACTTCCTCTCCTGTGAGCTTGTCGTTTGCGATTGAGATAGGAATATATTCGGTAAGATTTCCTCGTCCGATGATCATGGCGCAGGCGTGCACGCCCGTCTGGCGGATACAGCCTTCCAGCTTCTCCGCATATGTAAGGACTTCCTTTACCTGATCGGTACCGTTTTCCATTTCGCCCTTGAGTTCTCCATGCTTTATGCAGAACTTGAGCTTCGGCTTGAATTCTTTGGTGACCTTTTTTCCATCCTCTACTACAGTAGCTTCAAATGGTTTGTCCGGAACCATCTTGGTGAGTCTGTTTGACTCGTCTATTGAAAGGCGGCTTACACGTGCGACGTCCTTGATGGCACTCTTTGCCGCCATTGTACCATAGGTAATGACATGCGAGATATGATCCTTTCCGTATTTCTCTTCGATGTACTGGAATACCCTGTAACGACCGTCGTCATCGAAGTCTATGTCCACATCGGGCATGTTGATACGATCTGGGTTGAGGAATCTCTCGAAGAGAAGGTCGTACTTGATAGGGTCGATATTGGTGATCTTGAGACAGTATGCAACAGCCGAACCTGCAGCCGAACCACGTCCAGGTCCCACTGAGATACCTTCAGAACGTGCGGCGGCAATGAAGTCCTGCACGATAAGGAAGTAATCAGGGAAACCCATCTTACAAATGGTCTTGAGCTCGAATTCGATACGTTCAGCCTGCTCATCTGTAAGCTGATCGCCATATCTCCAGTGGGCTCCCTTATAAGTCAGATGACACAGGTATGCCACCGAATTGCAGAACTCTTCTCCGCGTTCGTTTCCGTTCTTGTCGCAGCGACCCTCATCAATGATATCCTTATATTTTTCCAGATAGGTATCTATATCAGCCAGGAAGTCCGCTGGGAGGTCAAATTTAGGAAGGATCGGGTCCTTGTCCACCTTGAAGTTCTCGATCTTGTCGGCAACTTCAAGGGTGTTGCTGAGCGTCTCGAGATGGTCGTAGAACATCTCTGCCATCTCCTCCTCGCTCTTGAGATACTCCTGCTGGGTATATCTCATTCGGTCCGGATCGTCTACATATACGTTTGTAGTAAGACAGATAAGCCTGTCGTGTGCCGGACCATCCTCTTTTCTTGTAAAATGGACGTCGTTTGTAGCCACAACCTTGGTTCCGGTCTTTTCAGCCAGTTCATATATTCCGGCATTGGCTATCACCTGTCTTTCATACACCTCCTGTGACTGTCCGGGAATCTCCGTCTTGTGCTGCTGGACTTCCAGATAGAAGTCTTCTCCGAATACCTTCTTATGCCATTCTATCGCCTTCATGGCGCCGTCCATGTCGCCCGCGATGATCGCTCTCGGAATCTCTCCGGCGATACATGCCGAGCAGCATACAAGGTCCTGCGAGTACATCTCCACGATCTCGTGGCTCACGCGCGGCTTCTCATAATACTTACCCTCGATATGTCCCGTAGAACATATCTTCATGAGGTTCTTATATCCATTGTAGTTCTTTGCCAGGAGGATGAGGTGGTAGTAGCCTCTGTGGTCCTTGTCCTTGAGCTTATGGTCATAGTGACGGGTCACATAGATTTCGCAGCCTATGATTGGCTTTATCTCAGGGAACTTCTTCGCTACCTTCAGGAACTCCTTTACGCCGTACATGTTTCCATGGTCGGTGATTGCCAGAGCCGGCATGCCGAGCTCCTTTGCCCTCTCAAAGAGGTCACTGATGGCCGCCTGGCCGTCAAGAATGGAGTACTGTGTATGGACATGAAGATGGACGAATGACATAGCGAAAATTCTGTTAGTGTAAGGATGGCAAAATTACGCAAAATGCCCCTATGTATCAAACAAACTTATCAACAAAAAAGAGCGGCCGTTTCTGGTCGCTCTGTCATCATCCATGGGCTTCTTACATTTTCACGAAGTGTACCTTCACGTTTGTGTCTCCAAGTCCGAAACGCTCTCCGCTCAGTTCCATTGTCATAGTATTCTTGTCGAATGAAACAGGAATTCCGGATGTACCGCCTTCTTCGGTCAGTGAGAGATTGTTTCCGTTGACAGAATATTCGAAAGCAGTTGTTTCGCTCTTTTTCTCAGACTCTGTCAGGATCGTGCCTGTTCCGTCTTTCTTGAATGTCATTTCCATCCTTGTGTTGAGGTCAGTCATGTTGTAGCTCATGTTCACGCCAAGGACGTTAGCTTCAATCTTTACCGCTTCCCATGTACCTACAATTGCCTTTGAAGGTTCTTTCTCGCATGAAGCGAGGCCGAGGACTGCAAGAAGTGCAGTCAGGATTAAAAATCTTTTCATGTTACAATCGATTTAAGTTTCAACAATGCTATAAAGATGTCAAAAGGACGGAAAACGTTGCAAAAAGAATAAAAATAAAGCGCCCCGATCAGGAGCGCTTTATCATATAGGTTTTGAAGCGTTACTTCTGAGCTTTCTTCTCAGCTCTCTTTGTCACGTCGTACATGATAGGAGTTGCGATGAAGATTGAAGCGTAAGTACCGATCACGATACCGAGAATCAATGCAACTGCAAGACCTCTGATCACCTCACCACCGAAGATTGCAATAGCAAGCATTGTAATGAGAGTAGTGAGAGATGTATTCATTGTACGTGAGAGAGTGCTGTTGAGAGCGGCGTTCACGTTCTGCTTGAAGTCTGCCTTTGGATGCAGCTCCTTGTACTCACGGATACGGTCGAAGATAACCACTGTATCGTTGATAGCGTAACCGATGATAGTAAGGATAGCAGCGATGAATGTCTGGTCGATATCAAGGCTGAATGGAAGGATTCCTGAGAAGAATGAGAAGAAGCCGATTACGATGAGTGCTGTGTGTGCAAGACCTACAACACCACCAAGACCCCATGTCCATCCCTTGAAACGGATTGCGATGTAACCGAAGATCACGATGAGAGCAAGGATCACAGCGATGAATGCGTCTCTTGTGATGTCGTTCGCAATTGTAGGACCTACCTTGTCTGAACTTACGATACCGTTAGGGTTGTCCTGAGTAGAAGTGAACTCCTCGATAGTGAGATCCTCAGCATAGAATCCCTTCAATGCCTCATAAAGGATACCCTCAACCTCAGTGTCAACCTCAGAAGCCTCGTTGTCTACCTTATAAGTAGTAGTGATCTTGATCTGGCTCTCACCACCGAACTGCTTAACCTCGGCTGCAGAGTTGTCAACAGTCTCGTCGTTAGCTGCTGCGTTGTCGAACGCTGCGTTGACTGCTGCACGAACTTCCTCTACATTGGCAGGCTGGTCGAATCTTACAACGTAAGTACGTCCACCAGTGAAGTCTACACCATAAGTGAAGCCCTTGAAGCTGATTGAAAGGATAGAAAGGAGGATAAGTGTACCAGAAACGATGTAAGCGATCTTCTTCTTGCCGATGAAGTCAACCTTTGTATTCTGGAGGAAGTTTCTTGTAATCTTGTTGTCGAATGTTATGTTCTTACCCTTTGAAACTCTGTCATCAAAGATGATTCTTGTGATGAAGATTGATGTTACCATTGAAGTGATGATACCGATGATGAGGGTAGTAGCGAAGCCCTGTACAGGACCTGAACCGAACACGAAGAGAACGAGACCGGTAAGGAGAGTAGTCACCTGACCGTCGATGATAGCTGAGTAAGCGTTAGAGTAACCGTCAGTGATTGCCTTGCTGAGACCCTTGCCTGCACGAAGCTCTTCCTTGACGCGCTCATAGATGATCACGTTGGCATCCACTGCCATACCGAGTGTCAGTACGAGACCCGCGATACCAGGGAGTGTGAGGACTGCACCGAATGAAACGAGTGTTCCGAAAAGGAGAAGAACGTTGCAAAGGAGTGCGATGTCAGCTACGAGACCTGCGCCTGCGTAGAAGAGTACCATGTAAATAAGAACGAGTACGAATGCGAGTACGAATGAGATCATACCAGCGTTGATAGACTCAGCACCGAGTGATGGTCCTACAACCTGCTCCTGGATGATTGTTGCAGGTGCAGGGAGCTTACCAGACTTGAGGACGTTAGCAAGGTCCTCTGCCTCCTCGAGTGTGAAGTCACCTGTGATAGATGATGAACCACCCTCGATCTTGCCGTTGACTCTTGGATATGAGTAAACCATACCGTCGAGAACGATAGCGATCTGCTTTCCTACGTTGTCACCAGTGAGTCTTGCCCAGATACCTGCGCCCTCACCGTTCATTGTCATAGAAACCTCAGGAGAACCGCCTGCGTTACCGAACTGTACGCGTGCGTCTGTTACGTAACCACCATCAAGCGGAGCCTTTCCGTCTGCTGAAACAGCTTTGATGGCTACGAGCTCGAAGATGTTTTCGTCCATCTGAGAAGCCTTTACAGTCCACATCGGCTTGAACTCTGCTGGGAAGAGAGCCTTTACCTGCGGCATAGCAAAATACTTGTTGATCTTTGAAGTATCAGCGTAGTGAGCATATCCGAGGCATGCGCTGTTGAACTGTGCTGGAGCAAGTACAGAGAAGAGAGGGTTCTTCTTGAGGAGTTCAGCCTCAAGTTTAGCCTCCTCAGCCTGCTGCTGAAGCTCTGCAGCGAGGAGAGAGTCAACCTCTGTCTCTGGAGTCTCAACAACTTCCTCAACTGCAGTCTCATCAACGAGGATGTTTGCAAGGAGAGTATTAGCCTCTGCAAGGTATCCCTGAAGCTCGTTGTAGTCATATGTTGGCCAGAACTCGAGTGATGCAGTTCCCTGGAGGAGCTTTCTTACACGCTCAGGCTCCTTTACTCCTGGGAGCTCTACGAGGATACGTCCGCTGTTTCCGAGCTTCTGGATGTTTGGCTGTGTTACACCGAAACGGTCGATACGGTTTCTGAGTACGTTGAATGAGTTAGCGATTGCGCTCTCTGACTCAGCTCTGATCACATCGATAACCTCAGCGTCAGTTGACTCCGGACCGATCTTTCCTACCATGTCGATAGTACCGAATACGTGTGCGAGAGGAAGACCGTTTGAAGTCTGCTCCCAAGCCTCTGCGAAGAGAGTTATGAAGTCCTCTCTTGAGTCCTTCTGGTTCTCCTTTGCAAGAGCGATCGCATTGTTGAACTCTGCGCTCTGGTTGTTCTTTGAGAGAGCTCTTACGAGGTCCTCAAGCTGAACCTGAAGCATTACGTTCATACCACCCTTAAGGTCGAGACCAAGGTTGATTGACTTAGCCTGTACGTCCTTGTAAGTGTATCCGAAGTATACCTTCTCGGATGAAATAGAGTCGATATACATTCTGTTTGCCACCTTTCTGATAGAGTCAAGGTAGAATGCCTTATCGACGTCAGCTACCTTGCTGAAAGCAGCTGAGTTTTCAGTAGCGATAACTTTTGCCTCTGCATATTTCTCTGCCTTATTCTCCTGAATGCTGTTTACCAGGGTGAATGAAAGCTGCCAGAGAGATGCGAGTGCGAGAAGGATCGCCACGAATCTGATTGCACCTTTACTTTGCATAATGTTTTATAGTTTTGTTGTTATTTGTTTACAGCTATCGCAAAATAGGGTGCAAATTTACGATTTTTTTCTTATAAACGAAGAAACTGCTCTGTTTTCTCCGATGTTTGTCTTATTTTTTATAATTTTGTGGATTGAAAAACGGGAATGAAACGAATGATGACTAGAGGAAAATCAATTTTCTGCATATTGCTCTATGCGGTCATAGCCGTAATTTCCGGACATTCTGCCCTTGCTCAGGACCGTAATACGGTTCATGCAGGTGACTCGCTCCACGCTTCTTATGATTTTGTAAATGCAAAGAAGATATATCTTCAAGTGCTTGATTCATTGGATGTTGTGGAGGATTCTCTTCTTGCGCAGTCTGTTCAGGAAAGGGTGCTTATGGCTGAGAATGGAGTAAACATGTCCCGTTTTGTCCAAAAGCCTGCCGTGGTGGCGAAGAAACGTTTCTCATTGGAGGATTTCTTCCTCTATTATCCTTTGGAAGACAGGAGCTGGAGGCCGGTGCCTAATTCGATAGACGACGGTCGTGGTGATTCTGTTGTCAAGGCGCTCTATGCACCCGAGTGGAATGACGAACTTTACTATTCGGCAGTTTCAGAGTCTGGTACAAGGGATATCATGTCCATAGTTCAGCTGGATACCGTATGGTCAGTTCCTGCAGTTGATTCGCTTCTGTCAACATCTACAGCAGATGAAATATATCCTATGATTTCTCCTGACGGAAAGACCATGTATTATGCCTCAAAGGGTCTTTATGGTGTTGGAGGATATGATCTGTATAAGTCCAGATGGGATGCTGCTTCTCAGAGATGGTCGGCTCCTCAGAACATGGGCTTCCCTTATTCATCTCCTGCAGATGATTTCCTGTATATAGAGTCAGAAGACGGCGAATATGCGATGTTTGCGTCTAACAGGGATTGCTCGAAGGATAGTGTGTATGTCTATGTCCTGAGCTATGAAAAATATCCTGTACATTCGCCTGTAGAAGATCCCGAGCAGCTGCGTCAGCTTTCTCTGCTGAACCCTCCGGTTCAGGAAAAGCAGGAGCTTAAGACTCAGGATATTCCTGATAACGAGCTGACTGTCAGGTATATGTCAAAGATGGATGAGGTTAAGGAACTTAGAGATTCCATTTCGCATAACTCGTCGACACTTGACGAACTCCGAAATGAATACGTCTTCAGCAACGACCCGGGAGAGCGTGTCCGTCTGACCAATGAGATATTATCTCTGGAAATGGCCCTGCCAGGCCTGCAGAGGTCGCTGGATAAGGCAAATACGGAGTTGAGGGACATAGAGATGGAGTTCCTCAAGGAAGGAATATTCCTGAATCTTGATGTCAGCACTACAGAAGAGGAACCGATGCCTGAACTGCCTGAATATGAGTTCCGTCGCAGGTCGATGGGTGACTCTCTTGCAATCAGGGTGCTTGTTCCTGAGGTCAAGTTCGATTATACTTTCAAGGTGGGTGAGGAGGCTGTCCTTGCCGAGGATCAGACTATTCCGTCTGGTGTAGTATATCAGATTCAGCTGTTCAGCGGCGGACGCAAGGCTTCGCTTGCTGAACTCAAGGGACTCAGTCCGGTGTATGAACATAAGACTCCGTCAGGAATGTATACATACAGGGTCGGCCTCTTCCGTGAATATGAGGAAGTCCTTGCGTGTGTAGATCAGGTCAGGAAGAGAGGCTTCAAGGGTGCATATGTCACTGCCTTCATCGATGGAAAGGATGTATCTGTAGTGGCGGCGCGTACTGCAGAGGCAAAGAATAATAATGAGATTCTTCTTTACGAGGTCAGAATCATGCCTGATTCCGGAGAGCTTGAGCAGGAAGTGCTTGAAGGAGTGGTAAGACTTGCCATAGGAAAGGACATAGCACGAGTGGAGGCAGAGGATGGAACCCAGGTCTATATTGTAGGCCCGTTTGACAATAAGGATGCTGCTGAGGAGCTTGCATCGTTTGTCAAGAGCAAGATATCCGGAAAGGTTTTATGCGAACTCAAAGGAAATGAACTTATAGTTAATTGATATGGGACTGATAATCACTTTGATTCTTCTTGGACTGCTGCTGGTACTTGCTGAAATCCTGCTCATACCGGGCGTGGGTATCGCCGGAGTTCTGGGACTTCTGGCCATGGGAGGTTCATGTGCATATGCGTTCATGGAAATGGGCAATATGACAGGTATAATAGTAACCTCCGTAAACGCAGTTCTGCTGGTGGCTCTCATCATATGGGTCTTGAGAGCTCAGACATGGAAACGTCTCTCTCTTGAGACAAATATTGACTCCAAGGCTGTAGTCCCTGAGGTTGAAGTGTCAGTTGGAGACAAAGGCAGGTCTGTTACAAGACTTGCACCGATGGGCACAGTACGTTTCGGTGATAACTCTTTAGAGGTAACATCGATGGAAGGACTGATCGATCCGGGAATGGATGTTCAGGTAGTTGCCATTGAAGATGCCAAGATATATGTCTCAATAGTAAATAATAACCAATAAATATCGATTTAAAATGGATGCAATGATTATCGTATGGATCGCAGTCGGCATAGTCGGTCTGGTGGTCTTCCTCTGGTTCTTCCCTGTGACCCTGTGGTTCCAGGCATTGATTTCCGGAGTCCGCATTTCTCTCATCCAGCTCGTTCTCATGCGCTGGAGAGGTGTTTCTCCAAACACCATCGTGATGGCCATGGTGACAGGTACTAAGGCTGGTCTTACTCTTTATGCAAATGAGTTGGAGGCTCACTACCTTGCAAAGGGAAATGTTCCTAAGGTGGTTAACGCTTTGATTTCAGCAGATAAAGCTAATATCTCTCTCGATTTCAAGATGGCGGCAGCAATTGACCTTGCAGGTCGTGATGTGTTCGAGGCCGTTCAGATGTCAGTTAATCCTAAGGTAATCAACACACCTCCTGTTACAGCCGTGGCAAAGGATGGTATCCAGCTTATAGCAAAGGCTCGTGTGACAGTGCGTGCAAACATCAAGCAGCTGGTCGGTGGTGCCGGTGAAGAGACTGTTCTTGCCCGAGTAGGTGAGGGTATCGTATCATCTATCGGTTCAGCAGAAAGTCACAAGCTCGTTCTTGAGAATCCGGACAGCATCTCAAAAGTGGTTCTTAACAAGGGACTTGACGCAGGAACAGCATTCGAGATCCTTTCTATCGACATCGCTGACATCGACATCGGAAAGAACATCGGTGCAGTACTTCAGATGGACCAGGCAGAGGCTGACAAGAACATCGCCCAGGCTCGTGCAGAGGAGCGTCGCGCAATGGCAGTAGCTCTTGAGCAGGAGATGAAGGCAAAGGCTCAGGAGGCACGTGCACGAGTGATCGAGGCGGAGGCAGAGGTTCCTCTTGCAATGGCAGAAGCATTCCGCAGCGGCAACCTCGGTGTCATGGATTACTATAGAATGCGTAATATCCAGGCAGACACCGATATGCGTGAGAATTTCGCGAAGTAATGCGCCTGATATTGCAGAATGAGGGGCTTACACTGAAAGTAGTATTGTGCTGAATTATGTAAGATATTGACATTCAGCGTTTTGTTTTCTAAGGGTCGGTATTCTTTCCGACCCTTAATTCGTAACTTGCAGTCAGTCAGCATTTTAGCCCAATAAGGGTCGGCTTTTATACCGACCCTTGATTTATAAGTTGCACAATGCCAGGTGGTTATGCATTAAGGGTAGGGGGATTAGTGTCTGTTATCCTTGCTACCCTTTGTGTCTTTGACTGGTATTTGCAGGAATTTTCTTATTTGTGTGTATGATGCCGATGTCTGCTTCTTAAGATGGTCTCCCAGTTCATGTTTCTGGCAGATGTTCGTAGTAAGCACTGACCTTACGTCACTGAATCCCATCTCTTTCAGACATGCTATGATTTCCCGATACGGAACATCTGTCTTTCCGTAGTGTTTTTCCTTTATTTCATACTCACTTCCTGTGTTTGAGTTTATAGCCGTAATCATGTCTTCATACGATTTGTAATAGTGTACAGTCTCTTTTACAGCAAAAGGAAAGTATAGTTCTATTATGTATTCGATCACTGTTTTCTTTTCTTCATTATTAAGATCTTTAAACAGTTTGCCTAAGAACACGTAACCGATATAGTTTCCATTATTAAAGCAGCTCGTAACCCTTTTTATGGCTTTTCTTAGATTGGCGCTGCACCCTGTCGCAATGTTTATAGGTTTCCTTTCCGGATCATAAAATGTCAGAAAACTCCACTTGTAATCTTCCGCGGCAGTGCATATCTTTTTTTCAACGGGGTTGTTGAACAGGTATGCTATGGCGGATCTTATTTTCTTCGCCTCCAACTTTACTGCGCTACCATATGCCTTCTTGAATAGCGGGCCCTTCCTTCCTGTAAATTGATTGAATTCACGAACGAATCTGGAAGTATATGCAGATATGAATCTGCTCATCTGTTCCAAACTGTCGCATGATGCAAGAAGGTGTGTATGGTCTATCATCTGACATAAAGCGATCAGGATGATTTTGAATTTACTGGCGTAAACACTCACGATTGTGTAGAATACTATGAAATCCTCAATACAATAGAATATATTGAATCCAGAAATGGTTCTTTGGTAGATGTGCATTATGCCATCCTCGTTAAACTTCCTTTTCATACGTCTTTTTTCATGCAAAACTATCAGTCATGTCAAAAAACAGTTTAAGAAAAAGAAAAATGTGACGAGGACCGCGATTTTTGTGGTGAAACACCCGAATTTAAAAAATCGTAAAAACGTCAAATTCGTTTTATTTTTAAATTTTTTCTTTTTTATGTTCTTGATACTGAGCTTATTAATAAGTTAAGGGTCGGTATATTTGCCGACCCTTATGCAGGTAAATCGTTGATAGACAGGACATTTCGGTTTAAGGGTCGTATGGAGGCGTTTGAGGGTTTCTAGTTTTCTGTTATGCATCACTATGGTATGACCGGTGAAACGAAAATCAGCACCAAATAGTTGCAAAACAATAAATTCTTTGTATCTTTGCAGTCCTATCCTTGAAGATAGGCAGTTTAAGGTGAGATGGGTGAGTGGCTTAAACCACCAGTTTGCTAAACTGACGTACGGGATACTGTACCGGGGGTTCGAATCCCCCTCTCACCGCAGAAAACGGCATTACAGATATCTGTAGTGCCGTTTTTGTGTTTTGTGGACCAAATAATGGACCAAATTCTGGCAATCTTGAGTTGCATTTTTACACCCTTTATCAGTAAAGTCTTAATGACATTTAGTTTAAACATTGGTGTCATATTGACTGAAACGAAAAAGACAGAGACAGTGCCAACAGCACTGCCTCTGCTATAAACACCGAGGGGAAGTGGACACCGCTAAGAGGCGGTCAGAATCCGAACACTGTTACTTAGCATCCCCCAATGCGTCTGTAATGTGATCGAACCTTAACTGTCTTGCCATTGACAACTCGCTTGTGCGATTTGACCTTGACAATCTTGGTGGTGGCAACTTCAATTTGAAAGCTCACCGTAACAGCAAGTTCCTGTTTCATATTAATAAGAGCATTTATGGGACAACGTTGCCCCTTATCATTGAAAAGTGGAAACAAACTTGGGTTACATGAGTACATCCCTCGGCTTAGTTTCGTTATTCAGGGGCAAAAAGAAAAGGTATTCAGATTGGGGGCTGAATACCTATTTCTTTTTTCAATGTAGCCGAACGGCTAACGCTCTTATTATGCTGCAAAGATACAGACTTTTCGTGCATCTCCAAATTTATCTATAATCCAAACCATGAAATTAACCATTTTCAGTATGTAGAGATAAAAACTGTGGACCAATTTGTGGACCAAATTTTCTTTTGATTTCAATGTAAACATTAGATACCCTATAAATCTTCGTGACGAAAGAAGTTATTGAATATAAAACATTTAAGACTCTATTTAAACATACGGAGATTTCCCCCTCTCACCGCAGAAAAGGAAGTCTAACGACTTCCTTTTTTGTGGTATAAGGGGGGGGTGAGAACCCGGGGTTCGTTATCTACGAAGTCGCTGAGCTTCAGCGAAGAATCCCCCTCTCACCGCAGAAAACGGCATTACAGGTATCTGTAGTGCCGTTTTTGCTTTTAGTGTAACAAAAAGTGTGACAAAAATATCTCGAAAATAGTAAGTTATTTGCAGGAAACTGCAAGTGGCTTTACGTGTGTTTAAGGGAAATATGAATTTTGGTAATCCTACAAAGACGAATTCAAAGACAATATCATTAGCAGCACTGCTGTGTAGTCCGCTAAAGCAACCTTCATCTTCGCTGTAGTATTGCGAAGGCTGTGATCTATGACGGAAGTTGTGATGCCGAGTTCTTCGGAGATCTCCTTGTATGACTTTCCGTCGAATTTCTTCATCATGAATATCTTTCTGTCCTGGGCAGACAATTTTGACATCACATCATATATGATGTTGGATACTTCTTTTTCCTGAAGGTTGGCGACATCGCAGTTCTCGATAGTTCGGGTATAGATTTCCATCAGGCCCTGTTCCTTCTGGGCTATCTTGTCATAGACTGCCTTATGGATGCTGGTATCTCTTCTGTAGCGGAGACAGTTGTTGCGGATTGTGATGTAGAGATAGTCAATAAAGTCATCAACACTTTCCCGTTTCTCCCAAAGAGAAATAAAAGAGTCGTGAAGTATATCCTCGGCAATTTCGGCATCATGAACCATTGACATGGCAAGGTTCAGGAAAGTCCTCCTTTGCTTGGTGAAAAGGAGCTCTACGGCCTTTACGGATATATCATCGTTGTTCATCATACGGGACAAAAATATAAACTTCCATACGATTTTCAAAATCTGAACAAATCTCCGCAAAAAATGATTTTTTTCGGCGAATATTTCGCACTTATGTATCTTAATATATATGAAGCTAAAATTTTGAATATGGAAATTGACAGATATATATTGGAAAAGTTCTTTATGAACGAGGCGGATGCATCTGAAATATCGGCTATCGAGGCTTGGCTGAATGAGGATGAAGCCAACAAGAATGAGTTTCAGAAGGCTTATGATCGTTTCGTGCTTACGACCTTGACTGTTTCGAAGATGGAACTTAAGGCCGAAATGACAAGGATGCAGACTGTATCAAAGGTCAGAAGAATACGCCGGATTGCTGTCTATGCCGCATCGGTGGCTGCGGCACTGATACTGGGTGTCCTGTTGAACTGGCATTTCAATGATGGGCTTTCGTTATCAGGCAGTCCTCAGATGCTCGCTTTAAGTACCGATCCGGGTCAGCGTGCAAATGTCACCCTCCCTGACGGAACAGTCGTGAAATTGAATTCGGGATCTGTTCTTGAATATCCTACAGTCTTCTCAAGAAAAGAGAGGAGGGTGAAGATTAACGGTGAGGCCTTGTTTGATGTGGCAAAAGATGCAGATAAACCATTCATCGTTGAGACATTCGCCTACGACGTAAAGGTCCTTGGAACCAAGTTCAATATCATAGCTGAGGAACAGACGGGTGATTTCTCGACAGCACTTCTGGAAGGTAGGGTATCAATCTTAGACAAAACAGAAACAGCTGTTGCCGAACTCAGACCAGACCAGATCGCCACTCTTGTTGATGGAAGACTTCACAAGGTCCAGTCTGAGAATCTCGCTTCTCAATACAGATGGACAGAGGGTATCGTAAACTGCGGAGGCCTGACTTTCACTGAGGCCCTCAAGAAGTTTGAGAAGACCTTCGGTGTGGATATAAGGATAGAGAAAACAAATATACCGGACAAAAAGATAAGGTATATGAAGGTATATGTCAGCGACGGTCCGGCGGCCGCCCTGGAACTTCTGCAGAATGTCGTGGATTTCGACTACTCATACGACCAGAAGACAAATACATACCTTGTAAGGTAAAGACTGACCACAAAAGAATTAATAACCACTAACTATAATCATTATGAAGTTCAGATCACTTCCACGGGTGTTGATGTGCCTGTTGGCGGCTTCGGTCTTCTTCGTGTCTTTCTCAAGTGAAGCAGCTGCACAGGATGCACGTGTGACACTTAATGTCAAGGACATGAGGATGGAGACAGTGATGGTTGCCATCGAGGAACAGACCCGTTATCTGTTCACCGTTGAAGATGGCGTCGATATTGATGTCAAGGTGACAGTGAATGTGAACAACGCACCGCTGAGTGCAGCTCTGGAGCAGATGGTAAAGGGCTCTGATGTTGTCTGGACCTTGAAGGACAGGAATATCCTATTGTCCAAGAAGGTTGTGGCAAAGGCCAGGACAATTACAGGTCAGACCCTTGACCCCGCAGGTCTCCCGGTCCCGGGAGTTTCTGTTCTGATCAGGAATACCAAGATCGGAACAGTGACAGACCTTGACGGAAAGTTTTCTCTTGAGATTCCGGGTGAGAACCTCGGAGGCCAGCTCGAGTTCAACAGCCTCGGCTACAGCGTTGTTGTATTACCTATCGGACAACGCAGTGTCTTTAATGTGACGCTGACGGAGTCTTCACTGGAGCTTGAAGGTACGGTGGTTACCGCCCTCGGTATCCGCCGTGACCAGAAGGCCCTGAGCTACAATGTCCAGGAGGTCAGTTCAGATTTAGTGACCGGAGTAAAGGATGCCAACTTCATCAACTCCCTTTCGGGAAAG
>JBGVNX010000044.1:0-110899 GCA_045126075.1 Candidatus Cryptobacteroides sp.
GGTGTAGCCACCGTTAACGAGGTCATACATCTTAGTTGAGATGGACTCCTTGTCTACACTTACCTCTGCAGGAGAATCAACTACGTTTATAGTAGAAGACTTTCCCGAAGAGAAATAGAACTGAACGGAGTTTTTGTTATCCTTGAAGCTCTTCAAGAGATTTCTAGGGATCTCGATCTCCTTGAAATCATCATTTACAGGAACCTTGTCGGATGGCCAGTTCTCAAGATATGTCATCTTGATATTCTCATCTGTTTCAGTGATGCTATACAGGCATTTCTTTCCGTTCAACGCAAGGAGATCAGAGATCACCTGCGGAGAAATATCTTCTGTCCCGTCGGTATTATTGTCAGGAGTCGTCAGAGCCTTCTGATTCTGTCGAAGAGAAACGGACTTTCTTGCGTTTCCGGAGTCCACTCTGAGGATTCCGTTCCTGACATCTGATGTAGTGTTTTCAGTGCATTTGAGTACGAGTGTCCACTGTTCATCTCCCGAATTCTCGATCTGGTGAGATACCCAGCTAGGAGTGACGACAGACGGAGTTCCGTTGGTCTTCAGTTCCAAAGTGCGGATTTCGCCTTCAGACTTGAATTCTATCATATATTTATCTATAGAAAGATATGTATCCTTTTCAAGCTTCTGACATGAAGCGGATAGGATTATAGATAGTATAGTGATGAGTGTTATTAACCTTTTCATATTGTATTTTTTTATTTATCGTCAACCGGAATGGATTTTATTCTTTTCGTTAATTCGTTTAAAGACAACCATCTGACCTTTTTGATATAAGCCATCATTTTGTCCAGGTCTTGTTCTTCAGCGAAACCGTTAAGGTGTTCCTGCCAGACAAGGTCACGGAATTTATACATCCTTCGTGAGCAGGTAAGGAAATAGATGGCATCTGAAAGAAGCGGCCTGTCATCCTCCTTAAGGAGGTGCAGCATATTGTTGTATCTGTCGATGTAATATGTCTTTTCCTGCAGCTTGACATATCTCTCGAATCTTTCTTTTCTTCGAGGCGTGAGGTCTTTTTGGGTATAGCACGCAGTATCATTGCGCACGATATCAATGGCGAACTGAACCCTTGAAAATACATATACGAAAAAGATCAGTATAAGGATAGGCTTGTAGAAAAGCCTCTTGTTGTTCCTGGCGGCATATAAAGAATTTCTGAACCACACGAAAGCGGCACCGAGAATGCCGATCATGGTGCCGATAAGTAAGTATATTATTTGAAACATAAAACCCAATATAATATATACAAAATAAGCTAATTTTTTGGAAATCAGCAAGGGAAAAGAAGGGAAAGTGTGTTTGATTCAAATACGGGATCCCCTTTCTGGTGAAAATCACAGACCCCGTATCTGCGGCAGTCAGTACCGGTGATGCGGCGACAGTACGCTGGCTCTGCCGGGCAGCGTCGCATCATCCGGGACGTATGGCGTAGCCATATGCCAAAGTACGGGGCTAACTTCACAAAGAAAGGGTATTCCGTTTACGGAAGGAAATGTGTTGGATGCGAAGAGAGTTTTTGTGAGTTGGAACACGTTTATTTGCAAAATAGGGCAGCCTTCCCGTAAGGGAGGCAAAGGAGCAGGAGGATCTATTATACGTGAGGGGAATCAGTGAGGAGTGTGAAATACATTTGTTCAAAAATTTTGTTTTAATATTTTATTATTTATACTTTTGTGCGTGATAAGGTGCGATATAGTTGTATTTGGTGTTGATTTATGTGTTTTGCCAAAGGTGTATTCGTTCCAGAAATTGTCGTTTTAACCAATACAAACCAATAAACGTTTTAAATCATGAAAAGAATTTTGAGAAGAGCAGAGATCGCGCTTCTGGCTATGGGACTGGCGCTCATTTCTCCTTTTGCAGCGCAGGCACAAAATCTAGGTCAGGCAGTTATCGAAGATTCGACTGACGCCCTTAAAGAACTGCTTGATTCAGTTGTAACCCTTCTTCAGGTGGTGATGGGACTGGGTGCGATCGTGGTGCTTGCAATTGTTATTTTCCAGGTGTTCAAGGGAGAAAGAGAAGCCGCTCAGAAGCTTGCCTGGTGGGTTGTCGGACTTACTCTCGGCTTCACCCTTCTTACTGTAGTGCAGGGACTTATTGCTTAATTAAGCTATGCCGATCTATTTAACAGCGACAGTTATGGTCCGTTCTGTATTCATTATACTGAACGGACTGATGCCGCTGCAGTTAGGAGGAAATCCTTTTGAGGAGGCGACCGAAGGTATGTTTGCGATTTACTCATCGGTCAAGGCCCTTCTGGAGGTAGTATTGGTTTTTGGGGCTCTGGTCACGCTGGCCCGCGTGATCATCAAGTTGATGGACGGAAACAAGGAGGCGGCCCAGAACCTTGCATGGTGGCTTTTTGGTTTGGTGTTGGGGTTTTTAATGCTGGAGGTGATCGCGGGTGCGGTCAGGTGATTTTATGAACGGTTTATTATATATGATACTTATAGCAGGAGATCCTTTTGCTGAGATGAGAAGCGGTCTTGCGACGCTTCTCATGGCCATATTAGGTCTTGCCGCAATGGTTGCCGGAGTGGTGCTTGTCATTCAGATACTCAACGGTGACCGTGAAGGATCCAAGAAAGCTGCCTCTTGGGCAGTCATTACTGCTATCGGGTTCTCGCTGATTGCTTTATTGGGAAACATATGAGACTTTATTTCTGCAAGGCGCTTGACCGCCCTGTGAACATATTCGGCCTCAAGGCAGCGTGGATAACGGCCTTTCTCGTTGCTGCTGGAGTCTGTGTCTTTCTGGCTTTGGTTGCTGGATTCAGTACCACAGCGGGGGTGGGGATTTGCATCGCGATTATGGGGTGCATCTTGGCTTTTGTCATATGTTATGTGACACAGCAGAAGGTAAGCCATCATGATCTGAAGAAGACGTCGTTGGTAAGCAAGTCGAAGGGATATATCAAACGGCGAGAGACGCTCTGCCGTATAGTATATACATCAATGGAGGAGCCTTCATGGTTTCATGAGGCGCAGAGAAGACGAGATAGGGAACAGTTAGAACTAGAGAACTATGACCGATAGAACCTTAAGGGAGTATATCCCTATAATGATGATTAACGATGGTTGTGTCGTTTCCAAGAGGGGAGACATGACCTTTGGTTGGCGTGTATATCTGCCGGTTGCCTTTACAGTCAATGAGGCGGGTTATGATTCCATAATAGCATCGTTCATGCAGGCCTACAAGATTCTGCCGCCTTGGTGCGTTGTTCACAAGCAGGATATTTTCATTCATGAGGCCTATCATGGTGAGAGACGCGATGAATTTCTCGGTGACAGCTATGAGAGGCACTTTGAAGGCAGAAAGTATCTTAACGGTTATTGCTACATCTACCTTACTTTTTCAAGCAAGAACATTATTGAAACCGCTACTTCAGGAAGCGGCGTATTCTCTTCCCTGAGCGGTAAGCCGAAGACTGCCGCACAGATCAGGGAAGCCGCCGGTATTGCTTCTCAGTTTGAATCAATTCTTAAGAACAATCCACTGCTGGTCATTCATGCACTGAAGGATGAAGACTTTCTGAGAATGGGCAAGAATGGTGAGGACTTGGGTATCATTCCTGATTATTTGAGGCTGTTTTCAGAGGTGAAAGCAATGGATTATCCTATCGAGTACGAACCGGACTGCGTCCTTGTAGGAGACAAGGTCGCGAGATACTGGTATGTTCAGGACAGTGATTCATATCCGGGAATGGTGAATTCTGTGTGTCCCATAAGTTCGATGTCTTCGTCTGGATCAAGCATTTATCTTTCCGGTGGGTCACCGATAGGATATCAGCTGCATATTCCGCATATTGTCAATCGATACGTTGTGACGATGCCGCGAAAGGCGGTTGAAGCCGAGCTTACCCAGCGAATGAAGCTTATGAATTCATTCAGTCTGTATTCATCGGAGTGTAGGGTCAATGCGGAGGATCTGGAAGGGTACCTGAATGACAGTGCCAGAGATTGTGCGACAACGATCAAGTGTTTCACAGGAGTCATGGCATGGGGTACTCCGGAAGAGATGCAGGATATCCGCAATGCGATAGTCACATCCTTCTCTGACTTGGGAATGACGGTCTGCGAAGAGACAAGGGTATGTCCTACTCTGCACTATGCAGGAATACCGGGCGCTGCGGCAGAGCTGGGATACGACTTTTATATGACCAGTGAGATGACGGCTTTTCTGTGTCATGGCCTATGGGATGGATATGACTTCGGAATGAAGGGAGGAGCTATCAAGCTTTGTGACAGAAGGAAGATGGTGCCGGTTAGACTTGACATCCAGTCTGTTGCAAGGAATCTCGGATATGTTGACAATCTTAATTCAATAGTCGTCGGCCCTTCAGGATCCGGTAAATCCTTTACGATGAACACTCTTGTCAGGAACTGGTATAATGACGGACAGCACATCTTTATAATTGATGTCGGAGACTCATATGAAGGCTTATGTCGTATCATCAACGAGCAGACCGGAGGAAAGGACGGTGTATATAATTCTTATGATCCTAATAATCCTTTCAGCTTTAATCCGTTTAAGGGTAGGAGTCATTGGAATGAGGTGGATGAAGACGGAGAGAGAACTGCGTCCGGAATGGAATTCGTGCTTTCGTTGCTCAAGACCATCTATGAACCGGCTGAAGGATGGACCAAGGATGCGTCTGCCGTACTGATATCTATTCTCAACGAGTTTTTCCGCTTGTGGGATAGCAGGGAATTTGGCAACATGGATGAGGATCTGAAGCAGGCGTATATCAATGACAGGCGTCGCAGGGCAAAGGAAAATGATCAGGGTTTCAATGAGGAGGTTGTTGCATCCGAGTATGTTTGTCCATTGGAGCAGGTCTTCCCTGTAGAAAAGATCGGAGCTGATCCGTTGTTCGACAATTTCTATAAGTATGTGACTCTTGTGGTGGCACCTTTGGTCAATGACAGCAATTTCTACATAGACAGCATAAAGCTGAGGGTGGACATGTTTGACATGAATAAGTTTGGTGTTGCTCTCGGAAAATATAAGCTAGGTGGAGAGTATGGTTTTCTTCTTAACGCCGAAGAGGAGAAGGACTTGTTTGCAAGTCGTCTGACTGTCTTCGAGGTTGATACAATCAAGGACAACGATGACCTGTTCCCATTATGGACACTATGTATTCTTCATTCATTTGAGAATAAGATGAGGACCCTTCAGTGTCAGAAGGTAATGGTAATAGAGGAGGCTTGGAGTGCGATTGCGAAGCCGGCAATGGCGAATTTTATTGTATGGATGTGGCGTACAGCAAGAAAGTTCAGGACTTCTGCAGTGGTGGTGACACAGTCACTGTCCGATTTGGTTTCTTCTGAGATCGTCAAGGATGCAATCATCCAGAACTCTTCAGTAAAGATTCTACTGGACCAGCGAAAGAACGCGAACAATTTCGAGAAGAGTGCATCAATTCTTGGCTTCGGTCCAAGAGAAGTGAATCTAGTCCTTTCTGTCGGAAGCAAATTGGATTCCAGATACTTATATAAAGAGGCATACTTCGGCATTGGAGAGTCATACAGCAATGTGTATGCTGTAGAAGTGTCACTTGAGGAGGCATTGACTTACGAGTCTGATAAGACAAAGAAGAAGCCTCTGTTCGACCTTGCGGAGCAGATCGGTTCTTTCATTGAAGCTGTAAATATCAGAGCAGCTCAGATAAGAGGAAACAACTAACATTCTAAACATAGGTATTATGAGAACACTAACTAAATTCTTTGTAGCGATGTCGCTGACGATAGTAGGCTTGTGCTATACGCCGAAGCCAGCGAAGGCAGATATGTTCGGTATCGCTGATGGAGCGCTGCTTGTCCAGCAGGTGATGCAATTCATTCAGGATTGGGATATATCGAGTTTAGCGGATGGTAACTTTGCAGAACTTATTCATGATATAAAGAAGAAGTCCGATCAGGTTAAGAAGATTGTTAATATTTTTAATAATGGTCAGCAGGGATTTGCGGTTTTCAATAATGTTGTCAATTGCATGAAGAGTATTGATAGAACAGCCCGGTACCTGGATTCGTATGTAAGCTACATAGGTAACATAGGTGACGACTTTGAACTTGATCGTTGTTATTATATTTATAGGCAGTTCCAAAGAAAGACTAATGCTGTTTTAACATCGCTCAATAAATCGATAAAGGATTTGCAGAAGGTTGGAGAATCCGGAGACACTGATGGTCCAGGAATGTTGACGGTGATAAATGATGTTATTTCTAAGGCTTCCTCTACTCTTGACACTATATCAAATGAATGTATTTCTGATTTAGGAGAAGTCATTCATGAGAATAAGATGCGTAAACAGGCTGCGAACGTAAACGAAGTCGTTAACATAGCAATCATCTAATTATGTTTAGACCACTCATAACGGGTAGGCAGGTATATAACCTATCTATGGAGCTTTACCCAAAGGTAATGGAATTATCAGAAGGTATAGCTCATATCGGTATAGGTATCGGAGCCTTGATGCTTCTTATTGTCGTGATATATTATATCATATCATTATTGGAAGGAGGCAAGTTCCAGCTGAAGATGCTTATACCTATGTTGCTTTTCTTTGTAGTATGCAATTTCGGTTGGGTGGCGAAACCGGTTCTGTCTTTTACAACGACTATGACGGAGACATTGGTTGAAAGCTTAAATGAACTAAGATTGAATGCTCTTAATCCTGACGGTCAGGGCAAGATTAATAATCCTCACGACCATTATGTTGCCAATAATCTAGAAGACGATCCAACCAATAAATCTAATATTGAGGAGCCGGCAAGTGAGGAGGATGATTTAGGTGACGAAGCTTCTGGAACGGTAGCGGAATCAAGCTCGGATGGTTTTATTAGAAAGGCGTTGAATACTGTTGTTGAATTTTTCTCCAACAAAGCGATAGAGGAGTTTTCTACTACCGATTCCTCTGATGTAATGTCAAAGAAGACATCTGAGCGTTTCACTTTCACGGGAATCATGTGTCAGATAATGTCATGGCTAGCCTCTGCGGTATCTTACTGTCTTAAGATATTCGGTATAATGTTGACGAGCCTGCTGATAGCTATGGGACCGATAACCTTTGCGTTTGCGATGATTCCTGGCAGAGGTTCAAACATCATGTCATGGTTTATCAGAATCTGTCAGTTTGCGCTATATAGCCCATTGTGCGCATTTATAGATGCGTTCACGGCTAGTGCATATTCACTTTTAGATTCAGCAATGCCTTCTTCATGGCTTATGGTGTTTGGTTTAACCCTGTCGAATCTTCTTGGCCTCTTGACAATACCGACATTGGCTTCTATGGTTATTGAGGGAGCCGCTGGATCAGCTTCTATTTCACAGGGTGTTCAGTCTTTAGGAATGATTATTTCGATGTTTGCTTCTGGTATGAGAGGTAAATCCGGAAGCGCAGGCATGTCTGGCGGAGGATCGGGTTCCGGAGGTGGATCAGGTTCCGGCTCTGGAGGAGGTTCAGGTTCCGGAGGTGGATCAGGTTCCGGAGGTGGATCTGGTTCCGGAGGTGGATCTGGTTCCGGCGGAGGTTCCGGAACAGGAGGTGGTTCTGGCTCAGGTGGTGGGGCAGGAGGTTCGGGAAGCCCATCAGGTTTCGCTGCGACTCCACCTCCACCGGGAGCGTCAGGAGTTAGTTCTGCAGCATCCTCAGGTAATACTCCTTAGTCAATAGCAATTACAGCATAATAAATAACAACAGATTTTTTATCATATGGCAAAGAACGTTGAAGGGCTGGTTGGCTCAATGCAAAGTATAACGTCGTCATTTTCGGCATTTAAGGTAGTCACCATTGTTTCAGTGGTGGCCGCCTTGCTGGCCGCTTTAGGCTGTGTTGCATACACCTTTGTTAAGGTGGAGCAGCTCTCAGCAAAGATCTACGTACTTGATGGAGGTTCGGCATTTTCGGCAAGTGCTCAGGATGCATCTATCTCACGTGTCGATGAGATAAAGGATCAGGTGACAAGGTTCCATGATCTGTTTTTTAATATCCCGCCTGATATCACGATGGTGAACAGGAATCTGGAGAAGGCTCTTGCCTTGGCTGACAAGTCCGCATATAATTATTTTGAGGACCTGAAGGAATCCGGCTATTATAAGAGGATGACTAGCGCTGAAGCGTATCAGCAGGTCGAAATCAAGGATATCCAGGTAGATATGAGCTCATATCCATACCATGTTCGTGTGGAAGCAAACCAGTGGGTGATACGTAAGAGTAATATGAGCCTGTACACCCTGGTAACGACGTGTTCTATGGAGAATGTGCCAAGATCCCAGGCGAATCTGCACGGTCTTATATTGAAGAATTTTTCCGTGCTTGAAAATAACCTTGTAGAAACACGTAACAGATAGGGCTATGAATGATGTATTAAGAACAAAAGGACGCAGAGATTCAATCAGAAGATCCGGTACTAAAGATATAGTCTCCGAGAATCTGATTGATCGGTTTAAGAAGATGCACTGGGGCTTTTATGTCCTGATAGCGGGAGCTGTCTGGGCTGTAGTTGAATTCGTGATGTCTGTTATGTATTTCTTTAATTGATTTGTTTTATGGATAGGCTTTTGGATTGGTTGACTGGGCTCCCGAAGGTGGTTCTTGCAATGTTTGCCCTGGTTATTTTCGGACTACTTGGATTTGCTGTTTATTTTTTTGCTTTCAAGGACAAAGTCCAAGCGCAGGAACCTGAGCAGCAGAAGGTATTACTGGAGATGCCATCAGCATCTATAGAAGATGATCAGGCGACTCGAGTAGACACCTATAAGAGAGATAATTTCAGATCTGCGACATCAGCTTCAGATTTTTGGAATCAGCTGGAAGGCAATTCTGGCGGACTTGTTGTCAGCGCCGGTGAAGATCAGGCTCCAACTGGCGCCCAGCAGAGCGGTACCCGTATAGTTTCAGAGGGAGAAGTATATCTTGATCCATCTATTTATTCAGATATTGAAATATATCAGATACGCCAAGGCTTGAGGTCAAAGGCGGAGATTGACGCAGAACATACGGAGGCTGCAAGAAAGGAGGCAGAGGAGAGAGCGGCAGAGGCGGCGTCATCCAATGCGAATAAGCCGGTCAACAGCGACAGTCTATATTTCGCCCGTATGGAAAAGGCCTATGAGCTTGCCATGAAATATAGTTCGAATCCGGAATCGACGGAGAGCGATAGTGAGCCGGAAGAAGAGGATCCTGATAAGATTGAGATTCCGGAACCGTCATATATTCCTGAAAACGCCCTTTCGAATGATGGGCTGATATCATCTTTGGAGCAAGAATCTGTTGGTACCATCTATCATGACGGCGAGGTGAAGATACGTCCTGTCAAGGCGACATTCCTTAAGACGGAGAAAGTTATCGGTGGTCAGCGTGTGATAATGAGGCTGAAGGAAGAACTGCATTTGAAGGATGGGATTATAATACCAGCGAATACGCATATAACAGGCATATGTAATGTTGGTGAGCGTCTTAATATAGAGATCAGCACGATTAATTACGGTGGAAGGATATATAGAACGGATATGAGTGTGTATGACAGTGATGGCACAGAAGGTATTTATTGTCCTGTGATTGAGCAGAAGAAAGGCAAGAAGGCTGCGGGAAGAATCGCCGGCCAGGCGGCAACTGGAGTGGCTTCGACTGCTGCGACTCTGTTTACAGGTAATCCGTTTGTAGGTAGAGCAGCGTCCAATAGTATTCAGGAGCTGTCAAGGATAACACTCTCCAATGGTTCTGTTGCAGTCAATATCGTATCGGAATATGAATTCTATATTTTTGAGAACATAAAAAAGAAGAAAAAATAATGGGACAGAAGATAATCGAACCAGTGAAGTTAGATGGCAAGTTGCCGCGTTTAGTGTATGGTCTTAAGGGAATATCAACAATTTTCAATGTATCACAGTCTACAGCACTGAAGATGTCCAAAGGCGTTATATCTGGTGCATGCAGCAAGAGAGGACGCATTATCCTTGTTGACACTCGTAAGGCATTGGAACTGTTCGGGGTTCCGAATCCAGATGATTTCATAAAATAACATTATATGAAGAAATTTTTTGCATTATTACTGGCATCGTTTATAGCTATATCGGTGTCTGCTCAGAATGACATGCTTATCATAGATGTGGGTGAGTATTCAACTACCCATCTTCTTTTCATGAGCGATCTTACATATGTAGATGTATCATCACCAGACTTTATTGCGGCCAAGGTGGTAGATGCCTCAAAGAATATGCTTGCTCTAAAGGCAAAGAAACCGTTTGATATGTTCACTACTGTGTCAGCATTGGAATCTAACGGAACCATGCATACTTTCAAGGTCCGTTACGATCCTTTCCCACAGTCTCTTCTGGTGGACACGAGAACGGGAAGGACATCGGGAAACTCCGGCCAGATGAATACACAGATAAGGCCGGGTAGTCCATCTGGGCAGGAAACAGCTGTTTCTCCTTCAGGGGCGGCTTCTATGGGCGTGAATATCGCCACAAGTGAGAACTCCAATTTCGGAAGAGGGGATGCACCTACATTGGAGGAGGTGATGAGGCGGAAGCAGCAATTGCATCATATCGGTGATAAGAATTTCGGAATAGAGGCTATCTGTTCTAACATATATGTATATTCTGATCAGACTTATATAGTGATCAATATAAAGAATAATACCGATATCGGTTTCGAGGCAGGCGATGCTCAGTTTACAGTTGAGAATTTGAATCCAAATGCAAAGAGCCTTGCCACAGATAAGACAATTTGGATAAAAAGTACGCACGGCAGTCTTTCCTGTGCGCCTAAGGGTAAGTCCAAGGTCGGATATACTATTCCTAAGCTGACTCTTTTAAAGGGTGAATGCCTGAAGATATATATATACGAGAAGTCAGGTACGCGTAATCTTATTCTGACACTTACGGATAACGATGTCAATTACGCGGTTTCTCCAAAATAAAGTATTGGTTTTTTTTGTTTGGTTTAGTTCAACGGACAGCCGTGATTTGATCGCGTGTTGTCCGTTTTATTTGTTATTAAGTACGATTTAATTGTTTTTTCTATCAAAAATTATCATCTTTGTCATCGAAAATATTTAGAGGTTTATATGAAGAGATTGTTAATACTAGGATTCCTGAGTCTTTCAGTATTGTTTTCAGCCGAAGCATCACAGATAAAGACTACTGATGTTATCTTACGGACTGTTGTTGTTGATTCTTCTATAATTGATAATAATCATTCAGTAGCAGAACATCAGATTTCTTCCTATAAGGCTGATACCGAAGTTGTAAAGCAAAGGGTGAAGGCGTCTGATGAACGTACATCTCGTATAGCGATGTCGACAAATGCGGTTGACTGGTTGTGGTATATAACACCTAATATTGAGGTTCAGTATGCTGTCCACAGACGTTGGACATTGGATATGACTGCTAAATACAACAATTGGACTTATTTTGACGACTATGCTTATAAAAGGAACAGACAGTGCCGTCAGGAGTATAGTCTAGGATTCCGTTTTTGGCCTTGGTATACATATTCGGGCTGGTGGATAGGAGGTAATGTTCAATATCAGGATTATTCGAGAAGACAGATTCAGAACATATATAGGAAAGAAGAGGGAGATGCTTTTGGACTAAGTGTCGGAGCTGGTTATTCTGTCCAGATAAAGCCTTGGCTTAATATGGATTTCGGAATCGGTATATGGGGCGGAAAGAAGTATTATAAAGTCTATGAGAGTGTTGGCTGGGCTTGCCCTGAGTGTGGTAAGAGGGTTGATCGTATGGATGGAAGTGAAGCTCCATCGCAAGCCTGGTTTATTCTTCCGAATTACGCCTTAGTATCGTTAATGTTTATTTTTTAGTTTTAGGTTGTTTTGTGTCGCCGAATTCATAAGATTCATTTATTGTTTGTTTTAGCCTTGGTTTTTTGTGCTTTAGGGTGTTCTACTTCCAGGAAGTTATCAGAAATCAAAGAAAAGCAGACAGGTATTATAATAACCCTTCCTGAATCGAAGATTAACGAGACTGCTTTTTTGGATCAGTCTGTTAGGTACAAACCAGAAATCAAGCAGGATACGATCAAGGTGAACATCGACGGTCATGAGATGGTGCTTATGAATGCCATCAAAGACGAAGAGACGGGAGAGATGGTCGCTCATCAGGAATTGACAGCCGCTTATGTCACAGCAAGATTTAGGAACATTGCGGAACGACATGGCAAGATCGACCTGGAATTTGAGATCAGGGTACCCGAGGAACTAATTTCCCAGGCATGGCAGCTAAGGTTCTATCCGGAAATGGTAGTGCTTCAGGATACCATTCCGCTCGAACATGTGAATATAACAGGACTGGGTTACAGAAAGAATCAGCTGAGAGGCTATGAGCGTTATAATCAGTTCCTTAGCAGGATAGTATGGGATCCGGAAAAGTTCATTGATATAAGAAATCTTGAGATTTTCCTGATGCGTAATCTTCCGTATATTTATGCATTCAAGACGGATTCGACATACGTATCTGATGTAGAGTTCGAATCATATTTCGGAGTGTCGGAGCAGATGGCTATTGACCATTATACGAATCATTTCTCCAAAAATATGAACGAAAGGAGGAAGAAGCGTCGTTCTAAGATGTATCTTAAGTATGTCAAGGCGCCCATTGTGACAGAAGGTATTCGTCTGGACACGGTGATAACTGATGTAAACGGAGACTTCATCTATAATTACGTGCAGACGGTGGAGACAAGGAAGGGACTGAGGAAGATTGATGTCACTCTTACTGGTGATGTCTTTGAGTCTAATCGACATTTGTATAGCATTCCTAAGACTGATCCTCTCACTTATTATATTTCATCACTTTCAGCGTTTGTAGATAGAACACCTAGATATCTTACAAAAGTTATAGAGAGAAGGGCAGAGGCAAATGCCGCTTGGAATATTGACTTTAAGGTCGGTAAGTACGATATCGACGAGACTCTTGGTGAGAATAAAGTTCAGATCGATAATATCAAGATGAATCTCAGGAGACTCATGTCGAATGAAGAGTTCATTCTTGATTCGATTACGATTTCAGCGTTTGCTTCTCCTGAGGGAACAGTCGCTGCGAACAACAGGCTTTCGGATCAGAGGGCAGCTGGTACGGCGGCTTACTTCAATAGGTTCGTAAAGGAGTATCGTGACTCTTTGAAGGCGGAGGCAGGAATGACCATCGTTGTGGGCGATGATCTTGCGGAATCGGAGATGAAGCAGAACGAAGAGGGTATCGGCGATATCCACTTCCTCTCAAAGAACGGAGGAGAAAACTGGGATTATCTTACGACTCTGGTTCAGACAAGCGAAGTCTTGTCAGAAAGGGAGAAATCTCAATTCATGGATGCCTTGGCGGTATCGAATTATGACGAAAGGGAGAATAAGTTGAAACCATATCCTTTCTATCAGATGATGAAGAAGGATATGTATCCAAGACTTAGGAAGGTTCAGTTCAACTTTTTCCTTCATCGTAAGGGAATGGTCAAGGATACTGTTCATACGACAGTTCTTGATTCAACGTATATGAAAGGTGTAATGATGATTGATGACAGGGATTACGAGGGAGCTGCGTCGGTGCTTGGAGTTTATAATGATTATAATACTGCTATTGCTTATGTTTCTCTTGACCGTAATATATCTGCTCTTGCGATACTTGAGAAGCTGGAACCATCGGCGCCGGTAAATTATATGCTTGCTGTGGTTTATTCGCGACTGAGCAGAGATCAGGAGGCAGTTGAGAGGTATCTCACTTCCTGCAAACAGGATCCTTCTTACATACATAGAGGTAACCTCGACCCAGAAATTGCAGCTCTGATTAAGAAATATAATCTGAATGCCCAACCTGAAGATGAGTTTGAATATAGTTTTTAAGTTGTATGATATTGATAAGAAGGACATACATTTTAGCTGTTATTGCGATGACTCTTTTCTTGATTGTTTCCTGTCGTGAAGATAGTCTGCAGTACGCTGATAAGGATATAGCCGTCGAGCTTGATACCCCTATTGCATTTGCTTTGGATGAGCTTCATACCAAAGCTGATGTAACTAGTCTTTCAAGTTTCCATGTCCTTTGTATTAATGGCGCTTTGGCTAGCGGATATGAATCTTCTGTGTTTTCAGATATTTTTTATAGTACCGGTTCCGGGTATTATGAAGGGGACTATTATTGGCCTAACAGTAGTGTAGGCTATAGTTTTTATGCTTCCAACAAGAGTCTTAATATAAGTGTCAGTGGAACATATCTTACTGCTGAGCCTCTCACAGATGTCGTTGTTGCGAAAGTATCATCTGCGACATATAAGGAGGTAGTTCCACTTACTTTCAATCATATTTATGCCAAGATCGGTTATTGTAATGTGACTGCTCCGTCTGGATTCACTGTTTCTGGATTAAATGTCAAGATGACACCGAACACCGGTGGACGTTATTATGTCTATAAAGGTACCTGGAGTAATTTTACAACTACGACATTGACATTAGCTTCTACAACTGATAACACTTCATCAATAGAGAATCTGATTGTCCCTGGCACATATACTTTGAGTTTGTCTTATACACTTACCAAGGATTCATATACCGAGACAATCAATAATTCTCTTTCATTGACATTCGTCGCAGGAAAGAAAAATAACATCGAGATTACTCTGCCGGCAGGTAATGTTACCAGTCCTGGAGGAGGATTGGTTATTGATCCTTGGGAAGGAGATGAAGATGTTTACGAGGAAATGTAAGGAATAAAGAACTTTTAGTGTATGAATAAACTTTTGTTTACATATCTGTTTGGTTTGATGGTCTTCACTGCTTGTCAGGAGGATTTTATTGAGGACATTTCCTCTGTCCAGGAGATTGTACTCTCTGTCGAGGGATCAGAGATGGCCTCATGCCCTTCAACAAAGGTTTCTGCTGTCACCAGCGTTCCTTCATCGTTGTATTTCGCAGGAACTACGGGTACGTCTACTCAGACCAGCAAATGGGCTCCTAGTTCTTCTCCTAAAGCTGTGTCATCTGGTAAGATCAGTACAGGCTATTATCAGACAGCGACTCCGACCGCTTATAATTATTATCTGGCAAGCAAGGCCATGACTTTTACCTCGGCAGGGTGTACGATAAGTGCTTCGGGTCTATATGATGATGTAGTCGTAGGAATAGCGAAGGGCTCTAAATCTGCAACACCGTCAGTGAAGTTAAAGCATATATTTGCCCGTACCGGAAGTGTTGATGTTAGCACTTCTACTGGTTATACGATATCGGATTTATACGTATATATTGAATCAAATTCCGGGGCAGGTCAGGGAGGTACCTATAACATCTATACAGGTACTTGGTCAAATATCACTTCCAGAACTTATACATCGTTGTCCAGCTCATCGGATCGTTATCTTATTCCTGGTTCCTATAAGATTACGGTTTTTTGCACAAGAACTAAAGGGAATTATTCTGATTCTTTTTCAGGTTCTACTGATATAACTCTTTACGAAGGATATATAAATAACATATCCATCAGTCTGACAGGAGATCCTGCTATTCCGATTCAGGCAACAACGAACATAACGCCTTGGGGAACTACTACTCTTACAGGTACGCCATCGTAGAAAATAGAATAAGCATATAAAATGAAAAAGTTTTCAGCATTTCTTTCAATCATTGCAATAGTTGCAGTCTCTTGTAGCAAAGAGGATGTGAAGCAGTCTATTGGTTCTCATCCAGATGAGATCGTGTTAACCGTTGACGGGACAGGTATTGAGGGTGATGTCTCTACAAGGGTTACTGCGGAATCCAGGGTTCCTTCATCGTTGTATTTTGCAGGAACTACGGGTACATCTACCCAGACTAGCAAATGGGCTCCCAGTGACTCAAAGAAGACCGTTTCATCTGGTAAGATCAGTACTGGTTATTATCAGACAGCGACTCCGACCGCTTATAATTATTATTTGTCTAATGCAAAGATGGCTTTTACTAGTTCCGGTTGCACAGTTTCAGCAGATGGAACATCTACTGATGTTATTGTAGGAGTGGCTAAAGGTTCAACATCTACCACACCATCAGTGGCAATGACTCATGTATTTGGAAGGACTGGCTCTATAAGTGCGTCATGTTCGGGATACAATGTTTCAGATCTATCAGTCACAATCAAATCAAATTCTGGAGCAGGATATAAAGGCACATATAATATTTATACGGGTACTTGGTCTAACGTGACAGCGTTAAGTTCAAAAACGTTAACATCTAGTTCTGACCTTTATCTTGTGCCTGGATCTTATACGATTACAGCATCCGCAACAAGAGCCAAGGGAGATTATTCCGGAACGGTGTCTGGATCAACAAGTATTTCTCTTACTGCCGGAAAGATACATGATATTGCAATATCCTTTACCGGTGATCCGGCGCAGCCAATTGATATCTCGGTATCTCTTGCTGCTTGGTCTACGACGACAGTGTCGGGAACTATTGCCGGATAACAATAATATAAAATCATATCGTCATGAAAAAATTATTTTTTGTAATCAGCGTTTTTACGTTGGCTGTATCGTGTATCAAGGATGATGCATCTCAGATGCCAGTCTCTGATTCAAAGGGAATTATTATCACTGTAGACGACAGTTCCTTGGATGTAGATGTTCAGACAAGAACCTCTCCAGTATCAACTCTGCCAGGTTCATTGTATCTGGCAGGAACCACCGGAACATCATCACAGACAAGTAAGTGGAGTTCACACGAGGTTTCTATTTCTTCCGGTAAGATTAAAACCGGTTATTATCAGACGGCGACTCCTACTGCGTACAATTATTATCTGTCTAACGCAAAGATGACTTTTACTAGTTCCGGTTGTACGGTTTCAGCAGACGGAACAGCTACAGATCTTATTGTAGGTGTCACAAAGGGTTCTGATTCTACTACTCCTTCAGTGACTATGGATCACGTATTTGCTCGTACTGGTTCTGTTTCCTGTTCATCTGCTAATGGATATAGTCTGACGGGCTTGTCTTACAAATTGACTTCTAAGGGATCCTTGACTGGTTCAAAAGGTACATATAACATTTATACAAAAGATTGGTCATCTGTAACAGCCTTACCAGCAACAACCTTCAACGGATCTTCTGATCTATATCTTATTCCAGGTGAATATACCCTTACAGTCTCTGGTACTGAGTCACTCGGCGATTATTCAAAATCTTTCTCCGCTTCTGCTGATATAACTTTGGTTGCTGGGAAGGTTAATAACATTGCAGCTACGAGGACTTCTTCAGGCGCTCAAGACGTTACTGTTTCTGTATCTCTTACCTCCTGGGGATCAACTACATTATCACCAAGCATTTAATTTTTTTCAACCCTATAAAATTTTAAAAGTATGAAACGTGTTATTTTTGCAATCGCAGCAGTAGCTGCACTCGCTTCATGTGCGAAGGAAGCACCTGTTGCGTCGAAATTACCATCTCAGTATTCTGATGAGATTTCATTCCTTGTTGAGAATGACCTTGGTGTTTCAGTAGAAACAAAAGCATCTGCAGTTGAGAGTCTTAGTACTTTCAATGTTCTTGCTGAGGACACAGGAAACAGTGAGCAGGTATGGTCACTTGCTACAACAAAGAGTGGCTCAAACTATAATACTGGAAAGTATTGGCCGTCAGTAGATGGAATGTACGCATTCTATGCTTCTAATATTGCTCTTGCTTATAATGCGGCAGGTACGACTGTGTCTCCGGTAGATAATGGTACAGATGTAGTTGTTGCTTATTCTGCTTATCGTGCAGGAAATTACAAAAAAGTAATTCCTTTGACTTTTAATCACATCTATGCTAGAATCGGCGAAGTTGAAATCAACGCTCCAGAGTCATATAATCTCGAAGTAAAGTCCGTTTCAACCAACATCGTGAAAAGTGGTACTTATGATGTAAAGAATTCAGCATGGACATCAAAGGGTTCCGAATATGCTCAGGATCTTGCTGTTGGTTCTAACGATGTTTATGCTGTACCAGGTGATATTGTGGTTTCTGTTACTTATGTTCTTGAAAAGGGAGATTTCAGCAAGGAGTTCACAAAGAGCGGTACAATCTTTCTTACCCAGGGTAAAGTAAACAATATTACAGCAAGCCCTTCTCTTTCATCAGATGAAGGTGCAAGTGATATTGTCTTTACAGTTTCACTCACTCCTTGGGGATCTGAGGATCATTCTATAACTCTTAATTAATTTGAGGTATAGATTTATTAAAGATTCAAGCAGGAAATATGAAAAAAATCTTCTTTTCAATCATTACACTTGCTGCGTTTACCGCATGTAATAAGAATAATGATATTATTTCTTCTCATCATCCGGTAGCAGAGGCGGGGCTTATTACATTTGGTGTATCCGAACTTGTAGCAACAAAAGCGGTGAGTGAATCTACTGGTGAGACTGTTAAGGCAACAGGTTTCAATGTTGCTGGTGTCACTTCAGATGGTGTAAAGTACTTCAATGAGCTTGCTACTTATTCGAGTGGTTCATATTTGACAGCGAAGAATTACTATTATCCATCAGGTAAGACTATGGATTTCTATGCAGTTCATCCGATTAATGAGGATATTATTCTTAATGGTGCGGAAGCTTCTGTAGAATATTCTCAGTCTAAGTATGAGGACCTTATTGTAGCGAAGAAAACTTCAGTAACTGCTCAGGCTGGTGACGTGGAGCTTACTTTTGATCATATTCTTTCACAGTTAGGATTTACAGCAAAAGGAGCTGATGCCGGCGTATCTTATAAGCTTAATTCAATAGTTGTAAATGCTCCTAACGGCGGTATTTACACTTTTGAGGATGGTTATTGGAATCGTGGTGAACTTGTAGATGAAGAGTTCTGGAATACTTCTATAGATGTCTCTACTTCTGAGCCTACTGTTATTGAAGAAACGATGACTTTTCTTCCCGGCGCTATTGTGGTTACAGTAGATTGGGATACTTATGTAGATGGTGAGCATATTGCCAACTATGTAAAGAGCACGCCTGTTGCGACCTCGTCAGATGCAATTTCTCTTGAGCAAGGAAAGAAGAATACTATAAATCTGATTCTTCCTAATGCTTCTGCACAGGGTATTTCATTCAATGTATCCGTTAACTCATGGGGTGAAACGAGTCAGGATGTAACTCTTAATTAATCATTAGATATGTACTGAGCGCCCTTCCAGGGCACTCAGTACAATTAATTGATAAACTTTCTCGGCTTAAGCCGGAGGGTATTCCCGCTTAATTTTATAAAAGGCTATGAGGCTTTATTTAAAGACATTACTTTTCGCTATGATTGTTTTCTCGTTGAGTTCCTGCGAGAGAGATTTTTCATTTGATGTAGATGGAAGTGTGAGGGTGGATTGCAATGTCAGTCTGGCTTCGAAATCAGCGATAGGTATGGAAAGAGATGCCATAAAGGTGTTGGACATCCTTGTCTTCATGGCCGAGAGCGGAGAGTTGATTTCTTATGATCGTGTAAAGGTAAGCGATATCTCATTGTATTTTCAACGTGGCATTCTCCATCATTGCTGTTTTTTTGCAAATGCGCCTGAAGGCGTTTTTTCTGACGTTAGACATTATGATCAGATAGGACATAAGCTTTCTCAGCTTGCGGATAACAATGAGCATTTCGTTATGCAGAACATAACATCAAGAATGTTTCTTGAAGATGGCGATCTGGATGTTTTTGTTTCTCGTCTTTGCAGTAAGATAACGGTAGATAATGTAGAGCCGGTTTTTATGGAATCCGATATCGCACATAGTCAGGTCATATTTAAGAGGATGTTTCTTATGAATGTCCCTTCTGCTATGGGATATGATGGGAAGGCGAGTTTTCCGGTTTCATGTTATAACAAGTATGGGTATGATACAACTGTTCCTGAGAACATAAAGAAACTTATTCTGTACGAAGTCAATCAGGAAGTTTATGATAGTCGGGTAATTATGATCGCGTCATCTCTGTATAGTTATACCGCAGATTCTGATGATGCTTCGCTTTCTGAAACTAAGCTAGTATTGGAATTTGAAATCGGAGGAAATACCAATTATTATACGGTTTTGTTTCCTAGGTTGAAGCCGAATCACGAATATCATATTGAATCCATTTGTCTTCTTGGATTTGGTTCTGATGTTCCTGGAGATGTTTATGACCGTACGGAAGTTAATCTGGTAGTGACAGTAAATCCTTGGGATGAGGCTATAGATAAGGACGCAGTAATGAATTAAGGCTATGAAGAAAGCAAGTGTATTATTAAGTGCAGTTTTGACTATTGTATTTACCTCCTGCGTCAAGGAAAACAGGGATGATTGTCCTTGTTATCTTAACTTTGCCCATGAGGGCTTTGACAATAATGGTTATCTCGATGACATCAATCTTCATGTTGTGCATCCTGAGGTTGGCCCGTCTGACAACGTTTACCGTGTAGAGGAGATGATCCAGGACATAAGCTTTGTCGAAGTTACCAAAGGTGAGATTGATGTGTATGGCACAGTAGGAAAGGCTGGAATGAAATATTCGGGTGACGAACTTCTTATCCCTTATGGAATGCAGTGCGATCCGATTCTTGTTTTCTATGATGATGTTTCTGCCATAGGAGAAAGGGCGTTAGTTTATGGTTCCATAGACAAGCAGTTCGCAAGGGTACGCATTATGCTGAAAATGCCTGAAGTCGACGGCCTTCTTGCCATCAAGGTTACAGGAAACTCCTGTGGTATGAACATGAAGACCTTTAAGGCCGTTAGAGGAGAATTTGCATGCATAGCAGAATGCTGGGAGAATGGGATACATTCTTTTCGCATTCCTCGTCAGACTGACAGCAGTCTGCTCCTTGAAATTTGGCAGGTACCGGAGTCAGGTTCTTGTGACATAAATATGGATGGTGGAAGAAAGCTCAGTTTCCTTGAGATTGGAAAGATCATAAACGAGCGTCTTGAGTATGATTGGAACACACCTTCCTTAGCTGATATTGATATCGATATTGATTATGTAGAATCAATGGTAACGATTAGAGTTCAGGAGTGGAATCTTGTTGAAATGTATAAGATCAACGTCTGATTACTTTTCGAAGCCGAGCTTTTCTCTATAGGTCCAGACATAATGGATAGCTTGTAGCGCAGGAATGTACTGTTGAGTCTCAATTGGGAACGAACCTTTCAGTTCGGCCCAATTATTTGTTTTATGACGTACCATGATGTTATTTGTGCGTCCGATTCCACAGTTATAGGAAGCAATGGTCATGGTCCAATTACCTAGCATATTGTGACACTTTTTAAGATATTTAGCAGCAGCTTTAGTGGAAGCTATTGGGTCATTCCTCTGATCAGAGTATTCATTCACTACAAGCCCCATTTCTCGGGCCGTAGCCGGCATGAACTGCCACATACCAGTTGCACCCTTTTTTGACCTGGCAGTTGCCGTACAGCCTGATTCTATGAGGCAGAGCAGCCCTATTTCTGAAGGGACATTCTCCGCTATCATACTCAAGGTGATATATTCTTCCCACTTCTTGAATCGGCTGAACAGTCTTGCAGTATAGTTTCTTTTAGAGAAGGCATAGTAGCGGATCCACCGGATTGTGTCGCTGTCTATTTCTTCGTAGAATGCTGTTGGATTGGCTGCCATATAGATACGGATCCCATCTTCCATCATCAGGTAGAAGTCGATCCCGTTTTCTATTATTGATGGCACTTTGACCTCTTTCCCATTTATGGATATGAAAGTCCACTCTACAGCTGGGAGATTTTCTTCAGCAGTGAGGTCAGGCAGCTTATCATCAGTTTCCTCGAATTCTTCCAACGTCTCATTCCAACTGCTGGCAACCGTAGTTTCCTCTTCTTCCCAAGACTGAACGATTCCGCTTCTGTCTGTCCAGTCTGTTATGATTTGAGCATTTGTGTTCATGCTCAGGTAAAGAATAGTGCTGATGAATATTATAAGCTTTCGCATATTCTGATCCGGTATTCCAATGTTTTCGTATCGTAGTTTGCCTTATATGAACAATATCCCTTTTCTATTAGTTCTGATACCGCACAGTCCGGTATATAAATCTTTTGAAAGTCACTATCACCTTTGATGATCCTGATTCCTCGGTCATCTCCTTGCACATCACTTACAGTGAATCTTTCCTGATATCCGTGGTAGATGTCAAGATATTCTATCTGCTTTCCTTGGAGTTTCTTTCTTAATCTTGCGGTAGTTCTGTCCATATCTATAATATATATAGATTCTATATATATGGTATCTTTACGGAAACTATATTTAAGCTAGATAAACAAGCTTGAACTCTTCAAATTCTGTGAACTCATCAAACACCTTATAGTCATTCTGCCCGTTGATTTCCGGATCCAGGAAGTGTATCATATTGTCATTTCTCCGGCGGGCAATTACCCCCATATTGGTCGGGAGATTGCGGAGGATATTCTTAGTCTCTTCAGCAACTCTTCCGTTTTCATTTCTTTGGATAGGCATCGGCATGGAAAAGAAAAGGTCTCTGGGATCGATGGATCTATGATTGTCTGCCCAGCAAGCACCTTCTACGTATGCCACTTTGTAGACTTGTCTTATTTCTTCCCTGCATTTGGCGGAAGCATCTTCAGCGGCTTCAGTTATCTGTTCCTTTCTTGCATTATAGTTCTTATATTCTTGTTCTGTCATAATTTCTAAATTTAATTGAGTGAGTCATATACGGAAAGAATCTCATCTTGTCTGATTCCGAGATATCTCTTTGTGATGGCGACGGATGAGTGTCCGAACACATCCTGAAGGAGTAGGAGCGCCTGATCACCTCTTCCCTTGTCACATTCCTGCTGCCAGACACGTCTGCCGAAGGTCTTTCTCAGCGAGTGTGTCGAGAATGTGTCAGCGGATTTCAGTTTGTATTGAGTCTTGCAGTTCTTCAGGATCTTGAATGCCATCTGTCTTGTCATCGGTGAGTACTGGCCGTATTTCCTGGATCCGAAGACGAATTCTCTTGGGTCATCTACTTCCAGTTCGCAAAGGCACTCAGATGCCAGTTCCTTGAGTTTTGGGTTTACCCTCAGTACTCGTTCTTTCCCTGTCTTCTTTTCTGAAAGCACCAGCTTTTCATTGAAGAGCTGTGACCATCTCAAGCGTAGCAGGTCTGAGATTCTTAGCCCGAGGAAGCAGCCGCTGGCAATGAGCATGGCGTCACGATATCGTGCGTCATCCTTGAGCTGCTCGATCAGACTCATGGCTTCATTCCAGTCAAGAGCATCAGCAGCCTTATGTCTTGAGTTCTTGTTGCTTCTGTTTGTGGTACCCATATGTTATTCCTCTTTTGAAATATCGTCTTCAAGTACGTAGTCGAATTCATCGATGTCAATCGGACTGACACAGGTGCGTGACAGGGCCATAATCGCGTTGTATGTATGCTCCTGTTCTGAATGAATTCCTAATGGTGTAGAATGCAGTAACTGATAGTATCTGCCTCCTGCTACGTATTTTGATGTATATCCGTCATTTCCGTACATCTGTTCATTGAGATAGTCTCTGTTGTTCCTAAGATATCCCAACGATGTTCTCAGACCTTCCGTGATGATACAGTTACAGTATCTTCCATAATACCTGATGTTTATGCCGTCTGGCAAACGGAGGCAATGCATAAATTGTGATTCATCGTAATTGCAATGCTGCTTGATAAGATTTACCAGAAAGCCGTTGATGTAGTACTTTAATTCATTTAGCGGCTCTTTATCAACCTTCTCGACTGCTTCTATCAGTTCGTTTTTTATATTGCAGTATTCATGTAAATAATCAGATTCTGCAAAATAGACAGTAAGCTGGTTGGTGAGGTTCCAAACGTTGCGTATGTCCGCATGACGCAGGTACATGGTATGGTAGATTGCCTGCTCACCGGTATAACAGTCTGTGTTGAAGCGCTCCTCAGGAATATCATTGTCTTCGGTAATTCCATAGGCAAAGGTTATTATGCCGCCGTCGTTTGAGTCAATTTCCATCATATTATAGAATCTTCCGCAGAAACGTATTGCCAGGTCTGGTTTTATGTCCCGGAGATCTATGACACACTCTCTTTGCTGATTCAGCATCTCTTGACGCGGAAGGGCAGAGGAGTTATATTCATCGTAAAGGCAGCATAATAGAGGAATAAGATCCTGCTCAAATTTCCTGATGATAGTTTTGTATGAAGCATTCATACCGTCAAGTATTTTGCGGTATTCTCCGATCAAGGGCATCAGTGACTTTTTTTCTGTAGCTTCTTTATATATGCTTTCCATGTTATTATTTTTTGTGTTTTTTCAGAAGATAGCCGTTTATGAGATTCCTAGCTTTCTTCACATCGTAAGTCTTTACACGGCCATTTTTGGTTGTGTATAGAACAGCTTCATCCAGCACTCCTTCGTGGGCGATATCCATAAGCCTTGACAGGCTGATGTGTCCTATATAGTAGTGAAGCCTTGATAATCCCTCACATATTTCAGCAGGAAATTCATCCTGCACGTCCGTGGCATTTTGCTTGTCATTTACCTGTTCAGTCCTGAGTGCATAATGTAGTAAAGAGCAGAACTCACTACCTGTCATTTCAGATAGTCGTATTCCTAAGAGGGTTTCAACATTTCTTTCCATATAATTTAGTTATTATCCGTTTCCGAATTTCCTTCATCGGATTCTTCATCATCAGAGATCATAGATAGTTCAAAAAGTTTGGCGACTTTTGGATCTATAACTGAAAGTCCTTTTTGAATAAGCAAGCCGATAAGTTCGTCGTAGGATATTTCTTTCTTACGGCCAAGAAGGAAGCAAGACTTGACTGTTTTTAACAGTTCGATTGTTTCGACTTTCAAACTAACTGATCTTGTCTTTGGTTGTGTTGCCATTACATGAATATTATTTGTTATACATATATTATAATAATGCAATTATTATTTATTGCAAAAATAATAATAATATAATAACGTGTCAATATTATTTCTAATAAACACGTTAAAATAATATCGCATAAAGAAATAATATTTACGTTAAATATTAGCGACCAAAAATAGGCTGTTTTTCAATAGCAAAAATACAATAAATTTCTTATAATATTGATAATGAGGCTTATTTAACATAATGTCTATTTTGTAAACCAAAACGCCCCGATTTTACAATTTTTCAATATTTCCGTACAAATCCACAATCACGAGAAAATACGCGATTCTCAGAGAGATATCATCAAGTCTGTGATAGCAGGGATTTTCCCATATACGCCTCATTGTCCACAGATTTTATCTGGGGTTTTAAGGTCTCATTAAGTTACCAATATCCGTAATTACCTTTTTATTTATTCTTCTTTTTGTATTTTGCTATAAAATACTTACTTTTGTGATATATAATTGATTACGAAGTTATGTTTAACCTTGTGATACGTTTCGCAATTACGGATATTGGTAAAAAGGTATAACCTTAATTAAATAAATTATTAATAAAATGGCTGTTATAATTGCTGTTCTGAATCTTAAGGGAGGATCGGGAAAGACAACATCTGCGATTTCTCTTGCATCTTTCTATTCTCTGAAAGGGAATAGGGTGCTTGCGATGGATTTGGACCCGAAAGCAACACTAACACATTCATTGATAGATAGTACAGGCACGTCATATAAAGAGGGGCTTTATCAAGCGGTGATTGAGAGTGCCAAACTGCCTCTAGTATCTCTGAGGGAAAGATTTTCCGTGTCTCCCGGAGGATACAGGATATGCGAGCTGGATAGAGCGGATCCTGAGAGAATAATAAAGGGATTCGGAGTTCTGTTGGACAGACTTTCCAGGGAATTTGATGTGATTATCCTTGACCTGCCATCTTATCCGTCCGAATTGTTCTTTTGTTCGCTTGGTAAGGCTGATAGGATATTGATTCCTACAAAGGCTGACTCAGCCTCTCTGATGGCCGTCAAGGAAACTGTTTCCCTCTTAGGGTCCCTGGACCGGACAGATATACTGCTGGTTCAGCACGATGCAAGGGAGAAGCATACGGTGGCAGTAGAAGAGGAACTTCGAAACAGTTTCGGGAATGTGGTGATGAACTCAAAGGTAAGGAGGAATGTAAGTTTAAGCGAATCTATGTCAGCTTTCAGATCTATCTTCGAATATAAGCCTGACAGCTCTGGTGCAAACGATTATGAGGCTGTGGCAGGTGAACTGTATAGAAGAATGACTGCAAGCTTCGGTCTGACTGAAATTGAATAAACAGATAACAAATACTTATTATATGGAATCTAATGATGTAAAGAATGGTTTCGATTTCTCGGAGATGTCGAGACGCAAGGGCCAGGCGGAAGCAGATTCAGAAATCCGCAAGTCTTCATATCTTATAAGCGCCGGACTTCAGAAGAAGGTGAAGATGTTGGCTGCCGAGAGGGGGGTTAAGCTCAACGATCTCATTATTGAGGCGTTGACCGATCTTCTTCGGAAATATGGTAGATAGCGAAATTTTTGTATATTTGTGTTGATCTGATGCAACAGATGATTGTTTTCTAAGCAGGAATTCTTTGTAACCATATGAATTGCAGGCGGATAGCAGTTTTCTGTTGTGTTTTGATTGAATATTACTGTGAGTTACAACAAGCTGTGTAATAAAATGCAAAGTTATTATGTTGTGTTTTGATTGAATATTACTGTGAGTTACAACTTGAACAATCCAGGGTTCAAAGGTGCTGTGGTTGTGTTTTGATTAAATTTTATTGTGAGTAACAACCGCACAGCTATATATTATTGCAGACAAACAGTTGTGTTTTGAATAATTTCTATAGTAAGTATCAACTCAGGCTTGACTGTTCTGATTCTAGCCATAGTTGTGTTTTGAATAAATTTCGTTGTAAGTAACAACATCTTCGAGTGGATCTCGTTAAGCTCGTCGGTTGTGTTTTGATAAAATTTTATAGTGACTTTTAACGTTTCAGGCTCAAATAAACGACCGTCTGAAGTTGTGTTTTGACAAACAAGATGTTGGTAAAATTATGCTGGATCAGGACTTGGGCAGTTATGTTTTGAATGAAAAAACAGTGCCTCTCCAACCGGAGAGGCATTTTAAGAGATTAGCCCGGAAATTCTCTGGCATAGCCGGGAGAAGATGTCATAATCGTAGGCAGTATGTCGGAATTTCCGACAAACTGAATCTCGATGTAGTTCACTTTTTGTGAGATGTCAGTCAGGGAATACTCTCCAGCTTAGGCGAGAGAGTATATCATGAATAAGATGTGAATTTCTTGACAGATAACTTCCAACGGATATTGGTACCGTATGCCTTAGCAATGGCATAGATCTTAGATAATTTGATATCGTCAGTCTGCATCCATACCTTGAACTGTGCCGGGTTGACTCCGACCTTTCTGCAGAATGTCGAATAGGGGGTTCTGTGACGGATGACGAAGTCAGCGAGAAACTTGAGCTTTCCTCCTTTATGTCTTTCAAGAATTTCCGGTGCAGATTCATAAAGGCCTTCTGGTATTTCCATTATATTGGCGAAGCTTCCTATTTCGACTGATGCTGTACCGTAGTCGATGGTTCCTTCGAAAAGCTGATCAAGAGGATCCTTCGCATCGAATGCAATATCTATTTTCAGATTTTGCTTATCAGCTATATTATATAGCTGTGCGAGGTAGATGTCGTCTGTGACATACCAGTGGTTTATTTGTTGTTGCAAATAGCCGGCGTCAACAGCAAGAGTTCGCAAAGGGAGGCCTGTTTTTTGTCTGATCAAGTCCAGTACGATGAGCCTTTCTATTTCGTAGGTCTTGTTAGTAATTGTAATTTTCATCTCTTTTACAATTTATTTCCTTCTTCTATGGAATAAGGAGTTAAAGTTTGTAATGGATTTGCTAACTAACAAATTATTGCTCATCTTTGTAGTGCGGCAATACTTCTGTAAGTCAGCGGTAACTTGTATTTAAAGGTCGAACGCGCAAGTTACAACAATTTTAGCGATTTACATAATTTTTTGATTGTCCGATTCTGAACAGAGGTCAGCCTGATTATAAACAGGCGTGAATAAATTTCCTTTAAGAGATGGATACTCAGGTCAGAATTTTGGATGAAGGTGTTATGGATGAGATTCGTAGGTTTTCACAGCCTGATCTTATCCGTAAGCTGTTTCCCGGACATGCCGTCAAGGATAGGGGCGTTATGCCGTCGCCTTTGCGTGACGACAGGAACGCCTCGTATTCTTGTTTCTGTTCTGGTGGCGGTGTGTGGAAAGGAAAGGATTTCTCTACTGGAGAGATTTATGATAATATTTCTCTTTACAGGGCTGTGTTTCCATCTATGACTTTTCTTGATGCCGTTGATTCTCTTTCTTGGTTGATTCTTAATAAGAGCGCCTTGGCAGATTACGGAGCTTCTGTCAATAGAACCTTCAGCCATCTTCCGAAAAGAAGGGAGGTTAGAAAACCTGAGGCAGAAAGACCGAGTGCTCTTAGGTTGGTCAAGGTTACAAGTCTCGATGCCCTTGACGTTCCTAGTGAGCTGAAAGCTTACTGGCGTTCACGCGGTATTTCTGACGCAAATATTCTTTCTTATTGTAATTATGCTAGGTTCGAGTCTACGTCCCTCAAGGGCATGATGCTTATGGATAGGAAGTCCGGATGTCCTCTCGTAGACAAGGAAGGCAACGAGATGAAGGATGATGGATTGAGGGATTCCATAGGGTTATATAATGACATCGGAGGCATGGTGTTTCGTGTACCGCAGACATCACAGAGAGCGGGTTTTAAAGGCGCGAACACATCTTTCATTACTACCTTTCTTGCCAATGGCTCAAGACCGCAGTTCGGTGTCGCTCTTCAGGGAAGGGGAGACAATGTTATTCATTACTCCCGTTATGACGAGAGTACCTGCAGTATCTTGATCAATCCGACTCAGCGTTTCTATGGTGTCTCTCCACAGAGTGCATATTATTCAGCTCCGCTGCTTGATGAATGGAAGGGAAGGGTCATGGATGAGCGTGACGTGAAAAGAATCTGTGCTGTCTTGACAAGCCTCAATTCGCCTGCCTGCGGCAAGGCTGCCGTAGTTGAAGGGATGTTCGACGGATTGTCTTTCATTGAGATGCAGGGAATGTCGGGAAGAGGGTTCCGTCCAGGTGTGGATCTTATTATTCTTAATTCAATTACTAATTTGAAGTGGGCGGTTCCTTTCCTTGCGATGGAGAATGAAGTGAGGATCATCTTTGATAATGACTTGAAGTCAGGAGCAGGAAACAAGGCATTCAATGAACTGAAGGAGAAGATAGGAGAGTATTCTGCCAAGTGTCGTAAGAACACGATAGTAGTTTCAGGCGATTACCTTCTAGGTGGAAGCAAGGACCTCAATGACGCACTTGTAGCCGACAAGCAGTTGGCTAAAAAAAAAAGCTCATGAATAAGCCTTCTGGGTTAAAGACGGGTAAAATCAAATCAACAAAATTATAGTATTATGGCAATCAACAAGAAAGCGGACTCAAAGAAGTCTGAAATGACCGAAAAGGCAAAGAAGAATGCAAAGGCTGCTGAACCAAAGAAGGCATTTGCCAATGGCTCGGACGAGCAGAAGCGTGCGGAGCTTATCGAGAAGGGTTTTCACCCTACAGCAGTAGCTTTCCTTAAGAAGGAATTAGGTATTGATCTTAATTCTCTCCCTTTGAACACAGTTTATGACATCAAGGCCGGTAGGGTGACGGAACCTCTTACAGTAAGGGTGACTCCGCTTGTTTATGACAGAAGCACCAAGACCGCCAAGGAGATGCCTCCTATTCAGTCAGTGTCGTCTATGCGTTTCGTGTTCCCTTATGATAAGAATTTCAATCCTGTAGCGCTTGATAAGGAACACAAGGTTTTCGTTGCTTCATATCCATGTCACGAATACATCCAGAAGGCAGAGCCGTCTCTTAATGTTACTGCAGAAGAGAACGCACCAGCTGCTGCGGTTCAGAAGGAGCTTCCTAAGTTCACTCAAGAGCAGATCATGGCACTTGAGGGAATCGGAATCAATGAGAACAGGCTTTACGGCTCGGCGTTCAATGCATTGGACGTAGAGACTAAGCGTGATATCCTTGATGGTAATGTGTTCAGCGTGGATGGATACGTCAGAACATCATTCGGAGTTCTCAACGTGTCGGGCGTTGGTAAGCTTGTCGAAGGACCGGACGGAACGGCAAGGGCCAAGTTCCAGGCTCAGGAGCCTGTTACTCTTGATAAGGACAGTATTCTTGACATCGCCTCTGTGAGGAAGATGGGAAATCTTGAGCTTGACTTCTTTGAAAGAGATGCCAATGGCAAGATGAAGACGGATGTATACGACTTGCCTATCCTGAATCAGGCAGGAAAGGATCTCGTTAATTACGGAGTTTCCTTTGAGCCGGTAGACGGTTATCTTCACAAGATGGAGTACGACGCAAAGGAAAGGAAGTTCAAGGACGTAGTTCAGAAGGACAAGTATCAGGTGTCTGTAGTTAATGGAGGCCTTTGTGCCACTAAGATGCGAAAGGTCAACGACCTTGATCAGGACGGCAACCAGATTAAGACCAAGTTCAACGGCAAGGAGGTTGACAAGTATCATTACGAGGCTACCGACGTCCGTCTTAATGCCGACGGTACTGTGAAGGTCGGCAATCAGGATCTCAAGTTTAAGACCAAGCAGGATCTTGAGAATTACAAGCGTGGTAAGGGAGGTGTTGTAGAAGGAGCGAAGTGGCTGTCTTATAGCGAGAAGGGAGGAAAGCCGAAGGAAGTCAAGTACGATGCATTCATCGTTCCGGATAACCAGAAGAACGGTTTTGCCAAGGCGTTCAGCCCATCTACATCACAGAAGCTTATAGAAAAGAACCAGACCAAGATAATGAAGGCTCCGAAGAGGAAGCAGAATTTCTCTCTTGGTGGTTTCTGATCAGTACTCCGGCATCGCCGGAGTCTTCTGATTTTTCAATAACGAATTTTAATATTTACTAATTATGGCAATATATACAGACAGGATACTACGGGATATCTACCGGATGACAAGAAAAGGTTCCGTACAGTTCGAGCCTGAAGACAGAATCCCTTTGACCTTTAGAAACCAGGGCAGGGAAATGACACTGTATCTTGGTTCGGTATATTATGACAATAATCTTAACAAGGTCTGTTATGATCTGTACAACCATAGGGAAAGCCCTATCGCTGTCGGGGCGTTGGCTCCACGTGAGATAGAGAAGCTTTCTGCCGGCGATCTGGTAGCTGTTGCCAACAAGCTTGAGGAGTACGGAAAGGATTCTATTCTGCGTTATTCTAATTACCAGGGTATTGAATCTTCTTTGAAGGCTACAGAAGCTCAGAAGATTGACTTCGACGAGACCACCAAGCCGAGGGTGCTGGTGAATCCGGAGATGAACGCAGGCGGAGATCATGTCGGCAGAGGAGAGTGCAGGGTGAAGTCGTTGTTTATAGCGAAGGACGAGTGTTTTGTTACCGTGCAGAAGGAAAACGGTGAGATAAACAACGTCAAGCTCGCCATGCTTGATGACCGCAGCATAATGAACATATCGTCGTGCCTTAAGAACAGGACTCTTGAGACCAAGGTTCAGGAGAAGGTACACGTCAAGACCAGAATCACACCAGCCATTCCTCATCCTTGATATGATTAACCGTAATTTATCCAATCTTGAAAGCGCCCCGTTGACCGAAAGGACGTTGTCATACGTCTTCGGTCAATACGGGGCAGACAAGCTTATTCCTCACATTTACGAGGAATCGAACTGGCACTGTGCGCCGGGGACATCCAACTGTGTCGTCCTGGATAAGGAGTGCGGGGATCTTGTTTTTGAACATATCGCTCGGCATTTCCCGGGAGCATTGGATCAGATGCGAAAGGAAGACAAGAAGTTGATGGAAGGCTTTGACAGGAGCTATATAAAGAAGTTTTCGTCCGATGTCAAGAAGGTTCCTTCTGACAGGAACATCTCGCTTGGGAATTTTGCTTTGATGAAGATAGCGACTATCCTTAAAAAAGATTATATGATGATCTTTCCGGACAGCATAAACGACACCAGTATGAAGTCGGCCTTACCTGTCTTGGAGTCTTATATGATGAGTCATGGTCACATCCCGACCAGAGCCTCTCAGTATACAGCGAAGGCTTTCGAGACAATGGTTCGCAGAGCTATTTTCAAGGAGGGTAACACATTGTCAGGTTATTATGCTATGGATAATGTCAAGATGAAGGACGGTTGGACTTTCAAGGGATTAAATGCCAAAGGTGAAGATGCTTTCTGTGTGTTTACAAGGATAGGAAAGAGGAACAGTGATGGCGTGGCTCCTCAGGAGACAAGCATGAAGAGGATATCTTCTCTTGATATGTCGCAGATGCAGCAGCTTATACCGGCTGTGGCTGATTTCTGCAAGCGCTTCAAGAATTATCTGCCTGCGATAAAGGCATTATCGGAAAGCAGCAAGCTGACTGAGAATTTAAGAAGGCCTGTAGGGATAAAACATTAACATATAATTTGTTTATAGGTTATGAAACAGTTATTTACAAACGATACTTTATTGTTGGACGAAAGGACATTCCCGGAACTGGAAATCCATCGTTATATCGGAATGAACGATAACGAGGAGATGGTATTCGAGAAGAATGTCCTCGACAGAGTTCTTGATGAAGACAGGATGATGGATTATCTCCGTTCAAATCCGTCTGTAGCGAATGAGCTGGCCTCTCATTCCGGTCCGATTGTCTATACCGGTCGTTTCCGTAATGAGGCGGGTATGAATTTCGTATCCAGGAACAGCAGGGAGCTTGAAGGAAGTAATTCCTACGGTATATTTCTTGAAAAGTGCCGAGACAAGTATATTACTGAAGTCAAGGGACAGGTACGCGAAGAGAAGCCGGTCCGTTCAAATCAGATCACTGTCGATTACTCTCCTGTGGGAGCCGAGGCGACGGATATCGAGATGCAGGAGAGGGGAGGAAGTGACAGGTATATCCATGTAGGGCTGTACCGTCCTGCGGTGTTCCAGTTTGACTCGAATATGGCAGGAACCAGCGGTCATGCCAGAAGGCATTCAGCTTCTGATGTCAAGTTCCATACATTCGAGTGCCCGTTTGGTACCACGAGAAAGCATAAGATCCATGTAGGTAATGCTGCGGAAGCATCAATGTATTATGAACAGGCTCTTCGAGGAGAGCTTGACTGGAAGGCTTTATTCGGCGACCTTCGTAAGCGGGGACACATTAAGGGCGTGACTGCATCCGAAGAGGACAGGATGATTGACGACATGAAGGCTCAGTTCTCCTGGATGAAGGAGCAGATCCTGCGTGACCCGTCTTTGGAGGGTAAGACTATCGTGGCGGATTCTCTTGTCATTTCGGATAAGAGTATGGGACGAAGTGTCTATCATCCTGAATATGCTCCTTCGCCTGCCCATATTCTTGCCAGGTATATCAATAACCCGCATCTGCTCTATTCCGGAGCGGAGAATGGTGTCATCAGGGCTTTGGAGCGTGCTGACAAGGAGGAATCGGTAAGATTTTCTGCAACCAGCGGTGAGTCTGAGATTACTATTGTCGTGGATGGCAGCGACACCATCGGTGGTCGTGTACCTGGAACGAAGGCAGTAGCAAGGAACAGGCAGGTGGCAAAGAGGGACAGTCAGGGACAAATCATAAGAAACTCATCCGGCGAGGTGGTCTATGAGACCAGAAATGTCAGGGAGTTCGAGTTCAAGTCTGAAAAGGAGACCGAGATGGATTTCAATGCTTTTTCTGAGCGTATGGATTCGATTCTTATGAATCTTGACCCGAACACGAAGATTCGTTTTGTCAGCGGAACGAATGTCGGTACCGACAAGATGCTGATGCAATATGTGGAGAAGAACGGAGGTAACGTATATGACTGGAACTACACCAAGTCCGATGTGACTAACACATATGGTCATGAAAACAAGAACAAGGACGGACGCTTTTCTGTTGTCCGTATGAGGGACTTTGCCACCGTTTATCCTGTACTTGTGGGTCGTCAGGACGCTGTCAGCTTCAATCTGAATGAGATGCAGGACGATTCTGAAGTGAGATTCAGTAGAAAGGATGGTCTTCAGCCGGACGGCTTCGTCTCATTCTCAGCATCTGATGATCTTTACAATGGAAGAGTCCTCGACAGAGGATCACTTGCGGCAGCCAGCGGCAAGCCGTTTCTGCACGTTATGGATAATGCGACTGAGAAGGAGCAGCTTCTTCAGCTTGAATTGACTAGTGAGAACGTCAAGTTTTCAATTCTGGGTGAGCCGTCATATCAGGATAGTCTTTTTACTGATGTCAAGAAAGACTGGGATCTGTCATCTGCATCCGTCATGTCTCATAGGTCGGAAGGTAATGTTCCTGTGGCCATTCCGTATATCGCTAATCGTTACGATTCTTCTGTATTCATCAATGGCGTTCCTTTCAATTCCGCTTATAGTGTATATTGTGGTCTCATGATGAAGAATGCAGGCATTGAGGACAGGCAGGCATTCAGGGATTTGGTACAGGCTTCTGACGGAATGATATCCACCCAGCAGGTGTATGACAAGTACATGAAGGGTATCAACGTATCTGACGAGATGAAGGAGAGATGCATGAGAAATGCCGTACATATGATGGCTCACGCCAGCAGTAGATTCGCGGATAGTCTTATATCTACCGGTTCATCAGAAATAGTCTGTCCGAGCACCTTTGGTGATCCTTCGCTTTTTACGGATATGAATGGTAAGGGTGAGAATCGTTTCGGTGTTGTTCTGATGAATGAGAGGGAGGCATTGAAGAAGGAGCTGGAGATTGCCAGGGTAAAGGACGCAGAAGAGGCCAAGAGAGTGTCTGCAGAGCTCGTAAGACGTCAGAATAAGGTCAGTGCAAGAGCGCAGGGTGAAAAGGTTGTGGATGGTTTCCCGAAGACTCAGGAGGAAGCCATGAACGGTATCTGGTTCCTTGGTACGGCGCAGCCGGTGGCTATCGCTTTGCCGGAGGAAACACCGAGCTTTGTTATCTGGGAGGAAGGATATAACGAGGACGTTCTCAATAGGGAAAAAGCAGCGAGACCTTTTATTGAGGATATCGAAGGCACTAGAATCAGTAATGACTATGTGTATTTCTTCCCTTCGAATCTTTCGGCGATTGCACGAAGATATCCGCTCAGTAGTGATCCAGGCCAGAGAGATCTCACCGGTGTTACAAGAGTCGATCCTAAGTCAGGAGAGGAATATAACTGTGCCTATGGTATCGCCGTTAAACGAAATAAGGATTTTTATGAGCATGACAACAAGTTTGGAAAGGCCTGTTCATTCTTTCTTGACAACGATGGAGCGACTGTCGCCAATTCCATATTCACCGCCAATGCTGAAGCACGTTATACGGCGATGAAGTACGGTCTTGCGCTGTGTTATTCTGCTTATTCTACTAAGAACGGCGACCTGAAGGACTCCTTGTCAAGAGTGTTTGAGCCAAAGGTTTGGGATTATGAGAGGACCAGGGAGATCTTTGACCGTAACACGGGCAAGATTACTCAGGAAGGAGGCGTCATCATACCGAAAGAGGTTACAGTAGAGACTTACAATAAGGCCACAAGGTCTACTGAATATACGACAGAATTCGTCCGTAAGAAGTCATGGGTGGACAGTCCGCATGCGGCACCCAAGAACCTTGCGATGGTGAAGAGGTTCGAGGACATTCTTAAGAACGGAAGTAAGTATCCGCTTACATGTTTTGCATTGCCTAAGAGTGATTATGAAGGAATCACATCCGAACAGTTCATGAATGATTTTAATTTCGCTTTGAACATGGCCAATGCAACTGCCGTCATTACTGGTAAGCCACTGAAGTTCGCTTTGGATAAGGACGGGAAACTCGATCTCGGTCCGGGTGTACCGGAGGAATTCAGGGACATGGCAGAGCGTAAGGTGAACAGTTTCATAGGTTTGAATCAGGATGAGAATCTGATCGAGGGTAAGATTCCGATGCTTAAGAGGATCCCTATTTCGAAGGCATTCTCGAATGACAGACCGCTCGAACGTGAGGGTTCTGATATCATCATGCGTCCGAACGATCTCCTTGTCGCATTCGGAAGGTTCAATTTCCAGGATATCCTTGTCGGCAACAGGGCGCCGATGCATGAGATGGCGTTTCAAGATGATGCTGGAAACATCTTCAAGATTACTGACCCTCGCTTCTCATCGAAGTTCACTCAGGGTGAGATCAACAAGTATCTGAGATATGACAGGAACGATGAGATCCGTTGGAATATCAGAAGTTCCGATACAACTAAGATCCCGGCTTTCGTTCAGGCACTCAAGTCATATGTAGCTCGTGCGAAGGGTATAGAGGTGGAGTATAAGCTCTTTTCAGAAGAGGACTGCCGTAAGGCTGTCGACGGTATTACCAACCTTAGCATGAAGGGCTTTGTACATCTTCTTGCATCCAATGAGGATAATTATGAGCTTCGTGATGCTCATGTACTTTCAGCTAGACCGGAGTCTACCATGGTCGAAATGGATGCTGACTGGGTGAATTCCCGCCCAAGACACGGTGCTGAGGATGATCAGTGGTATGCTGGAAAGGTGGAAGCGAAGGATGGATTCAAAGGTTGGGCGATGTACCGTTATACTCAGCCGGATGGCAAGCAGTCAGAATGGAAGACTGTTGATGATCTTGAGTTCGCCAAGGATCTGGTTCTTACCAGCGTGAAGCGAGTATATAATTCGGATACAAGAGTACTTCCTTCAGAAAAGGTCATTGACGCGACATTGAAGAGTATTGCGGTGAAGGATTGTGCGGAGGATCTGTTCAATATGGAACTTAAGTCTCAGCCTCAGGTGGTAATGGAGGAAGCGAAGGAACAGGTTGTTTCAGTACCGGAGGTTAAGCCGGAAACACCTGCAAAGAAGATTGTAGAAAATCCTCAGGAAAATATTGAACCGATTGCATATACTCAGTCTGCTGGTGGTTATCAGAAGCGTACTCTTGAGAACGCCCAGGCTGATGACGTAGATTTCACTCTTGCTTTTGCGGTTGACTTCAACACCTATGGTGAGAAGGCAACAGCCAGAGCTGCGGGAGACAGTCTCATTGCAGTTGACCTTCCTCTAAAGAAGACCGGAGGTCTGGACATGTCGTATAAGTCGATTAATAAGGTTGCAGATACGATCATCGCTTCTTTGCCGGATGATTTCATCAATGGTTATTCCAGCGGACTTAATATTGCCGGTAACGGCATCTACACTTTGGCAAAGTCAGATATCACGCAAGATGATCTGGATGTTTTCCTTTGTGCGGTGGGAAAGACATTGCAGGAGAAGGGTGTTTCCATTTCCAGCGTGCGCAGTGGTGGCCAGACAGGTGTCGATGAGGCTGGAGCTGTGATGGGTGCAGCGCTCGGTGTGCCTACGACTGTTCATGCGCCGAATGACTGGGCATTCAGAGGCACTGATGGCAAGGATATAAAAGGACAGCCTGAAGCTTTCAAGGAGAGATTTGCTGCAAAGGATTTGACGAAGGTACTTTCTGCTGCGGAAAAGCTGATGAAGAAGCCAGCGATGCAGAAGAAGACCGTCGCCGCAGTGAAGATGTCATAATCATATGTCCCCGCATTGTCGGGGACATTAACTGTTTATGTTATGAATTTATACAAGCGTTTTGTTACGGACATCAGCCATATTACAGGAATATCTGCGGATGTGGTTGACCGGTTGCCGGAAGATATTGATCCGAAATTGTATACGAAACTACAGAACAGGGCCCTCTCGGGTTGGTTCGACAAGAAGAATGACAGGGTTGTTCTTTATTCTCCGAACCTGAATCCGGATGAGTCTTCAATAACTGGTAATGTTATTTATCACTACCTGCGTGAAAAGGGGTTTGCTTCACTTTTGGGAGGTCGTTATGTAGAGTTCTGCCGCCTTGTCAATAATGAGTTTTATCATGGTGGAAAGGGTATGACACTGCCGGTAGAATCGAAGATGGCTAATGATTATCTTTCCGGCATTCCTTCACATGACATGGAGAAATGGGGAAAGGTTTCCACCATTGCCTGTCGTTTACTTGGTGTTATTAATGACGGAAATGTAACAAAGGCTATAGCGAATGGTTTTTTGTCTTATCAGAAGAAGGTGGCTTATAATGCAAGAATGAATAATGACCATCTTGTTGTTGATCAGCAGGCGAGAGAAGGTCTGTCAGGGCTTTCCGGGGACAGGCCAAATGTCTCTCTCGGTAGATGTTCCGATCCGTTTCTACGGACCGGATATCCCGAGACCGAGCTTGTTATCAGAAGCAATAATGTGAAATTGTTTCTGAATGAATCAGGATTATTATCTGATTCCTCTGTCAATCTATCCAGACTGATTCAGGAACCGATGGCCATTCTGAAGGGAGAGAACCGTATCAATTCGGATAAGCTTCCCCTTAATTATATAGTGACAGATCATTTTGAGAAAGGGAAGGGGTTCCTGTCATTTGGAATTGACTCTCCGAAGACTATTTTAGCGGGATATGGTGAACAGTGTCCTAAAGTGTTTGTTCGTTCGGCCAGGTTCATGTCGGAATATAGTCTTCTTAATGCGATCGCTCATAATGATGGTGAAAACATCAGTTATTTGAAGCCGGGAAAGACTCACGGTTTCGAGATTTCTTCGCATCTTCGTAATATGGATGGGAGAAGCTCTTTTGAGCTTGGTAAAAAGAGCGACGACGGGAACGCTCCGGTGTGTCGCCTTATGCCAGAATCCCGCCGTCTAAATGTTGCGACAAATATAGTAAATAATTTCAAGAATCCAATGTCTGCTGAAGCGAGAAAATCATTTTTCGGTGGAATTTTGTTCGAGGACAGTGTAAGGAAGATTCAGGAGGTCAAGGAGGAACTTAAGTCTATGTCAAGAGAGAATATTACGGGTTATACAAAGAGTCCGGAGCCGGTGAAGAAGGTGGAAGAACCAAAGAGTGGTAAGCTTGTCAACGCCCGTACTGTTTATTTTGGCAAGGGAGATTTTTCCGCTTCCGTTTTGAAGAAGCTGGATAAGGCAAATGTTTCCACTGCCTTTGATATCATGACATACGGAAAGGAAAGATTTGTAAATGATTTCGGTTCAAGAGCGTTCAAGGATGCGATTGCTTTCCTGGATAAGAATAATCTTTCCTTCTTGAACCATAGGACTGTCAAGAGAATCGATGAATCTGTTCTTCAGGGTAAAGACTTTAAGGAACAGCTTGAAGTCGTTTATAAGGATATGTTTAATGGGTTCTCTGCTCTTGATCAGTCGAATATGGATAAAACAGTTCACTTCCCTCGCAGGGCAGACGGAACATATATAGAGGGAGCGGGTGGTTTTTCGCTCATAGCCAAGAGTCTGTCGATGGCCAGATGGCGTGACTGCAATATTTTCCTCAGGCGCGATGAAGCGGAGGCGATGGATATTCGGATCAATCCTCACGCTGTTCCAAATTACGTAGTAGAGAACGGCAAGGTGAATGCTTATTACAATCTTTCTGAGACATCATTTGCAATTGAGAAATCCGAGTCCTATGCAATGCTGATTAGCGAAGCTACGAGGAGAACACCGGAGGTTGATCAGTATGCTAAAATTTACGTATCAAATTTCCAGGTTCCGGAGTCTTGTGGAATGACAACGGACGTATATAATCTCGATTATATGGATCAGGCCTATGCAAGGAAGTATTCCGGAAAGAAGGAGATGAAGAATGATGGTTCGTTTGTTTCTATGCTGAACTCTTCTCTTGAGAAGAAACTGAATAACAGTTTCAATGAGGGCTTCATGAAGGGAAAGGCAGAAGGGATCAGCATAATGGCGGATATGAAGCAGTCTCAAGAAAAGACACTTCATAAACGGCAGATGACAGGAGTCAAACGTCATCTTTGATTCATTCTCAATAATATGCAAGAATACCAAAAAGCACATTATCTCAATCAGATAATATGCTTTTTTCTTTTTTAAAGATTCCTTCCGGCTTTTGACTAAATACTGGTCTTGCTTATGAGCGGACAAGAACAGCGAAGCATATGAAGAACGGTAAAGCCAGAAGGAATCGAACAACAAAACAATAGTAATGAAAAAGATCAATGCTTTCTTTGTATCCTTTCAGGATATTGGTAGCGGTCTTCCAGATCCTGTATATGTCTACCACTAATGAGAGGCATGCCGGGAACCGACTTAGAATGCGTTGCTTTCTGTTCTTTGCGGACATGCTTCTTTTTTGTAGGAGTATCCATCGAATTCTTCATTCTTCTTTGCTGAAGGTCAGTTATGCCGGCAAGCATATAATAGAGTCTGAAAGCGACTCTGAGAGACGGAACTTTTCTGCCTGTAAAATCCTCGGTATAGCAATATGCCGAGATTTCGTCCTTGTCTCCCATCGGTCTTTCAAGAGTGAGTGCCTGCGAGCTCAGGCCGTACATGTCGACGATAGTGCGGGCCTTGATAGTTGCTCCATCGAGTGAGCAGCTGCCGATGATTGTATTCTTGGAATAGAATCCTGACGGGTCTTTTCTTAGCGACATTGATATCTCGTTGAATCGGAAACGTCTGGTTTCTGTCAATTCGTTGCCATCGACCTCCCAAAGGAGTGCTTTTCCGGCCGTTTCTACCATCGCCATTGCATAGTCGTCTATGACTTGCTCAGAATTGGCTGTTTCTTGGCTGATTCTGGCGAGATTTGCCTTCAGACGGGCGGGAAGTCGCATCAGGTCGTCCAGCGATTTCAGAAGGGTTTTTGACGCATTTATAGCCAGGACTATTTTTTCATCCTTTGACTTGTATATGCACCGATGGATAGTGTTGCCGGTATCAGACTTGAATTGTCCTCTTATCTTAAGGATATCATCGTTTGTGAATTCCACTTCTGCATTCCATGCGAATTCCTTATCGTCGTCTGATATCCTGTGGCAGATGCTGGTTATGGTTCCATTGGCCAGTATGCCTTCCGGATCGATTGTTTTCTTGAGAACGTCTCCTGCTTCCAGAAGAATGGAGATATTTTTTTCCATGATAATAAAATATTACAATTCGTTGCTTTCTGTATCGACGTCAGGTTCCTTGAAATTGAATGACTCGTCATTCATCATCTGCTGGAGGGCTTTTTCATCTTCCTCGTTTACACTACAAGCCATAAACAGATCATATGTTTGGTTTATATATTCACTGAATGCCCTTTCTTGCTCTACGCTGTCGTCAGTAGGCGGATCATCATCCTGCTTGGAATCTTCGTCTTCGTCAAAGTATATGTTGTTTGACGTATCCTCATCGTTTTCATTGACAGCCCAGTCTTCCCAATCAAGTTTTGCTATATTCTCGTAGTCATCGTCAGTAAAGTCAATAACGACAGGAGGTTTTTCTTCCTGACTTTCCTGAGGTTTCTGTTCATCGCTGTGAGCAAGATTGTCAGTATCCTCTGTTTCGTCATTATGCTGGCTGGTGCTTGTGGTGGCATACAGTGCAGGGGAAGTTTTTTCCTCTGCTTTTTCTTCCTTTTCCGGAGCTGAAGGATTTTTTTCCACTGATGGTTTGACATTCTTGATCTGAATGAAGTCATAGCCCATGATTTCATTCAGAGTGCAATTGTCCACTTTCTTGACCTCCTTCTTCTTTTCTTTAAGAGGAAATCTCTTTCCGAAAAGGATGTACCATATGCAGTAGCATATCAGAAGGGTAACAAGGAAGAGGACAAGGACAATCCCCAGTTCCGGTAAAGGTAGTTTTTCTATCATCTGTTTTTCTTGAATTTGGTTTTCATATCCTCAGGAAGTGGCACTTCATATTCAGGGAATGAGGTTCCATTCAGCTGTCTGTTCAGAGCCTGTATCGAGCTCACGTCTTTTGTCAGTGAGTCCACGAATGACAGATCCGCAGGCTTGGTGTCCTTATAGTCCGGTATTTTCTGTAATTCCTTTGTTATGTCAATGAAGAGATTCTCTAGACCGAGATCCTTGGATCCGCTGAAGACAGGGTTGTCCCAGTCTGGATATGTGTAGGTACTTCTGAGGATGTCGACTTTCTCAAAGTTCTTCATTCTGTCAGAAAAAGATATCATGTCCGGTAGAACAGGCAGGTTTCTTCCCTTGAGGATATTCATCTTCTTGACATATTCCATCTTGTTTCCGAAGGCTGTCTGTATCATATTGAAAAAACCGAAGTATTTACATGAAGGAACCTGACTGAGAAAGTTCTTCACAGATAACGCAGCCGAAATTGCCTGTACGTCTTTGTCAAACGGAATAATTACCAGGTTGACGATTCTAGACTGCACAAGGTGGATTATTTCGTGACCGCTTACTGATCCAGGAAGGTCCGCGATGACGACATCCATATCTTTGAGTTCGCCTTCGGTCACGATATAGTCGAGCCATAGCGCATTACCGGGGTTGTTGGGTCCGACTTTCATTATGAATGTCCTGTCGACAGGGACGATAGGCCATGCGTTTTCTTCCATCTCTTTTGTCATTTGTCCTGAATTCCTGAGATAGAAAGCTTCATCCTTTCGGTATTCGGTAAGTCTTTTGTTGAAGTCGGCGACACCGACTTTGACACCGTATTTATATTTAAGGCATGATGCGTACATTAAAGAGAAGGTAGATTTACCCACTCCGCCTTTCTCACTGAAGAATGCTATGATTTTCATTTCTGTTCCTCATTAATGGTTTCTAGTTTCTTATGCAAATTTTTAATGTCTTCTTTGCTTGATTGCATGATATGTTTCAATCTTGAATCAATGAGGTTTGAATCGACGACTTGAATACATGTGTATTCTTTTCCGTCGTGCTTGAAACGAATACGTCGGTTGTAATATGCTGTTTCATTGCTTTTGTCGGAATAATAATTTTTGATGAACTGTTTAAGATCTTCGATCTTTTGCAAGGCGTCCTGCAGTTCGTTATCTTTGAGTTCACTGAATTCCAACATTGTTTCTAGTCCGGCAAGCTCATGCTCTTCTTTACAGTGTGGGATATATCTGCGAAAGATTACCTGTTCAGATTCTGTAAGGACGGCTTTTGATAGTCCGTTTACGGAAAACAAAGAATCAAGTTTTGCGTCCATTACATCCTCTACCCGTACCGGTTTTTCTTCGCCTTGGCATCCTCTCATGCACATTGCCATCAGGCAGACTATTCCCATAAGGGCGAAGACGATGAGTATCCGTTTAGCCCTGGCCACCTTGAGCTCAGGTGCAATATCTTTCTTGCGTTTCATATCGTTAAAAGTTTATAAGTTTGTTTTTGATGGATTGATTTTCACTTCCAGTGTTCTTCCGTTCATGTCAATATCTATTTGTGCCTTCATCAGATTTAGCCACCATTCTTCTCCTGTCTGATCCTTGAGCAGGATAGATACAGGCTTTCCCGTGGAGATGAGGATTGCCATGACCTCGTCTTGCGAGATCGTGAAGTAACGTTCGTTTGACGGAAGTCTAAGAGTCATTCTGAATTTTTCTTCTCGTATATCCATAATACATTGATGTTAAGGTTTTCTGTTATTTTATATAAATATGACAGGGAAATATTCCCGGTAGTGAAAGCGTTGTCTAGCATAGTATAGCTGCAACCGATTCGTTTACACATATGGTTCACTGTGATATTGCTGTCATACAGGTATTTCACCAGTCCGGTCAGGTTGCCGGAGTTCGGGAATTCTCTTCTTGATATATGTGTACCCCAGTCCTGCGGGTATTCTCTGAGCGGGAAGAATAGCTTAAGGTCGTATCCATATGCTCGTACAATCTCTTCGGCACGCCTGAGTTTCATGTCATCTCGTATGAAGATGGCAGAAATATTACCTACGGACAATCCTGTCTTATCTGAAATATCTTCCAGGGAAGGGAGGGTACCATGCTGCTCCTCAATGAACGATATCAGTTCATTGAGTATTATCCTTGGCCAGAATTTCTTTCGGTTTGCTGCCATTTCTTACTTGTTAAATACTAGTTCTGTTTTCTTTTCGCTTTTGTTCAGCTTCACTCCGGCGTCGAACTTCTTTCCAGTCTTCTTGCTTACCAGCCCGTACAGCATGGCGGTCTTTCCTGACAGGATGGTCTTGATGTTCTTTTCCGTGAGTGTCTTTCCGCAGATTGATTTCCAGATCTGCAGACCGCATTCGCAGCTTATCAGTGCCGGGCTATCCTTCAGCGGGCCACCGCAGAGAGGACAGACAAGTTCTTCCGTATTGACAGCCGGTGCCTCTGAGAATGAGAACTTTATTTCTTTAGTCTGCAGGTCAGGAACCAGGTTGGCGTCGAAAGACTTGCCGGATTTGCTTTTGAATCCTTTTATCATGCCGGAAGGCTTGCCGCCGCAGAGAGCGGATAGAGTTTTTGCAGAAAGCTTCTTGCCGGCGACCTCACGTGGCACCTTGTATCCGCATCCGCCATTCTTGTCATCACATGTGATGCTGAACTTCATGTTCTTCATGTCCTTGCCGCAGCAAGGGCATTTCCTCACAGGTTCGGTTGATTCTGTATGCACCAGATGCGTGCAGTTCTCCTTGAGGTCTTGAAGGATATCTACGACAAACTGTCTGATATTACTGTCGAACCTGCCGGACGGCATTTTTCCCGCCTCTACCAGGCCAAGGTCTCTTTCCCATTCTCCGGTAGTCTTGACATCGGAGATCTTGCGTCCTTTTACTATATGCCACACCGAGAGTCCGAGTTCCGTCGGAATGAGTTTCTTCTTCTCTCTGTAGATGTAGTCTCTTCGTATCAGGATCTCGATGGTCTGGGCACGTGTAGCCGGTGTTCCTATACCCACGTCCTTCATCGCTTCGCGGGCTTCCTCGTCATCTATTCTTTTGCCGCAGGTCTCCATCTCTCCGAGAAGGGAACTGTCGGTATAGATAGGAAGCGGCTTGGTCTGTTTGGCGACTTTCTGTGCGTCATTTATAGGGAGCAGGTCTCCTTCTTTCAGTTCTGGAAGCGTAACATCTTTCTCATCTTCGTTCTCCTTCTCTGATTCTTCGGATGTATGCCCGAAGACCGCTTTCCATCCCATGTATATAGGGGTGCTGCCGTGAGCCTTGTACCTTACGTCGCCGGCAGTGAATATGGCGTTGGTAACGTCCGCTACGTAGTCTTCGCCGAAAGCCTCAAGCATCCTGCCGCATACAAGGTCATATATCTTCCTTTCTTTGTCAGTCATGTCCGATGGCAGGACTCCGGTAGGAAGCAGAGCGTGGTGGTCTGTTACTTTGGAATCATTGACTGATTTTCGGCAAAGTTTCTTTCCTGTGAGACACGCTGCCGCTGATGAGAACGGTGAATAGCCCTTTATCTTTTCAATAAGGGCCGGGATTTCCATAAAGACGTCGGCAGGGATGTATCTGGATCCGGTTCGCGGGTAGGTCAGATACTTCTTCTCATAGAGGCTTTGCGCCATCTTGAGGGTTTCGTCTGCGGTCAACCCGAATTTTCCGTTTGCTGCTCGCTGGAGCGATGTCAGGTCATGTAATAGGGGCGGCTTGGTATGCTGCTGTTTCTTTTCTACTGATACGACTTTCAGCTGACATGTTCTTTTGGTTTTAAGAAGATCTTCATCCGCCAGCTTTTCATCTTCATATTTCTTGTCGGAAGTGACGTCGAATCTCATGGAGTTCTTCTCCGTATTTACCTCAAGCACCCAATAGGGTACTGGGACAAAGGACTTGTTGTCCTCGTATCTCTGGCATATCATACCTAAAGTAGGTGTCTGTACGCGGCCAAGGGATACTATCCCCTTGAATCCGGAGTAAGCTGTCAGCGCCATTGATGCATTGAATCCGACTAGCCAGTCCGCCTGGCTTCGTGCGTGTGCTGCAGCGGAGAGGTTGTCATAGTCGTGTCCGTCCTTCAGGTTGTTCAGGCCGTTTCTGATGGCTTCATCTGTCAGAGATGATATCCATAGACGGCTGAACGGGGTAGTGCAGCCGAGATGTTCGTAGATGTATCTGAAGATAAGCTCTCCTTCTCGTCCGGCATCTGTGGCAACGATGATTTCCGACGCACCCTTGAAAAGGGTGTCGATCTGCTTCATCTGTTTGTTGACCATAGGGTCGGGCTGCTCCTTGCCGTCCTTTCCCTTTTTGCCGAGTATCTTTGTCGCCCATTTTTCAGGAAAGAGTGGCAGGTTGTCTTTTGTCAGTCCCATCTGGGACGGAGTCATCAGGCCGACAAGATGACCGAATGCCCATGTGACCTTGTATCCTCTCCCTTCGAGATAACCGCATGGTCCGTCACGGTGCGGGGTGTTCGCACCGACAATCTTTGCTATTGAGCCGGCGACGGACGGTTTCTCGGCTATTATCAGTTTGTATGACATGTCAGTTGTAATTTTTATTATTACCTGGTCCTGATATCTGGCTGCCTTTTTCAGACAGGGCGATTTCGCGCCGTTTCATTTTTCCGATTAATTCCTTTATTATTTCTTCCTGCTCTTTTACAGTATTCTCAAGTTTTACTGCTTCTTCCAGAACGTATGAAAAGGCAAGGAAGCCGGACAACAGGCAATTGATAAGTTTACCTGTTTCTTCCAGTTTGAATTTAAGCAGAAACTTATCATCCTGTCTTATCAGCAATGAAGCCAGAAAAACAGCCGGTTCCTGTTCATTATCTACAAATTCGGAAAGCCCGAGTATAGTATCATAAGCCAGTTTCGAGATCTCAATGCAAATTATGTTGTCACTATTCTTCATCATCTCTTCTCATTTCTTCTCTATATTTCTCAGCGAGAGGGATTGTTCTTTCATATTCTTTCTCAACTATGAATCGGATATCATCCTTGATCTTCTTGAAGTTCTTGAGGACTTCCACTTGGACGAGTTCGTCGATGTATTTTGTTTCAAGGGCTTTTTTGTTGTCGGCGATCTTCGGATACATCTTCTTGAGTCTTTCGTGATCCGCTTCCGGCATCTCAGGCATTTCTTCACCGAAGATCTTTGTTATGATAGGAACACCTTGAGCGTTTTCATCCAATCTCTGATTACGTTTTATGTCGACGGTGACTTCGCCGTGGAATTTCTTTCTCTTGATCTTATCTGAGAAGTTATCTTTCACCCATCCGCAGAAGGTACCTTGGGACATGTCCATGATTCTGCTTGCCGGCATGATGTCCTCCTGTTGATAGCTAATAGACCTTGAGTCCTGGCTGTCTCCAACGGATTGAGACACTCGGCGTCTGAATTCCTTTCCAAAGGATTTGGCTAGGTCTTCCGCAGTCTTGCCTTCAACTGAGCCGGAGAATACGTTTCCGACGGTAGACATGATTACTTCCGCCTCCTTGTCACCGTAGTCTCTTTTCAGCTGGCTCTTGTCCTGTGCTCCGAGGACGATGGCTACCTTGTTGGAACGTGCGGTGGCGATAAGGTTGTCAAGTCCTTTGATGAAGACGGTAGGAAGCTCATCAAGAAGAACGACGCTCTTAAGTTTCTTCTTGTGGTTGATGAGCTTGAACATACGTGATGTATAAAGGGCAAGAGTAGTACCGTAGATGGTCTGTCTGTCCGGGTTGTTTCCCATGCACACGATCTTCGGTTCCTGTGGATTGTTTATGTCGAGAGTGAAGTCATCTCCGGTCATTACCCAGTAAAGTGCAGGGGACACGAATTTACCCATCGGGATCTGAGCAGACGCGATCTGTCCTTGCAGCTGCTCCATTGCTCCGCCTTCAAGGGCACTGGCGAAAGGCGAGATCTTTGCTTCGAGTCCTTTGGTGAACTGAAGGATCTGGAATGTCTTCTGATAGTTGTATGCCATCAGCTCGATGACATGAGGGAATGTGCAGTACATTCCTTTCTTCTTGTAGTCACTGACTGAACCTATGACGTTTCCGTTGTCATCATATAAGGCTTCAGGATCATAGTTGGCGAGGAACCACACGAGTGCGTCAAGATATACTTTCGCTGACTCATTGAAGAAGTCGAATCCTTTTCCATCGGTTCCTTTATTGATGTTCTTGAACACAAGGTCAGCGATTTCCGTGGTATCCGCCGGGTCGGTTATGTATGAGTGGTGTATCGGGTTACATCTGTTGGACTTCATCGGATCATCGAAGTTGATGATGTACATATGTGGTTTGACAGCCATATCCTTCCACAGTCCTTCGTGAACCTTCTGATAAGCCACTTCAGTGATTACCCTTTCTGTAAGGTCAGGGAATTTATAGTCATAAAGGAACATGGTGAAGCCCTTTCTGAGTGTCTGTTCGATGAAGGCGTTATAGAAGGCGAAGGATTTACCGGAACCTGGAGAGCCGAGGACCATAGATGCTCTGTATGGATTGATGCAGTTGATCCATCCCTTGTGCTGTCTTTTCTTATAGGTGAATACGTATGGTATGTTTATCGAATCCTTGGTCACGATGGCGTGTGTGGTCTGTTCGAATCCGTGTTCCTCGTCTGGTTCAGAATCGGTCCATACATTTCTTACCAGAAGCGAGTATCCATAGTTGGAGATGAAAAGTCCGACAAAAATGAAAAGACTATGTATTATGGCGTCTGGAACTGGGATAAAGTATAGTGCCGTTCCGATGAGACAGTAGGCGATAATGGATTTCCAAGAAGCTTCCACTTTCTTTCCTGATCGGCACATCGTCGAGCAGACGATAAGAACGAAGGCCAATCCTTTCACTTTGAAAGGGTGTGAGAAGTAGTCCTTGTATAGAAGTACGACAGGTTCCAGAAACCACACTCGTATTCCGTAGGATGCGAGTAATGGAGCGATAATCCAGTATATGTACATGAATGAAAGGACCAGTGAGAAGCATATAAGAACCCATGATAATGCCTCAATAGTCTTCGTATCTCTTGACATGTTTTTATATCTTTATATTGTTAGGGTCATTGTTAAGGCTTGACTTGTCAATAGCCGGTGCATCGGATTCTTCGCCCGTTTTTCTGCCGAGTTTTTTAAGGACTGTTCCAAGGTTTTCGAGTTTATTATTTCTTTGGATATTGTCTGTTGCTCGGTAGAATCCCTTATGGCTGGTTTTGCCGACATCTTTCCTTTCGGTTGGAGCGATATCTTGTTTTGGTGTTTTTTTTGAGACCTTTTCAAGGTTCCATTGCTTATTCGATGCAGCTTGTTTAAGCCAGTCTAGATTACAGGTCAGCTCACTGCCTTTGAAGGCGCATCTGGTGACCTTGTCCAGCCATGTGATTCCGAACGGGACACCTTCATCAGTGTAGGAGATGATCAGGAATATACCCTTGGAAAGCATCTTCTTTCTGAATTCATGAACGGATCCGCTGTCTTTCATTTCGGATAAGGCAATCTGGCTTATCCTCTCTTTCTCCTTTGTTTTTTTCTTCCTCTCATCCGAGGAACATTTCTCGATGATATCTTCCGCTATCTTCAGCCCCAGCTCATTCTCGGTAAGCGGGACGTTGTTCGTTTTTCCTGTCTTATCTATGCCGGTGACGTGTATTCCATCCTCGTATTCTTCTGCGAGGACATTGTATCTGTATCTGAGAATAGCCTTGTATTGTTCCGGAGTGCTGAATGTCCAGGTCATTGTGTCCTTATGGATATTACGCATCTGCTCAGACAAGGGTGTTTCACTGTCAGTTCGGAACGGAGGTACATATGGAGTTTTTTGTTTTTGTGTTTTCTTGCTTTTGGACTTTTTGGAAGGCGACGGCTCATTTATTTCAGGTCCTTTGTCAAGATTATTCTTGACTTTTTCTTCATCAAGTCCTACGGTATAGCCGTATTGCTTCGAGAGCTCTTCTGCCACACGGTTTACCCTTCTGTTTTCAAAAGCGTCATTGATCTTCTTGCCGTCCTGACCTATTCGTGTCGAGACGACATGATAATGCACCCTGTCAGTGTCGGTATGCTTGTAAATTCTGTATGGACATTCTTCATACCCCATCTTGAGCATGATCTCATCCACGAGGGATACGATTGCGGCTTCCGAAAGGGGAGCATCGTCAGGTCCGGGATTCACGGACATGTGGAAAGCGGGATTCTCCAGCTTTCTTCCTCGTGTCTTTTTGGAATTGAGAATGGCCAGACGCTCGAATTCTTCTTCAAGCGTCTTTCCGTCCGCAACATTTCTCGTTGCGACGATATGTCCGTTTTCCTTATCGAGCAGTTCGTCGTCTTCCTTTCGGACACCTTCCTTGCCGTCAGCCTTTCTCTCGTTATAAAAGAGAGTTGCTTCAAGCATGCTGGAAGGTGGCTGGATCTTCACTATCATAGATTAAAAATTAGATACGACTTCAGTCTTTCTTAGATACTCTCCGTATTCGCCTGTTTTAAGGCGTTCCTTGAGCTTTCTGTATATCATGGCACATGTCTCCGCCCCGTCAAGGCAAGCGTATTCTTCGCTTGTTTTTGCCACGATTCCGAGCTTTCTTGAAACGGAGCTCAGATTGAATTCGCGCATCTTGTTTCTTTCTGACATAAGGGCGTATGCGGAAAGAGTCATGACATCTATTGACTGCATGTGGAAACAGTCCCTGAATCTTCTGTTTCCGTTTCTTTCGTACAGTTCCTTTATGAAAGGCAGGTCAAAGGCGCTGCTGTTGAACCCACAGATGAAGACCTTGTCTTCCGGATTGGAAAGGTCAACATGTTTTGCAAGAAGCTTGATAAGGTCTTCCAAAGCGTCCGGCTCGTTTTGAAACCGGAGCAGATCACTTCTTGTAATTCCTCCTATCCAGAGAGAATTGTCTACGATTCTTGCTCCTTCATATGGCTTGATTCGGAATTCGAATCTCTCCAGCTCTTTGATTTCAGAAAGGCTGTCTTCGCATAGTATTCCACCAATGGCGTATATACCGCACTTTGATGGATTTGTGCCCGTTGCGAGAAGGTCAACGAATAGAATTTTATTCATAAAATATCGTTTTTTTTAGTTCATATTAAGTTCACGGTCATCCTCGTTGGCCATATCGTCCAGGAAATCGTCATTTAAATTCTGTTCCCAGTTTTCATCTTCCTCATTTTGGAACTGAACGGCCATTCCTTCCTCTATTTCGAAGTCGTCTGCATTTGTATCTGTATCTTCATCTTTGAATTTCTCTTCTGATTCAACAGTTGCCGGTTCTGTTTCGATGCTGTCTTCTCGAGTAGGATTATCAACGTTGTTGTCTGATTCTTTTGGGCCCTCTTTTTTGACTTCTTCTGAAGCAAGTATTCTTGGCATCTCGTCTGTATCTAGAAGTGAGCTGAAGGAATTGATGAACATGCCGGTGTTGGCGCAGAATTCTTCAATCATTCCTTTCTGTCTCCAGTTGTTGGCAAGACCGAATAAGATTTCTCGCTCCTTAGACCAGATGAAGCATGCACTGTCAATCGAATCTTCGTAATCGCTTCTTTTCTTGTGTATCCAGAATGTGATTTCCGTAGGATTGGAATCGATCTTTTCCATCCTTTCCTCCAATCCTTCTGTTATTGATTTTATATTGGATTGGTTATTTTCCATTACAAACAGACATTTGGTCAGATGCTGTTCGTCGTCATATTCAACAATAACATTCTTTGTCTGTGGGATTCCTTTTATAGATATCTGATGGGTTTCTGCTTCGTCCTTAATCTTGTATTTCGAACAGTTTTTGAGGAGTTCAGATTTGTGAAGCCCGTTGCAGAAGGCATCGTAAATTTCTGTGGCAAACCAATGTCTTTTTCTTGCTTCTACCTCTATGTAATATATTCGGATGTCGCTGCATATAATCAGTGTTCCACCGACTTTCTCTGCTTTAAATACACAGGTCTTTTCATCGACTTTGCCGACGAACGGATCCGACGCCGTCCAGTCTCTACGACTTCCTATCAGGTTTTTCTCTATATCATTCAGTACACACATATAAGTATCTCCGACTCTCAGCTTCAGGCAAGTCAGAGATTTGCTGTGTTCCTCCCAGGGAGTGAGCGTCTTTTTAGCTTGTTCTTCTTGAGGTTTATCTTCCTCTTTCGGATCTTTCTTTGCCGTCATCTTGTCAAGTTTCCTGTTAAGGCTATCTATAAATCCTCCTTTTCTTGAGAAGATGATGATCATAATCAGGCATAACGGCAAAAGGACAGCACAAGCTATCCCATAGAATTCCAGTATCAGTTTCGTATCCATATCAGTCGCCCTTTGTCATATTTCTTACATACACATCAGTATTTACCCAGGTCTTTCCGTTCTCATCATTTCTGATGACAAGGTTCAGGTCTCCTGTCAGGAAGACGGTGTCATCATCTTTGAGATTACTGAAGGAAGTATCATAGCAATAGCAGCGATATAGTGTATATCTCGCCGTAGTTGTATCCTTGTTAGTGCAGTAAACCTTGAAACGGATATAATTGTTTCCGTTCTTGTCTTTACGCATCTCACAGGCTCCATGTATCTTTCCCGATAGTGTGATGATCTGCATTATTTGTTCTTTCTTTTTTCTTCCTTTCTTCTGATGTATTCAAGCACCTCTGGTGAGGTCGTGTCGTTCCAGTCTCTTACGTATTCCGCAAGAACGGAATCCGGAAGACTTCGCAGATAGTCCTGCTGTTTTTTCTCCACGAGAATGTCCATTCTGTTTAAAAGGAGCTTGCAGTCGTTATATAACTGTTCAGTTTTCTTTTCTACATTATCATTCCACTGCTTGAGAAGGGATACCCATTTGGAGATGGATTTAGCATCGACCATAGCTGTAGACTGTTTCAACGCTTCCAGTTCTTTAGTATATCTTGCGTTTATATAATCAAGCTGATCGTTCAGATCAGTTATGAGGTTTATCAGAATTTTTTTTAGCAGATCTTCGTCTGCATTATTGATGGCGTTACGATATTTTTTTTCGTAGTCGAAACCGAAAAGCTTGTATTTTATGAATCCGCCGACATTCTCCCACTCTTCTTTTTGCATCATTGAATCCAGCAGAGATTTCTCAGTAGGATTCATCGAAATTCCTACAAGCTTTTTCTTGCTGTCGTATAATTTTTTGAAATGTTTTTTGTCAGTTTTCTTCATTTCTTATACTCATTTTTTAGCTTAAAACCGAAACGACTGCGGAGTTTCGGCACTCATCAGACACTCTGTTTAGAGGGGATGATGAGTTCTTTTTTCATTGGGAAAAGTGTTTTTTGCACTTTTCTCAAGAAAAAAGCAAGATGAACGGAGCAAAAACATGAAGCGGTAGCTTCCGTGAGTTTTGCGAAGTGCTGTAAATGGTATAACTCCAAATTGGAGGTATAACTTTTACACATCTTGCCATAGTTAAAATGAAACGTTTTTAGCCATTTTAATCTTCCACAAAGTTATAGATAATTTTTTGTAAAAAACAATCATATCGTATTTAATAACAAATCTTTCGTATTTCCTTATTCTTTTGAATTACCAGTTTTATAGGAGGTTTCTGTCATTTTTATGTTTTTTTTGCTGTATTACTGCATTACAGCAATGCAGTAGTAAAGTAATGCAGTACTGCAGTTTTACAATTTTACAGCACTGCAGCAATGCTGTATAACTGCAGTGCAGCAGTGCTGTATTTCTGTAATAATGCACTGCAGTACTGCTGTATTGTTCGTGAACAGAATAATACTTAACTTTGCAAAAAATTAAAGTGCATGGAAAAGGAAATTTTGAGTCCTCTTGAGAGGGAGGATAGAGAGAATGACATTGATGAATTTGTCGTTCCTGGACTTTCTATAGAAGGCATGGATTACAAGACGTACCTGCAGACATTGAAGGGTGGGGTGAAGGAAGATTCCGGACAGAAGAAGCCGGCGAAAAAAGATGAAGACAAGTCTGCATCCGAAACGAAGGAAGCAAAAAGGACATCCGAGGAGGAGGATACTAAAAATCGACTTGGCTTGTCCCTGTTTATTTCAGAAGAAGCCAAGATTCTCTTGAGAATCATATCAGCTAAGGAGTCTAAGAGTATGTCCAAGTATGTTTCCGACCTCATCATCAAGGATCTTAGAAAAAGAAAGAAGGAGATAGAGAGCTTTATTTCAGCAGGGTTGGGAAAGTCCTCTGTTGATTAAGTTATGGAATTATTTGTATGACAGCTTCTGAGATTCGTGATTTGATCCGGACTTGGCGTGAGGGAAACAAAGAGTATTTCTATCGCGTCGATTTCGATAGTGAATGTCTGCGGAGAACCGGCATCCTTCATATTATGGTTGGTCCTGAGCCCGAAAAGCAGAAGGAAGCCTTGTCGATGTGCCGAGAAATAGCACAGCATTTTCGAGAGAAGACAGGGCACGAAGTCTGGCTTGAAGCCAAATTGTTTTATCACGCGAAGTGAATTATATACCCTAAATTATATCAGTTATGAAATCTTACTTATTTATTGTCTGCGCAGCAGTGGCAGTACTGTTGTCAGCATGTAGCGATATAGATGTATCGCATGAAGAGCCGATTGTGGAGATCCCGGCTGGGGTGAAGGTCGTTGAAGGACATCTTCACTTTGACAGTCAGGAATCTTTCGATGATTACATCGCACGCTTTCTGGACGACTCGAATCTTCCTGCTCCAGGGACGTATGCCATTCCTGGATTTACCAGCCTTGCCGAGATGAGCGAGGGGATTCAGACAAGAAGCGTAGCGGATGATATCGAAGTATCGCTTGATGAATATAGAGTGTTCGTAGCAGAGGAACTGCTAGCTGATCCCGTTCTTTCCTATGTCGTAGACACGACGCTCACTGTAAGTGTGGAAAACAAGCTGTACAAGATCACTGACAAGTGTACTATAGTGGCTAACGCTGAAAAGGGAACTGATTTTCTTAAAGAGATTGAGGGAAAGATAAATCCGTTGATATTTGAACTTGCTGGCGATGTGGAAGAGATTGTCATTAATGAGGACCTCAAGTTCATAAATACGAGCAGAGATGCAGAAGCTGACGAAGAACTGTTCGGAGAGATATTCGACGAGGGTGTGGATACTAGGGCACCGGTCGAACCGGGAGTCAGGTATCATTCGTCCTATAACGTGAAGTCATTCGAGTGGAAGAACAAGAGCGCCTTTCAGAAGCTGCTTGATTCGATAAAGGGTAAGGAAGTGGCAAGGTCGTATGAGATTGACAGCAAGCATCGTGTTAATGTATCGATATTCAACATCGACTACGGATTCTATAAGTCTTCGGGAATCACAGTGAAGCTGCAGAAGATGAAGAAGTTCCTTGGCATTCCGATTTGGACAGCTATAAAGGCTGATGACATTGTAGTCGGATTTAATCATATGGCGGGAGAGTATCACCTGGTTGCTCCGCAGTCATATTCTATGTTTTCTGACAACAGGTTTATTAATTTCAAGAAGTTTGATTTGGCCGTTGATAAGGAACTGATGCCGATGTTGGCGGGATGCATTTCGGACGTGCCTTTCATCAGAAACTGGACAGAGAAGATGGCGATGTGTTTTCCGAAAGTTTTTCTGGACATGGTCAACTTGGATTATCTGGATCTGGCTAACGCTATGTATGTTGGTTCAGCTGCTGGAATCTGTGCTGGTATGAAGTCTGGCATGAAGCAGGCGTATGATGTGGAGCGGAAGGAAATGCAGAAATTAGCAGACGCAAGTCCAAGGATGGCACTGATGGTGTGGGGAAAGAGTACACAGAAATTCACTAAGGAGAGGCCGTTGTTCATGGGAGTGGAGAATTTTGGAGCAGCAAAGACGAAGACCGTGAGGTTTGATTTTTCCGTCGGTATTCATTTGAGTTTCACAGGTGGCGGATTTGGTTTCAAGTCTATGGCGATTTCGGAGTTCCTTATTGATGATCTTGACGCGTTTGCGTCTGCGAAGTACAACGGAAAGTGGTACGGAGTCAGGTTTACCGGATCGAACGAAATCTGGTAACGACGCGGAGCGTAACAAAAAAAAAGGGGCGGTCAGATAATTCTGGCCGCCCCTTTTGTCATGAAGTATTTTTTGATGGAAACGCAGATTACTCAGCGTGTATAGTGAATCTCAGGAAGAACCCGTGATTGAAGTTTCTGAACTGCGGAAGATAGTCACCGACCTTGCAAGATCCGATTTCCATCTTCCTGTGACCGGAATAAGGGTCATACAGGCTGAAAGAGTACCCGGGTGATACGGAGAATCGGTTGAACTTGAATGTGAGCCCTAAATCAATTTCCGGCGATATCCATTGCGCCCTGGCCTTGATGCGTTTCGTGTCCAGCGTTCCGTTTGGATAATAGACCGTAGCGGTGATATATGACATCGGGAGTGTCAGGTATATCTTGGGATCACAGAAAAGAAAGATGTCTGTATTCTTCAGGCTTAATGGTGGTGTGGCCAATGTGATACCTGCGCCAAGTGCGAATCTTACAGGGGGATGGCAGTCCCATGACGTGTTTTCGTATCCGTCGATGGTGCCGGTTCCACCGAGCTTGGGTGCTGTTCGGCCTTGACTGTCCAGTCTGAGTGCGCCGTTGACTCCCATGTATGGGGCAAACCAGTTGGTGTATCCGATTTCGTGTGTGAACCACATTTTATCAAGGGTGCGTGTGCCGGTGAGTCCCAGCTCATATGTGAATGATTGATTGCTGTCGTGCTGGGCATAGGCAGCCGTTGACGCAATAAGCACCAAGATAGTAAGGACATTTTTTTTCATGGTGTTCGGGATATTTTCAATAGTCATCAGATAGTAGCTTTTGTGTTAATGATTAATGTTTTTTGGCAGGTGTGCAATTATTGTATTTCAGATTCTGTTTAAGAATGTTAGGGCCTTCCGGATCCCTGTATATAGAGAAATGACTTTAATCATACTTCTGTCTTTTTGTAAATATTTCTGTAATATCTTCTAGGCCTATTGTGTCATAAGTTGAATCATAGTTAACCTTGAAGAATCTTTGGTTTGTAGTAGGAGAGTCAAGGGGCCCCTTCTCCTTGATATAAGGACCGACCTTTATGAAGTCAAGGTATTTCAGACCCTCATACCCGTAGTCCATGTCTCTGCCGGAGTACCAGCATGTCTTTAGCCCGTGGGACTGCTTGACATGGCGGAAAAGTTCTATGATTTCTTTCTTGTAGGCGTCTCCTCCCATGAAGCAGACACAGGTAATCCCGGGGTTCTGTTCAATCAGCCCGGAAAGGGCCTTTTCTGACAGGATTTCGCCGACATCCTCTGCGAGGTAAGGGGAATGGCATCCGTCGCAATTACATGGGCATCCTGTGATGTTTATGGCCAGGGAGATTTCGTCGGGCACTTCCTGGAATACGATCTTGGTGTCGAGGTATTTAGGTTGTTTCATATTAATTTCACAATATAGGATATCAGAAATAATCATCAGGATTTAACATTACCCATGCTATTGCAAGCCAGGAGAGCAGCGACACTCCTATTGCATAAAGCGTATCGGCAAATGGTTTTTGGGATAGTCTTTTCACATTGCCTCTTCTCCATTCGCTTATCCAGATGATGATTATTCCGAGGATGTACCAGATTGTCAGGAAAGTTACCATAATCGATTTACACTAAATTACTATTTAATGCCTTTAAGCTTCTAATGGTTTTTGTCATACAGATATTGACAGATTTGCATTCAGAACACTTCCTGTTGCAAGGTGTGTTTATATATTGTGTTTTCATATCTCTATCCCTCCTTTAATAAATGTCTAATCCAATTGCGTCAATTGTAATTCCTTTTTCGGTGAGACCTCAATTGTGTTGTTTATAGTTAATGAATTTTATTAATGCCTAAAACATCCTTAAATTCAAAACATAATTCTCTTGTTCCAAATCTGTTATCAGCATCAATACAAAGGTTCACATATTTATCACCTTTATGATATCCCAGTGCCCCCTCGAAAACAATAGTTTTAGGTGATGATTTCGCTTTGAACCAAGACCTTTTGTAATATGGGTTAATAATTGTAATTTCTACAATATCGTTCCAAGTAATTCTACTGTCTTTCAGAATTGCTTCAAAAATTTCCTGTGTCATAATCTCTATTTCTCCATTGCTTTTTACTATATTTCTGATTTCTAGAATCCTGGATCCGATTCGTCAATTGCAACAGCGATAGCATATTCGTGCACGTCGAAGTTATGATATCTCATTGTTTTGATGGGTACGATTACGGCGTTTTGAGGATAACCGTTCTCGTAGTATATCTGTTCGTTCTCGCCAAGAGACTCGATCATCTCATAGAGCTTGCTGTAAGTCTGGAAGGTCTGGATGATATTTAATAGCTGTTCTGGTGTCGGGCAGTCGCCGGCCTCCGTCAGGAGAGTATCCTTCAGCATCTGAAATTCATCTTTCCACCAGTCTGATGCGGAGATGCCACGGATGACGACATCGTTGTCACTGAACCATTTTTCGTTGATTTCAATCGGTCCGTAGGTTCTGCCGTTGTTCATCCAGAACTGATGACCGTCGCGTTTGCTGATGAGGCATACCTCACCTTCAATTTCGCGGGCGCATTGAAGAGCGTCCTCAAAGGTATCGAAGCCCGTAACAACCTTCTTGAGGTTTTTCGGGTATCCGTTCGTGCCTTCGGTAGTCGTCACGATTTCAAGGCAGTGTTCGTCAGCGTATTCTTCTAGGTCAATCATAATTTTTTGTTTTTAAGGACCGCAGGAACTCCCTGCGGCCCTTGTTATGGTATATATTGTAAAGTCTTTCTTTACATATAAGGGTAAAGGTTTTCTTCGAGCCACTTTTCGTTGCTGTAGTTATCCAGCATCTGCTGTTTCTTTGCTTCGAGCTCTTGCATGCTTGATGCGCTGATAAGCTGGCTTGCCGAACATCTTGTGTTCGCGTAGCAGTTGAGAGCAGAGGAGATGTCTTCGAAGAAGTAGTTGCGGGTGTTGATCCACGGAGAGTATCCGGGGATTCCGCGAGGGATGCCGAGTTCTGAAGCACTGAAGAACATCATCACGAGATGGAAATTCTCTTTCTTCACTTCCTGAGGGACGATCGAGTCTGCGATCTGCTGGATTAAGTTGGTCTGCATAATTGAAAGATTTAAGGTAATTGACGCTAATTTCGCTGAATAGGGAAGGGGTTGCAAGGCAGTACCTTGACCTATGAAGCCTCTATAGCGTCAACTCTTTCGGAGTGAAAGTGAAAATCCTTTCAATGATGCCGAGCATCCGTTAGAAAGGGTTTTCAGGCATTGCGGAGAAAGAGCTTGTCAAGTAGTATTTTGGCATTTGTGATGCTGTATGCCTTATACGTGTTTTCCTTGATGATTTTATAGTCTTCTTCGGTTATTTCTTTCTTTTCAGGTTTCCTGTTATTATCCATTTCCGGATCAACAAGGAAAATATAAGGTTCCATTGTGATGTTATCCTTCGCGGGATGCCAGTCAATTTCTTTCACATATCTGCAGCTGTCGAAACTGAGGATGTCACCGAAAATCCAATATCTGAACTTTTCGAGAGTTTTTCTATCCTGTAAGGCAGAGGCTATAAGAGCCTGTTCCATTTCTTCGGAAATGGATATGTAATCACCTATTCTCGGAAGAGCCGGAAACATGAGATTGATGAAGACGTCCTTGGAATATTCCTGTGGAGTATAGATACAGACTTTTACTTTTATTAATCCATTATTCATACTCTTTACTGATTTTGTTAAGATTTCTGATATATAATGCTCCAAGAGCAAGTGAGATGATCTGGATAATTCTTAGGGCGTCCAAAAGATTCAGGATCTCGATTGAATCATATTCCTTGACACCTATGAATCCCATAAGGATAAGGGTTGCGGAGAATATGGAGAATACAAGGGCGCATCTGGAAAGCTGGCCGTATTTCTCTTTGGTGGTCTGCAGTATCTCTTCGTTTTTCTTGTACGTTGAAAAGGAAACCAGCATCTTGTAGTCCTTGAGATAGCCCGCATAGCATCTGATCGATCTCTTGTAGTCTATGCTCATTTTCCAGTATATGACGATGCAGTTCATAAGCAGGAGACTGCCCATTATAAGAAGAAAGTAACTTAACATATCTATTGGTTTGAGGTGTTGTTTGAGTTTGAGAATGTTCCGTTTTCAATTCCATTGCGGATCATCTCTATTGGGTAAGGAACGAATTTATCCATGATCGGAAGGAATCTTTTTCCGCTCAGGATCAGAGGCTGCATTATGCCGATCCCGTTTTCCGTGAGGCAGGCGATGACTGCGAGTTTGTTGAGACCTTCCTTGTCGCTGTTTTCATCAGATATGATTTCCGGATATTTCATCATTGAGGGTTGACCACACATTGCAATCACGTCTTGATAGTCTGCGAAGGGGAAGAGGGCTACGATGTCCTCCATCTTGGTTTCTGTATGGACAACTTTTCCGTATTTGATATCAATGTCGGATACTATCTGTTTCATTGACTGGAAGGTATCATCGACTGATGATACCTCCATCTTTTTGAAGGCGTCCATGTATTGGTTTGTGTCTTTTCCTGCTTCGCTGTCTTTTCTCAGCATGAAAAACATGACAAGCATTCCTGCAAGGAAAAAGATAAGGTCTATTATAAAATTGAGTATCATTGTGAAATTAATTTTGAATATCATTTTCTATAGTATTTTCAAGCTCATCATCATTTCTGTCCTCTTTTATTATCAGTTCAATAGCTTCTTTATCTTCTTTTGTAAGTTCAAGATGTTTATATTGTTCCTCCATGACTTCGTTTAAATAATCATATACGAGTTTAGCTTTATCATCTACAATTTCCTCTATAAATGAACATTCGAGATTCTTTTTGTTGTATTTATCCATCTTACAGTATATTTGGATATCATTACTTGCGATAGCGTCTAAGTTAGCATCCTTACAGAACTCCCATGATTGTTCAATTTCTTCTTCTTCAATTATAGATGTAATGTTATTATCATCAGTGAAGATAATTTCGAGTTCAGGGTACGATTGTTCGAATATATTAAAACAGAACCCGTCTATAATAGAGTGATATATATTACGTATATGTATAATCTTAAAAATGTCTATTATAGCGTGTTCTTTATATTTTGTTATTCGACAGTTTTCCCCATCTGGTCCTATTCCGATATAGTATCCGTCATAGATAGCCTGGACAGCAGAGGTTTTATTATTATATGTTATTGAATTATATATATGATGTTGTATTTCATCTTGGCTGCTGAATGTCAATATTTGTGCATTTGCTTCGATGATATATCCTTTGAGTCCACCTTCTTCGTAATTGAATTTTACATAATAGAGATAGACTTTTTTGTTTCCATTATTAGAAAGATATTCTGTAAATTCCTTTTTCTTGCCATAGTAGAATTTTCGGTTCAAATCTAAACTTCCACGCCATTTAGCCATATCATTCATTTCGAATATATTAACGCCAAAGATTTCTGGTAGTTCAGCAAAGTCGAATTTTTGGGCGACAAGATGTACGTTGATTTTATTGGCACTTTTCCAATATCCCATTTGAGAAGTTGTAATTCCTAAATATTCTGCCAGTTCTTTGTCGGTTTGAACCCCCAGCTTATTTTTAAGCTGGGATAGAATGTTTCTTGCTGTATTCATATTAGAATGAATTAGGTTTCGCGTAATGCCTTCTCATAGCCTCGATCTTCCTAAAGTAGTCGTAGTTGTCTAGAGGCCTCATATATCCGATGATTCGGGTCCAAAGCCTCATTGGTGAACCGCACTTAGGGCATACGTCAAGAGGCGTCTTGATGATGTGATGGCATTTCGGATTCGAGCATTCGCTGTTCGGGATGTTGAAGGTGAAGTAGGTGGTACCGTTGGCGATGGCGAAGTCTATGAGCTTGAGGTACTGTGTCTTTGACAGATGCTCCTCCAGATTGCAGTGGAGTCCCACTCCTCCGTCAAGCAGTTCAGTGAATTCCTTTCCGTGAAGCCTGAACTTGTCAAGCACCGATGTATCCGGATCGTCGGCAAGATAGAAGTACGAGTTGTACAGTACTCTGTCTTCAGGAACCCAGTATCCGTCAGCCTTGTCCCACCTGTAGTTCTTGGACGAAAGGCCTTCCGCAGGAACGAATTCCTGGTTGAAGAGGAACGCCTTGTCCTTTGAGTGTTCCTTGTTGTTCCTGCTGATGATTCCTGTGATCAGGCGGCAGAAACGTTTGTATCCTTCGTTATATGAGCACTTGAGGCCGGAGAATTCCGCGGCTTCGTTGATTCCGTTGATTCCGATGGTGCTGTAGAGTCTGCTCATTGAGATGTAGCCTGCGTTGGAAGCAGACAGCAGTCCCTGTTTCTCGACTTCGTAGAGAAGAGTCTTGTATGCCTTATGATAGCAGTATACTCTTTCGAGGATTTCCGTCAGGTGCTTTTCGATGTTCTTCTCGACGATATTGCTCCAGTTCTGATCTGTCTCCTGCCCGTGTGCGAAGGCAAGCCTGAGGCCGTCGCGGGAAAGCCCGAAACGCTTGGCGCAGTCCTGAATGATCCTGTTCATGTTCAGCGTTATGACGTTTGCCGAGCCTGTCTGCACGCCGGTCAGTCCGTTTGTGAATGAGAAGACGTTGTCTGTCATTTCGTTTCTCAGGCGGCAGCAGCTGGCCAGGGCGTTGGGATTGTCGGAGATGTACGTGAAGAAGGAATGTCCTTCTGCATACATCTCTGCGGTGAATTCTTTGTACTCCTGGTCCATGATGTCCTTTCCGTCGGAAAGAAGGGCCATTGTCTCCACTGGGAAGGTGAGCATGGTCTTCGTCCTCTCGCGGTTCAGCCATTTCATGAAGCGCTTCTGAAGGAAGCTGACTCTTTCCCACTGCGGTCTGGTCCCGTCAGGGAATGAGAAGCTGTCGAACAGCGCGTGCCAGTAGTTGCTGTCGTAGTAGCTGAAGTTCGTGAACGGAGACTGGAAGCTCCTGTTGCCGGCAGGCTGGTTGATTGAATACACTATCTGCTGGAAGTACTGGTCAATCATCTGACCGATGGTTTTTCTTGGATAGATGGAAGCCAGTTCCTCTGATCTCAGGTGGTAGTCTGGTCCGAAATCCTGTGCACAGTAGTAATCGTAGGCGTTGAAGAACTCGCCCACGGCAACTGCGCCCTTGCATTGGGCAGCCAGCAGGAAGTCCATGTTCACGAACTGACCGGCAAAGCTGCTCATGTTTTTGGGAGCTGTCGCTGCAGTACCGTCGAGCGTTGATGTTCCGTACTGGAAGAAAGGATACATCGAGACGGCCTCGCAGTAGTTCTCTACGACTGGGGTGCTGCTTTCGTCATGTGTGTAGATGATATGGTTCTCCAGATCCTCTTCATACTGTTTCTCAAGCCAAGGATACATTACCTTGAGCTGTTTTCTCATTCTGTATCTCTGAATCTTGCGGTTGATGGTCTTGTAGACCTCACCGTTAAGGTTTGCTACATTCTTCGTTCCTACATTGGCGTTAGCGTCAGTTTCTGAAGATGTGGCGGCGTTTTCGCCGGAGGCCGCATAGTTGTCCATATATTCCAGGCGCTCTCTCAGCAATCTTTCCTCCTTGTGTCTTTCGCGATAGAGGATGTATTCCTTGGCCACTTCGTGATAGCGTCTGTCCATCAGGATCTCCTCGATGCGGTCCTGTACTTCCTCGACATGCATCACGGTATCGTCCGGCATGGCGTCAAAGACTTCTTTTACGTGTAACTGGAGGCTGTTCGGAGCTTCTTTGCCTGTAGTATCGACGAAGGCACCGTCTATTGCACGGTAGATTTTTTGGATATCAAAGTCAACCGTCGTGTTGTCTCGTTTGATTATTTTCATGGTCATCAGATTTTTCACAAATGTAGCAATTTATGCTTTATCAAAGTAGTTTTGTGACATATTTAATGATATAAAACAATAAAATGTAACATTGTACCCTTATAAAAGAAAAGCCCTAAATCAGGAGCAGTACGGATGTAATGCTCCCAAGATAGGGCGTATGCGGAAGTCTCCGATATTCTATTACAGGCTGTCATGCCTTTCGAGCATCTTCACGAGTCTCTTCTTTGTGATTTTGCCAAGTTGCGGAGCAAGCTGAGAGATGTCATCAAAGACGACGTGTTCCTTGAATATCTTCTTTACAGCAGTACATCCGGCGATGCCGATACCGACAGGGATCACACCTTTTTTCCTGAGCTTGGCGTCAGCTTCCACCACTGCCGAAGGTCTGTCCGGATCTCCGTCTGTTATCACCAGCATCAGCGATGCGGGATATGAATGCTTGGCCATCTTGCTGTAGGCGATTTCCATTGCGTCTGCTGTTGGGGTTCCGCCGCGGGCATCGAGAGAGCCGAGGGTGTAGCGGTTGTTCTTACGGCCTTCCTGGTAGACAGAGATTCGGCTGCCCTCGAATCCGTAGATGAACAGATCGAGGTTGTCGACGGTCTTTACAGCTTCCTTGATGAGGATTGCAGTCTCTCTGGCCGCTTCCGTTCTTGCTCCGTGCATCGAGCCGGATTCGTCGATCAGAAGACACAGGCTGATCTTGTCGCAGGTTACCTCGCCCTGGCGGGTGAAGATGTTGCGGTTTCCGCAAACCAGCGAAGCCAGCTTGTTGGTGTTCAGCTTGCCGTTCTTTTCGCCTCGCAGCTCGTAATCCCTCGTCTGAGTCTGGCAGGTAAGAGCCTTTCTGATGGAAGGGATATGATGCTTGACCTTATTGTACGAGCGCATGTATACCGTCTGGTTCGGTTTCTTCTTTACGGCGTATGCGATGTTTCCCGATCCTGCGCCTACCTTGTCGGCTTCGCCGTTGACGTATTCGCTGGCAGTCGTGTTGCAGAGAGAGCCGGCCTGCTTGGGGTTGTTCTGATTAGGATTCGGAACAGCCTTGTTGATGGCGGAGAGGATCTGATTCATCTCCTGGCTTGAGAGAGCCTGGGACAGAGCCTGCTTCACCTCCTGAGCCGAAGGGCCCTTCTGTTTATTTTTAGGACTGCCGGAGCCCTGACTCTGCTGTCCGCCTTGTTGCTGCTGGCCATTCTGTCCGGAATTCTGATCTTGAGACTGGCCTTGCTGATTCTGACTGTCCGGCTGACCGCCTTGCTGAGACTGATTTTGCTGTTCCTGCTGCTCCTGCTGCTTCTGTTTTTCCTCAAGATCCTTCTTTATCATGTTCTTCATGATGGTGAGAATCTTTTTTACGGCAGCCTTTGTCGCCTCGTTTGTCAGAGGATAAGGCATCAGGACTTTTCTGATTTCGCAGAGCTCGTCGAAATTCTCTATAATGGCCTCTTCTGTCAGCATGGAAGGGAAACGTACAGCAGACAGGAGGGTATTGAGGAACTTAGGCAGCGGCTCGGTGATCTGGGCGTTCAGAGACTTGTCCTTCTCATATTCACGCCAGCAGTGGTCCTTGACGGCGGCGATGAAGTCCATAAGGCCGGGACGGTCTTCGCCTGTGAGGTATTCGATTCTCTCGTCTTCCAGGATGTTATGGACGGCATGTGCGACTTCTCGTTCAGCCGGCGGGAAGGTAGAGATGAATGTCGTTCCATCCTCCATGTCTGTATGATTGACGTGAGCCGCCTCATGGACAGCGAATCCTGTAAGGATGTCAATCTTGTCTCCTATGGTGAGCTTCGGATCGTCGAAGTAGTCGGTAGCGATGACGATAGTCTTTCCGTCGGTGCAGGAGGCGTTGCTTCCGAGCATGACCTTGACAGGGACTTCAGTCATTGACACGACTGTTCCTTGTGCTATTTCTCGGGCGTTTCTCATTACATCGAGCATGTCATTCATATTCATGCCTGAGGTGAAGTAGTCCGAGTAGTTGTTGGTTTTCTTTACTTTTATGGCTCCCTTGTAGTTCTTGTGTACATAGGAGCCCTGTTCGCGGAGATTTGCCAGCCAGTCGGACATGAGCAGTTCGATCTGGCTAGCGGTTGGTGTATGTCTTTCCATGATTATTTGGAGTTGAATCTTGCCATGATTACTTTCTTGACCTTTGCTCGGTCGGATTCTCCGTCACCGTTCTCGAAGATAGGCAGGAAGCAGAGCTCCATAGCCTCCAGGCAGGTGAAGCCGTCCTTGACAAGCGATGCGCAGCGGAGTGTCTCACGTGTAGAGACCACATTGTCGACTTCCTCCTTCTTGTGCATATCTCTGATTGACTTGGCGACGAAACTGATGTTCTTGGCATCTTCGTCCTCTATACCTGTACGGGTTTTTAGGATCTTCGTCTCGATTGCCATCGGGAGATAATCGACTTCATGTGTTATGAATCTGTTCATAAGAGCGGCGTCGATCTGCTTTGTGGCAGTGAATATGCTTCCGATGTTGGCTGTAGCGAAGAATACGCATTCAGGGTGAACCTTGATCGTTCTCTGCTCGTTGCTTCCGGCGCCGGCTGCGGAGAGCTCCCTGGTAGCGTCAAGACACGAGAAGAGCATGTTCTCGCCGTTCTTCGGGATTCGGTTGATCTCATCGAGGATGATGACACCCGGTCTCTGTATCGCCTTGGCGAATTCCGCCCAGTCGTAGTAGATCTCATCGTGTCCGTCATCTGTGACGCGGATTCTCTGCTGACCGACGAGCTGTTCTGTAGGATCGGTGATGGTACCCATCTGGATGATTGTCCAAGGCGTTCCCGTCTTCTTGCACAGCTCAAGGATGACTTCTGTCTTTCCGCATCCGGAAGGACCGACGAGGAGTGTTGAGACGCGCCTCTTGAGGTTTCTGAGGAGCAGCTTCCAGGAAAGGTCTTCGACGTGGAATCCGTCCTTGTCTTTCGGCTTCTCGTTCTTCTTGTCGGCGAGGAGTGAGTCGATGAAGGAAGAGCCGTCGTTCACCTCGGCCTGCGGCAGCGGGATCGTTCCGTCTGCGAGCTTCTTGGTATATTCTGGATACGTGTCCGCGAGCTTCATCAGTTCAGGATTGAGCATCTCGTCAAGTGTCCATCCGGCCTTGATTGCTGTCTTGAGGTCGGCGAGCGTCTGCTTGCCGTCCGATGCGGAGAGGCGCCCTGAAATGCTGTTGTGTGTCTGACAGAGCACCATCGATGCGTCGAGAAGTTCTTCCTTGTTGTCAGGATTCCTGTCAACAGCGGTGCAGAGTTTCTTTGTAGCATGCTCGTCATACAGCCATGAGAGGTACTTCTTGTGAGGACCAGTTCCGACAAGTGCCGAGAAATCTCCATAAGTGAGTTTCTCGCTCTTGAGGAAGATATCGAAGCGTTCTCTTGACATCATCGAGTCGATTGTCTCACCCATCGTGTAGAGGGAGTCGAAGGTTCCGCTTACGGAACTCATCACTATTCGGTTAGGAAGAGTGATTTTCTTCTCGGCAAAGATCTTCTTTATCCAGCTTCCGAAAAGTGAAAGCTCATCTTCAAGCTGGCCCTGGTATCTTTCTGTCCAGTTCGGATCCGCTTCTCTTGCGATTCCGTTCCTGTCTGCAGGAGTCATCTTCGAGAACGACATCTTGTTCTTCTTAGGCTGAGGAGCGGCAGCTTCCTCTGAAGACGGGTCGATGCCAGCCATGAACAGGGCAAAAGCGTTGTTCATCTCATCATTCCTGTGGTCCTTGCTGACATACTGGAAATTCGGATCGTCGCTCACCGGATAGAATTCCGGGTTCTTGGTGAATCCCTGCTGCTCGTCATATACGGAGTAGTAGTTGACTCCACCGCTGGTGGTTACCATATGACAGTGTGTAGAGCAGAAGAATGTTCCGGTAGGGTAGTCCAGTCTGTTGCCGTGGACTGACTCTCCTGGAGTCTTGGGAGCCTGAACATTAAGAGACGTGTCGATAGGTGTGCATCCGTCCGCAAGTGTCTGGTTTGGAAGGGCTCTGAGCGTCGGCTTCATATCTCCGCCTCTGAGCTGCTCGGATGTCTGGAAGAAAAAGTACTTCATGATTATATGATTGTTTTTTTAGTTTTTTCAATTTTGAGACAGACCTGAGTCTGATTACCGGTAAGGATGCTTATTGGCTGAAGCGTGCAAGACCTGCCCTTCGGGTGAATGTCAATGAATCTTGCTCGCACAAGACAATAAGCTATAGGGATTGTTTTTAGTGTTTGTGTGTAGTAAAAAAATAAGCGGCCTGCCGTAAATGGCAGGTCGCTTACTGCTCTTCGATGTCATCAGGCATCAAGGTCTTCTCGCATCACCGATTCGATGGAGTCTATGATTTCTGCTTCTGATTCGTCATCGGCGATATCCTGCGGCAACCAATATCCGTACATATCGTCGATATGACTTACTTTATGATACTGTTCCATCCGGATGGCCTGTTCTATCCTTCTGTTAAGGCGTTCTTCGGCGACAGTCACGCTCTGTTCGTGTTTTGTGCCTTGGAAGACAGTGATTTCGAACAATCTGTATTCCTTCTTGCCGATTTTGACTTTTATGATGTCCATGATATTTTTGGTTATCTGTTGACGGTTGCTGAAGTATAAGGGTCGTAGTACTTTGTCCTTCCGTCGATGAACATGACGCCCTGGCCATTTGCATGCTCCTCGTCGAGGAGTCTCTGTGTCTCGGCCTTACGTTCCTTCCACTTCCTGTCATATGCAAGAGCGCGGGTTTTGAGGATACGTGTCTTGATGAGTCTGAACGAGATGACGTAGAGGAGTACGCTCAGAACGAAAGAGATATCGTTGATTACCTGAGCACGCTTGCGAAGGGTGTTGGATGTCTTTGTATTCATGATAAATATTTTTTAGTTGGCAAATGACTTTGTGAGTTCCATAGAGGATTTGAGCCCTCCGAAGAAGAAATAGTTCAGGAGTCTTCCGGCGATTCTCTTGTCAAGATTCTCCTGCAGTGCAGTATGGGCATTGACAAGAGTCACGGTCACTGTATGTCCGTCAGTTTCTACAGAGAGTGAGTCTTCGTCTGTGAACTTCGTGTTGAACACGTCTGAAGTCTCTTCAGTAGTAGGGATGTGAAGCACTGCCTTCTGGCCTGGTCCCGCAGAAACGCCGTTTCTCGAGATGATTTCGATGATCTTTCTCATATCTGTAATGTTATTCAAGTCCGTAGGTGTCATATTGTGGATCTTTCTCCCAGTCAAACTGGTGTTCCATGGTTTCCTCAAATCCAAGGAAGAATTCAGCGTTACTCATAATTTTTTTAGTTTAAGAGATTGTATCACCGACAACTGCAGTCGGTGTTTGATAGAAAATTGTGAATTGCCTCTGCCGTGGGAACCCGATAGGGTAAGGAAACTCCAGAGGGAATTCACTGATCATGAGTTTTTGGGAAATCGGTATCAGAAGGTGACAGGATATCAAGGAATCAGAGTATGTCAAGATGGTTCACGATTTCTTTGAGATTATCTGCAGGTACTGCATAATCCTGGAAGGTTGATAGATTTTGGAGATATTGGATTTTGGGAAGGAATATTTTTCTTCCAAGTCTTCTGGCGAAGTCGGCAATCTCCAATGCTCCTTCGAGATCCTTGAGTTCAGCATCCAGCGAAAGTCTACCGGAGAGGAAGAAACTTCCTGTGTCAAGGACGATATCGTTCTGCAGAGACAGCAGCCCGAGGGCGATCGGCAGGTGAAGCATATTGGAATTCCATTTGTCATCGAAGGCATCTATCGTGATGAGTATCTTCTCTCTGGGAATATTATATCCTATGTCCTGGAGGGCATGCAGTACGGTCAGAAGCACGGGCTTTGATTGTTCATCCGGCAATCCCCGGATGTAGCAGCCTGTACCCGTGCGTGTTTCCGTTGTTATTTCTATTTGATAGACACGTCCTTTGTGAAATATGGCTGTCTGTATTTTCTGTGATTTGTTTTTTGCCATGGAAAAGAAAAAATATCAGTCTATGTCGTAACCGATGAAATTCTCATCATTGATTAACAGGTAATAGTAGCCATTGCCTGTTCCACGGAATTCCTTGGATAGAAAAGCTCTGATGTCACCTGGTTGTGCTTCGTCATCATTTTTTGAACAGTATTCCACGGAGATGGAGCCGTCGTATCCTCTGAAGTCGAATTGACCCGTTTTATACGGCTTTCTTTCTTTTATTGCCCTTTTGACGCTTTCTATCATGTATGTTCCGCACCATCTCTCGAGTGCTTTGAATGAGATTACCTCTCCGTCGATTTTTGTTCCGCAGGTAAGGTGGTTCTCGTATGGCGTCTTGTTTTCGTCTGCAGCTAGCACCTTTCTGATGTACGGGTTTGTAAAACTAGCTTTAGAGGCCAGTTTCTTGAATTTTTTCGTCAGGGCTATTTCTTTTTCTCTTGCATTTTCGGCTTCATCTTTAGGATAGATGATTTTTTCTATCGCCTCCCATTGTCCGAAGATGTACCCGTGCGTCTTTTTTCTTGGTGCGATGATGCCTATCTGTCCGTACTCCCTGTTAATGAACAGGCGTCGCTTTTTGCCCTCTATGATCACGTATAGTGACGAGGGATTCTGAGGATTTCTTAGATATGCTTCTGCTTCGTGCATGGCTTTATTGTTTTACTGTTAGTATTTTCTTGGTGTAAGGAGACCATACATCTGAACAGTCAACGACTTCTCCTTCGATTGCGAACAGGCCGCAGTCTTTTTCATAGACCAATTCAAGCACAATAGGTTTGAGTGCTTCAGCTTCCGCTTCTTTTTTACTTAGGCCGCAGCTTTCCATAAGTTCTATAGATCGGTGTTACGAAGTAATCCTTCCAGTTTTCAGAAAAGACGATGTTCTGATTGACAGGCATGCCGACACTGTTGAACGCAGCAATGAACATGTCGGCCATTTCCTGCCCCGTATAGCCGTTCAGAGAAGGTTTTGATGTATTTGTATATGCTACACAGAAAAGTTTCTCAGGATGGGCATTTGCGACCGATATGAGCTTTTCTATGCTTTTCTGTATTTGCTGTGGGGTAATGCTCCGGAGAGCGTTGTTCTTCTTGACTCGAAGATCCTTGGTAGGGAGCGCATAGGAGTTACCTTGCAGTCCCTCTCCCTGTCCGTAGATTGCTCCGAACTGTTCTCGGGCCATTTTTGCGGTACCGAGTCCGTGACGTCCTTCGGGATTGCTGCCGAAGACGAAGACGATGTTCTCTTCGGGACGTATGAAACCCTTGTAGAATCGTTTTCCATTGATTGAAATGATTTCGTTCATATCCGAATTATTTTTCTGTTACGTAGTTCTTGAGCGCTTCCAGGTCGACAGAAGGATATTTCTTGAGATATTTGCATACCTTTTCGAGGCTGACCATAGTGTCGGCGTGTCCGACCAGGCATTCGATCATCTCGTCCTGCCAGATAAGGTCACGATTGTCTTCGACCATCTCATAGTATGCTGTCTCATGATCCACCTCGACGTCCTTGATGGTCATTACCTCGCCGCAGTGGCGTGAATGGGCCTTTGTGAAGCATTCCAATGTACTTTCGATGGCAATGTAGTCGTCATCGTTCTTGTTATCGTAGTACCACTGTTCTGACTTGATGCGTACCTTGTCGCCTTTCTTGTAAAGTGTGTCCATATCTGTTTTTTTAAAATTTGTTGAAACATTGAGGGAAGTAAACTTCCCGATTTTGAGAGAAAAAGAAAAATCCCATCCGCCTTTAGCAAGTCGAAGCCCTATGGGTGAGCGTAGCGAAACTTGCGATGGCGAATGGGATTTTTATGAAATGTGTTTTTTGAGATAAAAAAAACAGAGGCGGCAACGCCGTCTCTGCTATGAATACCGAGGGGGAGTAGACAACCGTGTGATCCTCTTCCGCATAAAGGCAGGGAGCATCCGTTACACCACGGAACTTTTCCTGCTTCGATCTGTCACTGCTTTTTAGGTCAGCAAGCTGGCGGTTGTTCGCAGTAGCACATATCTCGGAATAAACCGTGATGAATTATATAGAACATCAAAAAACAAATTTCAACGCCCTTTCATCTCCCTGGCTTCAGCCGGGAGAGTCTGTCAATTTTCAGATTAATAGGAGATCATAATTGGATCACACCATTCAGGATGTTTTTCTGCTCTGAGCTTTTTAGGGTTAAAATCATTTAATTTACAATTTATGTTGCATGGAATTTGAACATTATTCCAGTAGCTTTCTTTGTGTCCTAATGATGGACCATATATATTTTCTACATCACGTAGTGTTAATGGAAGTATAATGTTTACTTTTTTATTTTTGTAAGTAAACACTAATTCTTCTTTTTTTACTAAGTTTTCCAAAATTTTGTTAAGTTTTTCTATCGCTTCAGCGTAGTGTGGTCTTGTTCCATTTTCGATTGATTTTCTTACTTCTCGTGAGAAATCTTTGTAAACATCAAAACATATTCTTGCTTCCATAATCTCAGTATTTTATGATTTTCTATCTATTTTTTGGGGTTTATTGAAATATTGAGGGAAGTCAGCACTTCCCGATTCTGGTGGATAAAAAAAAATACCCTCGGACCTGTGCAAGTCGCAGCCCTTTGGGTGAGCGTAGCGAAACTTGCATCGGTCTGAGGGTATTTTAATGATTGAAGGATTTGGGATTTGTTGGAAAAATGTAGTTATTTCCCTGCAGGCATCAGAACTGCCACCTGTGTCTCGTCTTCTTTTTCAGGTTTTTCTGGTCGGAATCGCAGCGGACGGACCGCTTCTGTTACACCGATTTCGATTCTTTCGGCGGTAATGCTGTGGAGTATGTCGACAAGCAGGTCAGCCTTGACCTTCATTGAGATTTCCGGACCTGCATATTCGCAGTCAACGGATTCGTTCAGGTTCATTCCGTATCCGAGATCCTCGGAGGTTATCTTCAGATTGCCTGGAGAGAATGAAAGGCTGATGGAGCCGGTGGCTTTACTGCAGAACACAGAGGCTCTTCGGATAATCTGGATGAGTCTCTGACGCTCTATCAGAAGAATTCCCTGAGGGCTCTGAGGAATGACGCCCTGATATTTCGGGAATTTTGCGGAGACGAGCGTAGACGTTATCGAGAAATCCTCCATGTCGAATCTGGCGTGAGAGTCATTATATGTTACGGTCAAGATACTGTCTTCGGACGTGAGCGTGATAAGGGAGAGGAGGCTTGCTCCTTGCGATGGCAGCAGGAAGCTTCCTTCCGGCAGGCTTGATGGGAATGAGGCACATATGAGCTGATGGGAGTCGGAGGCTACAAGATTAAGGGTTCCATTCTGTGAATCGAAGAGAATGGATGACAGGGCAGGTCTGCCGAAGCTCTCATCTGCCGCCGCTCCTGCCACACTTTTCAACGAAGCTGCCAGCGATGATGTCTTCATGCTTCCATTTCCTTTCGGTTTTGAGATGACATATGCTGAAGGAAAGTCATACGGATCCACTGTGCTCAGCATGGATTCTCCGGAATCCCAGCGCAGGAAAGCGCCGTTATCCTTGGAATAAAGGGTGAGTTCACCATCTGGAAGACTCTTGAGCAGTTCGAGTAGGAGCCTTGCCGCGATGCATATTTTGAAGTTTTCGGCAGCGCACTGCTCCAGTGTTACTCTTGCCGTTCCTGTCAGGTTACCGTCCGTACAGGACAGATGCATTATGTCCTTTCCTTTGGAGACTTCGATCAGCACGAAGTCACTGATTGGATAAGGGCTTTTGTTTGAGACGATCCTGGATACCAGGGGAGCAAGTACCTTGAAGGTTTTCTTTTTGTCAAATGATATCATTGTTCATAGATTTTAATATTCTTCTTCATTCCACATGAAGTCATCGGCAGTGGGGTAATCCGGCCAGATGTCTTCCATACACTCGAAGAGTTCTTCGTCATCCTCGATTTCTTCAAGGTTCTCCACGACTGACATCGGTGCACAGGTGCGTCGTGCGTAGTCAATGAGTTCATGCTTGGTTGCAGGCCATGGAGCATCGTCCAGATGGCTTGCCATTTCTAATGTCCAGTACATATGTCGATTATTTTTTAATTGTTATTGGGATAATTGTTATTGCTAAGCCGAGTGCGAGGAATATCCCTAGGTCGGCAAGAAGCCAGGTTGCGACACATGTCACTCCCGTAAGCGGGAGCAATGTGTCTTCGTGTTTCTTGATGAATGAAAGGGATGTCTTCATCACTTGTTCTCTTCGATGTCTTTCCAGAAGCAGTAGAGGCATTTATGTTCACATCTGTGTGGTCTGCCGGCACGGATCAGTTCGGATTTGTTAGCCGGGCATCCGCAGTTCTGTCTTTGTTCGGCAGATGCTGTGAGCTCTATATCCTTTATTCCAAGGATGTCGAGATCCTTCTGCGACACGCATGGCGTAGCGGGAAGGTCTGGTTCGCCGCAGGATTCAACCTCATATCCGTATTTCCTTGCGACTCTTCTTATCCCGTCGTTGACGGCTTTTCTTGCCTCTCTTGAAGCGTGGAAGGTTCCGTAAGGGAGAGTTATGTCATTGTCAAGGAATCTTTCTTTGACGTGGTTGTACATATCAAGAACAGAAAAGCGAAGTCTTGAAATCCCGAGTCCGGAAAAGAGCGAAGCCACTTCATAAGCCGTATGACGGCCTGTGTGTGTAGGGATTATCGGGTCAATTCTCAGGACGATGTGTGATGCGGGGAATCCTTCAGCGATCAGCTTCTGCATCTGTTCCCTCATCTTCTCAGGAGAAGGGACATTAGGTTCAAGAACCGTTCCTCCATGCCCTGTGCAGGTCATGTGAAGTATGACTGACTCCTTGTTTCTGACGAGGAGTCTGATCATCGCATCCGTAAGATTCTTAGTGATGATGATGTTTGCCCTGTATAGCTTGTCAAAGATATCCAGGTGGAATGCGGGGTCGCTGGCTTCGGTGATGCCGACTCTTTGTGAGGGATAAATGTATTTTTTCATCTTTTGTCTTTTAAGGGAAGATATCTTCCCGAGTTTGCTCCAAGACGAAAACACCCCGCTGCCTGAGCAAGTCGCAGCCCTTCGGGTGAGCTTAGCGAAACTTGCGTGGCAGAGAGGTGTTTTATAGTTAATTTACTTTTTTTTCACATCCCACATCGATCCAGCTGAAGTTGCGCCGAAAAGTACGTCGATATTTGCGTTAGGTTTATTCTCTATCACTTCTAGTGTCCTGATTTGAATATATTCGGCAGCCGTCATATTCATGGTCTTTCTGTATTCCATATCAGCAAGCGCTCTTTTATGTTCAGTAATCTTTCTCTGATCTTCCACTTCCTGTTGTTTAATTTCGGTAAGTTTAGCCTGAGCCATTGTAGCGGTTTTATTAAGCTCATCCATTACTGAGTTATTTGGTTTGGCCTTGTCCACGACCACGTTCACAATTGCTATGGGGAATTCTCGGGTGGAACTGATTTCAGTAAAGTACTGTCCAAGTTTTTCTGCAATATCTATTTCGATAGCATCGTATACTTCTCGGTCTGATGTAAGTGTATACATGTCGTATGTGGAGATGAAGTTGCGCACAGTTTTTCTAAATGTCTCTTTCACCACGTTATCATACCAATTGAATCCATAGTTTGAATGTAGAACTGGGGACTTACCTTTAATGAGTTGCAGTGTGATATGGGCAGAAAGATCCATCGGAGTATTGTCATTACAGAACACATCATCGAATACCTCAGTGTATTTTACCGGGATATTTGTGTAAGTAACGAAGTCTGTCGAAAATACTTTCCATTCAGATCCGTCCGTTAGTGCTTGCATTTCAACGCCGCCTTTGCCGAATAATACAGGTTTCTTGATAAAGACTCCTTCTTCGGTGCCGTCTACACCACATAGTGAACATGATGTCATTGTAATTGTCGCGAATGCAATCGCAATAAGTGTAGATTTCTTTTTCATGTTTTTATGTTTTTATGAGAAAAGTGGGAATACTCCCTACCTTTAGGTGGGATAGTATGTTAATAGTTTTTTTGTAATTCAGGGTTATCGAAGGTATTTCCGATGACTTCAACTTCCACATCGGCGTAGGCGTATTCGCTTAGCCACATTAGTGATGTCATGTCGAAGTCTTCGCCTTCGGGTAGATCGACTGAGAATGCATTGGCCATATCGCCAACGGCAGATATGTATTCGGTTTCCCAGCCTTCTTCTCCGTCAGGATTGCGGTATCTGCATATTCTGATGGCGAGGATGTCATGACTGAAGATCTTTCTGCCTTTGCAGTCAGTGACGCCTGACCAGATGCAGAGCGTCTCCGGCTTTACACATCTGTGGCAGTATGCTGCCTTGCCGTTGTCATCCGGATAGATGGTGACTATTTCAGGATAATATCCCTTGTGGTCAAAATAGCTTCCCTGGATCCATTCGTCTGTTTCGAAATCCTTACCTCTGAATAGGTATCTTGTTGCATCGGACGGGGCTTTTTCTGATTTGGTCTTGTCTTTATCATCATGAGGAACGTGCCGTCTGGCCACTGTTGTCGGTTCCTCCTCACTTTCCAGACCGAAAACATGATTGAACATATCTTCTTCTGCTTCTGAATCGACATAAAGACCGAGAAGTTTTTTCTCATCTTCAGTCAGAAGATTCTCCACCCATTCAGGATCAAGAAGTGTCTCTTCACCGGTGTCGTTTATAAAGAACACATCAGGAGTGATGTCGTCATTCACTTCTGTCTGTCCGAAATCAAGCCACGACATGCTTCTTTCTGCTACAGTGAACATTCTTATTTTAACGAATATTTCTTTTACTGCAGATTCGAAGTCTCGCAACACGATGCAGCTTCGTTCTTCAGGACCTACCGATGTATAGTATTCATCATAGGACACCATAGAGTCAACTGTCTGACCGCAGTATCGGAATTGGTCATAGCAGAGGAAAGGTTCCTCATGCATCAGTCTTCCCATAGCCTTCAAAACCACTCCTTGAAGAGGCTGATCTTCACTGCGGTTTATTCTTACGCAAGCAAGGTAGACTTCCTGCCATATTCCGTCATTTTGCATTTCCTGGATGACTGTTTCCTCGTCAGCTGTCCCTTCAATCATTTCGTCCGTCCAGGCATAAGGAACTCCTACAAGAGCGTAGCATTCCGGCTCTACCGATGCTATGACGAAGGCCTTTCCGCAGTATTTTGCCATATCTTGATCAAAGCAGATCAGGTGCTCTCCAATGTAAGAGGAGGTCCATATTTTACCGAATTTATTCTTGTTTTTGTCGTACCATTCCTTGCTTTTGATGCGTACGATATCTCCAGCTTTGTATTTTGTTTCCATAAATGTCTTTTTGTTTTAAGAGAGGGTGTTGCCACCCTCTCGGATGACTCGATAAGAGCGAACTACAATAACTTCAATTTATTAACTATTTAAAGATGAACAATTTACAAAAGCCCTTTCGAGTAATATTGTCAGTTTCCAGACTTCAAGTGTTCAGCGTAGGTGTCTGCATTGAAGAGTTCCTTGGTCATCTGTTCCATTACCTTGAGACGGAATCTGATTGGATTCTGTACATTCTTAAGGACAACGTCTTTTTCTCCCGTCTGTAGATGTATATTGCCGCCACCGAATATTCTCTGCCTAAAGTTCATTTGAATCATGACGTTCAGACAACTGCTGATAGGAACAGTCGTTATATCCTTCTTGAAGATACCTGTAACCTTATGGACGTTCCTGTTGGTAACGATGTATCTGGTGCAGAAGATTCGACTGATCCAGAATAGGAACAGAAGTTCGATGAGGAGATTGGCAGCCAAGGCTATGACGTCCGCAATGTTGGAGAAATCAGCTAATGCAATGATGTCTATGATTACCATAGCCATAACAAATGCCATGAATACTGGGAATATGTATTTTCTCCAGATCATTGGTGTTGAATGAATGATGCTTTCTCCTGGTTGTAATTTGAGTACTTTCATAATATTTTACTTTAATGATTTGTAAGGGAAATATGCGTTCAGCTTGATCCACATGCAGAACTTAAAGAGACAGTCGATGAGTTCATCACCTTCGAAATTAGCTACATGGGTACCATGGACGCCAACGAACCAACCATTTGTTCTGTTGTTGGTAATGACGATATCACCGGCACACTGCTTGGCGAAGTTGATCAGTTCGCCTATTGTATAGGCAGGTGTTGTCCGATGATATTGAGGGAGCGGGTACCCTACTCTTAAGAGCTCATTGACCTGTTTGAGGTCAGTGAGCATCTTCATATCCTTGGTTTTTGCTTCATTGTTCATAATAACGTTTTATTTTTTGAGTTTGAGTTCAACTTCGACTGGTGAATTTTCATAAGTAACCTCCGGATGAGAATCACGCGGAAGTTCTACCGAGCCCCATTCGGATTCGTTTCTCCAGACAACCGTTTTTTCATAGAAGGTGGGCTGGGGAGGTTCTTCGAAATGAAGACAGATCATTCCGTCCTCATCGCGTGCTAGAAACATTTTCATCTTTTCCATAGTGCTCTAATTAAAAGTATTGGCCAAAGCAGAAGGAAAATCATATAAATATCAATGCATTCCATTATTCTTTTCATTGGTTTTGTACTTTTGACAAGCTCTTTAGATATTACTGAAAAGATTACTGCCATTATAAGGCTAATAATGATATATATTCCTAATATGTATTTCATAAATTTTGATGTTAGAATTTACATATTTCATCAGGACCGCAATAGGCAGTGTGCCCGTCGTAAAGTTCTACTAACCATAAAGGCATGCAATGGAGTTCACATTCTTCTTCAGTGGCACGCCTGAGGACTTTGAACGGAGTGTTGTTGTAAGGCTCATCCGGATCAATCTTTGACATATATCTTTCTTTGAAGCCGGCGTTTTCCCACATCTTGAAACAATCTTCTTTGTATTCTCTAAGGACATTTTCGTTTTCTATATCCCAAGGATCGGTATCGCCCCATTTATCATGAAATTTCTGTCGAGTCATTGGGAACTTGATAGATTCGACAGTTTTTTCTATTGCTGTTACGAGTGCATCTTCGTAAGTGGCGTATCCACTGCCCTGAGCTACTGTTTTATTAGTTTTCTTTATCAGAAATTCATACCACAGGGCATCGTGGTAGATGATTTCGATATGGATGTTATGTTTTTGTCTAAGGAATTTCTGAGCTTCATACAAAGAGATAGCCAGCGTATAGCCAAGTGCTGCAGCTGTTCTTACAGTAAGAATCTGACGGTTTGCCTTTAGTTTTGAAGCATCCTTATCATAGATAAAGTGTCCACAGCAACCGTTAATATTCATTTCTATTAAGGCGGTACTTAATTCCTTGCCACAGAAGTCTTTAGGCTCAATCATAGAATTAAATTTTTAAGTTTTACATATATGGCTGCTACAGTGTAGCTGCCTTGTATGAGACTTATCGTCAAACAACAAGCCCCTTTCCAAGGCTTTGGCTCTTTGAGTGAGCGTAGCGAACCTTGGAAAGGGGCGGTGTTTGACTATGGATTTGGGGTTTTTGTATTCTTCAGGTAGATAAGGAGTACAATTGTTATTATCAATAAACACAATGCATTGAAAGACATACATGCGATAGCGCTTAAAGACCTTTCGCCCGATATTTGGAGATGAATGCCATACATCATAAGCATCAACAGCTCGGTAGAGAATAAAATACCGGTAACTGGGTGTGGCGGTCTACTTGTTTTATTCAATCTCGTGTTTACGATATGCGCTATAGATGTGACGAACAACAGGATCATCAGGGAAACGGGAAAGATACAGGCATTCCAGTTACCTTGGATAAGATTCAAGGTAATGTAGCCTAATGTATTTATCATTACTGATATGGTAATCAGTAATGATGCTATGGCAAGGATTGCAGTAAGTGTTTTTCTCATGAAAAATGTGCGAGGATACTCCCGGCTTCAGTCGGGAGAGGAATCGCACCGTTCCTTTTTAATGTTATTAAAAATCTCTGGCTGGCTTCAAGGAAACGCAGTTTCCTGTGACCGATGCCGGCATGTACTTTTGTTCCGTCGATGAGCCGTACGTCGAAGGAACCGGAAGAGCGTCTTCCGAAGATGAAGCACTCCGTGCCGTTCAGCATGACCTTGTCGAAGAGTCTGAACCCGTGGACAAGGTACGGCGCCTGGTTGCGCTTGAGTCTTCCGCCTTTGAGTATCCTGGCCTTCATCACCTGACGGTTGTGTCTGCGCGTCTGCTTCATGCGGAACCAGTGCTCTGAAGGTTCAGCCATAGGATGACCGCTGATGCAGCGTGCGTCGATGCGGTGCGACTTCTCCAGTCCGGTACTGATGCGTGTGTGCTTGGTGATGTAGCCGTAGGTGAGGTTGACGTTTCGCCATAGGGCTTTGGCCCTTCGGTAGAGCTCCCATCTTATGATGTTCATCAGAGCGGCGTCGCGCAGCGAGGTGCCGCGCTTGACATTAAGCTCGATCTCTCCTTTGTGATACGCCTTATGACATGTCTCGCAGAGCGTGATGAGGTTGTTCGGTGCGTCACCGCCTGTCTGACGGCTCTCGATGTGATGGACGTTCAGGACCGGATCCTTGGTTTTGCCCTTGCAGTGCTGGCACTTGTGCCCGTCTCTGCACAGGACGTATTCCCTTGTATTCCAGAAGCCCATCCGCTCTCCCTGTTGATACTGTACTCCGGCGATGTCCGGATTCTTTAGCAGTTGTGCGTCGAACTGCGCTACTTCGATGACCGTTCTGGTGACCGGCAGAATCGAGTGAACTCTTTCTATGAGCTTCAGGTGCGTTTGCACTCTGTTCTCTGCTGACGGAGCGAGCCATCCCTCGGGTCTGCGTCTGTTGTCGAAACGGGGAGCGCGATACCGCAGACGTGATCGTCTGGTGCGTCTGGTTTCACGCCACTGCGACAGCAGTTTCACGATGTCCGTGCGGAGTGTCACTTCGGCGGAGAAGATTTCTCTTGAGTCTGTGGTCGCCGACATTCCTACGTGTGTCGTTCCTGCGTCTACGCCCAGCGTTACGGGCTGAGTGAATTCGGTGGATTCATAATCGAGTCGGATTGTGAACGGCGTACGTGTCACCACGTGCGCGAGGCCGTCGCGGAGAAGTCTTCTGACCTTCCCGTGACGTTCTGTCGGCATGAGTGCCGCTCCGGTATGTGACAGTACGTATACCATTCTGTTGTTGTTTTTTAAATACTGTAAGTCAGGCGTGAGCCCGTTGTGCACCCCTCGACAATGTTGGAAGAGGTTTTGTATGACGGCGGCACCGTTCCGTTCTCCAAAGGTTCTTTTAACCGTCGTCCGCAGTGTCCGGGACTGGGATGTACATCCCGGAGTGCCTATATATTCTCTACCAACGTAGCACCGTGCGGTGCTGAGTCTGATCAGCCGGAGAATCCCGAAAGCCCTTATGGGCTTACGGCATACTCCCTGCCTTTAGGCGGGAGAAGCTGATAGTGTTTTCAACATCGCCTCCCTGTAGCGGATTTCAAAGTCTTCTCTCCATGAAAGGCCGATTTCTTCCTTCTGGAGTCTGAACCATCTGATGGAATCTTCGATGTTTTTCTGTATTGCCCATTCAGCAGCTTCTATGAAGACCTCTCTTTCGATGGAATGGTCTTCTGGATATTCATAGTCTCCGGTACCGAAGTTCTGCCCTTTAAAGTCAGGGTATCTTTTTTGTGCTTCGCTTTCTATAAGATTGGCACTAGCGATTGCATCGGTCAATCGTTCTTTGGCATCTCTGATTTGTTCTTCGAATTCAAAGATTTCCTCTAGTATTGATTCCTTATTGAGGTACAGCGTACCGAAAGCGATGTTTTCTATATAAGAAGCATCACCGGGAGTCGTAATCTTCAAGAAAGCATCAGGATTCTTGCTGTTCCGAATGTTGAGTTTGTATTTGTTAGAATCCTTTATGCTGACGAGTATGTCTTTAACTTCTAATTCAATCAAGCCACTGAGAATATCCCATCTATAGAGGATATCTCCGATTTTAAGGTCTTTAACTTTCTTCATGATACGTTTTAATTAAATCTATGATTGCGACAGGCCAGATTAACCAGCACATAAAAGTGTTGAACCAGTTGTCTGGTTTTGAATGTTTACACAGACCTTTGTAGTGCTTACAGTTTATCGTGTAAAAAACTTGACTTCCGATAAATACGTAAGTGATAAAACAAAGCAGTGCGATCAGTGCCTTAAGATATCCATTATGAAGTGATATGATGAGAATAGTCATCCACATCAGATAGATCACCAAGGCAATCAACAGGAAGATTATTTTATTTTTCGACGACTTCATAGATGTTTTTTGTTTGATTGTTCCTTTGAATAGTTGTATTCCTTTATGGTTTTCTGCCTTATCATTCTCCAGGCTTTTGCATCATCTTCCGATAATGGTCTCTTGAAGATCACCTTGGTCTTCCACCAGGTTACGGCCGCTTCTGTCGTTTTTCTTAGCAGTTCGGTGTTCGGTATCTTGAGGCCCTTGGAGATGTCTGCAGCTATGAGGTTGACGAAGTGGCGTTCCATTTCCTGTTCCTTTCTCTTGATCTCCCTCATTGTGATGAGAAGACCAATGATGCCGGCATAGTTCTCTCTTTGAGTTCTGTCGGCCAGGTATGCTTCGAGTTCGTCCAGGTTTGTGGTGTCGAAATTAATGGCGCAGGAGTGGTTGAAGACATACGAGACGCGGTTCCTTCTTTCCGTGTACCAACCTTCTGACTGATTAAACACCTTGTCGCCGGGCTTGTATTTGAATATCAGACGTCCGTCCTCAGCCTCTTCAACGGAATAGAGTCCGCTGCATGGTCTGTCAGGTTCAGAATACTCGTTATAGTATGTTCTGTAGAAGGTGCCGTCGTTCCTCCATAAGGCACAGAAGATTATTCTGTCTCCACGTTTGATATCGGACTGCCGTTCTTTCATCCATTGGTTCCAAGGCTTGATGCCTGTTCCCAGCATTGAGTCCTTTTCCGCATCAAGTATGATTCTGACGCCGATTTCCTTTGTCAGATTGATTTCATCGTGGACACCGAGGATTTCGGTATTGTCGGCAAGACCTTGCAGAAGCATCATGTAGAACATCGTTCTTCCCTGCATTCTGCGTATTTCGTCGGCTTTCTTGGCATCGTTGGTCCATTTGTCTTCTCTGATGACCTCGTATTGTCGTTTTGTCGGAATGACTGTATTAAATATCTCAAGTTCATCCGACTCTATGGCGTGTACGTTTTCGCCGTCTCGGATCATGATGAACGAATGCCGGTTCTTCTGATTTATCAGCTGGTTTTCATATGCATTGCTTGTGTAGTGATGATTGTACCTTTTCGGCTTCATCACCACGGCACAACGATCTTCTGGAAGAATAAGGTCACGGTGTTTCGGATTCTTGAGCCATTCGTAGAACGTTTCCTTGCCGGAATAGTCGAGTCCCTGGCCGTCGTTGCCGATGATGGCGACTTCCTCATCCATGTAAAGGATTCTTTGCCTTATTGTAAGAGGCTCGTTCTTCGAGGCACCTTCGCCGGTGCTTATGGTCTTGACGGATACTCCTTTACCGAGATAGGCATTCAGCCAGGAAAGCACCTGTTCCAGGATCTCGGTCTGTCTTCTCAGATTGTCCATCACCGGCTCAAGCATCCTCATTCTCTGTTCCATCTCATCGCGGATGCCGTTCATCCTTGACTGCATCACAATCTTGACGGACTGCATCAGGTCCGCCTTCATCTGGGCGTCGTCCATCAGGGCAAGAAGCCTTTCTTTGCCTGTGCGGACGAGATCGGTATTGTCGGACAGGGCGTCTTCTTCAGGAAGCTGGCCTTTGAAGATCATATCCGCCTGATTAAGGATATCTTCGAGAGGATGAAGCAGGAGCCTGTAGTTAGATGATTGAAGATCATAATCAGACAAGGAATAATAATCCTTCGTGAAGTCTTCGTCTGTAAAGCAGTACTTCTTGACTTCCCAGCGACCATCCTTGCTGTTTTCCAGGCGGATAATGCATTGACTGTCCGTGAAGGTATGGTTGAGATAGATGTCTCCCGGTTTCGGGATGTGTCCTTCCCGTAGTTTCTCAGGAAGGGTGTTCTTAGCGTCCTTTATGTTTATTTCTTTTGACATGATTTCCATTATTTCATTCTGATCAGTGTTTCGAATCGTGGAAGACATTCCTGATGCAGTCTTGCTATAGCAAACCCTTTTACTTTATAGTATTCTATACCTTTGAGTATAGGTTTCTTGCAGAGTGAACATATATGTTCTTCTTGTGCTGTTTCTGTTATTATGTTCTTGGTCATATCCTTCTTAATTTACCTTTTAAAAAACGGGATATCATCTACGTGTCTGATTTCACATAATAGAAACTGTTCTGCCTGCATCGGGGCGAGCATTGTTCCTTTTTTCCACATTGCAGATTTCATCAGGATAACAGTGTGTCTGTTCCCCATTTTCGAATTCTATCAGCCATGCAGGCAGGCATATGAGATCAAATTCATCTTTCATTGCTCTTCTGATGACCCTGAATGGTATACCATTATAAGGTTCATTCGGATCGGTCAGTGACTGATATTTCTCGCGGAATCCGATTTCTTCCCACATCTTGAAGCAGTCGTTCGTGTATTGTTCTAGGACGTCTTCATCTTCGATGTTCCAAGGGTCTATATCACCCCATTTTCTGTCAAACTCTTCTTGTGTCATAGTCCGTTTTTGTTTGGTGAATGCTTTTCCTGTAATAGGATCAAACATTCTCAAATTCTCCATATTCCAAAATTTTTGCTGAACCTCTATTGGGGTTATTCTGCATCTCTTGTATCATATGACCTTTTGTGAACATAATAGCATTATGCTCATTGAAATCAATAGGAACACTTCCTGCGTCCTCGTAGAATTCGTCTTCATATACCCACATTGTCTTGGTGACTGTCACCTGTACCTTGATTCCTCTGACTATCTTTTTCGCCATAATATTTCCAGTATTTGCAGCCGTGCTTACGGGCTGCGGTGATTTTTCTGTACATTGTCGGATGGGAACAATACATTGAAGCATTGAAGCAGTAGTAGTATCTGCATGTGGAACAATGTCTGAACATTTCAATCCATTTCTACGGTGTCTTTTGCAACAAAATCTATGATATTGGTTTTTCTAGGATATCCTTTGACATCGATCTCGCTCAAGAACAGCCTTTGATTTTCTATAAAAGAATCCGATTTGAACATTTTGTAGTCAATGGCTTCAATTGCGAAGGCAGACATATAACCATAACCTTGTACGCCTTTTATAATTGGATTCCAATGAAGTTTTCTTGTCAGGTATTGATATATTATATTTTTATGGCATTTTTGAGCCGTATGAACGGCAATGGCCATCTTTTTTGTGTATCGCCCTGTTTCGGTACGGTCAGGGGTGTGACTGACTAGAAAATGCTGGATATTCTTGAGGTTCATCTCGTGCCTTCTGGCACTTTCCTCGTCCATGAACTCTATTCCGTCGTCAGTGACGAATATTGTCTTTTCAATAGTTTTCATAAGCTTCTACCTTTGTTTTGACGGTTGTTCCATTATTTCATTCTGCCTGAGACCGTCCATCCAGGGAGCGATAGTGCCGTCGATGTGGGCACCTTGAAGTATCGGTTCAAGGTTGTCGCCCAGCCTGTTATACTTCCAACCCTTCAGGTATGCGTATCTCTGGCGGTTGGGATAGACACTGTAGTTTTTGATGAGTACCTTTTGACCGGCTTTGAATCCCTTTGCTGATTGAGCATATTCATTGACTAGCTGATCAATCTTGTTTTGGATGGATTTCTTTTGTTCTACGAGAATATTCAGCTGTGCGTGAAATTCCTGCTTTTCCATAGTCTTCTTGTGTTCTTGTTGTTTTATTGTTTTCGTAGATCTGCAGTGCAGTTTTAACTCTTATCTGAATTTGCCTGTCAACCAGCTGGCATAGATTTTCGAACGGTTTTCTTCTAGGCCATTTCAGATGCATTCTGAATGTGTTGTTTTCTACGAGCCGCGTAAATTCTTCTTCATTCATTTCTGATATGATTCCTTCGGCGGCATCACATCCGCAAAGCATGCACACTCCGTCATCGAATTCGAACGGCATCGTTTTGCCGCATCCTCCGCATTCTGCCATCAGGAAGGAGATATCGCCTGCTAGATGACAGAACTGTTTCTGTTTGTCGTATGCCTCGAAGTATTTCAGATCAAAATCTGCTTCGATTTCCTCAGGATATCTATCAATGTTCATAATGTTTCGCGGCTCAGACCTTTTCGATAATAGCGCGGTACCGGTATTCTCTTCTTACACCTTTGGTACCGTCTTTTTTGCACACCGTCAGAATCGGTTCGATAGTTAATCTGTCTTCATCGACATAGTTGTCTTCCACGAATGCATATCTGATTTTTTCGGGAACAAGTTCGTGTTTTTGAGTTGTTAGATTAAAGCATTTATGTGCCGGAGTCCTTAATCTTACTTTTGTCCCAGGTTGGAATTCGCAGTGTTGTTCTGCTGCAAAGTTTTGTTTAAGGGAGTTCAGCACCTTTCTTTCAGTCATTAGCTGTTCTATTAGAATAGCAATTTTATCTAACTGGTTCTTTATCTTGTGTATATGTTCGCTTCTGTTCATATAAGTATTTTTTGATTCTTGTTTTTCTTTTTTTGATGATGGTCTTTTGGTACTTGTCGCATTTCTTTTTGAGAGGGCATCTGCCGCTCCTGGCGTCAGCGAATGCTTTCATCCATGTATCGTAATCAGTTTGTTCCAAGAGTTCAACCAATTTCATACAGAAGAATGAATTGTCATTGTGCTTTTCGTCAACTAATTCCGCAAGTCCATTTCCTTTAGGTTTCATTTGGAGAAGTTGATAGTTTACTGATTTTGCTTGATGTATTCGTCAAGGAAGTCTGCCATCTGATCTACTACTTCCAGGAGATCCGGATTACCGATTGCTTCGTCATATTTGCTCTTGAGCTCTCTGGCCCAGTTCAGCATCTGTATTTCTGTGTACTCCATAATTTTGATAATTTTTTAAAAGCTGGCTTCGTGGTCCGTGAATTTGCCTGACGGGCGATGCGTACGATCGAATATGTGTGATTCATAGTCGTCGAGGGATTGCCCCTCGCTGAGCAGTCTGTTGCAACGGATTCGCAGGAGCGATATGAGCTTTTCTCTCATTTCAGCAGTAATTTTCTGCGTCTGTAGAAGATATCCCGGATACTTGTTTGCAACGGCTTCGACGGTTAGTCCTTTGTATGGCCCGTTGGTCAGGATTTCATCGAAAGAATGGATTGTATTCTGTTCTTCTTCCGTACAAGGACTTTCGATGTCTTCCAGCACTTCTTCAATGATGTCGAGGTAGTTGTTTTCTAATTGGTGTTTCAGTCGGTCTTTGGCCAGATTGATGATTTCTTCATTCGTTGCGTTTTCGTCAGCGATGACTCTTGTCATCAGTGAGGCCGTCACGAGGAATGCTTTCTTCATAAAAAAGTTTTTTGAGTTCTGTTTTGATTCTGGCTCTTTCCGAGCCTTTGTCTATTACAGGTTCCAAATATTCTATTTTGAATCTGTTTGAGTATGTCTCTCCTCCGTATCCGGTGAAGAGTTTGAGTCCGTACGGGCGGGTCTTCCTTCGTCGCCATCTGAACTTGAGGTGATGGGGACATTGCAGTCCCCTCGCCTCGAATCTGCAGTATGTGTCGGAGTAGCCCATCAGGTCGCCGGTGCTATGTCTCTGATGCCTTGATCTGCTCATCGCTTTCCGGTATGATTTTAATGTTTCATTCATTCTCCCACCGAATGACGGGAGAATATGTCAGTCTTCTGTTTCTATCAACTCCTCTATGAACTGCGAAGGAGAGCATTTCTGAGTTCTGCCGAAACGCATCCTCTGCTTTGCGTGAGTGATGAAAAGATGCTTCTCAGCTCTTGTCACAGCCACATAGAACAGCCGTCGTTCCTCTTCCAGTTCGCTCGGGATCTTATCTATCTCGATAGGGAAGAGCGACTGTTCCGCTCCGGCGATGAAGACACATCCGAATTCCAGACCTTTTGCACAATGCACAGTCATCAGTGACACCTTGTTGTCATTGTCCGGATTGGAATCCGCATTGCTCAGGAGCATTATGTTCTGCAGATAGCCTGAAAGGGTGCTCGTCTCGTGAAATTCAACGTCAAGGTCTTTATTCCTGGCGATGATGTCCTCGTCGAAGTATTTTACTGAATCGACCAGTTCACGGATGTTTTCGGCTCGCTGCTGAGATTCATCAGACTTGTCACTCTTGTATTCGTTGTAGAATCCGACGTCATTGGAGATGTTGTATACTGCTTCGTAAGCGGTATTCTTCTCTGCATATTCCTGGAACTGGAAGATGAGTCTCTTGAACTCCTCTATTCCCAGGTAGGCTTTCTTGGAAAGCCCTGCAGAGTATATCTCGTCTGAATTTATGGCATTCCACATCGAGGTATTCATAGAAAGGGCCAGCTCACCGATCTTCTTTAGAGCGGCAGGACCGACACCTCTTACAGGCTTGTTGACCACTCGGATGAAGGACTCGTCATCATCAGGATTGACTGCAAGACGGAAATAGGCGAGAAGATCCTTGATTTCCATTCTTTCGAAGAATGATATACCTGAATAGATCACATAAGGGATACCCTTTCGGATAAGACTGTCTTCAAGGGCTCTTGACTGCGAGTTAGTCCTGTACAGGATCGCGAAGTCCTTATATGTCATACCCTCGTATTTCATCTTGTTCTGAATGACGGTGCTGATATAGTCGGCTTCGTGCTTCTCATTCTTGCATTCGGCTACTTTGATGTTGCTGCCTTTGGTCGACTTGCTGAAGCAGGTCTTCGGTATGCGGTTCTCGTTGAAGCTGATGAGACGGTTGGCCGCATTGACTATCGTCTGAGTCGAACGGTAGTTCTGCTCAAGACGCACGACCTTCGTATGAGGGTATTCGTGCTTGAAGCGGAAGATATTTTCAATCACGGCACCTCGGAAGGCGTAGATGGACTGGGAGTCGTCTCCTACGACACAGATGTTCTTGTTGACGGCAGTCAGGCGTGAGAGGATGCTGTACTGTGCAGTATTCGTATCCTGGTACTCGTCCACGAGTATGTAGTCGAACTGAGAGGCTATCTCCAGGCCGATGGCAGGGTAGGCACTCATCAGGATATCCGTGTGAAGAAGGATGTCGTCGAAGTCCATAGTCGAGCTTCTGAAGCAGGCATTTCGGTATTCGAGGAAGATCTGATACAGCAGAGGTCTTCTGTGATAAGCGTCAAGACGTCTGAAGTTATCATCTGCCGCATATGCGTCTGCCGTGATCAGTTTGTTCTTGGCAGAAGAGATGATGTTTCTGATGGTCTTGGCATCGTAGTTTTTCTCAAGAGTCTTGTAGTATTTTTCCTGCTCCTTGGTAAGCTTGTCTTCATTTGGTTTGTCAGCGAATACGATGTTCTTTATGCATCTTTTGATGCAAGAGAGTGAATCATCTTCGTCAAGAATGGTGAAGCTTTGCTTGAATCCGAGATAATGAGCATATGGACGCAGGAAAGTGATGAACACGGAGTGGAAGGTTCCCATCCGCAGTCTTCTCGCACTGTCTCCCTGCAGGTCTATGATCCTGGATTTCATCTCCTCGGCAGCCTTCTTGGTGAAGGTGAGTGCAAGGATTCTTTCCGGAGGAACGCCTGTCTCCATCAGCAGGGCTATGCGGGCGGTAAGGACGCTGGTCTTTCCTGAACCGGCGCCTGCGATGACAAGTTCCGGACCGTATATGTTCATCACAGCCTCTTTCTGTGGCGGATTGAGACGGTCTATCACTTCCTTAAGACGTGGATTGAATTCCATAAGTTAACGGTTGCTTTATGCTCTCGGACAATAGCCACGAGAGCCAGATTTACTGTATTTTTTATATGAGTAAAACGCACTAATTTGTAACATTTATGTCGTTTTTACCCTTGTTTTTGCAACATTTACAAATATAGACATTTTAGTCTTCTCCAAAAAGAGGAGCGACTATTTCTTTAGCGATCCTTTCCGCCTGTGAGGATGCATTGATGATCAGACGGGTATCTCTGTTCATCTGTGCGATCCATTCCTGGCATTTTGCCTGAGTGTTTTCAGATGCCTCCTGTCTGGACAGTCCTACTGCATTCAGAATCATGGAAGCACCGATCTCCACTACCAGTTCTTCCTTAACCTGATTGATTCGTGCAGCTTCTGTTGCTGAAGTCGGTCTTATGGACTCTATTGAAGCCTGCATCATCTGAACAAACACGCTGTTGTACCATTCCTCTTCCGTTCTGTACTGTTCCTTTGTCGGAACGGTTATCGTCTTCATGTCGGCGTCAAAGGTGCAGTAGTCTACCTGTGCTGAATTCAGGACGATTCCGTTGCTCTTGCAGAATTCTGCGATGACGCAGTCGGCAATGTCGACAGGATTGTCTGCAGGCTTGCTCTCTGCATTCTGACAAAGGGATGGCACGCCTTCCGTCTGGGAGATGTGATATACCCAGTCGTACTTGAGATACGGAATCTCGAGATGAGAGATATCCTTGCCCTCCTTCTTGAGCTGTTCTGCCTTGAGCTTGTCTTCCTTAGGGACGAAGAATCCGTATTTCACGATCATATGTCCTTTGGCTCCCTTGGAAATGCGTCCGCCTGCATCACGGCATTGGTTGAACGTCATATATTCTCCTGGCTGAGCGAGAATGAATCGGTTGATGCCGTTGTATGCCTTACGGCTCTTGTAGTTGATGATATCCTCCTTGAACGGGGCATTCCAAGGTTTACGCCAAGGGATATCGCCTTGGGAGAGTCTCATCACGATTCTTTTGGTTACTTCCTTGTAAACATCAACTGCCTGCTTCTTGGCAGGAGTAGCATTGGTTCTGACTGATGTATTCATATATCTGTAATATTTGTTTATGCTTTGATATTGATTATTTCGGATTCGCATACCTGCAGGAGGAGATTGCCGAAGGCGTTTTCGAGCCATCCTGATACCGGCTTCGGGTCGTGATAGAGGACGATTTCCTTGACCTCTTCGACACTTTCAGCTTTTTGTAAGGCTGCGGCAGGCTTGGCCTCCTGAACAGGAGCACATTGACCGAGGAACCAGAACATCAATGTTATCGGTGCAAGCATCAGGAATATCACTGAAAGAGAATCCACGAAGGCGCCGAGGATAAGAAGGACGATGGTACCGTAACCACAGATGTCGAAGAATGAGAGTTTTGAAATCCTTTTCATGGTATTTAAGATTAAATGTTTTAGTTTTTTCAAATTTGAACCACCGGCAGTGAGCCGGTATTTGAAAGAAAGAATAAAATTGCCTCAGTCGTGGAAACCCGGTAGGGTAGGGAAACTTCTGAGGAAATTTTTTCCTGTTGAAGGAATTAGGATTTCATTTGTCAAAAAAAAGAACCCCCTGCCGTCGACAAGTAGTACTTGTGATGGCAGAGGGCTCGTGAATTGAGAACCAGTAATATTATTTTAAGATTGTATAAATGTATGTATTTTCTTTTTCGTAGACCTTCATTGTCTGACCGTCGGGGCTGATAATAGCATTGTTCAGGTTATTGAGAAAATTATCTGAGCTTGCGCTATTGAAACGTGACATATCAGGAGAGTGTCCGGTTCTAGGCTCTACGGAGTCCTGAGTACCGAGCTCATACGTTCCGCCTGCAGAGCCTTTTGTGATGAAGGCGTCATCGTAGTGCATCGCTTGTGCCTTTGACCATGCTAGACATAGGCTCAGGTCGTGTTTGATATATCTTGATGATGACCAGTTTACATATTCATGATTATCATTTTCATAAACTCTTCCGAAGACGATTTCATTCGTAACCTCAGGGACATCTCGTGATACTACGAATTTCTTTTTTCCCATTATGTAGCCTTCGCTTTCGGCATAGAGATAGCAGACATCTCCATTGCTGGATGCGTTCCTGGCTCTTATTGTGATTTTTCCGCATCCGTCCTCCATCTCATAGAAGAAAAGCACCGAAGTGTTGTTTGAGATGGTGAATTTCAGATCTTCGATGTTTCTGCTGGTGAATGTCATCTGCAGGTCTGTACCGTAAGGAAGCTCTTCTGCATAGTCGTTTTCAAAGAGGAACATAGTGTCCTTTACATTAGGAGCAGTAGGCTCTGGCTGAATCTTGTCGCAGCTGATAGCTGCTGTCGCAATGGCGAGGAAAAGGATTGTATTCTTCATGATATTGGTGTTTTTGTAGTTATTATTCGTTTTCGATTTTTTCTTTGATTTCTTTTACGTGTTCATCGTCACGACACTCGAAGGCGATGTATGCATCATCTCCGTCTTCTCCGCTCCAGCGGGTTTCGAGGATTTTTCCGCCGGCGTCTATGATGATGTTTCTGAAATGGTCGATGTCTCCGGTGTGTTCCACATCGGGAATGACTATAAGGGCTTTTTTCATACGCTTGGGGCATTGTCCTCGATAAGTTCCGCGATGTGATACATCAAGGCGATGATATCATTCAGTGTCAGGAAGTCTGCAAGAAGTGAGTCTTTGTCACTATATCCGCAAGTGACGTAGATGTCTTTTTTATGAGAAGATGTATCTACGAAGATTCTTGAAATTTTAATAGAGCTTGCTCTTTCGTTCATTTCAGTGTCTACTGAAACGGATAATTTCTTGAATTTAACATCCAGACTTCCGCCAATGGAAACCAGATATTCTCTTAGGACATCTTCGCATTTCTTTCGGGCTTCTATTTCTATGTCTGATGTTGTTTTGAGAAAGTTATTCATTATTGTTTCTTTTTAAGGTTTGTAACATTTTGTCTACTTTCGACTCCAGAGTTTCCACATCTGACCAGAGGTCAAGATATTCCTCGTAGTCGTTCTTGGAATGCATCTCGAGTTCTTTCTGCGCTTGGCGCATTTCGTCGACTAATTCAACGAATTGCAGAAGATCAGTATTCATTGATTCCGCAGATTTCCGTTTCGATATCTACATCCTTGTGAGAGAATGAATAGTCACATTGAGAAATGATTTCCTGAATGTCTTCGTCCGTGAGTGGCTTACCGTCTTTTCTGGTCATTTCCAGGGAGACAGTGATGTAGATTTTGCTTGTATTCATATCATTTATCTTTTAGTTAAGGGACACGGTGTGGGGCAGCGTCCAGCGCATAGATTGCAGGGAATAATCGGTTTCCCGCAGGAAGGACAGGTCTGGATTTCGAATTTGGTTTCGAGCATCACTTCCTCTTCGCATTCTGGACACATTTCCCAGCAGTGGTCATTGAGTTCTATCTTTTCAGAGTGGAATTCTTTCCCTTTGTTTTTTTCGAGGAATTGAGGCAGTTCCTCTAGTTTGATTATTCTGCCGTGATGAAATGCAATCGTGAGAAAGTCATCTTCGTATCCCAAAGTCTGCATCTTGTTGAAAATGCTTTGTTCTACTATGGCGTAGTATGATCTGAAGTTATTTTTCATATTCGGTTATTTTTCTCCTTGGACGAAGACAAGGCATTTGCTGTTTCGGTATTCATACCATATGAAGCAGGCAAGCATATCGAATTCCTTACCCCTGTCCTTAGGGTTGGTGATAGCCCATTCCCTGTTGTATGGCCTTACGTTTCTTGCCTTCTCGCAGGCAAGTTCGTATGCGAACTTCTTCGCCTCCTCGAAGTTGTCGAACCATTCTGCTGTAGCCAGTTCGTCACCGTTGTAGGTCCTGACTTTGAACCTGCTGTATGTATGCAGCTTGTCCATCTCCGTGAGTTCTTTACCGAGGGACACTGTTGTACCTACGTAAAGCTCGAGATATTTTAGCCCGTCGATTCTGTCTTTGTTCCAGATGCTGAATTCTGCGGACAGGATGTCATCACTGACAAAGAGCTTGAATCTGTCAGTAAGTGTCCACTTCTTGTCGCAGCTGGCATTATACAGAATGCCGTCCTTGCTGAAGGTGCACCATGAGAACCCGTCATAAGAGATCAGATAGCCGCGGCTGCGTAGGAAGGCTCCGATTTCGCCGAGACCTCTGGTCGAGACGAGTTTGCTTGTTTCCTCTATCTTCGATTTGATGTTGTCGGCAAACGTCTGCATCTGCTGGGGGCGTGTGTAGTCAGGAACGAATCCGCAGGCGAGGATATTGTCGATCTGTTCGTCGATTCCTGCGAAGTGGCAGTACCTCTTTACTTCTTCGTCTCCGTAGAAGACACCGTGGTTGACGTTGTAGGTGTAGTTACTGTTATAGAAATCTATCCCTACGTTTATTCCGTTCTTGTATGCATAAGTCCTCCAGTAGTCATCTCGAATCACCTTGTAGCCCATTTCGGCAAGTTTCTTTTCGGGAATCGATTTGTTTCCTGTATTCAGGAGCGCCATCCTTACTTCGCCTATCATCTTGGCGATGGACAGCTTTGCGGATTCTGTATTCATTTTGTTTTCATTATAAGAGTTCACCACTGTAGTACCTTTCAAGTTCTGGAAGAAGTCTGGTCATCTGCTCGAATTTCTCTGGTGCGATGGCGCACATCTTCAGAAGGTCGACTGCAATAGCAGGATAGGTCACGAATCCGCTTTGCCTGCTCATAGGGAGCTTACGTGCTAGGCCGTTATTCACGAGAAGGTCAAGGCTTTCCGGAACGTTGTTGATGTTTGCGTAGATGAACGGCGAGAATGACATCAAAGGGACCTCGTTAAGGTTGACAGTAAGGGTAAAGTAGTCATACGGGCCCTCAGCATCAAGTGGTATCGCGATGATCGCTATGCAACCGTTACCGTAGAATGCCGGTTCAAGTCTTACCTGTGTATCTTCTAGGGTGTAGGTCTTGTCTTCTTTCTTAGGCATAGGAAGTTCTTCGAACTCATCCTGTCCCTTGATGTAGTAGACGTTGGGATTGCAGACCGATACATAGATGGTTCCGTCTGTGTAGAAAAGGTCTCCTTTGATGTTTGCGAATCTCTTCATTGTAGTATCGTTTAAGATTGATTTTATTTTGATTTTTGAAAGATTGAAGGGAGGTATGATCCTCCCGAATTTGATGGAATAATAAAAGAACCTTCAGCCTTCAGCAAGTCGTAGCCCTATGGGTGAGCACAGCGAAACTTGCGTTGGCGGAAGGTTCTTTTAGAGATGTTTTTTTTTGATTACAGTGTTTCTGAATCTTTAAAAATTTCTGCAATGAAGATTATTCCCTTTGGTATTGGCGTAACTTGGCGAAGATACCATATTTGCCTATCTTCGCCGAACATGTTTATGCACAATTTTGCACAAAAATGCGCATAATTGATTCTGCAGCCTTTTTTGCATCATTATTCTTCGTCCGGAAGGAACCGCCCTGTGGAGTCCTTCAGGAATTCATGGAAAGCATCTGCTCTCACTCTAATGGTTTCCTTGGTATCCTTTATGTCATCACAGTCTGGACAGTAATATGGCCAGGGTTGCTCGAAGGAGTCATTGTGAGGCCCTCGCAGGACGACACAGCCGCATCTCAGACAGATTCTGTTCGTAGCCAGAGGATAGATCCTGTCGGCGGTTATTTCAATCTTGTCTGAACGATTCACCCGGACGTGGACTATATCGGTAGCGGATTCAGGACGGACTGTCTTGAGGATTTTTCCGAAGCCGTGCAGTTCCGGTTCATGATAATTGAAGACAAAGACCGGTAGGTCTTTCTTCAGGAGTCTTGGAGTGAATGGTTCGTACATGGCGTCAGGCTCTCTTTTAGGAGATGAATATTCCAGATTACTTTATAATACATTGCAATAGTGAATGATGCTTTCTTAGATGTACATACGCATGCTAGTTCTGTAAATTCATTATTATAATCTCTTATAAAATTGACGCTTAATTCATCATTATTATTCAACATATTGATGAGAGTTATTTCATCAACACTAATAATTGATTCTTTAATTATTGATTTGATTATGTCAAAGTATGGTATAATAGGAGAGATTTCTACTTCATATACCATAACGTATTTGTAATACCACTTCAAATAATCTTTAAATTTAACGATTGATGATTTAACGTGTTCCATATATTATATATAAAATCAAAACCAGGTGAAATATGCATCAATGTTTCTCGGATCCGATTCGAGAATGATTACCTTTAGAGAAGAATGGATCTTTGCAATGTCAACCTCAGGGTAGGCTTTTTTCATATCTTCTATGACCTCATCAAGTTCTTCTTGGTATTCCCAATCGGAGTCTTTGTTGACGATTTTGTCAACGTTCTTGAGTAGTTTTTCCCTGTTGCCCCAGAGCCGTCTGGCACCTCCGAGATAGTCGCCTTCATATCCAAGGTCGTGCTCGGTTAAGACTTCCAGAATAGGATTGATCACATCACTCATGTAATTGAATGCGGAAGCAGTACTGTATTCTATGTCGTGCTTCTTGGCTGAATGTAAATATACTCCCATATGTATTGTTTTTACGATTTCATAACTGGTCCTGCATCTCCGTGCAGTCTTTTGTATCTGATTTGCTCTTCGAATGAGAATGCGTCATATACTTCCTTGCTGTTCGGATTGGGTCTGAAGATGACTATTTCCTTTTCATCATCATTCCTGAGGAAGTAACATGTGCAGAGAGAGCCGTTTTCGAGGGTGATGAAAGGTTTCGCTCCTTCCGGCAGGTCGCTCACGCGCCAGAATTCTTTGCCCTCGGTCAACTGGTGTGACAGGCGGTAATATCTGTATCCTGGCTTTGACAACTCCTCATCAAGCGTAAATGTGAAACCCATAAGATCTGCAAGGGCCTTCAGTTCGTTCATATTGCCGTATCTTGCTAAGAACTGCATATGATCCTTGTGAAGGATGACTTTGGCGTCATGCTGCGGGAATCTTTCCCTGTCTATCTCATCTACTTCTGAGACGTACGACAGCGGCATTCTTTCATAGGGAATACGCCATCTGTTGACAGGGGCTTCTACATGTATCACTCCATTGGCGCAAGGGCCGCTGCAACCCCAGATGGCATATATGGCCTTGTCTTCAGACATATGCTGCAATTCCTCCAGTCTGTAGGTTATGAAAGGGCCGCCACTGATGGAAAGATGCGGACGGGCCTTGCTGTCAAAACCGACGAACGGAACATATGCATGGCAGCAGACGATGACCTTGCCGTCTTCGATGCTTTCTATTCTTCCGAACTTGTACGGATAGGCACCGTCATAATAGGCTCCTTCCACAAGGTCTCCGATTTTCGGAGTGTTGCCGGAATGATGATGGGCGGTCATCAGGTCTATGGTCCTGTTCACCTTTTCATAATCCATCTGATTGAACTTGTGTGAAAGCAGATATGCGTTCTGGTTGATTTCGATGAGTCGGTCTGTATTCATTTTTTATAATGAAATTCATTAAAAGATTCGTCAGTTAATTCTCTCTGGCTTTGTTGAGAGAGTTCACGAGATTATTCTATTAGTTGTAAAACAAGAAAACCAAATCCGTTTTCAAGTCGGATTTGGTTTTCTATAAGAACAGAATTACATGTTCGTAAGCAACCGGTCAGCCACGTCATAGAAACCTGAAGCAGCCGTCCGATCTTTGTCGTCAAAACGACAATGATATGATGACACGAGAAGAAGTGGCAGAGATTATCAACTACTGCCAGACCAACCAGGTCACCTACAAGGCCAGGCTTCAGGAACTCGGCATTCCTACATGGAAGTTCTATGATGCGAAAGCGAAGTATGCCGAGGAGGAAGTCTCTGAGAATACCCAAGGTGCGTTCCTGCAGCTGCGTTCCGGAGACAGTTTCGTTCCCATGCCTTCGTTTGCAGCTAAGCCCGGACAGAAATCCAGATCAAAACGCCAAGCAGACGAGCCCAGAAGTCTGAGCGTCGAGCTGAGGGCTCCCAATGGAACCATGATGCGCATCTCCGGCGAGATGGATACCAGGGCACTTCAGTCAATCATCCTAGCATCGTGCGGCCATGTTCAGCCTTAACGACAGCATGAAGTATTGGCTGTACAATCAGCCTACTGACATGCGCAAGAGCTATTACACCCTCAGTGGAATAGTGAGCAACACAATGGGGCTGGATCCTTACAATGGTGATGTCTACATCTTCATGAATAAGTCCCGCAACAGAATCAAGCTTCTTCATTGGGAGCCAGGCGGTCTTGTGATCTACTCGAAACTTCTTGAAGCCGGTACCTTTGGCAGCCCGTCAAACATCCACGAGGATGAGATGGCCGGCACCATAGAATGGCGGGATCTTGTAATGATTGTCGAGGGAATCATAGAGAAACCGGACAGTCGCCAACAGCGTCTGGAACGTCTCCACAGCTTGAGAAAATAGTTGAAAAACTTTTATATAAAACCTCAATAGAGTTGCGTATATGCCACTTTTTTCGTACCTTTACGTATACAACAAAGGGGTAAAAAGTGACTTTGGAAGAACGCATAATGCAGCTTGAAGCGGAGAACGCAAGACTCAAGGAGAGCCTTGCGAAGTCTTCTGAGGTAATAGTCAAGAAGGACGAGAAGATAGCATCTCTGGAGAATCAGCTATACTGGCTCCGCAAGAAAGTCTTCGGTCAGATGAGCGAAAAGCATCTTCCTGTAGACCCGGCGCAGTTGTCCCTTTTCAGCACGGAACACATCTCCGAGGAGCAGAAGGCAGAGGCGGATGAGGCCAATGTCAAAGCTGATCTTGCAATGAGCAAGGCGATCGCGGTCAAGGAAAAACCATCCCGTCGTTCTCTTGACACGACAGGCCTTCCTGTCGTAGAGACATATATCTATCCTGAAGGAACGACAGACAAGGACGGCAAGCTTCTCCCCGAATATGTGGTAATCGGACAGGAAGAGTCATCGCGCCTTGAGCGCGTTCCTGCAAAGGTATACGTCGCAAAGACCATCCGTGTGAAGGTTATCCACAAATCAGAAATCAAGGAAAATCTCCCCGAAGACAGAAAGATCCAGATAGCGCCTCTTCCTTTGGCACCGGTAGACCGATGCATGGCAGGAGCATCAGTCCTTACTGACCTGATAATATCCAAGTTCATGTATCATCTTCCTTTCTATCGCCTGATAAAGCAGTACAGGGAATCGGGAATAACAATACCGGACTCCACGATAGGCGGATGGTATGAAGCAGCGGTAGAAAAGCTGCATCCTCTATACCGGCTGCTGAAAGAACGGGTATTGCGAGGAGAATATCTTCAAGCCGATGAAAGTACGGTTCCAGTAATGGACGACAAGAAGACCAGGAAGGGTTATATGTGGGTCGTCAGGGATGTCCTGACGGGAGATGTCGTGTTCCATTACGACCTGGGCAGCCGTGAGGGCGAGGTTGCAAAGGAACTGTTCACATCCTTCCGGGGTATCCTGCAATCTGACGGATATAATGCGTACAATCAGTTTGAGACTGTCGAGGAGATAACCATGGCCGGCTGCTGGGCTCACGCCAGACGCAAATGGGTAGATGCCTTGGACGAGAACAAGGCGCATGCCAGCCATGCGATAAATGTGATCGCCGGTCTATATGCTATTGAAAAGAAGGCAGACGACTTGGGTCTCTCTACGGAAGAGCGCAAGGAACTGCGTCAGAGAGAGTCCTATCCAATAATCTGTGACTTTGAGAAATGGATGGAGGGAGTATGGGTGACGGTGCCTCCTAAGAGCCGCGTAGGAGAGGCAATCAAATATGCCTTCTCGCTACTCCCAAGACTCTCATCCTTTGTAAATGACGGCAGGATACTTCTGGACAACAATCTTATTGAAAATGTCATTAGACCCTTAGCCCTCGGGCGTAAAAACTGGCTCTTCTGCGGCAATGACGCATCTGCATATAGAGCCGCCATCGTCTACTCGTTGATAAGCTCGTGTCAGAGTGCTGGCGTAGATCCTCGAGAATGGATGGAAGATGTCCTCTGCAAACTCCCTTACTACAATCGTGACGGTCGCGACCTTACCGAGCTGCTCCCCAAGGACTGGGCTGCATCTCGCCAACATGTTACCGAATAGCGCCAAGTTGTTCCAACTCGGAACAACTTGATACAAATCGGCTCCGAATCGTACAAAATCGTACAGACTCGGAGCCTTCTTTTTCAAATTGTCAATACGTGCTTCACCGGTAGGTTACACATGTTCTCTTTTAATAGATAATTTTTGCTATAAGGTTTAGAGGAGAATTTCTTTTTGAAGGTTTACATAATGTGTTCATCTTCTTCTAATTCAATGTTATATGATGCTTCGTTTAATCCACCAATTCCTTTAATTTGGGATATTTTCTTATTTATATATTTGCCCAGTCCTTTTGTTTCTATTCGTTCGTCTAGATATTCTACACTTATTTTATCAATGAATATGTTTCCTTTATTTCCTTTTGACAATATTTTCTTTAAGAATTCTTTAACATAAAGAGGTTTTTCAAATTTAATCTCAAAAGGTGTCATATTATTATAATTGCTCACACCTGTTGGAAAATAGTAAAGTTCTTTTTCATATTTTGAACTAGTAATTTCTTTTATTATATCCATTTCAGATTGTCTTTCTTTTTCGACATCAGCATCAAAGATTGCTTTATAGTCTTTAATTATTCTATTAATATCTTTCTTTATGTTAATGCTTATATTGATTATATTTTGTTTTGTCGTATCATCTATTTCTGCCTCATTTATTTTTATACTACTTTTAAATTGAATTGGGACATTACTGAAAGAATATAATTCTTTTAGTAAATCGAATAATTCATGATTGACTTTTGTGTTTATGATTTCGCATATATGACTTAATCGGTCATTAGTTGATGTTCTTTTTTCAAGGAAATCATCTCCTGAGAGTAGGTAATATATATAAGGAGATTTTAGTTTTTGTAGAGAGGCAATTAGAGTATTCTCTAGTGCAATTAGATTTACTTCAGGTGTGTATTTAAAAATATTTTCTAACATTTTTGCACCTGGATAATTGGTGTTAGTAGCTAGTATATTTATAGTATTTCTACAAGTTCTATGTGCCATTTCTACAATATGGGGCAGTGTTAAATATCTTCCATTTTCATGATCTCTTAAAAATGCTATCACTGAGGCCAGATATTGCACAACTCCCGGAAATTTTTCTTCAATTTTTGTTATGTGTATATTATTGAGATTGGCTAAGATTAAATTAGCTGTTTGTAGTGGAAATTGTTGTTCTTTGACAGATTTATACCTTATATCTAAAGGATTACATCTTATTTCATTAATTCTTTTCATGTTTTTTTTACAAAAATAACAAATTTTTGGATATTGACGTATCTTGCGAATGTTCACTTTAAAGAGTATGTTACCCACCGAACTCCATAGTCTTCTTTATCCAACTTATCTGGATGGATATGTTCTTGCAGGCCTGCGACACGGAGTAGTGCATCGCATCTATCCTGTCGGCTGTCACCGTGAACTCGTAGAGAACGGAGGCGAGGAGGCGGTTGGAGTTTGTTGCCGTCATCTTGGCTATGGTCTGTTCGTTCTGGCTCAGGAATGACATCTTTGCGTATTCCTTCATGGCCTTGGCACGTGACTGCATGTCGGAAAGCCTGTGAAGATATGCGTCCAGTTGGGCCAGCCTGTACGGGAGCATGTTGATGTCGTTCAGGTCGACGTACTGCTCAAGATAGGACTGGATGGCATCTGCTTCCTGATGCATCTTCTGCAGCGTGGGGTTGCTGACGAGATATCTGTCATCGATTTCGGACAGATTGACTGATACTATGTCTTTCATATCAAATGATGTTGTTTTGTGCAAATCTCTCTTCGAACACCAGTTCCTTTAGACCTGAAGGAAAGATGCCGAATATCTGTCGTTCCATGTCGCTCATCAATGTTTCCATCCTGCTGGTCACGTATTCGCGCAGGTTGCATCCGAAACCATACGAACTGTAATACCCGCACTTTTCTTTTTCTTGGAAATAGATGGTCTGACTGTAGTTTATAAGTTCGGATGAAGATGATTCATCTGAGATGGATGCATACGTGACTTTTGCCGCGAGTTCATTAATCTCAAGGTCAATCAGCCTCTTGCCGAATGAGGCAAGGATTTCATTGATTCTTTTTTGCATGTTTTCTTTATTAAGGGCTATAAGAGCCCGATTTTGTCTGAAAATATGAAAAGCATATACGTCAAAGCAAGTCGAAGCCCTTTGGGTGAGCATTATATGCGAAACTTGCGTGGCGGATATGCTTTTCTACAAGAATTGTTTTTTGGGGAATGTGGGAGGAATGATAGAAAGACCGGTCGGCGGCTGTCAGAGATCTGGGGACAGATCTGACAGAACCGCCGAGGAAAGGCAGTAGTGAATAGGAACCTACGGGCGCATCGCGCGACTGCAGCTTTGCTGCTGGCGCTGTGAACACTTGATTTCTCCTGAAGCCGTCCGCTTCAGGAAAAAGCGAGGATTCGCAGCCTTTTCTACGGTGCGGCAAAACCCTGCCCGCATAGTTTCTTTCTGTTTCTCTTATCGATGATTCGGCAGGGTTTTGAGTGGCAAGAAAAAATCCCCTGAACCGTTTCCGGAACAGGGGATGATGTGAGTAAGCTATTCTGTCTGGCCTGGCCAGTATTCGTTTCCGCAGCCTGTGCAGATAAGGAGGGCGTTCTTGCCGTCCCTTGGTTCTCGTGAGCCGCAGTACGGACAGGCCGGTTCCAGTTCTGATATGTATTCCTGTATCAGATAGAGAAGGTCGGAGAGGACTTCCACGAAATTACATCCGTAATCACTTGATGCGTACAGAGTGACTGTCTCGTCATTGTCAGTCTTGCAGTCAAAGACGAGGTCGTTGTCCTTGATGCTCACCTTGACAATCGGGTCTCTGTTCCACATGTCGTATCTGTCCTGCCAGAACACATACACAAGGTCACCATCATTGTCATCGAATTCTATCTCTTCGAGTTTCTCCGCATGCATCAGCGAGATGATGTCTGTCTTGTATCTCTCATACAGGTCATTGACTGTCGGTGAAGACACCTCATCATCTTCTTCTACTGCGCGAGCGTAGTATTCCTGGTCATTGAACATGTCGTCATTGATGAGTTCGCAGAACTCTTCCACGGTGTATTTCTTAACCGGGAGTTCGTCTTTTCCGAGGTCATCTCGGTTGAAGTCATTGATGATGTCTTCGGTTTTTGAATCTCGTGGGAGCCGGTCAAAAGGGAATATATAGATGTATTTCATAAGTCTTTACAGTGTTGTTGATTCTATTTCAAGATAACCTTCTTCGCCAAGGTCTAACGGATTTTCAACGAGGATGTCGCCGAGATGATTGACAATAACTTCACGTTCTACAGTGGCAGGTGTACACCAGTCCTCGTTAGAAAGCCTGATAGAGTACTTGTGATAGCCCGGAGGGACAACCCCGAAAGGAAGTCGTTCCGCGACGTATGTGCATTCTATGGTCTTCTTGGTACCATCGGGCATCTTAAGAGTGATTTCAATTTTTCTTGTTATCATATTCTAATCATTAACTGTTAGATACACTTCTTTTTCAACAGCGTCATCAAGGCCTAGAACGTACGCTTTCTTTTCCGCTTCAGTACTGAATGAGCGTCGCATAAGCGTGCCTTCATCTTCCATCTTCTTGAGCATCTCATCTAGCTGCTCTGCCGGAAGGTTGACATTTCTGGCATATTCATCGACAGCTTCTTCGCCGAGAAAGACCTTTACTTCATACTTCTTGATGTCAAAGGTTTCCATATCGAAGTCGGGATATACAAGGTTTGCCTTGATCTTCTTTCCTTTTCCATTCTTGAAATAGGCAACCCAGTTGTCGTCTCGGGCTTCCCCTTCACCATATAGTATGATGAACATTTCTGGGTATTTTTCCGAGAGATTGGGCATGTCGGTCAGACAGGTGTACCAAGTATCTTCGAATGCGGTGCCTTCAATGATATTGCGATTCTTTCTCAGTTTCCTGATATCAGTTATCAGTTCACCTTTTTGTTCTTTCGGATCTTCTTTTACGATCAAGGTGAAGTATGTAAGATATGACATGTCTTTTGATTTTTATATTCCTATTATTTTTGTGAAAGGGGTGATTTTCCATTCCTCGAAGACGTGGCATCCTTCAATAGTCATAGGTTTCTTGTGATAACCTTTTTCAAGAAGGATTTCCATGACATCTGTTTCCATGTAGTCATGGACGCTTTTGTCTCTGTTGAAGATTTTGAACACCTTGCCGTCTTTCTTGACGTCGGCTATGACAAACTGAGTATGTGAGCCGGTGAAGCTGCTGTAGGAAGTGTATGTTCTGCCGATAAGGATATGTCGGATTTCTTCTATTGAGCGGATATGCCTCTTTTCTAACACCGAAGCCTGGGCCCAGGAGCAGTATTTCATATCCTCGATGCCTTTCAGGTATGCCTCTCTTTCAGCGGCAGTGTCGAAGTCGTATGTCTTGACCTCGAATGAGGCGTCGCCTCTTTTTTCTGCCTTTTTGAGTCCTGCCATTCCTTCGTAGGCATAGATGACTTCCGTATTGTCATCCATAAGGACAATCTTGAGTCTGTATTTTCCCATAATATCAAGTGTTGTTTTGTTCTTTTACAAGCCTTTCCAATCTTTCTTCAGCAGCACGCACTGCTGCTATTTTTTGAGAGAGTTTCTTTTTTGCGGTATTGAGCAATTCATCGTTCTGCTCATCGAAAAAGAGTGACGCGTTGTTCCGTTCTATATATTCTTTTATGTTTCTTTCTACTTTCGTTACTTGTGCCTTTGCAGCTGCAAGTTTAGAAAGTTCTGTACCGAAGCCTAACGGTAAGCCGCTTCTCTTATCATAGTATGAAAAATAGCAGCCGATATGCTGCTTTGGAAATTTGCATTGACACTTTGCGCATCTCCATCGGATTACCCATGATCTCTTTTCATAAACTTTTCTCGGCAGGTCGTATTTGTAAAGACATATGAACTGTCGTTTTTTATAGTATCCTATTTCGATGCTCACCCATTTGCGGATTTGAAGTTCTTTTTCCGCTTTTGCCAAATCTTTGGCATATTGAAACATGTCTTTGTTTGTCTCAGCCATTTAGTTTTTTGTTTTCATTTTACTCACGGCAATATTTGCCGGATTTTAAATAAATAATATGAATTTCCTCTGCTGTGGGAACCCGGAAAGGTAAGGAAACTCCAGAGGAAATTCATATCTGGTTTTTGAGATCATGAAGCAGACTGCATTCCCCAGGAAAGTGTAAGCATTCCTTTCTCATCGACAGTCTTGGAGATGAGAGTCTGTATGATGGAGGCCTGCACTCCGAATTCTTCGTAGATATCGGATTCTTCTGTCACTTCTCCTGTCTTTATGAAGTCATTGAGCCTTTCCTTGGTCAGCACCAATGCTATCAGGTTCTGTTCGATGCTTGATTCATATGTGACCATATGAACTCTTTTACGGTTCTGTGAATCAAGCCTGATAAATCTGAAGTAGAACTGCTCCATTCGTGGAATATTCCACTGCAGAGATTCCAGGATGACATCATCGCATTTTGATATGTTGGCAGAACTGCTCAGGCTCTGCTGCGTGCAGACCATCACGGCATTTGCTGTCCTGTCAAATTCATCGACCATCTTCAGTCGGATGGCAGCCGGGATTTCTCCATGAATAAGGTACAGCGGACGGTTAGGGAACTCATTCCTGATGACGTCGGCATACATGTGCATCGATTCTATGGTAGTACATCCAATGGCCACTTTTCCGGGAGTATGGCTGATGATTGACGTTATTTTCTTCGTTTTGGTCGGAAGACTTTCGGAATCGTATCCGGGCATCCTGTTCGGAACAGAGCAGCTTTTGATCAGCAGCTTTATCTGTCTCATCAGACGGAGTGCAGCTTCCTTTCGGGCATCACCGGTATTGCGGTAGAACTGCTCATAGATATTGTGGAATTCCGCTATGATCTTTCTGTATACGGCTGTTTCAGCAGCTGAAGGAGAGACCACATGCGGGATGATGTCGTATTTCTCACCGGCGAAGTCCTTGAACTTTCTTGTGATGATTGTCTTGTCTATGAGCTGCAGCAGTTCATCTTTGTTGTAGATGTCCTGATTCTGTTTCTCTATGCCGAATACTGTGGCCTTTCCGGGACAGTGACAGGCTCTGAACATGATATGGCCTCCGCGTGCGGGAAACGGCTTCCCGTAACCGTCGCATAAGATGCTTTCCATATCGCCATCCTTGTTCTGATGATATTCTTGAGAGCACCGGTTGATCATGTTTATGGAGTTGTTGTAAAGCAGTTCCATCTGACTGTAGAGCTCCGCGATGTTGTTTCTGGTAGTGGTACCGGTGGCGAGCAGCTTATATTTTGCCCGTCTGAACACATCCAGGATATTTCTTGTGCGCTGAGATGTAGGATTGGTTATCTCGTCGGATTCGTCGAATACCAGGCATATTTTCCTTGACTTCATTTTCATGAACCGGATGAGTCCTTTTTTGAGCTTTGAAATCATCGAAGTGGACAGTACAACAGTAACTCCGTCAGGTATTGTTTCTATATCCGACAGTGTCTTGAGTACCATAGCCTGACATCCGTTCATTGTAAGGAAAGGAACCCAGGTCATGTTCACTGCGATTGCGGGGGCGAGAATGACTGTATTCTTGACCTTTCCTGAATCGAGGATTCTCTTTGACCAGTGATAGGCCGCGGCCGTCTTTCCGCTTCCCTGCTGCCAGTTCAGAAGGGCATATCGTTTCTGCATTGCCAGATTCAGATCCGCCTTTTGTAGTTCTGTAAACTGACATGTCTCACCGTTCTTGTTTACAAATGACGCAGAATCCAGATAAGCGGCGAGAGCTGTATCCTGAGACATATTCTTGAAATCGGCTGACTGGACATTGTATTCATACTTTTTCCTTGCTATCACTTTCTGCATTGCTTTGGTCTGTGCCGGAAGCGATGGCCAGTACTGGGAGATGGCAGGCAGTTCGATATCGAACACGAGGTTGTTTATGCTGACTTCACGTCTTTCATTCTTATCCAGGAGACCTTGTGCGTATTGTTTGTATTTATATCCGTAAGCCGTCTTTACTAAGGCGATTTCCTTTCTCGTTGTGTGGTTTTGGTTCCGGATTATCCTTCGTATCGTGGAAAGGACCTTGGCTGGCGTCAGAGATGCCTGCTTCCATTTCTTGTATTCTTCATCAGTGCAGTTTTCCGGCGGTCTCTGAGCCTTGAATCTTGACACCAGTTCCTGGGCTTTCTGCATATGATCTTTCAGATGAGGATGACAATTCAATTCCCAGAGGTATTTTCTGACCTTGTATTCGAAAGCTTCGAGTTCATCCGATTCCATATGGGTGACTTCTCTCATGAGAAGGAAGCGCTTCGCCTGCTTCTCATCTCTGACCTTCCTGATGGCTGTTTTCAATTCGTCAGCTGTCATACAGATTGACGGATCGAAAGGCGTATGATCAAAATGATATGACCGTCTCATGAAGGCCATGATCTTTGTCGGATAGGCTTTCACACCAAGGGCCTTGAAGGTATCAGCATCCAGAGGGCATTGGCCGATGAACGAGTAGTTCCTGTCGATGGCGTTTATCCTTCTGCCTTCCCAGAATGCATCCTTGAGGAAGGATTCGGGAACGATTGCAAGCAGAATTCCCGCAGGTGCAAGAAGTCGGGCATTGACATTCATGTACTCCTCTTGAGAAAGACCTTCTTCGGTTCTGATGTTGAAGGGAGGATTGCCGATCGAGCAGTCGAACAGCATCTGCGGTTCGTACTGCTGCATGCTGCATCTTTGAATATTGGCATCCGGATACAGATGCTTTGCCACAGTGACCGCTTTGGCGTCAATGTCACAGCCATAGGCATTTGAGATGTCCGGAAGGAAATTGAACATGTTTCCCATTCCGCAGCAGATGTCGACCACCTTTTCCTGAGCCTGCGGCGAAAGGATGTCTACCATCATCCGGCATATCTGATGAGGGGTGAAGAACTGCCCGTTCTCTATCTCCTGCTTTGCCTTGGTGTATTCGTGGAAAGACGGGAAATCCTCCGGCTTCAGGCCGTGGATTCCTCCGTCACCGGTGTAGCAGTTATAGATGCTTTCGCCAGGAATGATATCCTTGCCGGCATTGACGCAGAGAAGGATCTTCCTGTTGATTTCCTCTCGCATCTGTGGCGGGATGTTCTGAGGGATGATTTGATAGCGTGGCATATTTATTATTGTTGGATTTGAAAAGAGCTGACAAGAAAGCCGTATTTATCTGAGAGATAGTCTGCGATCTCATCTTCCGATATATCTTCTGGAATGTTCACTTCCGTCGGTAGATCCGGTTTTTCGTCATTTTCAAGATTTTCTCCAGTATTCCATTGAATCAGGACCGCTTTTTTATGAGAATAAGCGGGAATACTCCCGTCTTTAGGCGGGAGATGAATGCGTAATAGGCCTTTGATGTCTTTGAGAGTTTCTTCTATTTCCTTCTTTACAGTTTCAAGAATGTCTATAACTTCTTTTGCCTCGAAATAAATAGTACCGAAATCTGTATCAGTCTGCGTATCGTCTTTACTAGTTAAGATAGGATACCACATTGCTTCGTTATTGACATCTTTTAGGGTTATCCTGTATCTTTCATTCTTGAGAGAAACGATAATATCTTGTATTTTCAATATATGAACTCCGTATACGGAATTGATATGGAATACGATGTCTCCAATTTTTAGATCTTTTGCTTTTATCATGTTCAGGCAGCGTTTTGTTCAAGGGCTTCAAGTCCGAGCTTGTTGTAGCAGGCGAGGGCAGCCGATGCGGTTTTGAACCTGAAGTCTATTCTTTGGTTTTTATATACCTTGACGGATTCTATACTGTTCGATGCTGTGTCATACCAGCGGCTGAAATCTGTGTGAATCGTGTCAAGACCTTGTATTGCACCCGATGTGTCGACGATCTGATCATCAGCACACAGAATCAGGTACTGAAGGAACTGTTCCAGTCTTCTGACAGCACCATAGTCAATGTATGAAGTACCGTCAAATCTGTCGGATACATATATTGCGTTATGGATTGTGATGACCTTGGATTTCACAGACACATTATGACCTCCTCTGTATTTTTTCACATCATTCAGGAAGTTGTTTTTCATCTCATCCTTGGCCGTGTCGCAGAAGGTTCGTCCGCCGAGATGGGCAATGACTTTCTGTACGACGTCTTCCCAGCGTGGTGACTTCTGATTCTTGATGGTATATTCGTCATCATTGGTACAGGAATCCACATTGATGTTGTATTTCTCGTTGAAATACTCAATGATGCGGTTTTCGAAAGCACGACAAGCGGAGATATAGTTCTTGGCTACCTGTGAAATTGAGTCAAATGGCTCGAAGCTGTGATAATAGGATATATCCGTTTTATCAATATTATGCCTTCTGTATCCGTAACAGCCGCCGTCATCATACCAGCTGATTGAGTAGTCATGTCCCATTGAATCAATGGCCGCCTTGAACTGGTCATACCAGGAATTGAGGCCGGCAAGTGTATTATTGAGGCTTTCCTGAATCCTGAGACACCATTGGCGGTCTTCTTCGGGTATCAGCGTATCTTCCTTTATCTCCATTTCAAGAATGCTTGAGAAGAGATCGTTTTCCATATTATTCATAGCTTCATTTTTTGAAATAAGGACTTGAGTCAAAGTAGACGATGGTACCGTCATCTTTCTGTCTCACTGCCGACCAGTGGAAGGCACTGCGGCTGATTCCGGAAAGGAAGGGTCTGTCCCCGAGAACCTTTCGCGCAGAATCGGCTGAAATGATGACTCCGTTATCCTTTGGAGTACACTGTGTGAATTTTGTCTTCTTGAGAGCGGCTTTGATTTGAGGGATATCCTTCATTTCATATCCGAGCTCATTGACGATGTATGATACATCCTGTTTTGTAAGTTCCATATTGTAGGATTTTGTAGTTAATATTCCAGTGAGAATGATTCCCATTCTGTATGATAGCATTCACCTTCGTCAGTTTCGGCCTTGCTGAGGTCTTCTTCCATCTGCTGCTTGTCACCATCGTAGAGTGCAAGGCAGCATTCATCGCTGCAGGCGAATTCTCCTGCTAGATAGTAGCCTTCTTTCATAGGCTTGCCGCAGTGGTCGCATCGACGGATCTCTTCTGTAAGATTATTCTCGACGCAGCTGTCGATGTACAGGTCCATCAGGAGCATGAGGAAGTCAAGGTTTATCTCTCTGAGATATAGTTGCTCCTCATCATAGGTTTCCATATTCAGGCCGGTGAATGTTCCGTCAGGATGGATCTCTCTGACTTCATATTTCACGAATCCGTTTTCGTATTCATCATTTTCGACGAATACTGTTCTGGGAAGCCATCCTTCCGGGCGATGCTGCGTAGCTGCAAGCTCAAGGGATATTCTCTCGTACAGCTTGTCACACTCTTTGTACAAAGTGTAGAATGGGTGTTCAACAGTCATGACAGTATTTTTTTAGAATTGTTTGTTTATTCGAGGGAAGGGTACTTCCCGTATTTGCGGGAAAAAGAAAAATCCCATCCGCCTTTAGTAAGTCGGAGCCCTTTGGGTGAGCGTAACGAAACTTGCGTTGGCGAATGGGATTTTATAGGTTATTTTTATTTGATGGATTTTATGTGCGAGGATAATGGATAGCGACAACAGCTCCCCGAGCTGGAGTCACAGAATGGATCATGACCTATGGGCGCAACGCGCGACTGCAGCTCTGCTGCCGGCGTTTCTTATCCATCTCATCTAACCAGCCCGTTAGATGAGATGGGTAAGGAACCAGTGCTTTGCGGGGAGGGAATCGTGTTTTTGAGAAAATATTGAAAGACTATCTGACGATCCTGAATGACGATGCTACCACTTCGGTAAATATTCTTTCACTTCCGTCAACGCCTGTATATCGGCTGTTCCTCAGCCTTCCGGTTACATGCACTCTGACACCTTTTTCTAGTTTATCAAATGATATATCATCTGATTCCCAGACCACGACATTGTGCCAGGTGCATTCACAGACCTGTATGTCGAGGTTATTAGTGTGCTGTTTGGTTACAAGGGAGAAGTCTGCGACTTTTGTTCCCTGTATCTCATTGATTCGAACCACTCCGACTTTGCCGCAGAGTTCTACGTTGTTGATATCCTGATTCATGATGGTATGAAAAAAGAATCTCCCGCTGTGTAAACAACGGGAGACTCATAAGTTGATAATGGGATTACTTAGAAGCGTCTACAGAAACCTTTCTGAATTCCTTGAGATCCTTCATCAGTTCGAGGGCAGCCTTACGGGCTCTTGTGCCGGCAGCCTTGTTTATCTCACTGAAATTCATAGTTTCTAAATTACTTAGTCAAATATAGAGAAAATTTAGAATTTACACAAACTTGTTAACTATGTGATCTTAGCTTTGTTTGCATCTTGCAATCAGTTCTCCCGGTTTAAGGCCATAGAGACGG
>JBGVNX010000045.1:0-14944 GCA_045126075.1 Candidatus Cryptobacteroides sp.
GAGGGCATCTATAACTCAAGAACATTTACACTCAAACTAGAAAAAGCTGTTAAGGCTGCTCTAGCTCAGGCTGGGATTAATATAACTGTTAGATCTCAGTTTGAAAGGTATTGCGAGCACATTGAGAATAAACGTGCGATAAATTGGGATGAGGTAATCAAGAATGATGAGTATCTCTCTGTATGTGTACATAATAAACAAGATATCCTGAATAAACTAAAAGCATATGATGTAGACTTCTTGAGTGAATTGGAAGATGCATTAAACAAGCAGGATATTGATGTTCTTGCAAATGATGACAGGAGCCTAACGAAGTGGCTTATAGAAATCAACAAAGAACTTTTGAAAAAAGGTCTTGATGGTATCATTATATTCTGGGATGAGTTTACCTCCATTATGGACTCTATATCATCAGGCCTTACTAACCAGCTCCAGAATATTGCAGAACTCTCAGAGAAACAAAACATATTCTTATACCTAATTAGCCACAGAACACCTGCCAACTATAACGACACATCTGACGATGTAACTAAGATGAAGGATCGTTTCCATCTAATGTCATACAAGATGGAAACTATGACTACTTATCACATAATGGCTGCTACCATCAAAAAGCTTGATGCCCAAAAATATGATGCATTCTGTAGTGATAAGAAAATGTCACTTGATAGTCTTATTACAAGGCTGGTAAACAATGACTCATCACAGGCAAAATCAGATATTGTTAAACTTTTCCCTCTTCATCCTTATACGGCTTATTTATCAACATTTGTTGCAAGAAATATTGGTTCTGCTAATCGTAGTGTTTTTAACTTCCTATATGACCAAGAGAGAGGATTTGCGAACTTCATAGAAAGTAATGACCTTGAATCAGGTTTCCTGTTAACACCTGATAGATTATGGGATTTCTTCCTTGACACTTTCGAAAGCGATAATGCAAAGTATGGTATTATTGTTGAAAAATACATGCATGAAGGAGACAGAGTAAAAGCGTTAGGCGAGAACTACACTAAGGTGTTTAAAGGCATTCTTTTACTGAATGCCATGAATAACATTCTCTCCAAAGATCTTTCAAACAGCTCAAGTAATCATAATGTAGTACCTTCTGCTAACAATATTAAGGATCTTTTTATTGGAGAATCTTTTGAGGACAGCGTAGATGACATACTTTCTTACATTGACTTAAACGAGATTGTTACTAAAGACCCTCTAGGAAACTTCCTCATCGAGTTCTCCGCACTGCCATCAAATGAGATTACACAACAGGTCAAGGATCAGAAACTACAGTACAAGAAATCAACTGATGTTCTTGCATTCTCAAAGAAAGGTAAAGATGCTATCGTCGGTTTGGTATCAAGCAATACATTACGAGAAGCAGAGGTGGCACTTTTTGAATGCGGAGAATTATCAGAAGATGTTTTGAGAAGTCGTATTGCCAACAAAGTATTTACATCAAACTACGCCACTCACGTCGCTATGTTTTTAGCGATGGATGAGGCCGCACTCATTAGCGCTCAGCAAACTATTAAAAAACTCGCTGTTGACCCTGTATGCAAAGACACAGTATTTGTTCTCTTTAATGAGGTCCTCGGTTCTGAACGATACAACAAATTTATTGATTATAGGGCACGAGCTTCGGTAGCAGAGAAGCATCAACTTCGTGACCAGGCCCAGTCTCATGCAGAGAATGCAGAAAGAGTTATTGTTAATGATTGGGTACTCAAAATAAAAACAAACTATTCAAACGTTTTCTTTAGGAGTGCTGAGCCTACCCAGACTTCGTCAGCGCTTATTTATAAAGTTATAAATGATACAGTAGCACCCAAAATTTTCCATTCCGGAATTGACAGTTCCGCACTCATTAGACGCTCTGCAATTCCTGCTTGGAAAACTCAAAATTCTAAGACAGCAACTGAAGGAATGCTTTTCGGACGCAGCCGAGATGATGTAGAAGAGAGACTTGACAAACAGTATAAGTACGCTCGTTACATACTCAAGGACCCAAATGATTCTTATCTGGTTGATGAAGACATGCATATCAAAGAGGATGCTGACGATAATAACTTCTTGATTAAGTTACAAAATAAAGTTGACTCCATCCTTGAAGCAGCTCAACAGCGTGTTTCTTCAGTTTTCAATATTGGTGATGAACTAGAAGTCTTAACCAGACCACCATATGGTGTGTACACCAACATACTTAACATGGCATTGATGGGTTTCGTTCTTAGAAAATATGAGAACGTTCTCTATCATGCAGAATTAGGACAGCCTCTTACAGTTGACAACATCAGGGACTTGATTCTTGACATGTTTGATTATTGGCAGAAAGGTGCTAAGAATGAGAATAAATTAAAGGTGCGTTTTGGCTCTAAAGAGGAAAAATATTTAAAGGATAAGGTCGTTGAGATTTTTAATCTCCACGATATTCCTGGTACACATTCTTTGAGCAGTCTCACTGACGTTAAGTTTGTTATTAAAGGAGACTTTGTCAAACATAAAGCAAAATATCCAATTTGGTCCCTTCTTTATGCGTCAAAAGTCCCTGATGACTGCAAGGAGCAGATTAAAATGCTCATTACATTGATTGATTCAACCGAGTCAAAAATAGAAGATATTACTCGGACAATTAAGCATATCAAAGACAATATCCTGAAGTTGACATTATACTGCGGTAAAGCAGAACATTATAAAGAAGGCTTCATGAATTATCTTCTCAAAATAGATAATACCAACGAAGCATTTAATAAGATGGACGAGGTATTTGATTATCTCAAATCATCTCTTCAGACGGAAATAGGATATTGGAAGGAGTCTGAAGTTGAAGCAAAAGTTTTGAGATGGATGTTGACAAGTAAACAACAGACTCCTCAGCCTTATAATGGTGTACTTCAAGACACAAATACAGGCTATGGTTCACAATCAACATGGTCAACTTCAGGTATGTCTGCATTCGACATAGTTAAGAAGAATGCGAAGGATCGTATTAAGAATTCAAATGCGGGTGAACAGAAGCTCAAGGAAGTATTGATGAATCTCATAGATCAATTCCCTGATATAATTACTGTTATTGAAAGTGAATTATAGTATTATGGCAGATAGTCCTAAAATAACACATTTTAGCTCTTTCGAGGAGCTGATTGCTGCAATTGAAGCGGATAAAACAACCACTAATATTACGGCAAGAAGGTACCCTATTAGGCCTATTTTGATTGATTCCTTTGAGTCTTTCAGACGACTTGTAAAGGAACTGTCTCTCAATCATAATACAAGTACATTTAACATAGAAGACCTTCTTGAGGATGATGATTTCTGGATAACATCTGATGTCCTTGTTGAAAAGATTCTATCAATTAAAGAGGATACCATTATTTCACCGTTCTCTGAGATTGTCCGTTTCTACCCTGAGGAGAAATTCAACTCTTTCTTTCACACCATTATGGTCCAAAAAGAGAATGAATCCAATAACTTATCTTGTAGAATTTATCTTCCGCTGATTGGCGTAGACGTTCGATTTACAAGATTCATGGAATGTATTTCCCGTGAAATTGGCCCAGTTTGGGAACTCGATGAGGAAGAAGCACAACCTATTGATATTACACTTGTACCTGCAGAGTTTTCGGTACCCGAAAATATCAGCTGTATACGAAATACACGAGAATGGCTACAATTTTGGCAGAAGGAGGAAGCAGGAAATGCTATTTGCTGTTCCCGCCCTTTGAACCTTTTCTACAAATATTCCGTTCCCGATAAGATATTCAGTATATCTCAGGTTGAGAATGCATATAAGGTTATTAAACGCTTCTATTGTGATGCTCTTGAAATAGAATATAATCCAATCGATGATGAATATTGGAACCTTCTTCTTAAAGAACTACATAAGAGAGGTCTCAAAACATTGGACTTTAGGAAAATCACATGTGACATATTGAATCTTCAAAGGATATCCATTGGCGATAATTTCCTTCCAACATGGAAGAGCCTTTCAAGTGATTTTCACAGGTGGTTACTTGCAAAGTATTTTATCACTTACAAATCACTAAAGTTCCCATATCTCAAATATGTTGTAGAGCACTTAGAGAGTTATGATTCTGTTAGCTTGATTGCTCATGTGTTCAATGATATTTTTGATGTCGACAACTATGAAGAACTATTTGAGGAGAGGAATACGTATATCCGTTCTCTCGACCTTGTAAAAATAGGCCAGGAGAACGAAGATATTCTAAAGAAACGCCTTGAGGATGAAGCGGTTGCTAATTTTGCAAAGGCAAGAGATATTTGTGGTAGCACATTCATGTTCGAAAGAGAGCTTATCCTTCAATGGTATGCTGAAGATAAGATATCAATCGACTGGGTGAGAAATAAATACCCTGCTGCTTATGCATATTTTGCGACATATCCTTTCGAGAATCAGAAGCTCTCTCATTCGTGGGTGGACGGATATATGAAATCCTACAAAGAAGCGAAATTGAAGGATGTACGCAATGAAACACTTGAAAGTTATATCAAGAAGTACAATAACGATGAGCAGTCCTTCTTCTCCTGGTATGAAGACTTTGATAAGACTTCAGATCTCCGCATTAAGGCTGGAGACTTTGATCATGTCTATTGGGTAGATGCTCTAGGCATAGAGTGGATGTCACTCATTCAGCATTTTGTAGAGGAAAATCCTTCAAAAATGCGCATTGAGCATGCATATATAGCGGCTACTGGTCTTCCTACAAGTACTCAACACAATTCTAAAGATTGCGATACAAAAATCTCAGATCTTGATGAGATGGTTCATGGTGAATATTACCAAAAATATCATACCTTGGCCAAACAGATAACACTCATTGGAGAAATTGTTGATGATCTGTGTAGACAAAAAGCAGATAGAAGAATATTAATCATTTCAGACCATGGTTTAACTGCACTCTCAAGGCTTTATCAGCCTAAGAAGTATGAAAAGAAAGCAAGCCACGAAGGAAGATATATACTATTAGATAAACCTTGCGAGGTTGCTGATAATGATTATTTGCGTTATCATAGTGATGCGACTGATTTTATCATTGCATTGAAGCATAATTCACTCAATAATAAGCCTGCTAGAGAAGTACATGGAGGATGTACACCTGAAGAAGTGTTTGTTCCATTCATTATCCTTTCTAATAGGCAGGATGATAATAAGGGTTACACAGTTGAGATTTGTAAATCAGAGCTTGACATTGCTGACCCAACCATATCATTTATTATTGATGATCTTGACGACACTATAGTTCCAAAGATTAAATATAATGGTATCATCAGTAGTTTAGAGTATTCAAAGGGTTCATGGAATGCTAGACTTAAATCAGTTTCTGCTGGCGCAATTCATATTGACCTTCTTTTAGGAAGCTTTACTGAGGAATATAATATCACCATCAAGTCTGGTATTGATGAAGAAGACTTATTTGATTAATTTGTATGAAAGAGATAAGTAATAAAATTAGGCAGGTATTCCCTGATCTTAGTGTTCTAAAAAATCCAGATAATTATAGTGTCTTTAATGGACGCAATCTGCCTTCATTTGTAAAAGACTATTTAATTAAAAAATTTGTTAACACCGAAGGTGAACTGGACACAGTTGGTATTACACGCTTCCTGAATGAGCATATTCCTGCAAAAGGCAGCGATGTAAAAAGCATGTTACGAACCGACAGAATTGCCTTAAACCTCCTAACGAGATTCACTATAACTACGGATATTAAGAAGAATAAACTTCGCTTTTCTATACCAGACCTTGGTATTGCTGGAAATGATGGTATAATTCCAGATTATGTTGCTGAGCAGAATAAGGACGAATTCCGTGATGGTGAAAAGTGGGGCGTTATTAAGCTTGTATATCAACCACCAATGGGTAAAGAACCTGGTTATGTAGAGCTTGCCGGATACAAGCCATTTAGACCATACCGTGTTGATCTCGACTATTTCAGAGAGTGTCGAAGCAAGTTTACAACAGAAGAATGGATTGATGTACTTCTGTCTGCAATGGAATACGACCCTTCTGGATTTGACACACTTGATCAAAAAGTGGAGTTTCTCTCTCGCCTTCTTGTTTTTGTAGAGCCAAGACTTAACATGGTTGAACTTGCTCCAAAAGGAACAGGTAAATCTTACGTATTCGGTAGCCTGAGCAAGTATGGATGGCTATGTAGCGGTGGAAAAGTCACTAGGGCAAAATTATTTTATGACAAGACAAAGAAACAGCCTGGTATATTCCGTAATTACGATTTCGTAACATTCGATGAGATTCAGACAATTGTCTTTCAGGAGCCCGCTGAGATTCAAGCAGCACTTAAAAGCTACCTAGAAAGCGGTAAAACAACTATTGACAATTACGAGTTCATGTCAGAGAGTGGAATGATGATTATGGGTAACATTCCTCTTACAAAGGACAACCTTCCTGTTAACGAAAAATATCTAACCACTCTCCCTAGTGATTTCCAGGAATCAGCTCTCTTGGATCGCTTCCATGGATTCATAGAAGGTTGGAAACTCCCACGAATGAGAAAAGACCTCATTTTGAACGACTGGACTCTAAATGTCGAATATTTCACAGAAATTCTGCACACACTCAGAAATGACGGATCTTATTCACTAATTGTATCCTCGTTGATTGACACTCCAAATGATAGTGACCTTCGCGACTTAAAGGCAATTCAGAAGCTTACATCAGCATACCTTAAACTTTTCTTTCCTCATTGGCAGAAAGTTGAAGATGTCGACATTGACGAATTTCGTACCTTCTGTTTAAACCCAGCGCTTCATAAACGTGGTATAATTAAAAGTCAATGTCACATGATTGACCCAGAGTTTGCAGAAGAAGTTCCTTTTATAAGAGTCAATCATTAAAAATTTTTAATATACACACTTCTTATCCCCTGTAATATTATTATCTTCATATAGTAGAATCATAAGAACACAGTGAAAGGCAGCTCGGGCATTACGCTCGGGCTGCCTTGGGATACAGATACTCACATCATCCTGACTTTCGTAATGCTTACGGCTAGCAAGGTCCTGTTTAACCGCCGGGAGAAAGGGATATCTGTTAACATTCAGCCAAGTTGCAAGTTAAAAATCATGACCTGAGTATTATATTTCAATTAATTTGCATTATATTTGTGAACAGATTTGTTGACAAATATAATTCAGTTATGAATCAAAGCACAGGTAAATATATAGAAAACTTGTGTGCTAAGCACGGCGTTTCTCAGTCTGCAGTTGCCAGGGAGATCAATGTTCCCAGGCAGTTGCTCAGTTATGTTATACGCGACAAGCGCGAGCTATCCTTACAGGTTGCCATCAAGCTGGAGGCATTCTTTTCCCTCCCTGAGGGTGAACTTGTGAAGATGCAGGCTCTTCAGGCTGTCGTGAAGAGAAAGAGGGAGATCAAGGAAGACCTGTGCAGGAAACTGATTGCCAATACTGCATTCTGGTCATATGACATCAGTGCGATAGATGAAATACCTGATGATGAGATTATTGAAAGCACCTTCCGCGTATTGGACTTGGACGACATAGACCTGATGTTCGAGATATATCCAAGAAAGAGGATCCTTCAGGTATGGAGAGAGAGGATGGCCGTTCAGGGAGACTACATGAAGATGCTGAACATCATGATTGCAATGTATTACTTCGGGATACAGAACCCGGAGAAGTATCTTGACCGTATAGAAAGAGAACACATAAATAAATTACTCAAACATGCGACAGGGTTTAACGGTTAATATAGATGCCATAATCGAACAGGTGGCTCAGATGGAATGCATAAAGCCTTACATCCTCTGCGGTGGAACAGCTTTGGCCATGCAGATCGGTCATCGCAAGAGCGAGGACCTTGATTTCATGATGTGGAGAATCTCAAAGACGGAGAAGCCTGAAGTCAACTGGAATCTCATTGAAAAGGAACTGACAGAAAAGATTGGACCAATCGAGAATTTCAATATGCTTGGATTTGATCAGGTAGAGTTCCGTGTCAAGGGAGTAAAGTTCTCGTTCTACGTGAGTGACAACTATTCTCCTATCAGCAACCCGGTGGATTATATGGGAAATATTAGACTTGCCGATATCGAGTCCATTATGGCCATGAAGATGGAAGTTATGCTCCGCAGGATGAAATTCAGGGACTACTATGACATCTACTCCATCATAAAGGAAGGATACTCCATCAATGACGGCATTGAGAAAGCCCGTAAGTACTCCCGCTTCCGCCTGTCTAAGAAAAATCTCGTTGCTATGCTTCTTTCCGGTCAGTTTGTTCCAGACGAAAACTTCTCCACTCTCGAACCGAAGTACGATATTGATAAGGAAGGAATTAGGAATTATATTCTTCAGAAGCTGAAAGAGTAATACGACAATGACATGATCAGAGAAAGGCAGCTCGGGCATTACGCTCGGGCTGCCTTGGGAGATAGAGGTTCACGTCATCCCGACGCTCCTCAGTGCCGATCGGCTAGCAAGGTCCGGCAGAAACGCCGGGAGGAACGGCGACCCGGCTATTCTTCAGCCAGGTCGCGTATCTTGTTCACGATGATGTCGAAGCCTTTGTGTTCAACACCTTCTTTGTCAGTCCAGTTGTTTGGAGCGAGCTTTCCTGTGACGAGGACTTCCTGTCCCTTCTTCAGAAGATCCCAAGGGATGGTCTGCTGGTTGTCATCGAACTCCTTCTTGAAGATGACGCAGCTGAGGAAGATGGTCTTCTTGTCTGATCCTACGAAGTTCTTCGCGAGGTTGAAGCGTGCGAATGTCTTGTTCTCGTTAGGAGTCACGTCGGCTGTAAGTCTGCCGGAAATCTGGATGTAGTTGTTAGGATTCATTTTGATTGATTTTAAGGTTGGTTCAACTTAATTTACGGATGCCGCAATAGTACCTGAGGACAAAGGCTCAAGGAGACCGCAAGGAAAATACTACCCCGCAGGGCGTGGAGATTTTCATTCGGGACCACCGGCTCTAGGCTCACATCTGAGCCGACGAGTCCTTTAACATGAAGTCAGAAGGAAAGTACCTTTGCGTCCGGAAATAAGGGAAACCAGCCTGTCAATCACGAATCCTTCTACAGCCTTCCGGCTTACGGCAATGTGATTCCAGAGTCAAGATGCACGCCTGATGCAGAAGAACCGGAACAGACCGCCATCTTCCCTTGCTCCATCGGAAGGAGTTGACAACAAAGCACCCTTGCAGGATCCTGAAGGAGTTCACAGGTCATAAAGCGGAAGCGGACTGCAACAGAGGCAAAGAGTTGAACCAGGCGAGAACCGTGAATAAGGCATGACCTCTCCGGACAAGCGAGGCCACGCCATCCTCCCGGTGGCTCTGTCGGATCTAGATGACCTGAAAGTCATCCTCGTCGGGTATGACCGCCAGACCTCCCCAGGTGCCGTGGAGCTGCCCGATGCCGTCGATGTGTTCGACAACGCCTTCGGCCCCGTCGTACGTTCTGTCTTCACCCTTGAGGTGGTAGATCCTTATTCTGTCTCCAATCTTTACTTCCATAACTCTTTAAGATTATAAAGTTAAACTCTCGGCAGAAACCACTGCCTTATCAATTCGTCATCTATACGGACTCCCAGCTTGTCGGGACTCTGATCCTTCGTCTGTTTCCATGGAGATCCCTCTGCCGTGTGGGGAGCGCAGAGAACTCCGGCAGAAGTCCATGCGAACCTCTGGAAGCATCTCCTGATGAACTCGAACCTGTCAGGGCACTCCGCCTTGAGCATGTCATGCTCGACCTGTCCGTTTCCAGCATTCTTCTTCAGATGCTTGTAAGCCCTTGGGAACACTGGGCCATACTGCCATACTTGAGGATGTTCTTCGAGGAGTCTCTCCCCTTTGGTGGCAAGCCATACCCCGTAGGCATTGTAAAGGATCGTCTGTATCTGTGAGCCGTTCAGACTGACGTCATGCGTACAGGCCATCCACTGCAGTGCCTTAGCCACCAGCACGCTGTCCAGACCAACCTTAACGACAGGTTCCTTCGCCTCAGTCTCCCACGGCAGGTCTTCCTCATCAGTCACAGGGACAGACGGGAGTGAAGCGTCCTCCTCCTGGATACGCTTCATGATGGCCTTGATGCTGATTGGGCTTTCAGGCATACGGCTCCGTCTGAGACGGCGACGTTCCGCCTCCTCACGTCTGACCTTCTCCTCCTCGCTGACCTTGACACCCATCTTCACCATCACTCTCTCCGCGATGAGGTCGATGAGTCTGTCATCCATTATCTGATTGATGTAGTCTCCCACCGGGAGTCCGGCTGCTGCATCTGTGTGATTTCCTGTACGCATATCGTCATGTATTATCTGTATATACTTCTGTATTAAAGTGTAGATAACAGGGCGGGGCCTAGGCCCCTACCCTCTAGAATCCTTTGAACGTATCCGGTGGAAGATCATCATCTTCGTCCACGGAAGTCTCCACCTTCTTCTGCGACGCGGCCGTATCATACGGTCTGATATTGCCGATTATCGGGCTGTACTTGCCCAGCTCATCCTTGGAGATGCCGAAGCGTTCCCTGTTAGCCTTGCCCACGTTCGCCTTCACGAAGTGGGTGTTGCCGTACTGGTTGTTGGTTGTCTCACGGATGAAGACATCAAGCATCGCCTTGGGCTGTCCGGAGCGTGTCTGGGACATGTAGATAGCCGGATTGGCGTTTACTGGAATCACGATGCACTCCTGTCCGTCCACCACTGTGTACTGAGCTGCGATGAGTGCCATAAGGTCGATCTGACCGATGAATGAATTACTGTTCATAGTTACGATATTGTCATTATGGTTATTACTACTTCACTGAAAAGCGTCTTGTCGGCTTTGTCGGCTCCAGGTACTTGGCGTACCCTGCCGGATCATCCTCCAGGAATGCCTTCGCGTTGAACTTCTGAGACACCTTGGTGTTCTTCCACTGGGCCATCACCGTTCCTGTCGGAGAGACGAGAGTCTCTGCATCTCCCATGTAGATCTTGATGCGGTCCTCAAGGTAGGACTTCGAGTTCTCCAAAGCGGATATCTCGTTGGTGATTGTCTTGAGGTTGTTATAGACATCGATGAGTTCCGCGTCTGCCTCTACCGTCTCGCCTACCGTCGCTGTCGGATGCTTCAGAAGTGTATCTTCCGAATTCAGGTCATCCGGTGCTATACCTCCGCAGACGTTGATGAGCCAGAAGTGTTCTATCGCTTCCACGAGGGCCTTGTAGAACTCCGGATTGAAGTCGAACTCCTTGTATCCGAAGTTCAGCCTAGGATATGAGGACATCCATGCTACCGCACCTTTCTTCACGCCCATCACTCCCATCTGATACTGAAGCTGGCAGTACCAGTACACCGGGAAGTCCTCCGGATCCACGGCAACCGAGGTGGTCTTGCATTCAAGAATCCTGAGGTTCTTCCTGGTATGCTTCGCTCCGTCCTCGTAGTAGAGTCTGTCGGGAGATACCCTGAGGTAGTCATGCTTGGTGTCAGCGGCTATCCAGTCACCTGCCGAGTCTTTTCTTACCTGGGCACCTGTCCTGGCTGCGAACATCGTCACCACTGCAGGCTCCATGTGATGTCCAAGCTCCATAGCCTCATTTGAAGGTATAGGACCGTCTACTCCGGTCTTTCTGCGCCATAGGCTGTAGGGAGTGTCGAACTTGTTCACTCCCATGATCGTTCCAGCCTCTGAAGAGCCGATGCCCTTCTTTCTTTCGTCCAGCCACTCCTCGTGGGTAGCCGGTTTGATTACTCTGTATGCCATATCGGTATGTATTTATGATTTCTTGCCTGACTGCTTGAGGAGAAGATCGAGATCCTCATCCGAGATTGTGTACTTGAGACGGATCTTCTTCGAGATGGTCTCAGCATCATCCTTGAGCGATGCCGTGAACGCCACTGCCGACTTCCATGAAGGACTCTTGCTTGTCAGAGCCGGAAGTGCAGGGACTACCGCCGGCTGCGACTGTGTCGACTGCACCGGTGCGTCGTACTTTGTGACATCCTTCTCGAAGTAGACATCCGCTCCGACTCCGAGAGCCTTTGCCGCAACGCTGATCGCATCCGTATAAGCCTTCTTATAAGCGTCATCGTCAAGGTACGGCACCAGAACCTGAGTCCCGTTCTCGTACTTTCTCTCGTGGGAGATGAGCTTGTTTCCGCCGTTTCCGTAGATCGGCTTGCTCCACTCTCCGTCCTTCTTGACGAACAGGTTGATGTCGACGAAGACCGCTACATCGGAGTTCTCGTCCACCTCTGTCCAGGTCTTGATGACCTCGGTGTACCATCCGAATCCTACCGGTCCGAAGACCTCGGTAAGCTTCTTGATTCTCCACATCGGGTTGATGTCGCTCTTTCCCTTGAGTCGTCCTGCCTCGATGGCTTTCTTTGCCTCTGCCGGCACGCTTCTCATTCTCTCATAGATCGAGAGATTTCCGTTGTCCTGCTGGACCTGCTTGTTATTCTCCATATCTTTCTGGATTAATGATTGAACGTCAGTTCATCACTTCGGCCTTCCCTATCGGGACCAGGCTGTGATGTTGAGCAGACAGAAGGTGAACGGAGTAAACGGACAAGGCAGTCAAGGGAAAATTGATGCTCCGGATGGAGTGTCTATTTTGCTGAAGACAGATGCGAACGCGTGAGCATGGTGCATTGGGAGATTCACGCCGTTACATACCTTCGCGACACATCACTGCTGTCCCGGTGGAGATGGTACAGTTTTTATGTAGACATATCTGTGTAAAAAACTACGGTAAATATTTGTATTCGCCGTAGATTCACACACATTGTGAACGACTTACCAAAGATCACTACCGTGGTTACACGAAGTTTCTTAGCCGCATTATTCAGCCATGAAAAATATTTTTATATCTTTGTGGCTAAATAACACCAATTATGAAAGACATTATAATAGCAAGAAAAGAGGAGAAGAGGATGTTACATAACCTCCGAAATGAGAAGACTGCACAGTTCCTCGCGGTATATGGAAGAAGAAGAGTCGGTAAGACTTTTTTGATACGCGAGTACTTTGAAGATACCTTCTCATTCAAGCACACTGCGCTTTCCCCACTTGAGCTCAAGGATATTAACCCCGATGCCTTGTATAAGGCTCAACTTGCAGAGTTCAAGAAATCTCTTGTCAGATACGGGCATAAAAACGACAGTCCGATTTCAGATTGGTTCGAGGCATTCGACAGACTCAGGGAACTTATAGAATCAAAGAAGGCCAGTGAGAGAGTCATTGCATTTATCGACGAGATGCCATGGATGGATACTCCACGAGCGGGATTCATGTCAGCTCTTGAACACTTCTGGAACGATTATGGCTCCGGCAAACACAATCTCCTACTTATTGCTTGCGGCAGTGCAACAACATGGATGCTTGACAAACTGATTCATAATCAAGGTGGTTTATATGGCAGGACCACTAAAGAAATGCATATACACCCATTTACTTTAAGTGAGTGTGAGGAGTATTACAAGTCACGAGGAGTCATGATGGACAGGTATGATATTCTTCAATCGTATATGATTCTTGGAGGCGTTGCCTATTATTTGTCATACATAGAAAAAGGTAGATCACTTGCTCAAAATATCGATTCACTGTTCTTCAGTCAGGGCGGAAAACTTGAGGATGAGTTCGACAAGTTATTCACATCATTGTTCGGTGACAATGATAAGTACAGAAAGATTGTTGAATTTCTGAGCAAAAACCGATACGGAGCGACACAGGATGAGATTGCTAAAGCTGTGGGTATGACACGTGGGGGATCTCTCAGCAATATGATCAAGGCACTTGTAAAGAGCGATCTTATCATATCATATTACAACTTCAAAGGTTCAAATAAAGAGGCGTACTATAAACTGACTGACTTGTTCTGCCTGTTCTATCTTAATTTCGTACGGAAGCACCCAACCACTAACAGGACATTCTGGCAGGATAACCAGAACTCTCCTAAGTTGAATGCATGGAGAGGACTTGCTTTTGAGGACGTGTGCTTTGTTCATCAGAACGAGATAAGGTCCGCTCTTGGCATCAGTGGAGTGCATACTGAGATCTACCCGTGGAGAAGTGAGGAGGGACCTGCAAGCAAGGGAGCACAGATTGACATGATTATAGACAGAGCTGATAGAGTAATAAATATATGTGAAATGAAGTTCTCCATCGGCGAATTCACTATTGACAAGAATTATGATGCCTCACTAAGGAACAAGATTGCTGCAGTAACCGAATTGACCAAGGGGAAGAAGAACCCTCAGATGACGTTGATAACTACCTACGGGCTGAATGAAAATCAATATAGTAACCGTATCCAGCGTCTTGTTAACATGGATGATCTTTTTTGCAAAAAATAGCCATGTATTGACTATCTTTGCAGCCCTAAAATTCAAAAGACATGACAAAGATTGAGATAGTAAAAGAGGTGTCAAAGAGCACCGGAATTGAGGCAACTACAGTTAGCGCAGTGGTAGAAGGATTCATGACTGCTGTCAAGGGTTCAATGGCCAAGGGTGAGAACGTTTACCTTAGAGGCTTCGGTACATTCGAGGTGAAGACAAGAAAGGCCAAGACCGGCAGGAACATCACTAAGAACACAACAGTGATTATCCCCGAACATAAGGTACCGACATTCAAGCCTTGCGCTAAATTCAAGAGCCTGGTGAAGTAAATACCTAATGTGAGATGAGAGCAACTGGAGACATTTGCTCTATCCGTTCGGAACGGGCTATATGTCATAAGGGTTTGAGGTGTACATCTCAAACCCTTAGTTCTATAAGTCATATTAATTTTCCTTCTACGACAGAATATCATTTACACTGCTATACTATTCCTCCCCATAAACCTTTCCATCCTGTGCTACGCTAAACTGCGAAGTTCCGCTTGTTGAAACAGAATCGGAAATATACACAGTAAGCTCTCGCTTGTATCCCTCGTTGGCATTCAGTTCCACCATCACATTCC
>JBGVNX010000046.1:0-8567 GCA_045126075.1 Candidatus Cryptobacteroides sp.
ATAATAAAGATTTCATGAACCCTGTTTATCTGAACCGTCCACGGATGACGAACACCTCAGATTGTTCAGATATGGGCATTGGATACCCTATCCATAACATTCAGGCCGATCATGGCCTTCAGCATATATAAGCTTCTAGCATAGTATTTATATATCCCGAATTAAGCAAAAATTTAAAAGGGAAATTCAAGAGAAGGAGGGTAAAATCCCTCCTTCTCTTTATATTATATCAATACAGAGTTTTTGTATTTAATATATACTTTAAAAAAGCGAGGAGCCTTCAAAACGATCTCGGAACCATCGAATGGATACAAAGACGTTGCTCCATATCGTTTTGTTATCCCTTTAGCTTGTATCCTTAATTCCATATCCATTTATGAAAATACTCCTCGCTTCTATAATTATCGGTTACGTGCCGAGTTTACAGCATCCTTCAAGCTGTTTGTAGGACGAATCATGAATGAATAACTATAGTGCTTGTCAAGGAGTCTGTGATGTTCCTCAGGTCTTGCCTTGATGCTCCAAGTATCTGTTCCTCCTACACCTGCTTGTTTACAATCGACATTCAGCACGAATGAACCTTCAAGAACCTTTTCCTCTCCGATATGTTTGGCTGCTTCCAACGATTCCTGGGTAGTATTCCAGGTTGAGATGCTGAGAGGACTTGCTCCAAGTATCTGAATACCTTTTCCGTTCTTGTCGGTAAGAGTGAACCAACGTACTCCTGTCCTGTTACCATTTTCCTGCGGATAGACATATTCAGTCATCATACCTTCTACCGTAGTTTTGTAGGTACCAAGGAAAAGTCCTGCATGTCTGTCACAATAGTTTTCCCAAGGACCGAGTCCGAAATATGTAACGTTAGAGTAACGTGAATCAATCTGGCCCTGAAGACCGATTCTGAGAGGTTCAGGCATCTGATTGTCTATCTTGATGTCGTAATTTACACCCAGAGTACCGTCAGGATGCATGCTGTACTTAATATTCATGACAGCCTTGCCATCAGATGTAACAACAGCTTCGACAACTGCATTATTACCTTCGGCAGAGGATGTGACCTTCACGTCGTTGGCTGCTACATCCTTCCATTGTCCCATCAGTTCCTCTGCCTTCCAACCGCGGCGGTCATTGTCTGTACCAGCTCGCCAGAAATTCGGTCTGAATGCTGATGATATAGCCTCTACTCCAGCATTTGCATAACCACAAAGCATTCCACTGGATTTGTCAATCTTAGCTACATTCTTTCCAGCGGTAAGGACATAGCATCCGTCAGATTCTGTCACAATCGGCGCTTTGCCTCTGCTTGTTTCAACGGTAGCAGCAGGACCTTCCATTACAAACTGTTCGGAAGCACAAATGAATCCAGTTTCTGCATATGGAAGAGCTGTGTTCTCATGAGCATGTACCTCAAGCATATAGACTGCACCAGCCTTACGTTTGAAGTCTTTTACAGGAATAGTTACCATAGCATTTTCGCCCGAGTTAAGTACAGGCACTTCGAACTTACCCTTCTGAAGAGTTCCGTTCTCATCCTTGAGTTCCCATGAATAAAAATATCTCGCTGTGCTATCGAAGAAGTTTCTGTTGCCTACCTTTACATTGAATCCATCTGTAAGCTCGAATGTAACGGGCTGGAATACATACTTGCATACATAAAGTGCAGGCTTAGGAGTTCTGTCCGGGAAAACCACACCATTGATAAGGAAATTACCGTCATTAGGGTCATCTGGACGCTCATAATCACCGCCATATCCCCAGTTCTTTCGTCCTTCGCTATCCGTTCTTGCAAGTCCCTGATCCATCCAGTCCCAGATATGACCTCCGAGGAGTGACTCATGCTTTCTGATAAGATCCCAATATTCATCAAATGAACCGGTAGAGTTACCCATTGAATGCGCATACTCACACATGAGGATTGGGCGGTCGATATTCGGGTTCACCGCCATTTCTGCCAATTCTGTGATTGACGGATACATACGGCTGACGAAATCAACAAATTCCGGGTCATTCGGATTGGCTCCACCTTTAGGCTCTGCAATCTCTTGCCCAACTTCAACCACGGCACTCGTAAATGCAACAGAGGTCAGCGGTACATAATCCGGATGCATAGGTTGTCCCTGAGCTCCTTCATAATGAACAGGTCTTGTCGGATCAAAATCCTTTGTCCATGCCGACATGGCTGCATGACCGGGGCCTGTACCCGACTCATTTCCCATAGACCAGATAATGACTGAAGGATGGTTCCGGTCGCGGACTACCATTCGGGTTGCTCTTTCCAAGAATGATTGCGCCCATTCAGGGTCATTGGAAAGCATACCTCCTACATGGTGGGATTCAAGGTTCGCCTCATCAATCACATACAAGCCGTATCTATCACATAGTTCATAAAAATAAGGATCATTAGGGTAGTGTGATGTTCTGACAGAATTGAAGTTGAACTGTTTCATCAATCTGACATCAGCCTCCATATCTTCACGTGTAACCGCCTTACCTGTATATTCATTATGGTCGTGTCTGTTTACACCATAAAGCTTCACTGGAACGCCATTGACAAGAAGCTTCTGACCGTCTATGCGGACATCGCGGAACCCAACCTCGCAGCTTCGCGCTTCGATAAGGTTGTCACCGTCCCACAAGGACAGTACAAGCGTATAAAGATTAGGTGTTTCAGCTGTCCACTTAAGCGGATTCTCGAATTTCTGTTCCATGAGAGGATAATACACATTGTCTCTCTGTGGGTACAGCTCGTTCATTACATCCTTTACGGAAACTTCCATTCTATCGCCAACAGGCTTTCCAGCTGCATCATGCAAGACAGCACAGATTTTCATTCCGTCTGTATGGGCACCTTTAACAGCCGATACCGAAGGTCTGATTTGAAGGCGTGCATCCTTGTATTCAGCATCAAGAATCGTTCTGACACCGAAGTCCTGAATAGTAACGTCAGGACGGTGAAGAAGCATCACTTCCCGATGGATACCCGACATTCTCCAGTGGTCAGCATCTTCCAGATAACTACCGTCTGTCCATTTGAAAACACGTACAGCAAGCGTATTCTCACCTTCCTTAAGAATATCTGTGATGTCGAACTCGCTCGGTAAGCAACTGTCTTCAGAATAGCCCACTTCCTGACCGTTCACCCACACTTGGTGTCCTGAGTATACACCCCCAAAATGAAGGATTACCCTACCGCCCTTCCAGTCTGAAGGTACGTTGAAGGTATGAACATAAGAGCCGACAGGATTATCCCTGTCGATGAACGGAGGGTTGAATGGGAAAGGATAAGTGATATTAGTATAGATAGGATATCCATATCCCTGCATCTCCCAACATGACGGCACTGGGATTTCATTCCATGAAGAACAATCGAAACCGTCCTTGTAGAAATCCTTCGGAGCATCAGTCTCCACAGCTGCGAAATGGAATTTCCACATCCCGTTCAAAAGATGCATGGCAGATGCATCTCTGTTACAGGCCAAGGCAGCTTCCTCCGATGGATAGGAGTATGATGTCGCCCTTGCGGGAAGACGATTGATTCCATTGACCTGGAAATTGTACCATGGCCGGAATACATTTTGGGCATAAGCGCTTAGTCCTAATGCCAACAGCATCATCGCTGCAACAGTTTTAATCTTGATGTTCATAAGCACAAACGTTAATATGGTTAATAAATTTAAGGTTCACAACTGCTATCATTCATAGCCCTTGTTCTGTGTCAATCGAGGATTGAGGTCAATGGCTTGTGACGGGATTGGGAACACGGTTGTATACGCCGAGGACTCATCGGGAAGAGCTGTTCTCATATCGTATGATTGGTGGAAGTAACCGTATCGTATCATGTCGTTTCGTCTCCACCCTTCCCATACTAGTTCAAGAAGACGTTCGTCAAGGATATTGGCAAGAGTGGCTTCTTTAGCCGGCATTTCTACACGTGAACGTATTTGGTTGAAGACCGAGTTGGCATCTTCGCCATTTCTGACCATTGCTTCCGCCTTCATCAGGACAGCGTCTGCATAACGGAAAAGTACCAAGTCATTGTCCGGCTGTCTACCGTCAGAGAAAGACTTGCGGTCCACCTCATATTTTGCCATTCTGGCTCCAGCGGTCTTTTCATACGGACTGCCGGTGAGATTCAGTTTCACTTCCATTGGCATATACACCAAAGGTTCGCCTGTATGCAGCAATACTTGCGTGCCGTCAACAAACACTTCACCAGCATAGAAGTTATAAATAAAGCGGACATCCACTTCGTCTGTACCATACCCATACACATTCATGGTGTGAAGTGTCGCACATGTTCCATTTTCTGATGCGCCTCCATAGGCTCCCCCATGACTGTAATGACGTGAACGGAAGAGATACCAGAACTGATTGCGATAGAGGTTCTTGTCAAGAGGAATCGTGAAGATATTCTCACGAGAGTTCTCATTTTTCACTAGGAAATTGTCTGAATAAACCGGCTCAAGAATATATCCGAACGCTTCAAGCTTATCACAATAGCTTATACAAGTTTCCCAAGCATTCATTTCGATTCCGTCTACATGAAACAGGATGTCCTTTCCATTCGGTCTGTTGCCGTCAGTCCAATTGTCATCGCTATAGACTTCAGCATTCAAGGCTAGTTTCGCCAAGAGGAACCATGCCACAGGCTTGGTTATTCTACCGTAATAGCGACCTTCGTGATTACTGCGCTGATTGGCAAGATAAGGAAGGGCTCCGGTCATCTCATCATAGATGAATCGCATCACTTCACTTCTTTCGGACTGGACAACCTCAGATACAGGAATGTCTGTCTCTGTTATTAGTGGAACTCGCCCGAACATATCCATAATATAAAAATAGAACAAAGCCCTTATTGCTCGAACTTCTGCTTTCCATTGTCCTATCTCTTCATGAGTGGCCAGATAGGCGTAAGTATCTAGATCTGACAGCGACTGGTTGCACAGCATCACCACTTTATAAAGATATTTCCACGTCTGATACAAGGTGGCATCTGTTGCGGTCCATTCATGTTGATACATATTCTTCCAAAGCCCACCATCGTACCAGTCGCCTCCTCTAATGGGAATCAAGGCTTCATCAGTGGTCATTGTGTTATAGTCATAGACTCCACGACAAGTACCTTGCAGACCTTGACTCTCGCCAGACCCTCCGATATATCCATACAGAAATGCCACAGCATTGATATACAGATTCTGTGAATTGTTAAAAGCCTCTTCTTGGGTTAAATAGCTCCTTGAATCTTCAGACAAGCACCCGGAAAACAACAAGATGCATGCGGTTAATATTGCAAAACTCTTTTTCATGGCTGTAAAATTTAGAAACGGATACTGAATCCAAGTGAATAAGTTCTGTAAACAGGGTAAGTTCTCTTATCATCAATACCCATAGTCTTATTGAACACGTAACTATTAATCATCGGTGTGAGACCACTATATCCGGTAATGGTAGCAAGATTATCCACGCTTGCCGAGACTCTCAGCGAAGTGATGTATCTTGACTTTACCGGAATGTTGTATCCAACGGTCAGATAGTCAACATTGATGTAGTCTCCTTTTTCAAGCCAGTAATCGGTTACATTCTGGTCAACAATTCTTTGGGAAGGAGCTTCTTTCAAGACATTGTAATCCGGAAAGTTCGACATGTTCATATAGGCCAACGATGTACCGTTATAAATCTTATGTCCGAATGCACCATTTATCTGAACCGAAACGTCAAAATCCTTCCAACGGAAATTGATATTCGAACCGAGAGTCACCTTTGGAGTGGCCTGTCCCGCAATATATCTGTCACCGCTGTCACTCATGTCTATGGATCCGTCATTGTTCAAATCCGCTATATCATATTTGCGGTTTCCATTCTCATCCATGCTGAGCCCCGTACAATGCGGAAGATAAAACACTCCCAGAGGTTGGCCGACAACTTGATATAATATATTGTTGTTTCCCCCGTTCATCCCGGCTCCTATAAGAGCGCCTACAGGTACAATGTCGGCTGCCGACATCTGCATTCCGCGATATTCTCCGCTCAGCGAGAGCAAACGGTTTCTCTGCCATGCCATATTCATGCTGATATTCAGTTCCATATCCTTTTTCTGTACCGGTGTCACGAGAATACCAACTTCTACACCGGAGTTCGACATGGAACCGATGTTTGCCAACAGCTTATCATATTTGAAAGGAGGTACCGGAACATCATATTGGTATAGCATGTCGGTCGTCTTGGAGTAGTAATATTCCAATGTCATGGTCAATCTGTTCTTCCATAATCCGATACTTGTACCCACATTGAAGGTATTTCTCATTTCCCACTTCAGGTCAGGGTTGGTATTTCTCATTCTATTGAGTGTAATGGTGGACGAGCCTTCATACGGAACGACTTCACCCGGCAACATCATCTCGACGGTCGAGAACGGACTGATACCTCCGAGATTACCTGAACGGCCGTATCCGGCATTCAGATTAAACTGGCTGATGGCAGACACATCTTTCAAGAAATGTTCGTTCTTGATGTTCCAAGAGGCCGAAAGTGACGGAAAAAATCCCCAGGTATGATTGTCGCCTACCATTGAGCTACCGTCTGCTCTGGTTGTAAACGTCAATGAATACCTGTCATCGTATGAATAGGAAACACTGCTCATGATAGAAGCCAAAGCGGAATGATCCGAAAAGCTCTGCGTTTCACCGTAAGGTCTTGAAGTTGCCGCTCCTATATTCTCGTAATGGAATTGGTTGCTAGTGAATCCGCTGACACGTGTCTGGAACCATGAACCGGATGTTCGCTGGTACTCCCCCATAAGGCTTGCCTTGAGTTGGTGGATACCCCAGGAATGTTGATAATTCAACGTCGCATTGCCAAGGAGATTCTCTGTCTTAGCTTCCCTTCGGAAGGCTTGTCCTTGAGCCCAAACCCATGTAGGACAGAACTCGGCGTTTTCAACCGAGCTGTAGCTATATGCTCCGAAGGCCATGAACTTGAGGTCATTGGCCAGGTCAAGGCCGACCTTAAGGTGTGTATTGAAATTCAGTCCCTTTTCATCGCTTTTCTCCTCAAGCAGGATTTCCGGGTGATTGATATAAGATGCGGTATTATTCTTCACCCAGTTCTCATAAGCAGCATCTCCAGTGGGACAAGTCGGATTCTGTGCGGCAGCAGAGTAGAACATCATCTGATAATCAAAGAGGTCGCGAATCTTATGGGATGAACCGAACATGCCGAAGTCTATCGACATGAGGTCTCCAAATGCTTTTTGGTTGATGTTCAGTTTTGCCACCAAATTATCATCCCCATAACCTTTTATCACATTGTTACGGTCGGCATATCCGATAGAAGCTCGATAGTTGGACAATTCATTGCCCCCACTGAATGCAAGATGATGATTATGTACAATCCCTGTCCGTGTAATGACATCAGGATGATAGGTTCTGAAGCCGAAATCCTTTACAGGAAGCCCCATAGAGTTTGCAGTATGGAGATAATCCTCCGGGTTGAGCATTCTCAAACTTTTGTAAATGGATTCCACTCCAAAATGACTATCATAGGAAATACTGAATTTCTGTGCGTTCCCTCTTTTAGTATTCACAACTATCACCCCAGAAGCACCACGGGAACCGTACTGTGCGGTCTCCGAGGCATTCTTGAGCACGGTGAAAGAAGCGATGTCCGCCGGGAAAACGGTAGATAACGTCGCAAGATCCGATGAAATCCCATCGATGATAACAAGCGGGTCATTTCCTCCAGTGATGGAAGTCGTCCCTCTGACCCGGACACTGTTAAGCATCGCCATCCGTTCAGAGCCATCAGTAGAGACGTTTACTCCAGCTATCTGACCGCTGAGAGATTTCAGAGGAGTCTCTGGCAATCCCTTCTTCATTTTCCCCTCATCTACGACAGTAGTACCAGATTTGTACAACAAGGTATCAGCATGTTGTTTGTTCTCAACAATCTGAGCACTCAAAGGGATTGTCATCAATATCGTCGAAATTCCTAAAGCAACAAGTTTTTTCATGGTTATCTTTATTTTGGATATACATATTCAATTAAGTAATGCTGGCACGAACCCGGCTTAATGTCTCCAAGGACATCTGCAAATAAGAGGCAATATATGTAAGAGGCGCTCTTTTCACTATTTCCGGGAAGAGTTGCATCAATTTACAATATTTGTCTTTTGCCGACTCAAAACGCAGGATGTCAGCTTTGACTTGCGAAAGAATAAGTGAATCTTCGAAAAAGCGCCGGTACAGATAGGCAAAGTCACCATTTTTATCTGCCATTTCTTCCATGATATCACGAGGAATTTCCCAAACAATACTGGGTTCCAACGCCTCCATGATCAAATGAGTCGGCTTTTGATTGAAATAACTTTCAATACACCACACTACCCCTCCTTCGTATGACAAATGTTCTGTCATATCTTTATCGTGTTTAACATAATGCTGCCTTATCAGACCTTGTTCAATATAATACAGGCAGTTACATATCTCATTTTCATTGAGTATAATATCTCCTTTCTGACATTTCTTGCATTGGATAATTTCTGCGAACAAACGGATGTTTGGCAATTGAAG
>JBGVNX010000047.1:0-4764 GCA_045126075.1 Candidatus Cryptobacteroides sp.
GAACACCAGGAAGGTGTTGGGCAGTTCCATCGGCAAGCTTCGTGGGGAGCTGATACTTGAGGCTGTATTATTCTGCTTTGCTGCATTCTCCATTGCTCTTGCAGTAATATCTCCTGTCAGCAGATGGTTGATGTCCCAGGGAATATCAGATATGGGATTCGACTTCACCTCACAGTTCTCACTTATACTGATAACCGGATCTATTTCGATTGTCATAGGTCTGGTTGCAGGGCTATATCCGAGCTTCTACGTCACTTCCCTACCGACAGCATTTGCACTGCAAGGCAACTTTGCATTTTCTATAGCAGGAAGAAGATTCCGCACGGTCATGATCGCGCTTCAGTTTGCTATTACTTTTGCCCTGATGATATTTGCATTGACTGTCTACAGGCAGAATGAATATATGACCGGATATGATACAGGCTTTGAAAAGGATAGGATAGCTGTAGTCCAGATATCATCGGAGCAATATCAGTTCAAGTCAGAGTGGCTACAGGAAAGGCTCTGTTCGCTTCCTGAGGTGGAAGACGTGGCATTTGCATTGGAAGGAATGGGCTTTTCAGACTCATATTCTACGTTCACTCTCGAACTAGGAGGAGAGCAGGTAAGATGCTTCTCAATCTATTGCTCACATAACTTTCTGGATGTAATGGGAATTCCCGTTATCGACGGCAGAAACTTCCTGGTGTCGGACGTAGGAAACGCTATTATGAACCAGACTCTGAAGGATCTGGGAGGAAAGATTGAGATCACCGAAGGAATGGGAAGCGTTATCGGACAGACCGGAAACGTCAGGATCAACTCATTGAGAAATGAAACAGCGCCGATATGCTATATCTATGTTCCTAAGGACTTTGCGATACTAGGATACACGTACATCAGGCTCCAGGAGGGATACGACAAGACTGATGTGACCGAGAAGATTTCAGCGATACTTTATGAAATGGACCCGTCATACCTCTTTGAAGTCGAGTTCTACGATGAGGTGATGGAAAGGGTTTACGAGTCCGAGATAAAGCAGGGCAAGATCATATCAATCTTCTCTCTGCTGGCAGCGGCACTTTCGCTGATCGGAGTCTTCGGACAGGTACTTCTTGACGTGCAGTACAGAAGACGCGATCTGGCTGTAAAGAAGGTATATGGAGCAGAAACCCCGAGACTTGTACTGGACGGACTGAAGAGATACGTGGTCATAGGTATTATATCATATATCATAGCAGTTCCGACAGCATATTACGCAGTCAACAGATGGCTCGAGAGCTTTGTGGAGCACAACGGCATGTCAGCATGGACATTCATATTGACATTTGTAGTGATCATGACCTTGACAATTGCCGTTGCTGGTTTCCAATACTGGAGCGGCGCAAATGCAGATCCGGCAGGGGCTCTGAAGAAAGAGTAACTTAGTTTTGCCAAATTTTTATTGAAACTTATCTATATTTTAGTACTTTTGTGCAAGATTTGGCAAAATGAAAGGATTTTTAGATAAATTTCATGAATTGAAGATATTTACTCTTGAGGATGCAGCACGTATCGTCAAGAGTAAAACTTATGCAATGACAATACTGAGGGGGTATATAGAGGATGCTCTGGTGGTTAAGATACGTAGGAACCTATATGCGGTAACAAATCTTGCCACCAAGCATATAGAGGCCAATCGTTACGAGGTTGCATCGGCTTTGACCCCAACTGCATATGTCGCATACCATTCCGCCCTGGAGTTCTATGGTATGGCCAATCAGGTCTTCAACACCATGTATGTCGCAAGCGAGAGCATATTCAACAGCTTTGAGTTCGACGGACTGTCATATATGTACGCTAAAAGTCAGACAAACGTTGGAGTTGAAACTCCTGTAATGTCATACGGAATAAGGATTACGAGTTTGGAAAGAACCGTAATCGACTGCATTGACAGGATTGACAGGTGCGGAGGATCTGAAGAGATGCTTCAGTGCTTTGGAATGATAATGCATATCAGTGAAGCCAAGTTGTTAGAAGTTCTTGCAAGTTATGACAAAGCAACCCTTTATAAGAAGGCTGGATTTGTTCTGAGCAGGTTCAGGAGCCGATTCAACCTAAGTGATGCGTTCTTCCAGACATGCAGGGAAAGGGCAAATGTAGGTTCTAAAGTGCTTACATCATGCGAAGATTGTACTGAGTATGACAGGGAATGGAATATTTCATATCCCGACACGTTTAATTCATTCGACTATTAAAGAGTATGAGGGCATATAATCGGATAGAACTGGAAAAGGTGGCTAGAGAGACTGGCTTCATAAGGGATAATCTTGAGAAGGTGATCCGCCTAAGCAATATCCTGGAATTTCTCGTGTCAAATGATAGCTTGAAAGGAAAGGTTGTCCTGAAGGGAGGTACGGCTATCAATCTTACTGTGTTTGATATGCCTCGCTTGTCGGTTGATATTGACCTTGATTATTGCTGCAATTCAGACAAGGACACAATGATGGCGGACAGGGCTGTCATAGGCCAGGAGATTCTCGGACATATGCAGTCCAACGGATATACCATTCATCCTTCAAGCAAGAATACGCATGCACTTGATTCATGGGTATTCAGTTACTTGAATGCCGGAGGCAACAAGGATAACATCAAGATTGAGATCAATTATATGATGAGGACTCATATTCTTGAGCCTCGGACAAGAAAGACGTCCATTCCATTTATTGATGAGGTTGATGTCTATGCATTGTCACCTCTTGAGCTGTTCGGCAGCAAGATAAAGGCCTTAATCGAAAGAGCTGCTCCAAGGGATATGTATGATGTCAATCGTATGATTAGAGAGAATATCTTCAAGGATGACCAGATGGATATGCTGCGAAAAACAGTTGTATTCTATCTTGCTGTCGGAGGAAAGAATAAACCTATAAAGGAGTATTCTTTTGAAAGGATCCAGAACATCAGGTTCCCTCAGATCAGGTCAGCCTTAATTCCGGTTCTGAAAAAGACTGAGAAATTTGACTTTGAGGAGGCTAAATCAAACGTTATCTCCTTCTTAACAACACTCCTCATCTTAGGAGACGCGGAGAAGAAATTTATTGATTCGTTTAATCAAGGTGAATACAAGCCGGAACTTCTATTTGATGATGGTGAAATCATTGAAAGAATCAAGGAACACCCTATGGCTCTCTGGAAGATAAACAACGCAGAATAATCTATGGCAAAAAGCAAAGCGAAAATACTGGTTGTAGATGACAACAGCGGCATCAGGGCGGCACTGAAGGTGCTGCTGCCGCTGCATTTCTCACAGGTGGAACTGATTCCTTCACCGAAGGAACTGGTGACCAAGATGGCCGACTTCCGTCCGGACGTCGTGCTACTCGACATGAACTTCCACACCGATATCAATACAGGAAACGAAGGCCTTTTCTGGCTTTCGGAAATCAAGAAGCGCACTCCGGAGACTGAGGTCGTGCTTTTTACTGCATATGCTGACATTCAGCTGGCTGTAGAGGGAATGAAGCGAGGTGCATTCGACTTCATCGTGAAGCCTTGGGATAACGAGAAACTTGTCGAGACCCTGAAGAATGCATATAACGGCAGAAATAAGGAAGCAAAGACTGTTGTTCCTCCTTCTTCAATGAAGATGTTCTGGGGCAAGGGACCGGCGATGACTGCAATCAGACAGATGGTAGATAAGGTAGTAGCTACTGATGCCACTGTGCTGATCACCGGTGAGAACGGTACCGGAAAGGACGTGCTAGCTGGTGAGATCCACAGGATGTCGGACAGATCTCTCAGACCTATGGTATGCGTGGATGCCGGAGCAATCACAGAGACTTTGTTTGAGAGTGAACTCTTCGGCCATGTGAAAGGTGCATTTACAGACGCCCATACTGATCATGTCGGCAAGTTTGAACAGGCAAACGGAGGCACGCTCTTCCTTGACGAGATCGGCAACATTCCTCCGCATCTGCAGGCGAAGCTGCTGCGTGCCCTTCAGAACCGCTGCATAACAAGAGTCGGAGACGACAGATACATACCGGTGGACATCAGGCTCATCTGTGCAACAAACAAGGACCTGAAGCAGATGGTCGCAAACGGCGAGTTCCGTCAGGACCTGTACTATAGAATCAATACATTCGAGCTCCACCTCCCTGCCCTTCGTGAAAGGACTGATGAGATTATTCCGTTGGCAGAGATGTTCATTAAGAAGTTTGCTGAGAAATACAGACGAAACGTCAACGGAATTTCCGCAGAAGCTGCAGAACTCCTGAAGGGCCATTCATGGAGCGGCAATATCCGCGAACTTTCCAACTGCATTGAGAAGGCTGTCATTCTTTCTGAAAATGAGCTTCTGACCACTGCTGACATAGAGATTGTTCCAGCAAGGGCATCAGGCTCTATCGAAGTATCAAGCACAGACACGCTCGAGGAGACAGAGGAAAAGGCAATACGTGCAGCTATGGCACGTTTCGGAGGGAATCTGTCTATGGTAGCAAAGTCGCTGGAGATCAGCCGTCCTACTCTATATTCGAAACTGAAGAAGTATAACATCTAATGACAACCGTAACCGTCATATTGATTGTTCTGGCGGCGATAGCAATATCGTCTGCCATCACTTCTTTTGTCACATCAAGAAAAATGAGGGCCAAGGTAACCTACATGCTTGACGCCCTTGAAGATAAGGAGCTAAATTTCCGCTTTGACGAAAGACGCCTCCGTGGACGGAAGTTCAACCGCACTCTGAATCGTCTGCGTAACATCTTCGACAAGGAAAGACACGAGATCATAGAACAGGAGAAG
>JBGVNX010000048.1:0-30385 GCA_045126075.1 Candidatus Cryptobacteroides sp.
TCCTTGGGATAATGCTGGATTGATACGATGTCAAAGTTATCAACGATGACACTCGGAAATATTGTCTCTAATAATGTATTTGTTACCATACCACAAAGGTAACAAGACTAAATTTACCAACCTACTTTTTCAGTTGATCCATACTAGTTGGTTGAGTATCCTGCATGGCGAGGATGGCAGGATGCCTGGATAACACACTGACGTTCAGTATGTTATGTAAAACAACCTACGGGGAGATTGGACTATCAGTGTGAGATTCGGGGAAATTGTCTAACTTTGAGGAATAATATGGATGTTATGATACGGGCTAAGGGAATAGAGAAGTCGTTTGGAGCACTGAAAGTGCTTAAGGGCATTGATTTCAGTGCAGAGAAGTCAGAAGTGGTTTCCATAATGGGAGCATCTGGTGCAGGTAAGTCGACATTGCTGCAGATACTCGGAACCCTTTCCACTCCGGATGCGGGATCGCTGGTGATTGACGGAATCGATGTTCTCTCTTTGAAGGGCAAGGCCATGGCCGAGTTCCGTAACCGTAAGATCGGTTTCGTATTCCAGTTTCATCATCTGTTGCCTGAGTTCACTGCTCTTGAGAATGTCATGATTCCAGCATTCATAGCCGGAAGGTCCAGGAAGGATGCTGAAGAGGCTGCCAAGGCGCTGCTGACTGACCTCGGACTTGCAGAACGTTTCACTCACAAGCCGTCTGAGCTGTCAGGTGGAGAGCAGCAGAGAGTGGCCATAGCACGTGCTCTGATCAATAATCCTTCTGTCCTTTTTGCTGATGAGCCTTCGGGAAACCTCGACTCCAAGACCAAGGAAGAACTTCACAATCTATTCTTCACCCTTAGAGATAAATACGGTCAGACCATCATAATAGTAACCCATGATCCGGACCTTGCAAAGATGTGTGATAGGTCACTCTATATGGTTGACGGACAGTTTGTCTAAATATCCAATGTGTTGATTGTTAGCTTGTTACTTATCTAAGGGTCGTTATTTTTGCCGACCCTTGTGAAGGAAGATATTGATTGACAATTGGTTATGAATAAAGGGTCGTTATTTTTGCCGACCCTTGTAGGGGAAAACGCTGATTGTCAGTCAGTTGAGTAATAAGGGTAATTAGTGATGTAAGAAAGTGAGTACATTCAGATTCAAGAGATTCGAAGTCGTGAACGAGAGGAGCGCCATGAAGGTGAACACCGATGGTGTGCTGCTTGGCGCATCCATGACTATCAGGGAAGGGGACAGATGTCTGCTGGATGTCGGTACGGGCACTGGTACTATTGCCTTGATGGCTGCTCAGAGGGTTTGTGGGACAGATTGCTGCGTCGCTGACGCTCTTCGCAATGGCGTGGACGGAGATAATGTATGGATCGATGGGATAGATATTGATGAACCGTCAGCGAGTGAGGCGGGGATGAATTTTCAGAATTCTCCTTGGAGCGGCAGCCTGCATGCCCATAATATGTCTCTTGACCAGTTTGCCCAGTCGCTTCCGCAGGGCAGGAAGTACGATATGATATTCTCCAATCCTCCATACTTTGAAGATTCCTTGACGGCTCTTGATGAAAGGAAAAGCACAGCCAGACATACTTCTGAAGGACTTTCATATCGGGATATATTAGAGTTTGCCAAGGAGAGGTTGTCAGAACAGGGTCGTGTATGTCTTGTTCTCCCGGCGGATCAGGAGATGGCTCTGTGCCGTTATGCACGTATGTGCGGCCTTTACCTTTTCCGTATCCTTCGTATCCGGACAGTACCGCGCAAGGCACCGGGCCGTATTGTAGCGGAGTTCTCAAGAGTGCGTACTGATTCTCCAGCAGAAGAGATGCTTACGATACAAAATGAAGGACAGTATACTCAAGAGTATCTGTCCCTCATGCATGATTTCTATCTTTTTGCCTGATTATTTCCTGGGCTCAGGTCTTTCGCCTCTGTTGTGCAGGTTGCGGATCTGCTGTCTGCGGAATTTCTCTTCTGCTACATATAATCTGGCAACCTTATCAGCAGGAAGCGCGCTCTTGTATTTGTCAGCAATACCGTTCTCGTATTCTCTGAGGTTCTTCTGAGCAGCCAGATAATTGTCCAGCAGTGCTGAAATCTCCTTAGTGGACTTTCCTTCCTCGACTGCCTTGTTCAGCTCACGGTATGCATGGATTGTCTTTCTGATAGCTTCATCCTTGCCCTGTTCTACCTGATTGTACACTGGCCAGAAGGTTTGTGCTTCTTCAGGTGTAAGACCTATCTCTACAGTAAGGAATGCTATTTTCTCGCTCATGATCCTCTCTTTCCAGTCATCTCCGCATCCCTTGTGAGCGAGGGTGTTGATGCTGATGCACATAAATGCCATTGCTGCAGCAATGATTGTTATTGTCTTCTTCATATTACTGGTCTATTTTGATAGTTCTATTGTATCTTCGTTTATTCCTATATATATAAGGTATTCTATTATGTCGTCTGCGCTGATGTCAGCATCTGCATATTGTTCTTCATTTTCAGAGTCTACCACGAAATCATAATAACCTTCAGAAAAAACGATGTAGTCCTCGTGATCAAAGTCTTCTATCGGTGTTGTCTTCTTCAGGAAAAATGTTCCGGCAGTGACCATGAAGATGAACATTGCAGCTACTGCGACATATGACTTCAGCTGCTGCCATATGTTCACGCTCACAGTCTTTGGCCTTGTGAAGGACTCTGCTTTGACCTTGAACGAGTCAAAATACCCTTCAGGGGTGCTGTAGGGATTGCCTTTCAGCGCTTTGTCCATCAGTATGTCTTTATTGTCTTCTCCTTTCATAGCGTCTATTAGACAAGATTTATTTGCTTTGGTTTAAAATTCGATGCTTTCCAGTGTTTGTCGGATCTTTGTGTATGCATGATGATATGATGCCTTCAGTGCTCCAACTGATGTTCCGGTAATTTCAGAGATTTCTTCATATTTGAGTTCATCGAAATATCTCATATTGAAGACAAGCCTCTGTTTCTCCGGCAGTCTCTGTATGGCTTTGTGCAGTTCCCTCTGCAGGGCGTTGCCATTGAAATATGGGTCTTCGTCAATGCGGGATGCCAGGATGTCTCCTACTTCTTCGAAACTTCTGGCCGACTCGCGTTTGAGTTTCCGCAGTCTGTTCAAGGTCTCATTGGTCGCTATGCGGTATAGCCATGTATAAAGCTGTGAATCGCCCCTGAATGATGGAAGGGAACTCCAGATCTTTATGAATATATCCTGAAGAAGGTCGTCTGTATCTTCGTGCGAGCAGATAAAACGACGGACATGCCAGTAGAGACGTTCAGAATAGGTCTCTACAATGCTGTTAAAGGCGAGCTCGTACTCGCCTTCGTGGCATAGATTTATTATCTGTCCGTCTTGCATCGCTGATTTGACTTTTCAAACCCTGTGAGGTTTAAACAAAAATACTGAAAAAATTGCTTAATTTGCTATCTTTGCAGCGATTATCGAATTACAATGAAGAAAACAAGAAACTTTTGTATCATCGCACATATCGACCATGGTAAGAGTACCTTGGCCGACAGAATGCTTGAGATTACAAATACGCTGACAGCGCGTGACATGGAGAATCAGGTCCTCGACTCGATGGATCTGGAGAAGGAGAAGGGTATCACGATCAAGAGCCACGCCATCCAGATGGATTACATGTACAATGGCGAGAAATATACCCTCAACCTGATTGACACTCCGGGCCACGTAGACTTTTCATATGAGGTGTCGCGTGCAATCGCATCCTGCGAGGGTGCATTGCTCGTGGTAGATGCTACCCAGGGTATCCAGGCTCAGACCATTTCAAACCTTTATCTCGCGATCGAGCACGATCTTGAAATCATCCCGGTGCTCAATAAGATCGATGTAGACTCTGCAATGGTGGAGGTTGTGACAGATCAGGTGGTTGACCTGCTGGGATGCAAGCCGGAGGAGGTTCTCCTTGCTTCGGGTAAGACAGGACAGGGTGTGAAGGAGGTGCTCGATGCTATCGTAGAGAGAATTCCAGCTCCGACAGGTGATCCTGATGCTCCGCTCCAGGCTCTCATCTTTGACTCGGTATTCAACTCGTTCCGCGGTATCATAGCATACTTCAAGGTACTTAACGGAAGCATCAAGCCAGGAGACAAGGTCAAGTTCTTCAGCACAGGAAAGGAATATACAGCCGACGAGATCGGTGTCCTCAAGATGAAGATGCACCCGCGTCAGGAGATTCCATGCGGAAGTGTAGGATATATCATTTCCGGTATCAAGAGTGCAGTTGAGGTGAAGGTTGGTGATACCATCACGCACGTCAATAACCCTTGTAAAGAGGCGATTGCTGGTTTCGAGGAGGTGAAGCCTATGGTCTTCGCAGGTCTCTATCCTGTTGAGACTGACCAGTACGAGGAGCTCCGTGCCTCACTCGAGAAGTTTCAGCTCAATGATGCATCCCTTGTTTTCGAGCCAGAGTCGTCCCTTGCTCTCGGATTCGGTTTTCGATGCGGTTTCCTTGGACTACTGCACCTTGAGATCGTTCAGGAGCGTCTCTTCCGAGAGTTCAACATGGACGTGATCACAACAGTTCCGAACGTATCATATAAGGTATATACGACTCAGGGTGAGGTACTCGATGTGCATAACCCTTCAGGTCTTCCTGCTGCGACTCTTATCGACAAGATTGAAGAACCATATATCCGAGCACAGGTCATATCTCGCTCAGATTACTATGGTCCGATCATGAAACTCTGTCTCGACAAGAGAGGTATCCTGATTAACCAGCATTACCTCACAGCAGACCGTCTTGAACTTACATACGAGATGCCGCTCTCAGAGATTGTCTTCGATTTCTATGATAAGCTCAAGTCAATCTCAAAGGGATATGCGTCGTTCGACTATCATGTGATCGGATTCAAGGAGGCAAAGCTTGTGAAACTTGATATTCTCTTGAACGGTGACCCGGCCGATGCGCTTTCGACACTTATTCATGCAGATCATGCATACGACTTCGGTCGTAAGATGTGCGAGAAGTTGAAGGAGCTGATCCCAAGACAGCAGTTTGATATCGCAATCCAGGCAGCTGTCGGAGCAAAGATCATTGCCCGAGAGACAGTCAAAGCTGTAAGAAAAGACGTTACGGCGAAGTGTTATGGAGGTGATATCTCGCGTAAGAGAAAACTCCTTGAGAAGCAGAAGCAGGGTAAGAAGAGAATGCGTCAGATCGGTACCGTGGAGGTTCCTCAGAGTGCATTCATGGCTGTGCTCAAGCTTGACTAGGACAGTCATCATATATAAAATAAAAAGCAGGAAACCATCACGGCTTCCTGCTTTTTATTTTCTTCCCTTTAAAACCCTGTGAAGGAATTGCACACATTTCAAATAAGTTTTGTTACAGGGTCTTGGAAAGAGACGAATAAGATTCTTAACCGGACACAAAGATCGCCCGTTCTATCTTCATTATAGTTGTAGATTTTGTTGTTTTTCCAGTTGTTTTACGCGTTGTAGGGCTCTTGAATGTGCTTTTGCATTTTTTATGGAACGGGATCGTAACCATGACCGCCTAAAGGATGACATCTGAGCAGACGACGAACTGTAAGGTAGAATCCCTTGAATACGCCATGCTTGCGGAAGGCCTCAAGCGCGTATTGAGAGCATGTCGGGGTAAACCTGCATGTGGGTGGCTTAAGAGGGGATATGCACACCTGATAGAATCTGATAAGCAGGACGAAAGGTGATATGGCAATCTTCTTGAGCAGACGCTTTGTCTTATTCCACATTTCCTTCATTTTCCTTGGTTTTGCATATGCTTCTGTTTACTTTTTCGATGATCTGACCTATGCCGGAGTAGATTTCATCATATGTCAGAAGTTCCTTGGAAGCATACATTATAAGGATGTCCATACCATCCTTTACATTCAGCAGATGTTTCTGTTTGCGCCAACTCTCGCGTATCCTGCGTTTGTAGAGGTTTCTCTTGACAGCACGCTTGAATATTTTCTTAGGTACAGAAACCATGAACCTGACATGCTCACATCCTGTTCCATTGAGGAACATATAGCGCATGCCAGGTACACTTCCATGTTTGCCCTGGGCAAGAAGCTGTGATATGGCTGTCTTGCCGCAAAGCTTTTCTTTCTTTGGGAAAGAGGTATTGATAGCCTCTGTTTCCACTTTACTTATTATTACTAAGGTATATTTCCAGTGCTTTAGCCACTGACGGTGCCTCTGCGTTAGGGGCCGAAATCTCAATCTTCAGTCCAGCCTCCTCCATTGCCCTGACGATAGATCTTCCGTAAGACACGAACTTGATGTCACCCTGAGTGAATTCAGGCTGATTCTCGTAGAGTGACTTTACGTCTGAAGGATTGAAGAATATTATGAGTTCATATTTGTGCAGATCCACATCCTTCAGGTCCTGAGATACAGGCTTTACAAATACTGCAGTCTCGAATGCGAACTTGCTTTCTTCAAAGAGTCTTGTTATTGCGTCCTTTGTTGCGGACTCTGATGTAGCGATGAGGAAATTCTCTCCCTTGTGCTTTGTTCCGATAAGTCCGATGATTGACTCCGGTGTGCCGTCTCCGAAGAAGATCTTTCTCTTGCGGTAAACTATGTGTTTCTGGAGATAATTTGCAACTGCCTCAGTTGTGCAGAAGTATTTCATAGTCTCAGGGACCTTGACGCGGAGCTCTTCACAGAGCTGAAAGAATGCATCGATGGTAGTGCGTGCTGAGAATACGATTGCAGTGTGGTCAAGAATGTTTATTCTCTGTGAGCGGAACTCTCTTGAAGTGAGAGGCTCTATCTTGAAGAACGGCAGGAAATCAACTTCTGCTCCGAACTTCTCTGCAATGCTGGTGTAAGGCGAAGCCGTCTTCGGCTGCTGCTGTGAAATCAATATTTTTCTTACGCTCATTCCTTAAAAAATAATGGCTGAAGCGACCATCGCTCCAGTCGGGATAAATTCGAGGGCGCAAAGGTACAAAAAAACGGAGAAAAAAGAGCAAGAAGAAATAAAAATTTGATATTTTCTGACAATATATAGCAGATATATTGTTGCTGATACCCAAAGCATTGCGCTTTTTATGACCTCTGCATTGGTGTCGATGAAGGACATGACTCCGGCCATACAGAGGAGAATCAGTGTCAGGATGCTGAAGAAAGTGTGTGAAGACTTGCATGCGGTCCTGTAGGTCTTGCCGTTCATCTTCTTGGGCCTGCTGACATGCTCCATGAACTTCCTGAGCAGTATATAAAGGACGAATATGCCGATGACTATTCCTGTGTGGCCGTTTATGTGGATGCCATCCATCCACGACATGGAGTACAGATTATATTTGCTTACAACCAGACAGAACGGCAGTATCATAGCCAGAGCGATGATGTCCCTGCTTCTGCCAAGCTGGACGCTGGCGTCAAGGTTCACGCTTTCCTTCCATCTTACCATACATGCCACCAGTGAAGGGAATATCTCCACCAGAGACTCAAGTAAGACGAGGATAATGAAGAATGATATGAGAGCGAGAACGTCAGCCAGCATGTCAGTTACCCCTTTTAGCTTTGTATCCCATATCTTTCAAGAGAGCCACGACCCTGTCTCTGAAGTCACCCTGGATCGTGATCTCTCCGTCCTTGGCGCTTCCGCCGACTCCGCATTTCACCTTCAGTGTGCGTCCAAGCTCAGCCAGGTCGTCGCTGGTGCCGACAAATCCGGTAACAAGAGTCACCTGCTTGCCTCCACGTCCTTTTCTGTCGATGGAAACAATCAGATTCTGCTTTTCTGGCGCAAGAGTTGCAGTCTCCTGCGGCGCCTCTTCTTCATAGGCAAAATCGGGATTGGTGGAGAACACTACTCCAAGTCTTTTCTTCCAGTCGTTGTCAGCCATTTGCTTGAGAATTTATTTTTGCAAATATAGCGATTATATGCGTATATTTGTCAGTTTGAATACATTGATGATAAAAATATACATATAAATGGATAACAAGAAATTCACGTTGTGGAAAAGGTTGACCGCCGGCTTGGTGTTTGTTGTGGCAGCCGTAACCTATCTGCTTACCATCGAGCCTACCGCGTCTTTCTGGGACTGTGGCGAGTTCATCGCATCGTCATACAAGCTTGAGGTGGGACATCCTCCTGGAAACCCTGTATTCCAGCTGTTTGCAAGATTCTTTACAATCTTCACAGACAATATGCATGCTGCAGTTGCTGTGAATGCGATGAATGCAATCTGTTCGGCACTCACAATCTTCTTCCTCTACCTCACTATAGTGTTCTTCGCCAAGAGGCTCATCAAGCCTTCTGAGGACGGAACATATTCGGTGGCTAAGGCTGTCGCTATCTTCGGCTCGGCTGCAGTCGGTGCCCTGGCCTATACATTCAGTGATACCTTCTGGTTCTCTGCTGTTGAGGGAGAGGTATATGCCATGTCATCACTTTTCACAGCCCTTGTCTTCTGGGCTATGATCAAGTGGTATGAGCAGGCTGATACTCCTTATGCAAACAGATGGATCGTGCTGATTTCATTCCTCATGGGACTCTCGATCGGAATCCACCTTCTCAACCTGCTTGCCATCCCTGCTCTTGTGTTCATGTTCTATTACAAGAAGCGTGAGAGCGGACATTATACTTTCAAGGAGTATGTGAAGATATTCCTTGTTTCAGTGGTAATTCTCGCAGTGATCCTGTTCGGTATCATTCCATACCTTCCAAAGATTGCTGCTTACTTTGACCTCTTTTTCGTCAACAGCCTTGGACTTCCGTTCAACAGTGGTGCTGTCTTTTTCATGGTCATGCTGCTGGGAGCGTGCTTCTTCGGTCTTTTCAGGACCATGAAGAAGAATCAGGTATTTGCAAACACTGCCCTTTTGTGCTTTACAACCATAGTGATAGGATTCTCTCTGTTCTCGATTGTAATCATAAGATCGAGCGCAAAGACCCCTACAAACGAGTACCAGCCAGATAATCCGTTTACGCTTGTGCGTTATCTGGGCCGTGAGCAGTATGGAAGCAACCCTCTTGTTTATGGACAGTACTTCGATGCTCCGTACGATATAGAGGAGTCAACATATTGGGCTCCTATGGTTGAGGGAGGTGAGTCCAAGTACATTAAGGCAGACGGTCCGGGTGATGTGAAGTATGATGCATCAGGAAAGATGCTTTTCCCACGCATGTGGAGCTCTGACGACCGCCACATATCTTTCTACAAATTATATATGACCGGCGGCGGACATAAGGTCCGTGGTGCAAAGCATGATATGCCGACATTCTTCCAGAATCTTGCCTTCTTCTTCGACTACCAGATGAACTGGATGTACTGGAGATATTTCATGTGGAACTTCGCCGGTCGTCAGAATGATATCCATAGTGCATCTCCAGGCGATCCGTTCATAGGTAACTGGGAGAGTGGAATAGGATTCCTGGATGAGTTCCGTCTCGGCGACCAGTCGGATGCTCCGGGCTATCTTAAGGACAATCCTGGAAAGAATCATTATTATATGCTTCCGCTCCTTCTCGGACTTATAGGTCTGTTCTTTCAGTTCGACCGCGACAAGAGAGGATGCTGGCTGACATTCCTGATGTTCTTCATGACAGGTATTGCCATTGTGATCTATCTCAACCAGCCTCCGTTCCAGGTTCGCGAGCGTGATTATGCCTATGCAGGATCGTTCTACTCGTTCTCTATATGGATCGGATTGGCAGTGGCAGCTGTTTATAATCTGCTTAGTGGAAAGATCCTTCACTCCGTTCAGGATGACAGAAAAGAAGACAGTTGTCATTCTGAGCGTAAGCGAAGAATCTCCGATGTCGCAATTGCTTCTGCTGTCACTGCAGCTCTTCTTGGTGTTCCTGCGCTGATGGCAGCAGAAAACTGGGACGATCATGATAGAAGCAACCGTTATACTGCTGTCGAGATGGCCAAGAACTACCTCAATTCAGTCGGCCCTGACGGTATCCTCGTGACACATGGAGATAACGATACATTCCCGCTCTGGTATGCGCAGGAGGTGGAGAATGTCCGTCCTGACGTGCGTATTGCGAATACATCACTTCTGGGTACAGACTGGCACATCGACCAGATGAAATATGCTGTGAATGAGTCAGCTCCGCTTAATCTCCAGGTGGGACCTCGCCAGTATCTTTATGGAACGAATGAATATGTGTTCATTCAGGACAGAATGGATACTATCATTCCTCTTGCCGATGTCATGAGGCTGTTCCGTCACCCGGATGTGAAGCTGATGCTGACAAATGACAAGGAGGTAGACTATATCATATCAAGAAGATTCTCAATTCCTGTAAATAAGGAGAACGTCATAAAGTATGGCATACTTGACGCCAAGTATGCAGACCAGATTCCGGATGAGATAGTGCTTACAATCCCTAAGGACAAGAACTATCTTACCAAGCCGGAGATCTTCATGCTCGACCTTCTTTCAGGTTATCAGTGGGATCGTCCTATCAACCTTCTCAGCATGGGAGGTGATATAAATATAGGTATCAAGGATTACCTCATGTATGAGGGCTTCTCGTATAAGTTTGTTCCTATAAAGAACAGGATGAAGAGCACGGAGATCGGTTTCGCTGATCCTGAGGACCTTTATTACAAGATGAAGAATGTCTTTACATGGGATGCTCTCAAGAGAACAGACTACTTTGTTGACTATCAGAACTTCTACACATTCTGCGGAGTGCTCTCGCAGCGTCAGCTTTTCGTAAATGTGGCCAAGGAGATGATGAAGATCGATGATCCTGAGCGTGCAGTCGAGATTCTTGACATGTGTCAGGAATGTGTTCCTGAAGAAAATTTTCCTCTTGACCAGGTCTATCTCGGATTCTCGAACGAGTATATGGTTCTGGATATGATCGGTCTTTACTATGAGGCTGGCCAGCCGCAGAAGGCTCATGATCTGGCACAGAGAATGGTCGATCAGCTCAAAGGTTCGCTGATCTTCTTCATGGATAACTATGATTATGCCAAGAGAGAGATGGAGGTCTGCTACGTTGCCCTCAACGACATTGCCGACATGGCTGACTTCTATGATGATAAGGAACTTGTAAAAGAAATCGAAGACTTCTTCAGCGAGGTCCTTGGTTCAGAAGAATAAATCTATCTTGCAAGTCTGACGAAGACGCTAAGCGGCAGGTTCTTGCCGTAGCTGTCGCGGAGCACGAGTTCCCCGAAGTCAAGCGACTTGTATGCGGTCTTCATGCAGAAAGCCTGCTTAACGATGGTCTCGCCGAGCACGGCTGAATATCCGTTCGAGTAGAGGTTGAGGACCATGAAACTGTCCTGCGGAGCAAGGATTGCTGCCACGCATTGGAGCATCTCGTTGAGACACTCGTCCAGCTTCCATTTTTCTCCGTCCGGACCGTGGCCATATGCAGGCGGGTCAAGGATGATACCCTGATAGGTGTTACCTCTCTTAGCCTCTCTGCGTGCGAACTTAAGAGCATCCTCTACCACCCAACGGATGTTGTCCAGGCGGCTGGCCTCCATGTTTCCACGTGCCCATGTGACTACCTGGCGTACAGAGTCCAGGTGCGTAACGTCAGCTCCTGCTGCCTTTGCAGCAAGCGTAGCTGCGCCTGTGTATGCAAACAGGTTGAGTACCTTAGGCTTTGGTTTTCCTTCTGCTTCGGCTTTTTCCACGAGGGCCTTGGTCTGCTTGTAGATGTATTCCCAATTTGATGACTGCTCAGGGAAGACTCCCACGTGCTTGAATGATGTGAGTCCGAGTCTGAGTGAAAAGTTGAGGCCCTCCTGCGCACCATTGTAGCGGATGTACCACTGGTCATCCATCTTTCTCTTGCGCTCCCATGTGCCGCTGTCCTCCTTTCCAGCCTTGCCGAAGCCAGCTCCGGTCTTGAAGCGGGTGTGGATCATCTTGTTCCACTCTCCGTCAGACAAAGACTTGTCCCACAGAGCCTTAGGCTCAGGACGAGCCATGATGAACGGTCCGAATCTTTCGAGTTTCTCGAAGTTGCCGGAATCAATGAGTTCATAGTCTTTCCAGAATGCGCCAGGGCTTTCGATTGTCATCATACTCTGTAAAATTTTCGCAAAGATACTTATTTTATTGTATTTCGGCGAAAATTGCTAAATTTGCTCGGTTTTAGATGTCTCGACTACGCTCGACATGACAATAGCGCTTTGACAAGACAATTCCGGACTGTCATTTCGAGTGACCGAAGGGAGTCGAGAAATCTGTATGGAGTAAATTTAATAAAACATTTATATAAGACTATGCAACAGTTTATTGACACTTACGATTTCGCCGGCAAGAAGGCGATTGTACGCGTTGACTTCAACGTTCCGCTCAACGCAGACATGCAGATTACTGACGACACACGTATCCGTGCAGCTATCCCTACACTCAAGAAGGTTATCGAGAAGGGTGGTGCAGTTATCGTGATGTCACACCTCGGTCGTCCAAAGGGCGTGACTGAGAAGTTCTCTCTCAAGCACATCCTCGGCCGCGTAGAGGAACTCCTCGGAGCACCTGTAAAGTTCGCTGACGACTGTCAGGCTGCTGATGAGCAGGTAGCTGCCCTCAAGATGGGTGAGTGCCTCGTACTCGAGAACCTCCGTTTCTACGCTGAGGAGGAGGGTAAGCCAAGAGGTGAGTTCGCTACTGACGAGGAGAAGAAGGCGGCCAAGGCTGTTGTAAAGGAGAACCAGAAGGCTTTCGTTGCTAAGCTCGCTTCTTACGCTGACTGCTACATCAACGACGCATTCGGTACAGCACACCGTGCACACGCTTCTACAGCTCTCATCGCTGACTACTTCCCTAACGACAAGATGTTCGGTTATGTGATGGAAGGTGAGATCAAGGCTATCGACCACGTTCTCAAGACTCCTGAGCACCCAGTGACTGCAATCGTAGGTGGTGCAAAGGTTTCTTCAAAGATCACTATCATTGAGAAGCTTTTCGACGCTGTTGACAACATGATCATCGGTGGTGGTATGGTCTACACATTCAGAAAGGCTCAGGGTGGTCAGATCGGTCGCTCACTTTGCGAGGACGATCAGATGCAGCTCGCTCTTGATACACTCAAGAAGGCTGAGGAGAAGGGTGTTAAGATTTACCTCTCTAAGGAGGTTGTTGTTGCTGACGACTTCTCTAACGATGCAAACACTAAGATCGTTTCTAACATGGAGATTCCTGAGGGATGGGAAGGTATGGACGCAGCTCCAAGCACTCTCGCTATGTGGGAGGAGGTTCTTATGAACTCTAAGACTATCCTTTGGAACGGTCCTGTAGGCGTGTTCGAGATCCCAGCTTTCGCTAAGGGAACAAACCGTATTGCAGAGATTCTCGCTAAGGCTACCGAGAACGGTGCATTCACACTCGTAGGTGGTGGTGACTCTGTTGCAGCTGTGACTCAGATGGGCTTCGCCAACAAGGTAAGCTACGTTTCAACTGGTGGTGGTGCAATGCTCGAGTACCTCGAGGGTAAGGAGCTTCCAGGTATCGCTGCCATCCGCAAGTAATCGGGATTAAATCCATATAAATCAACGGCATAAATGCCTCCGGTCCTCCCCAGGTAGTGCTGTTCGCAACAAAGGTCCACTGGACCTTTGTTTAGAGCTCACGACCTCCCTTTTCGGGAGCCAATGCCGGTAGCATTTATGCCGTTGATTTGTATATATCTTCTACGCTTATGCCGGGAAAGTGTGGCAGATACCCACTTTGAACGTCGGATCTTCCACGGTTTTGCGGGAAAAGCGTGCTTGATGTTTGCATAAGGGGGAAGATTTCAGTCTATTTGCTATATTTGCAGACTGTACAATAATATAAAAGACTATGTTTGAACTTTTGGCTATAAACTGGCATGTGGATCCAGAGATTTTTGCTCTTGGCCCGCTGTCGATCAGATGGTACTCTCTTCTTTTCATTTCAGGATTCATCCTCGGATGGTTCATCTTCAGATGGTTCTTCAGGAGAGAGGGAGTTCCGGAGACGCTTCTTGATCCGCTTCTCTACACTCTCCTTATCGGAACGATAGTCGGTGCACGTCTGGGACACTGCCTGTTCTACCAGCCGGACTATTATCTTGGAAGCTGGCAGGGATTCTGGGAGATATTCATGCCATGGAAGGGAGGTCTGGCCAGTCACGGTGGAACTATAGCTCTCTTCCTGGCAATGATATGGTTCTCAAGACATTATGGACGTAAATATAATTTCGACTTTGTCTGGATTCTTGACCATCTTGCCATTGCAGTATGCTTTGCTGCGACATTCATCCGTCTGGGTAACCTCTTCAATTCGGAGATTTATGGTGATGTGACATCGCTTCCATGGGGATTCGTCTTTGAACTTCGAGGCGAGACAGAACCGAAACATCCGACACAGCTTTACGAGGCCCTCAGCTACTTCCTTCTTGGAGTTTTCCAGATATTGATGTACAAGTACAGGCTGCCTAAGCTTCACAGAGGATTCTTCATCGGAACATTCTTCATCGGATGCTTCGGAAGCCGTTTCCTCATCGAGTTCATCAAGGAGGTCCAGGTCGGATTCGAGAATGACATGGTACTCAACATGGGTCAGTGGCTCAGTATTCCATTCATCCTTATCGGTATAGGATTTCTTGTATATGCACGAGTGAAGAAGGTGCCTGCGATGATCGTGCATCCGCAGAAGAAGAAAGCTGCCCCGACCAACTACGCTAAAAGTCTGAACAAATGATAGATAACCCACGTATAGCCGAGGTTCTGGACTTCCTTGAGAAGCACGGCCTCGGCTACGAGCTTCATACCCATCCGCCTCTCCCGACAATCGAGCTGGCATTGGAATATTGGAAGGAGATAGATTCGGTACACTGTAAGAACCTCTTCTTCAGAAATCATAAGGGAAACCGCCACTATCTGGTGGTTTTCGAGTGTCACAAGGAACTGGCTATCCACTCTCTCGAGCACATGCTCAAGCAGGGCAAACTTTCGTTTGCCTCACCGGAGAGAATGGAGCGCTGCCTTGGCCTCCTGCCTGGTTCGGTGTCGCCTCTCGGATTGATGCACGATATGAATCTGGTCCATGAGCAGGAAGATGGAACTTTGGTTCCGAATGAGGGTGTGGCTATGAAGGAGCTGTTCCCGAATGGTCACAGAGTCAAGCTCTTCCTTGACAAGGATCTTCAGAAGGCAGAAAGAATAAGCTTCCACCCATGCGACAACACTGCCAGCGCGGTCCTCTTCAATGCGGATTTCATGAAGTTCCTTGAAATCTGGGGAGGCGAATACGAATGGCTTGACATTACAGCAGAAGTCTAGCCCAGATTTCTGGTTTCAGGACTCAGAACCTCTTTAGGACGAAGCGTAAGCAGAGTCTTCTTGAGGTTCTGTCTGTATTTCAGAGGGGACAGTCCGGTGTGCTTCTTGAAGAATTTTCCGAACGAAGACTGGTCGGAGAACGACATTGCCTCTGCCACCTGCTGGATGGTCAGTTCCGGATCACGCAGCATTCGTGCTGCCATCTCTATCCTCATGGATGCCATTACGGTTCCTATGGTAACACGTAGTTTCTCCTTGACAATCAACGAGAGGTATTGCTTTGATATGCAAAGCTTTTCTGCATAGAACCCGACGCTTGTCTCTGTCTTGACATGCTTTACAAGAAGCTCAGAAAACTCTTTCAGGATGCCGTCGGCACGCCTCATCTCTGACTGTTTCACCGGTTCATAGCGTCCGTACTTTCTCCACATCATGTCTGCCATGTCGGTCAGCAGAATGTAGAAGTATGCATAATTGACCTCTTCAGCGAAATAGTGGTTCTTGTTCGAAAGGGCATCGATCATGTTCCTGATATCTCTGCAGAGCACATCCAGATCGCCCTTTGCCATGATCTGTCCTCCCAGTCCGTGGTCTATCCTGAACTTGAAGTCTGGCGGAAAAGGGTTGCGGTTACGGAAGATGTCCTCGACGACGCTTTTGTCTGTAGCTGTCGTCATAGCGTGGAATCCGCCACCGTATTCGATTTCGTATATGTCGACCCAAGTTGGGAGGTTTATGTATGTCCTTTTGCCGAATCTGAATTTCTCTCCGTTGATGACCATGTTTATGTATCCTTCCATCACTATGATGACCAGATGATACTTTGGTTTGCGGGGTTTCGGATATGTGATATGGTCCTCACCCTCAATCTCGCAGGCGAAGATGTAATCGTCGATAAAGCCAACCTTTTTTACGCTTTTCTCTCCGAACAGGACTGCCGGACGTAAGCCTTTTTGCCTTTTTTCGCTCATTTTAGTAATTTTGTCGCCCAAATATAATGGTTTTAGAATTTTAGACCAAATCTATATAATTTTAGACCAAGGATATTTCCTTCGATGGCGTGAAATTTGCACCCTCAAAGCGCCTTCGTGCGACGAACTGAAATGAAATATTCAGAAAAACAGTATTAGTGTATATATAGAATGATGAAAAAATTAGCGGTAACAGCAGTGATCATCGCCGGCATGGTATTCTCCCATGTAGACGCATTCGCGCAGTACAGGACTACGAATGCACCAGAGGAGGCTCCGAAGTCAGAGTCGGAACTCATTCTCGAGGAGGCGGCTTCGTCAGAGGCTCCGGTGGTCATCACTTTGGAACAGGCACTTCAGATTGCCTTGAGTGAAAATGTGTCAGTAAAGGTTGCTGACATGGAGATCCAGAGAACAGAGTATGCCAAGAAAGGCAGTTATGCTGCTCTCTTCCCGCAGATTGATGCGACTGGTGCATACCAGAGAACTATCAAGAAGCAGGTTATGTATATGGACTTTGACATGAGCTCCATGATGGGAGGAGCAGCCGGAGGAGAGGGAACAGAACTTCCTGATGGTGTAGAACTTCCTGACGGAGTTCAGATGCCGGAGGCCGGAGAAGGCGAGGCCGGTGGAGCAGGTGCCCCATCTATGGCGGACGGACTAGAGGTCGGCCGTTGGAACACGTGGTCGGCAGGCGTATCGGCAGCAATGCCTCTTGTGAACGTACAGCTCTGGAAGAGTCTCAAGATATCTGGTCTTGATGTTGAGCTTGCAGTGGAGAAGGCACGCTCATCACGCCTGGAGATGGTGACACAGGTAAAGAACGCATATTTCGCAACGCTCCTGGCAAAGGAGGCTTTCGAGGTTTATAAGCAGGTATATGAGAACGCAGTGCAGAACCTTGAGGAGACAGAGATGAAGTACAGAGCACAGAAGGTGTCTGACATGGAGCTTCTCAGAGCGAAGACAACGGTTGCCAATGCAATCCCTAACGTTTATAATGCAGAAGGATCTGTTATCCTCTCATTGTGGCAGCTTAAGGCCATCCTCGGCGTCGATCTTGACATGAACCTTGACGTTGCTGGCAAACTTGAGGACTGGTCGGAGCACATGTTCTACGACATTCACCAGCACGACAGCATCTCCCTTGATCGTAACACTACAATGAAGCAGCTCGCCATCCAGGCGGAGATGCTCGCAGAGACTATCAAGGTCCAGCAGTATGCCAACATCCCATCACTCGCGGTGGCATTCAACTTCAGCTACAATGCGATGACCAATGATTTCAATTTCAGCGAGTACAGGTGGACCCCTTATTCATATGTAGGCCTCAGCCTCAACATTCCTATCTTCGCCGGAGGAAAGCGTTACCATGCAATCCGTCAGGCAAAGAACCAGTACCAGCAGGTACAGCTCCAGACCGTGAATACAGAGCGTCAGCTCAAGATCGCGATCCGTCAGAGCCTCAACACCATGGAGACTAACATGAAGTCGTATTATGCGTCAAAGGATGCACTTGCTGCAGCGCAGAAGGGATACGACATCGTTGCTAAGTCATACCAGGTGGGACGCAGCACGCTTATCGAGGTGAACGATGCTCAGCTCGCTCTCACCCAGGCTCAGCTCGGTGCCTCGCAGGCAGTGTATAACTTCCTTACAGCCAAGGCTCAGCTTGAGCAGACCCTCGGACAAGATTTCGTAGAATAAGTGTCATTTCGAGCGAAGTCGAGAAATCTTTAATTAGAAAATAGAATCAGAAATATATGAAAACACTTTTCAAAACTATGTTCATTGCCGGAGCTGTCGTGATGACTGCAGGCTGCGGCAACAATGCAAGCAAGCAGACTGAGCAGGCTGCTGCAGAGGTCGTTGCAGTTGATCCGACAGTGTCGGTTGCTCAGGTATTCGTACGTGAGGTACCTCAGGAGGCTGTCTACACATCTACAGTTCAGGCATATGTAAAGAATAACATCGCTCCGCAGATGGCGGGCCGCATCACAAAGATAAATGTTGAGATAGGCGACTTCGTTCAGGCAGGACAGGTACTTGCTGAGATCGACAAGGCGCAGCTTCTTCAGGCACAGCTCCAGCTCCAGAACCAGGAGGTAGAGCTCCAGCGTCTGAAGTCCCTTTATGAGGAAGGAGGACTTTCTCAGTCAGACTACGATGCGATCCAGATGCAGTACAATGTGCTTAAGACTCAGGTGGAGAACCTCGTGGAGAACACAACTCTCCGCAGCCCTATCAATGGAGTAGTGACAGCACGCAACTATGATGTAGGAGACATGTATGCGATGAGCATGCCTATCTTCACAGTGGAGCAGATTGTGCCTGTAAAGCTTCTCGTGGGCATTTCTGAGACAGATTATTCGAAGGTAAAGAAGGGTGACTCCGTTGAGGTTACAGCAGATGCGATTCCTGGCAAGACTTTCTACGGAAAGATCAGCAGAATCTATCCTACAGTGGATCCAACTACACGTACATTCACTGCTGAGGTCAAGATCGACAACAACTACAAGACCCTTCGTCCAGGTATGTTCGTAAGAGCGACAGTAAACTTCGGAACCAACAACAACGTGGTTATTCCTGACGTGGCTGTAGTGAAGCAGCAGGGCTCTGGCGAGAGATTCGTATATGTCCTGAATGAGGATAATACAGTGACTTACACCAAGGTGACTCTCGGCCGCCGTATGAGTGCGGAGTACGAGGTCCTTGAGGGTATTGCAGATGGTGCAAAGGTGGTAATCGGCGGACAGATCCGTCTTAAGGATGGCATAAAGGTTATTGTAAACGAGTAACAGACTATGAGTATTTACAGAAAAGCGGTCAATAATCCGGTAACCACGGCGCTGGTATTCATCGCCATGGCCATCTTCGGTATTTTCTCGCTGATTAACATATCATTGGACAGGTTCCCTAAGTTCGATGCGAACGTCGTGATGGTCATGTCGTCGTATCCGGGAGCCAGTGCGGAGGACATCGAGACCAACCTTACCAAGGTGCTCGAGAACTCCCTGAACGGTGTGAGCGACCTTAAGAACCTCAGCTCTACTTCAAAGGAGAATATCTCACTCATCACTCTCGAGTTTGTGGAGGGTGTAGACATTGATGTTGCGACAAACGATGTACGCGACAAGCTCGACATGGTGAACTCGGTGCTTCCTGATGGAGCATCACTCCCTATCATCTTCAAGTTCAGCGCTGATGACATGCCTATCATGATCATGGCTGCGACAGCTGACGAGAGCCTCCAGGCCCTGGAGAAGATCCTTGACGACAAGGTGGCGACTCCGCTTGCCCGCGTTTCAGGTGTGGGTACAGTCTCTATCGCCGGTGCACCTCAGCGTGAGATCCAGGTCTATTGTGACCCTAACAAGCTTGAGGCTTATGGTCTTACAGTGGCTGGCATTTCGCAGATCATCGCTTCGGAGAACAGAAACGTCCCTTCGGGATCTATCGATATAGGATCGAATGCATATGCGCTTCGTGTGGAGAAGGAGTTTACTTCGGCAGAGCAGATGCTTGACGTCGTTGTAGGACATGTAAATGGAAAGACAATATATCTTCGTGACGTGGCTCGCGTTGTGGACGGCGTAGAGGAAAGGTACCAGGAAGCATATGTGAACGGCATCCAGGGTGCTCAGATCGTGATCCAGAAACAGGCAGACGCCAACACTGTGAACGTGATCAAGGGCATCAAGAAGGCGATGAAGAACATCGAGAAGAACCTTCCTTCAGATATCAAGATCACAACTGTCGTAGACAGCTCGGACAACATCCTCAATACTCTCAACTCATTGAAGGAAACGATCATAGTGACCTTCCTCATCGTGATGCTCGTGGTTTACCTCTTCCTCGGAAGATGGCGCGCCACATTCATCATCGTGCTTTCGATTCCTGTTTCCCTCCTTGCATCCCTGATGTATCTCTGGGCTACAGGAAACACCCTCAACATTGTGTCGATGTCTTCGCTTTCTATTGCCATCGGTATGGTCGTGGACGACGCCATTGTGGTATTGGAGAACATCTCGACCCACCTGGAGAGAGGTGCAAAGCCGAAGGAGGCAGCTGTACATGCAACCCAGGAGGTGGGTATCTCGGTTATTGCTTCGACCTTGACAATGCTGGCCGTATTCCTTCCGTTGACAATGATCAAGGGTATGGCCGGTCTGATGTTCAAGCAGTTGGGTTGGATCACATCGATCATCATGATCGTGTCTACAATCGGTGCGCTTACGCTCATCCCTATGCTCTGCTCGCAGTTCCTGCGCTTCAAGCCTAAGCATGGAAAGCTCCACGATCTTATCTTCGGAAATTTCAACAAGTTCATAGACCTCATATCACGCGGTTACGGAAAGCTCATCAACTGGTGCATCGGCCACAGGACAATTGTAGTGATAACTTCTATCGTTATTTTCGTTGCCACACTTGGATTCATCGCCCCTAACGTGAAGACCGAGTTCATGCCTAAGTCGGATGACGGACGTATCACCATTCAGCTTGAACTTCCTGCAGGTACCGGTCAGAGCGTGACAAGATCTCTCGCTCATGAGATTCATGGCAAGTTCGTGTCAGCTATTCCGGAGATAGTGAACTGCTCATTTGCTCTCGGACAGGCGGATACTGATAACGCTTTCGCTTCAATGCAGAATAACGGTACCCATGTCGTTTCTTACAATATCAATGTGGGAAGTATGGAGGACCGTGTCCGCTCGACAGCTGAAATCGCGGATGTGGTCCGTGGCATCCTCGCCGACTACCCTGAGTTCAAGAAGATCAAGGTCACTGAAGGTGGCGGAGGAATGGGTGGTGCCTCTACTGTAGACATTGAGATCTATGGATATGACTTCGAGACCACTGACCGCGTTGCTAAAGAAATCCAGGCTAAGCTCCTGCAGGGTAAGGAATTTGCCCAGGTGCTCCTCAGCCGTGACGAGTATACTCCTGAGTATCAGGTGGATTTCGACCGCGAGAAACTCGCAGTAAACGGACTGAACAGTACGACTGCAGCATCATTCCTCAGCGCGGCGATGAACGGATCTACAATGTCGTTCTACCGCGAGGACGGTGACGAGTACGACATCCGTGTGCGTTACGCTCCGGAGTTCCGTACAAGCATCGAGGATATCGAGAACATTCTTATATATAACAGCAGAGGACAGAGTGTCAGGATCAAGGATCTCGGAACAGTAGTCGAGACTCTTACCCCTCCTTCTATCCAGAGAAAGAACCGTGAACGTCTGATCACTGTGTCCGGTGTGGTTGCAAATGGTGTTGCCCTTTCTGACGCTGTAGCTGCAACAGATGCTGTGCTCGCTGATACCGAAATTCCTTCAGAACTTTCTGTGGAGATCGGTGGTTCATATGAAGACCAGAAGGATATGTTCGGCGACCTGATCATGCTCCTTGCGATGATCATCATCCTGGTGTACATCGTGATGGCTTCACAGTTCGAGTCGTTCATGAGCCCGTTCGTGATCATGTTCTCGATTCCGTTCGCATTCGTGGGAGTGTTCATGGGACTCTGGGTGACAGGTACGCCGCTCGGAACCATGGGTATGATCGGTATCCTCATCCTGATGGGTATTGTGGTGAAGAACGGTATCGTGCTCATCGACTACACCATCCTCATGCGTGAGCGTGGCAAGAGTGTGGCAGAGGCGTCAGTGATTGCAGCCAAGTCGCGTCTTCGTCCTATCCTCATGACGACACTCACAACAGTGCTCGGTATGGTTCCAATGGCCATCGGACAGGGAGAGGGTTCGGAAATGTGGCGCTCACTCGGTATGGTAGTGGCATGGGGTCTTTCGATCTCGACTCTGGTGACTCTGGTGATCATTCCAACCGTATATGCTTCAATGGCATCATGGCAGGAACGCCGTGCCGCCCGTAAAGCCGCTAAGGCATAATTGACTGTCATTTCGAGCGAGGCCTTCAGGCCGAGTCGAGAAATCTTTAAAACTAGATAGAAAATATGAAAGGTATATTTATAGCTTACGACCAGGCATATAACATGGAAATCGCTGACGCGATCGAGAAGATCGGCGTAAGAGGTTTCACCATGTGGCAGGATATCGCCGGACGCGGTGGCTTTTCTGGCGAGCCGCACCTTGGCAACCATGCATGGCCTACAATGAACAATGCTATGCTTACTTTCGTTCCGGATGAAAAGGTTGACGAGATTCTGGCCCAGCTCAAGGCCATGGATGAGGAAACTCCGGATCTTGGTATCAGAGCATTCGTGTGGAACGTAGAAAAGTATTATTAATAGACCCATAAAGGTCTCATTATTGCTAAATCCAGTCGCAAATGTTATATTTGCGACTGGATTAATTTTTAATACTATGGCTAAAGCAGTTAATGACGCGAATTTCGCGGAAGTACTTAATAGTGAAATCCCTGTAGTGGTGGATTTCTGGGCAACATGGTGTGGACCATGTAAGGCAATCGCTCCTATCGTTGACGAACTCGCCGTTGAGTTTGAAGGCAAGGTGCTCGTTTGCAAGTGTAATGTCGATGAGTGCGACGATGCTCCTATGGAATATGGCATCAGAAGCATTCCTACACTCCTTTTCTTCAAGGGTGGTGAGGTAGTTGACAGACATGTCGGAGCTGCAACAAAGGATGTTCTTGCAGCTAAGATCAGCGCTCTTTTGTAAATTCGGAATATGAAGAAGATTTTTGCAGTCATCGCGCTTTGCGTGATGACTTTTTGGGGTTCAACTACTTTAAAGGCTGGAAATTTCGGCGTTGTCGGTGGAGCGAGCTTTACAGGACTCAAGGAGGTAAGTCGTGATCTTTCTACCGGATACCATGCCGGAGTGACATATAAGTTCCACCTTCCGTTTGGATTTGCCATCCAGCCATCTCTTCAGTATCATATGAAGAGTTCTCTTGTGGAAGAGGCGGTGGCAGATATCACATCCTTCAATTACAAGATGGGATATGTGGAGCTCCCTGTTTCGTTCCAGTGGGGTCCTGACCTTCTTCTGTTCCGTCCGTTCCTGGATGTTTCTCCTTTTGTCGGTTATGCCTTGAACAACGAAGCAATTGGAACATCAGTGGCTCAGCGCGGTAATCCGGTACAGAAGATTCAGAACAAGTGGGAAGGAGTAAACCGTGTAGAGTATGGATTGGGGCTTGGTGGAGGACTTGAGGTGTGGAAGTTCCAGGTTGTGTGCAGGTACAACTGGAATTTCGGATATCTCTTTGATGCTCAGGGAAATGTTCCGGCTTTGGAGGAGATCGTAGGTAATGTCAAGGATTCTGCTCTGAATGGTAAGAATTTTGGCGGAGTGACTCTGTCTCTGGCACTGTTGTTTTAATCGGATAAAGGATGAAGAAGATAGCGGTTTTCTGTTCTGCCAGTTTCAATATTGACAGAAAGTATAATGCTGTTGCCCGTGATTTTGTCCGCAAGGCGTCATCACGAGGTTATGGTATTGTCACAGGTGGTACTATAAAGGGAACCATGGGTGAGATTTCGGACGAGCTTCATACCTGTGGAGGATATCATCTTGGTGTGATACCACGTTTCATGAAGCAATATGTGTATCCGGATCTTACAGAGGTCGTATGGACTGATACAATGGCTGAACGAAAGACTCTTCTTCGCAAGGATACATGTGCAGTTGTGGCGCTTCCAGGCGGAATCGGCACTTTGGACGAACTGATTGAGACATTCGCCCTTATACACCTGAAGCAGTATTTCGGAAAGATATGTGTGCTTGATCATGAGGACTTTTATCAGCCGTTGAAACAACTTCTGGAACATTATGTCCAGACAGGCATGTTGTCTAAGGAGACAATGGAGATGATCAGGTTTGCCAAGACTTCAGAGCAACTGCTGGATATGCTTGAAGATTAATTATGGATATAGCTGGAATCAAGGAATATTTAGGAAAAGACTGGACTGCTGTCCAGGATTGCATAGGCGGGTCTCTCGAGAGTGATATTGACTTGCTGAATATGACCAACAGGTCGATATTGTCGCATGCAGGCAAGCAGTTGCGCCCTATGCTGGCGCTTGTTGCTGCCCGTGCATGCTCGCTGGATAATGCCGTGTCTGAGGCGACAATCAGATATGCTGCCGCTGCCGAGCTGATGCACAATGCGACTTTGCTGCATGATGATGTGGCAGATGACAGTGACCAGCGAAGGGGGGTGCCTACCATCAGATCGCTGATGGGTCCTACCGTGTCAGTTCTCCTTGGAGACTATTGGCTGGTGAAGGCTATGGATCAGATTCTTTCTTCTGCAGAGTCAGATGCATTGGTCATAAGGATATTCTCAAAGACATTGAGTGATCTTGCCGAGGGAGAATTGCTTCAGTTGCAGAAAGCGCAGAGCGGTGATACAGTAGAGGATGACTATCTGCGCATAATTTACAGTAAGACCGCGTCGCTTTTCGAGGCTTCATGTGTCTCTGCTGCATTGTCCGTAAATGCATCAGAAGAGATGGTTGAGGCCATGAGGGCGTATTCGGTAGCCCTCGGACTGGCCTTTCAGATCAAGGATGACCTGCTTGATTATGCCGGAACCGAATCTGTAGGCAAGCCTTTGGGAGTGGATATTCTTGAGCAGAAGATCACAATGCCGCTTCTGGGTGCTTTGGTCAATGCCGGAGCGGAGGAGGATAAGAGGGTGCGCGCTCTTGTGAAGGATATCGTGGGACATCCTGAACATAGGGACGAGATTGTGGATTTCGTGAAAGCCAATGGAGGAATGGAATACGCTTCTAAGCGTCTGGATTTCTATGTAAATCAGGCAGTTGAAGCTCTGGGCGTTCTTCCGGAGTCATATGAGAAGGAACTTCTGGTCAAGCTTGCACGCTATACTGCTAACAGAGAAAAATAACACCTGTCATCCTGAGCGTCAGCGAAGGATCTGTTAAAGGAAATAATGAAATTTTCAGATATAAAAGGAAACCGCACTGTGGCGGAGGCTATGGTGTCCATGGCAGATAGCGGTAGGGTAGCCCATGCCATGCTTCTGTATGAAAATGAAGGCTGCGGAGCTATTCCGTTGGCCCTGGCTTATGTTCAGTACCTTAACTGTGCAAATCCTGTTGCTGGAGACTCTTGCGGCGAGTGTCCTTCGTGTCGACAGATGTCCAAGCTCATCCACCCGGACGTACATTTTGTGTTTCCGGTGAACAAGGGACCGAAGACCTCAGATGACAAGCCGACTTCCGAGTCATACGTCAAGTATTGGCGTGAACTTGTTCTGGCTGATCCGTACTTCAAGGAGGCTGATCTACAGAAAGCGATAGGAATCGAGAGCAAAAACGGTCTGATTGCTGTTGCCGAGGCAAAATCGATAATCAGCAAATTGTCTCTATCGTCTGTATATGACGGATATAAGGCAGTGATATTCTACCTGCCGGAAAAGATGAATCAGGAGACTGCCAACAGGTTGCTCAAGATGGTGGAGGAACCTCCGCAGAAGACGATTTTCCTGTTCATCACTCATGCACCGGAGAAGGTGCTCCAGACTATCTTCTCACGTTGTCAGAGCATAAGGGTCATGCCTTTGACCAAGGAAGAGAAGGAGAAGGTAGAGGCTTTGAAGCCACAGGTGGAAAATGATGAATATAATACGTTCATGGACCTGTTTGCAGACCTTATGAAGGCTGTGACTGTTCATGATCTGATGACGGCTCTCGAGTGTGGCGAAACCATGGCCTCGCTGGAGTCACGTGAAAAACAGAAAGCTTTTTGTAACTTTGCAGGCGACTGCATAAGAAAGATATTCATGCTTCAGCAGAAGCTTCCGCAGATTGCGGATATTCCCGGACATGAGCAGGGTTTCTACGAGGAAATGGCTCAGAAGTGTCCTAAGGGATTCTGCGTGAAGGCAATTGCGAACATTGAGAGGGTCGTGATGATGATTGACAGGAATGTCAATTCCAAGATTCTGTTCTGCGACCTTGTCAATCGCATGTTTATGAACATATGAAACTATGAGCAACATTAACGAACATAAGAAATACGATTGTTCCAGGGGATGTACTGTCGAGCGTAACGAGAACGGCGAGCTCGACTGCAACTATCGTCAGGGATGCTGTAAGCTTGAGGTGTATGACTGGCTGTCAGGTGTAAGTCAGGAACAGTACAAGGATTACTTTGAGGTACGTTTCAAGAATACACGTAAAGGCATATATTTCAATGCATCCGGTCAGAGCATCAAGACAGGAGACATGGTTATCGTGGAGGCGGCCAATGGACATGACCTCGGAATCGTGACACTGGAAGGTGCTATTGTGGCCCGCCAGATGAAGTGCAAGAGGATAAATCCTGAGACATACGAGTTCAAGAAGATATACCGCAAGGCTAAGCTTTTTGATATTGAAAGATGGCAGGATGCGATCGCCCGTGAGCATGAAACCATGATCCGTTCCCGTCAGATAGCTGCTGAGCTTGGACTTGAGATGAAGATCGGTGATGTGGAGTTCCAGGGTGATGGTACCAAGGCGATCTTCTATTACATCGCCGACGGCCGTGTTGACTTCCGTCAGCTGATCAAGGTTTTCGCTGAGGAATTCCGTATCAGAATCGAGATGAAGCAGATCGGTGCACGTCAGGAGGCCGGACTCATCGGAGGACTTGGTGTCTGTGGACGTGAGCTTTGCTGTTCGAACTATATATCTGGTTTCCAGTCGATTACAACTTCTGCTGCTCGTTGCCAGGACCTTTCTTTGAATCCTCAGAAGCTGGCAGGACAGTGCGGTAAGCTGAAGTGCTGTCTTAACTATGAGACTGCAGTCTATATGGATGCCCAGACACGTATACCGAAGGTTTATGAACCGCTCGAGTTTGAGGATGGCCTTGCATACCTCATGAAGACAGATATCCTTCGCGAGATCATGTACTTCTCATATGATCAGTCATCTCTTGCCAACCTGTATCCTCTTTATGCTGAGGATGTATGGGACATCATCAAGATGAACCGCAGGGGAGAGAAGCCTGCATCGTTGAAGAACGATGATGTTCAGGCTGCGCCTGAGTTCGTGACAGCAGTAGGTGACGATGCTATCAACAGGTTCGACGAAGCACGCAAGCGCAAGAAGAAAAAGAAGAAGCCGTCACAGAAGAGTGCTCCGAAGGCAGAGGGCCAGGATGCTCCGAAGAATGATGCTCCGACTGAGGCACCTAAGCCTGAGGAAGGAAAGCGTGGAGGCAATAGAGGTGGACGTGGCCACAGACCTCACAGAGGTGGCGACCGTCCTAAGAAGGAGCCAAAGACAGAGTAGTCTGTCATCCTGAGCTCTCCACTTTGTCATCCGGAGCTCTCCACTTTGTCATCCTGAGCGAAGTCGAAGGATCTGTAAAACTGATAAAAAATGGGAAAAGATAAACTGAGAAAATTCCAGGAAAACGAGACCTTCAAGTGTCTGATCCAGCCAGCAACTTCAGAAGTGTTGAATTGTGACTATCCTCTGAAGGGCTGCTGGGGACGTGATTTCTTCGGCAATGACAACCCGATTGTTCTTGAGTTGGGTTGTGGCAAGGGAGATTATACCATAGACCTAGCTGAGCGTAACCCTTCATGCAACTACATCGGTGTTGACATCAAGGGAGCCCGTCTTTGGAAGGGTGCCAAGTATGCTGAGGAACACGGACTTAAGAATGTCGGTTTCCTGCGTACCCGCATTGAGTTCATTGAGTCTCTCTTTGCTCCAGGTGAGGTGTCTGAGATCTGGATTACATTTGCAGATCCACAGATCGGTCGTGAGAAGAAGCGCCTGACAGCTCCGCTTTTCATGTCACGCTATCGCAACTTCCTGAAGCCTGGCGGCATTGTCCACTTGAAGACAGACAGCCGTTATCTTCATGAGTACTCCATAGCTATGGCTCGTCAGAATGATCTTAAGATTCTGGCATATGGTACTGATATTTATGGTGAGGATAGGGAACAGCTTTATGCAAGCGAGCTTTCTTCGGTATCTGGCCGTAGTGCAGTGGATGCATTGTTTGAGGTTCAGACCTTCTATGAGTCACAGTATCTGGCACAGGGATTCCCGATTACATATCTGGCCTTCCTTGCAGACCACGAAGGTGATTATATCTCACCGGAATGGGCAGAAGACCTCTGGAAAGATGAAGGGCACCATTTCGTCATCCCATCCGGCCTGCCGGTCGCCTCGAAGTTCTATCCAGAAGGATAATACCTCTTCCCACTCCCGTGTTGCATATCTAAGTGATAATCAACATAATACCATAAACTCCGTGCTCCCTTTTGGCGGCACGGAGTTTATTGTAATTGGCTGTTTATCAGTGTTTTGTCTGCTGCTCTTTTTAGATGCTATATTGCTGTCCAATGGATGGTGATGCCTTTGCGTTCCATTCCGCGGAACCAGGTCATCTGTCGCTTTGCGAACTGGTGGATTGCAGTGGCGAGCTGCGTGCGCATCTGCTCGAGTGTGAGTTCGCCGATCAGATAAAGCGTAACGAATTTGTACTCGAGACCATAGTAGATGAGGTCTTCTGATGGGATTGGAGTATGGTCCGGTGCCAAAGCCGGATGCGTGCCGTCGATCAGGCCACAGATTTCGTCGACCATGCCTTCTTCCAGCCTTGCATCCAGGCGTGCATCGATTTTGGCATTGCGCACTTCGCGTGACACCAGAGTTCCGATGTAGTAGGTGTTCTTTGGAAGGTAGCTGGAGCGATTTACCGGGTGTTCAGATTCGTAGATCGCGATCTCTAGGGCGCGGATGAGACGCTTGCGGGTGTCGTAATCTGTGTTGTTGTGCAGAGGTTTGAGTGATGCAAGCTGTGCTATGAGCTCCTCGTTCGACTTTTTCTCAAGTTCAGCTCGAAGTTCCGGGTCAGGCGGTACTTCTGGCAAAGAGTATCCACATGTTGCCGCTTCGATGTACAGTCCGCTTCCGCCGCAAAGAATCGGGATACATCCTCGGTCCACGATGTCCTTGTACGCTTTCTCGAAGTCCCTCTGGTACTCGAAGATGTTGTACTTGGTACCGGCATCTACGATGTCCATGAGGTGATATGGAATCTCCTCATACTCGTTGAGGTCCTTACCTGTACCTATGTCCATGCCCCTGTATACCTGTCTTGAGTCTGCAGAGATGATTTCAGCTACCGGTCGACCAACCAACTGATTGATCTGACGGGAGAGCTGTACTGCATAGCGGGTCTTTCCTGAGGCAGTAGGGCCCAGAACGCATATGAGGTCTATCTCACCGGAGAGGTATTTGTCAAGGACTTCCCTGACATTGATTTCCTCTGCAGGAGGAAGTTCTGCCATAGGAGGTATAGGGGTGAAAGATTTCTTTGCCATCTTGTCATGAATTCAGCATGCAAATATAGTATTTTGTGACGAGAGTCAACATTTTACGAAAAAGCAGTATCTTTGCAATCCTTGGATTAAAAAATGATTGTCTTCAAAAAATCAGTGTATTTTTCGGAGACGATTGGCAAAATGGCCGCATTTTAGTAGAAAATATGTGATGTCGCAGAAAAATGTGGGTATTTTTCGGAGACGATGATTAACAGATAGAAATTATGCCGAAAGCAAAGAGCAGCGTAGAGATAAAGAACAGGAGGGCTTCGTTTGACTATGAGTTCATCGAGACCTTCCAGGCGGGTATTGTGCTTACCGGTACCGAAATAAAGTCCATCAGAGCAGGCAAGGCCTCACTGGTGGATGCGTATTGCTATTTCAATAACAATGAGCTGTATGTAAAGAATATGCATGTGGCCGAGTACTGGTGGGGCAGCTGGGGAAAGCACGATCCGCGTCGTGAGCGTAAATTGCTGCTGACCAGCAAGGAGTTGACGAAACTGCAGCGTGCGGTCAAGGAAAAGGGTCTGACCATCGTGGGTGTAAAGCTCTACATTGCCGACAATGGATATGCAAAGCTGCTGATCGCTTTGGCGCGCGGTAAGAAAGAGTACGACAAGCGTGCATCAATCAAGGAGAAGGATCTCCGCCGCGAGATGGATAGAATGTAATCTTGATATAACGGAAAGCCCCGTTGATTCCACCGGTCCTCCCCACTTCGTGGGTCCCCTCTTTTAGATTTGCACCATAATTCCAATATGGAGTTATGGTGCTCTTTTATTGTACCTTTGACATAGGTCTGAATAATGTGAACTACGGTCCCTTCTAGGTGTTCCCTTCAAAGGGTATTAGACATTTTC
>JBGVNX010000049.1:0-4661 GCA_045126075.1 Candidatus Cryptobacteroides sp.
AAGTCGTACACGCGGGTTCGCTTCGGGAAGACCGAGAAAGTCTCAACTTACTATAGGCGTATTGGGGTACGCAAGTAGTCTGACAGGGACGGCATCGTAAGATGCTCTGCACGCTTTTGGCTTAGGGGACGATTGAGGGGAATGAAAAAAGCTTTTCAGTCGTCCCCTTTATGATAAATATAACTCGTTGATATTCAGCAAAAGATAGCGGCCTCTCGATATCACATCGGGAGGCCGCCGGCAATTCTAACCTAAAACTTAACCTATGAAAAAACTATTCGGTTAAGAGTATTTGCGAATACCGTGCCAAAGATTTCTCGACTTCGCTCGAAATGACAGAAAAATTGGCCAGGAATGACAGGTTATTATAGGTAATTCAATATTTCCTTGATGTTTTTCACCTCAATGATCCTTTCGGACTCCGGCATGTCCATCATTTCGTGCACCCAGGTGATTTCGTGAGGGGTGTGGATTGCAGTGCCTCCGATGTTCACTACTGGTGCGATGTCTGATTTGACAGAGTTTCCGATCATCAGGATTTCTTCTGGGGCGAGTCCGTGTTTGGCTGCAAGTTCGAGATAGTTCTTCTCGTCCTTGTTCTCCATCACCTCGCAGTGATGAAAATACTTTGCCAGTCCGGATGTCCTGTATTTGCCAAGCTGTTCTGTGAGGTCGCCTTTCGTGGCTACAATCATAGTGTAGCGTCCCTGGAGGGCTTCCAATGTCTCTTCCACTCCCTCGATGATCTCGAGTTCATGGAAGGCGAGATCAGTGATGATTCTCTTGATGCCGTAGTAAATGTTATCGGGAAGCTGGCCTCCACAGAGGTCCATAGCTGCGTCGGTCATACCGATCAGATAAGTCTTTGAACCGTATCCGAAGAGGGGAATGTTCTCCTCCTGCTTCTGCCAGAGCATCTGCTGCACTCCTTCCGGGCCGGTGTAGTCCTTCAACAACTCTATGAACTTGACTTCGGCATTACGGAAATACTGCTCGTTCTGCCAGAGCGTGTCATCTGCATCGAAGAATATCGTACTGAATTTTCCTTTGAGCTCAGTCATGTTACTTTGTCTCTGTGCTGTCCTTTACCTCTTCAACTTCTACAACCGCTACCACAGTAGTGTCTGCTGGTGCAGCAGGCTCCTCGTGATCCACCTTCTTGATGCTAAGGATCATTACGTCCTCGTATGGTCTGTCGTATCTGTCTGTAGCTACAGTTGCGATTGCATCGATGACCTCAAGTCCTTCAGTTACCTCTCCAAATACAGTGTACTGTCCGTCAAGATGTATGCATGTGTTAGGATCGTGTACAATGTAGAACTGTGATCCCGATGATGCCTTCTTAGGATTTGCCATGTCGCCCTTACGTGCAGCTGCAATAGCACCCTTCTTATGACCGTACTCTGCGATGAACTCTGCTGGTACGGTCTTGTCTGGTCCGCCTGTACCCCAGCTGTTGATCATGGATGTATCACGCGAAAGCGGGTCTCCTGTCTGGATCATGAACCCTTCGATCACTCTATGAAAGCGTATGCCGTCATAATAGTTCTCTGCTACGAGATTTGTGAAATTCTCTCTGTGCAGAGGCGTCTTGCTGTAAAGCTTGATCTTCATGGTGCCGTGAGTCGTTTCCATAATGAACTCAGGCTCTTCCTTTCTCATTCTTTCCATTTCCATTGCTGTTTTTGTGCTGTCATCCAGTTCTGTTTCCGAAGCCTTCTTCTTTCCCCCGAATGATCCGCATGAAATAGTTGCAGAAGCCATTGTGGCCAGAACTGCTGTTATCAAAATTATTCTTTTCATCAGTCTTATATTTTAATGAGTGCAAAAATAACTAATTTTGCACTCATTATGGCAAATCCCTTGAAACAATTGGCCGGACAGACAATGATCTATGGTCTCAGTACCATCCTGGCCCGCATCATAAACTTCCTTTTCGTACCGATATATACCAGACTGCTCAGTCCGGAGAGCTACGGCGTCGTGACTGAATTCATGGCCTATATTGCAGTTCTTCAGGTTGTCCTTGTTCTTGGTCTTGAGACAGGATGCTTCAGGTTCGCCAACAAGGAAGGAGTAGATCCTCGTAAAGTCTACTCAAATGCATTTGTTACAGTATTCTGCGTCAGCGCGACCTTCCTTGCCCTCATGCTGGCTTTTGCCGGTCCTATATCTTCGGCGCTTGGTTATGACGGATATAGCTCCTGTATCAGGTACATAGGTGGAATCCTTGCTCTTGATTCGATTACAGCAATCATGTTCGCCAAACTGAGGCAGGAGAGCAAGGCCTTCAAGTTTGCCATTTTCAAGACTGTGAAAATCATCACTGAAACAGTGGCCAATCTGGTTCTGTTCATCTGGTTTCCGCATCATGTGGATTCTGCACGCTGGCTGCTGCACTTCATACCGGCAACTCCGGACTTCAGCTATGTGATATTTGCTATTCTCATCAGCTGTGTGGCTTGCGCAATCCTGTTCATTCCGGATTTCCTCAAGCTCAGCTTCAAGCTTGACGCGAAACTTCTCAGGCAGATGCTGGCCTATTCGCTCCCTCTGATGGTGGCGGCTCTGCCTGGTATAGTCAATGATTTCCTTGACAGGATATTGTTCAGATATTTCGATACAAACGCAGAAGCATGGCGTTCAAGTCTCGGACTATATCAGGCGGCTGTAAAGCTGGCAGTAATCATGAACCTGTTCATCCAGATGTTCCGTTATGCTGCAGAGCCATTCTTTTTCCGCAGAGCAGCTGAAAAGGATTCAAACAAGCTATACGCATCTGTTCAGGAGTATTTTACAGCCTTCTGCGGTCTGGTCTTCCTTGGAGTCATCCTTTATATTGACATAATAGCTTTGATACTCGGCCCGCAGTTCCGTTCAGCAGTCGGGGTAGTTCCGGTAATGCTTCTGTCATACATGCTGCTCGGTATGCTGTTCAACGTATCCATGTGGTATAAGCTCTCAGGCAAGACGAATATGGCGATATGGATCACATTGTCGGGACTTGCGGTGACAGCTCTTGTGATAGTGCTCTTCATGCCGAAGTATTCATATTGGGCTGCTGCATATGGCCACCTTGCAAGCTATGTGGTAATGTTCACAATCAGTGCAGTTCTTGGTGCGAAATACTATCCCATACCATACAGATGGGGCAGACTTGCAGCCATAATCCTTACGATGGGTGCTGTCTATGGGGCATCTCTCCTGATAGATGCCCATGTCTTCGCAGATGTACTCCTCGGTCAGTCTCCAACCGGGCTGGTGGTTGCCAAACTCGGTGTCCACACCGCCCTGATTCTCGGTTACATTGCCGTGTCTTGGATCATTATCAGAAAGTAATCTGAATACCGTGATCATCTAACAGTTTGATAATCAGTGGTATATGCATGTGTCCTGCATGGCGCGGACGGCAGGATACTTAACTAATCAATTGAAATATAGCGTGTTATGAAAAACGGTGTGACATGAAGATTCTATGTCACACCGTTTAATCATATAGTTTGATAGGTTATTTCACGACAATCTCGTCAACGAAGAGGAAGCCGGGGTGTCCTGCTCCCGGATGCCATTCAGGTAGTGATGTGCAGCATCCGGCTACAACCTTCAGATATTTTGCTGATGTCTCGTTGAAAGTCAAGGTGTAGTTCTGGCAGCCGTTCGCATCATCCATCTGTCCTACGCACTCGATGTCCATGTGTGCGGCCTCTGTGAAAGTCTCTCCGTCCTCTGAAGTAAGGACTGTGAGGCTTGTCGGGTTCATGATCCAATCATACTTGAATACGATGGCACAGAGGGTTACTTCAGAATATGCAGCTCCACCCATGTCTACGACAGCCTCAAAGTCTACATTGTACCATCCTGCAAAATCACCGCTGTTGTAAGGGCCCTCGCCGACAACGCCGTCTGCAAGAAGGTCCGGGCAGTTGAATGTGTAGTTCGGGTGTGTCTCTGTGATGACCTCTACAGGTCGTCCCATAGCTTTATGGGCTGTGAATGTCTTCTCATATGTCTTTCCTGACATCTCACCTCTTTGGCTTCTTGCCTTGAGGGTGCAGCTCTCAGTGATCTTTATAGGCTCTGTATAAAGAGGTGAGTCTGCAGTCGGTTCGCTGCCGTCCAGGGTGTAGCGGATAGGGGTCTGGCCCTGAGATTCGAGGGTTACCTCCACACCTCCGTTCTTCCTATCGACATCGAGTACTCCTCTTGCGTCGAAAAGATGCTTGCCATATCTGTATCCCATTACCTCATAGATGCCGCAGAACTCGTCAGCGCTGTCGAGGAATCTCTCCCAGCTCTTGACCTCAGGCTGGCACCACTGAACCTCTGCGAGTGCAGCAAGACGCGGGAGAAGCATGTAATGGAGGTGGTCAGGGGTAGCTATATACTCTGTCCAGAGGTTGGCCTGTACTCCGAGGATATGCGCCTTCTCCTCTTCTGTCATGCCTTCAACGGTCGGCTCGTACGAATAGCATTTCTCAACAGGGAGGTAGCCTCCGATAGCTAGCGGTTCATTCTCCTTGTCAAGTGACTGATAATAATCAAGATAGTAGAATGTGTTCGGAGTCATGATCACGTCGTGGCCCATTCGTGCGGCCTGAAGGCCTCCGGCGGTTCCTCTCCATGACATCACGGTCGCGTTTTCCCCAACCACGCCCTCGACG
>JBGVNX010000050.1:0-3133 GCA_045126075.1 Candidatus Cryptobacteroides sp.
GTTCCTGAGATTGCCACTCCACTGAGTCTGGATACCTTCTCGAGAAGGGCATTTTCAGTTTCCGCACTCTCTACAGCCAGAGGCTTGCCCTTGCCTGTCACTTTGGCTGATGTTATCTCCACCTGGGTTCCTCTACGCAGACGGATGCCCTGCTTGCCTGCACCATTTCCTACAAGAATGAGGTTGCTCAGTACAGGATGCGACACAGGGGTTGCCGCAAAGTTATTCTCGTTGTTGTCTGCCTCAACAAGGCAGTCGCAGTCATAACCGAGGACTGATTCAGGCGCCTGGAAAGCTACCAGATTCTCTCCCCTTCCGTTCCAGCCTTCAGTCCAGTCAAAGGAGTCGTCCGAGCAGTTGACCGCTACCATATTCTTTACATTGACACAGCCGCCGAAGAACTCGAATCCGTCATCCGAACCATGATATGCCTCGCAGTTCTCTACTGTCGTACCGCTTCCTACACCATAGAAGGTGATGCCGTTAGCCTCATGCTCCTCATCAAAGGCATATCCGGTGTATTCCACACGTACAAATTTCAGGACTCCGCTGTTGTCGTCATCCTTATCTCCGCCATAGGTAGCTCCACCAATCTCCGAACTGCCCTTGCCGCCTTCCGCATTGGTGCGTGCAAATCCGCAGATATGGATACCGCCCCATGCACCCGGCTCTTCCTTCTGAGACGTCATGACAATCGGTGAGGATGCTGTTCCTTCCGCATTGATCTTTGCTCCCTGCTCGACAAGAATGTAGTCAACCTTGTCATCATACAGGCTTACAACTGTCACTCCTTCTTCAATATTCAGGGTAGCTCCTGCCTTCACGATCAGCTCCCCATCCAAAGTATAAGTCTTTCCGGACTCAAGTGTCAGGTCGGAAGTGACAGCTCCGTGCAGTGTTGAACTGTCATCCGGATTTACGATCGGATCATCATCGTTGTCGCATGATGCGATTACACACATTCCGGCTATCAAAGCCAATGAACTGAATTTGAAATAATTCTTTTTCATAAAATGTTGATTTAAAATGGTTGTTGTAATGTTTTCTTCTATAGTTTGAATGTAACTCCTATCTCAAGGCATTGGCCGTATCTGTGTCGCTCGACTTCTACAGTCTGTCCTGTCAGCGGAACCTCCTGCCTGAAGACTATATCCTGTCCCAAGAGGTCGCTTGCCTGCAGCTTTACAGACCAGTGCCTGTTGAACTGGTAGCTTGCATTGAAGTTGAGAGTATGAACCGCGTCCTGCCTGATGTCTCCCAACTGCGACACGCCCACCGCGTGTATCCTGCTGCCTTGCATGTTGTAGAGCAAGACCATGTTCAAGGCCTTCTCATCACCGAATCTCGGAGACCATGTGATGTCTGCATTGATCAGGACTGGAGATGCTCCCTGAAGTGAACGTTCCTTGTTAGTGTATGCTCCTCCTTCCGGAAGCTTCACATTGGTATACATGCAGCTTGCATTCGCTCCGACATTAAGATCCTTGGCGATCCTCTTGCGGAATTCCACTTCCAGACCTGCAGCAAAACCGTTATCCGCATTTCGGAATGAGTGCAGCGTAGCGCCTCCGTTCAGTGCCTGGATCCTCTCGATCGGGCTCTCAAGATATTTGAAGTAGCCTGTAACGCTGAGCATGTCACTGTCGGATCCGAAGAGTTCGTATCTGAGATCCAGATTATAGTTGTATGCGTTATTCAGATCCTCGTTACCCCTTATCTGTGCAGACCCGTAGGATTCCTGATACAGGAACGGAGCCATTTCTATGAATGATGGTCTTGTGATTGTCCGTGATGCGGAAAAGCGCAGGATATGGGTATCGTTGAAGGTGTATTTAATATTCAATGCCGGGAAAAGGTCTCCATGCTCAATCGCACTCTTCCTGCCGAACCAGTCGCCACCGTCTGAAGCGTATCTGACCCACTGCCGGGCATATTCATATCTGAGTCCCAGATTAATGAGAAGATTCTCTGTCGGATAGAGGTCCGCGGTCATATATCCTGCGATGATATCGGTACCTGCACGGTAACTGTCCTTCGGCTGCTTCTTGCGTTCTATCACTATATTGCCGCCAGCCACATTACCCTGATTCAGGAATGAGTCTGTATCAAAGACATCCGTTATTTCCGGATCATGACGATTGAGGTTATAATAGAAACGGGTTCCCATATACTCTCTTCCCTTGTCCTTGTAGCTTACGCCAGCCTTGAAAGAGTTGCTGTCACCCCATTTCCATTTCAACCCGAGGTCTGCGTTCCATTCATCCTCATCAAGACTTCCGAAATATCGCATGGTCTCCTGCCTGTTCAGTTTGAAGAGCTTCAGCGTTCCCTCCTCATGGATGTACATGACCTGCCTTCTGTCAGGTTCGTAACTACCTGTCTTTCCGTATGATGCAGCCCAATCCATCTCCATCCTGGAGTCAAGCAGGAAGTGAAGTCCGTTCAACTGATGATTCTGAAGCGAATATACATGAGTCACGTTATTGCTTCCTGTCAGAAGATGGCCTTCCGCATCTTCTCCATTACGAAGCTGATAAGTATCATTTGCATTACGTGCATAGAAGAATGTATAGCCGATTCTGTCAGACTCTCTGAGCGTATATCCGACATATCCTAAAGCCGATGCCTTCAACGCCTGATCGTAACTGTCGTAGGCGAAGTTGCTCTGGACATTGCCGGTCGCTTCCAAAGTCTTTTGAAATGCCTCTGATACCTTCTGATAGTCATTGCTGAGGTTTGCTGACATAAGGATGCTCAGCGTCTGGCCGCCTACATTGAAGTTCTTTCCCATGCTTACGGTTCCGCCGATTGATGGAAGCGCCGTCTTCTGACTTACTGCAAATGAGGACTTGAAGATATCATTTGACTTCACGTATTCGTCGAAGTCGACAAGAGGCATATCAAGAACCTGCGATTCAAGCCTGGATGTCCTGAAGAGAGACACTCCCCTGTCCATCTGGTATCTGTTTCTGAAAATTGTATTGACAGATCCACCTGTATTGAGGCTTATCTCTAGAAAGTCTTCGGGAATATTGACCTTTGTGACGATATCGATATGGGCGCCACTGTAGTCTGCATAAGTCTCCGCATTGTAGACCTTGCTTACAGTGATGTTCTGTACAGTAGATGACGG
>JBGVNX010000051.1:0-22896 GCA_045126075.1 Candidatus Cryptobacteroides sp.
CATCACCAACCGGAAAGACTGTAATCTTGTACGTGACATCATTTTGGAAAGGGGATGTCGGCACAATCTTTTTGAGCTGCTTCGCGTCAAACAGGTATGCAACACTGAAACATTCCGGCTTGTCTTTTCCACAGGCGTTAACGATAGAGTTGTAGCTACCCCACTGACGAAACAAATCATTAAGTCCAGTACCTGCTATTCCTTCATATAGCAAAGTGAATGCGTTCAGAAAAGAGGTTTTTCCACTTCCGTTGACACCCAACAGAATATTGATTCTTGGATTGAGTTTAATTATGTGTTCTCCTTTGAATGAGAAGAAGTCACGTACGGTAATTTCTTTTATCATATGATAACTATTATTCATGCCAAATCATAGTAGGATTCAGCCAATTATATGCAAATTTATAAAATTTACTGATAAAACTTATGATTTTCTCGTTTTTGAGAAAATCATAAGTACATCAGCATGTAATTTATCTAGTCATGAATATCTTCGCAACCATTCCTCTCTCCCCTTCTGTCCTCGTTCCCTCGAAGAGCGGAAGGAAGGTCAGCTCCATCGCCTCAAGCGAACTCCAGCCGTCAGCCACCAGCCTTGCAGCCGCAAGTGTCTCACGTGTAGATATAGTGCATGATATCTCCTGCTTGCCATAGAGCGAGCGTACCGTTCCGGCAACGCTTGCTATGTTCTCTGCATCCGCAGGCATGATACCGCATCTCTTTGTCAGAACCTGCACCTCACACTCCAGAGGCATGTAGTCAAGTTCCAAAGGGAAGAACCTTCCTACGAGTGCCCTGTCAAGACTCATCGTTCCTGTGTACTCCGCACCTACGTTGGCTGTCGCCACGAACACGCAGTCAGGATGTACCGGAATCGAACGAAGCTCGTCTCCTCCTGCCATCTCCACCGGAAGCATCCTTCGTGAGTCAAGACACGGGAAGAGGATGTTGTTGGTGGTAACCGGTGCTCTCGAGAGCTCGTCGAGGAGGATCACTCCAGGCTTCTGGATGTCCTGCGTGAACTTCGCGTAGTCGAACACCGACTCACCGCCCTTCTGGAGTCTGTGCACTCCGAGCAGTCCCGATACCGGATCGTACATCGAACCCATGTCGTACACGTTGCACTCGAGTCCGAGCTTCCTGCAGGCGAGCAGCACCAGCTCTGTCTTACCTGTACCTGAAGGTCCGACCATCATCGTGTTGACCTTTGACTTGATGTTCCTTACCAGGAGGTACCAGTCCTTGTCTGCGATATGGAATCCCTCGTCTTCGATTGTCGGAGCGTTCATCTTCCTGTCAGCCTTGATCTGCGAGAGAAGCGTTCCTGGATTCGCAGCATTGCCGCTCTCGGTGAAGAGTGTCGACTCTCCTGAGAGTACCGGTCTTGCCTTGTCCTCAAGGTCCGCCTTGTAGCTGTCATAAGCCTCGTTCATGCCTGCCGAAGGCATGTGCGACTGCGAGTGGTAGTCACCCAGGTTCAGTCCTATCGGGTAGATCGCTCCTGCCGAATAGAACGTAGTCGAGTGAAGGGAGCGGAGCTCCAGGCTCTCGCTGCAGAAGACCGTACCCAGCGGGTAGTCCTCTCTCATCCTCGAGTCCGCCTGTACGTTAAGGCTCTCGTCGATGTGTCTTCCTGATGGTTCTGTCTGTCCCGGGAGGGGTCTGAGTCTCTGTCGTCCTCCGACCTTCATTGTCTTGAAGAAATAGTACTGCTGTGCCATGTCTTATTACTGTTTAATTGTTGAACTTTCACCTTGTCAGCTGACCGGGCGACACCCTCGCCAAGAGTCTGTCTCTGCCCTGGAAGGCAGGATCGCTGATTACGGTGCAGAAAGCAGGGTGTGATGCAGACGACTGCGGTACCTGAGGAAAATTGATGCTCTGAAAGAGTGTCCCATTTTCGGAGAGAAGGACCGACGGAAGCTGCAATCGAGCATCCTAACTTGCGCCGTACATCAGATCCTGACCAGGGACAAAGACATAGTCTTTGAATCCTTCTTGTTAATTCTTTCTAATTGTTTTGTTAAGTGTTTCTAAATTTATTTTATATATTTGCACCCGTAAGGATTTTTTAAAACACTAACATTATGGAATTTGCAGAGATTTTAGCCTTAATCAAGAAGGCGATCTTTCTGGTAGGCGGAGCATGCGTGGTCATACTCCTCTACTACCGGTACGGAAAGAACAAGAAGAGCATCGGCAGCGAACCCGTCAGGGAGGATCCGCCGAAGGACGACACACCTGTGGTCAACGTCAGACGTTGCGAGTTCGTCGACCTGGACGGAGAGTTCACCGACCCGTCGCAGGGCATCGACATAGACCCGAGCGAGAGCGAATGGCTGCAGAAGGAGGAGAATCCGGTGGACGACTTCCTGGGCAACAAGATGTCGCAGGAGAAGAGGACACGGATGATCAAGGATCTGGAAGAACTGGGATACCAGGGATCATGGAAGAATACTGAGGAGAATGCCGATCCTTTCGAGGACTAACACTTGACAAGGTGGGTGAATAGCATTTATTCATCAACTAAGTCAGGATATGAAAATTACTAAACGACTGTCGGTCTTAACGACAATACTTCTTGCGCAGGCTGTCTTCTTCGCCACTACGGCCTCCGCACAGTACAAGGATATCAATTCCATTTCCATCACCTTCAAGACTCAACTGAAGAATCTTGGTGTGCACGCTTCGGACATCGCCAGCATCATCGTCGGAATCATAGCCATCGTGATGCTCATCCCGACCACCATCAAGCATATCAGGGGTGACCAGCAGAGTGCCGACGCATTCCTCAAGAACGGCTCCGGCATCTTCATGGCCTTCGTCATCATAGAGTTCTGCAGGATGTTCTTCACTTAACGGCATCGGCTATGGAAAGGGATAAACAGATTATGGTATGGCGGGCGCTGGATGCGGACTCGTCATTCTTCGGAATCAAGGGCAGCTATCTGATGCTCTTTCTGCTCTTCGCAGTGGCGGCAATCATTCTTTCGATACTCGTGATGCAGACCGCAGGACGCTTCCTGGGGTTCCTTCTTGCATTCACGGCACTCGTGGTCGACTACATGCTCGTCAAGAGCATACAGGGCAGGTACTCCACCCGTCAGTTCAGACGCCTTACCGACAGGGGCAGGTTCCCCCGCTTCCTCAAGGTCAGGCCTCTGGATCCTGACTTCATACTCAGGAGGGCCATACCATGGAGATGACGATAAGGTCCAGGGACTTCTGGAAGAGCGTCCCATTGCAGTATGTGTCCGACGGGTTCATAGTCTCCAAGACAGGCGACATCACCATCGGATGGGAGATCACCCTGCCGGGCATCTTCTCATGCGATGCCCGCAGCCTGCTGGAGATCCCCGAGTCCCTCTGCAAGGCCATCAGCTTCCTCCCGCCGTGGATGATGGTCCACAGGCAGGACGTCTATTACAGGAGAGGCTACAAGGGCATGAAGAGCTACACGTACCTGGGCGGCAAATACCAGAGGCATTTCCAGGGCAGGGGCTATCTGGTGCACCGCCAGTACATCTATCTCACACTCACGTCAAAGCAGTCCGCCCTGCGTGCGCACAGCTCCAGCAGTCTTTTCCTGATGCACTTCCTCTCGGGGAAGGTAGCCAGGGAGAACGCCGTCCGTCTGCTGTCCGTAGGCAACGACTTCATCAGCACCTTCACATCCTCGGGCATGGTCTCGGCGCGCAGGCTCACCGACGACGACCTGATGCAGAACATCGGCATGTACCGCCATCTGGGAAGGGACACCTTCATGGATACGGACACCGAGCTGCATCCGGACAGGGTGATCCAGGACGGCAAGGTCATCTGGTCATACGCCTACAGCGAGGCCCGTGACCTGCCGGGATACCTCAGCCGGAGCATCAAGGCGGAGAAGTACAGCTCGCAGCATGCGCAGCTGCACACCTCGGCCGGTGCAGCCGTCGGTCCCCTGCTCCAGTGCGAGCACATAGTCAACTCATACATACTGACCACCCCGAGGGAGGAGACACTCGCTGAGATGGACTCCCGCCGCAGGAAGATGGTCAGCATGTCCGGCAGGGATGCCGAGAACAGGCTCAACGCGGAGGAGCTGGAGAAGTACCTCACGGCAGTCCACAAGGACTCCCTGACAACGGTCAGGTATCACTTCAACATCATCGTCTGGAGCCAGCCGAAGGACATGGACGCGGTCAGCGGACAGGTGACGGCGGCACTGGCGAGGATGAACGTGAGCAGCGTCCGCAACACCTTCGACACCCCTGTCATATGGTACGCGGGGTTCCCGGGCGCGGCATGCGAGATCTCCAGGGACAACCTCATGACGATGGAGCTGAGCAGCAGCCTGTGCATGGGCATCAGCGAGACCTTCCAGAGGGGCATCCCCGGCGGAAGGATAAGGCTCAGGGACCGCCTGCGAGGCATCCCGATCGCCATCGACATGCAGGACGCCGCGGAGAAGGCCGGATGCGTGACCAACTACAACGCGTTCATCATGGGTCCCTCCGGAAGCGGAAAGTCCTTCTTCACGAACACGCTCGTGCGTAACCTCTACGATGCCGGCGAGACGGTATTCATCATCGACATCGGTGACTCCTACGAGGGACTCTGCTCGGTGATCAACTGCCAGAGCGGCGGCAAGGAAGGACACTACTACAAGTGGGACGCCGTCAAGAAGCTCTCCTTCGACGCCTTCTGGGACATCGACTCGTGGGTGGACGAGAACGGCGTGCTCGACAAGCAGAGCGAAGGCCTCGGTTTCGTCACCTCGTTCATACAGACCCTCTGGAGGCCGAAGGGCGGATGGGACAGCTCGAGCGTCAACATCCTCGACGCCATGCTGGCAGACTTCACGACATTCTGCAGGAGGAACAGTCTGAAGCCGGTCCTGGACGACCTGCACATGTTCTTCAGGGAATCCATCCTGAAGAGGATGAGCAGTCCTGAGGGCTACCCTTGCGGAGACAGCAGCATCACCCTCAGGGAGTTCAACCTCAAGGACATGCTCACGGCGATGGAGTCATACACCGGCAAGGGTCCGTACGCGTTCCTTCTCAATGACAGGAACCCTGTGGACGTGATCAGCAGCCGCTTCACCGTCTTCGAGATGCAGCAGATCTCCGAGTCCAAGGACCAGTTCCTCTCGCTCGTGCTGCTGTGCATCATGAACGCGTTCAACGCCAAGATGAGACGTGAGCCCGAGAGGTTCAAGGTGATGATCATCGAGGAGGCCTGGAAGGCCATCATGAACGAGACGATGGCTCCGTTCATGAAGTCACTCTGGAAGACCTCCCGCAAGTTCAACACGTCGGCCATAGTGGTCACCCAGCAGATGTCGGACATCATCGGCTCGGAGTTCCTCAAGGACACCATCCTGGAGAACTCCGACACGAAGATCCTGCTCAAACCCACCGGCAACCAGGGACTGCTGACCCAGACGTGCGATCTGCTCGGCCTGACAGAGCATCAGAAGGCGATGGTCATGTCCATGAACCTCACGGAGAGCAACATCAGGGACGTATTCATCGCCCTGTCCGACAAATACTCGGTAGTGTTCACCAACGAGGTGTCGCCGCAGGAGCTCATAGCCTACGAGTCCAACAAGGGCAAGAAGAAGCGGTTCCTCGAGCTGACGCAGACGATGACCGCCATTGAGGCGATAGAGACCATCACGGAGGGCAGGCGATGAGAAGGCTGTCTGCACTGATAGCTGCGCTGGCCGTCGCACTGACGGCGGGGGCGCAGCAGATAGTCATCGACCCCAGCCAGATCGCCGCATCGGCCACCAATGCCGCGGAGCAGGTGGACTACATGCTCGACCAGCTCGGGGAGCTGGCGCACCTGGGCGATCAGCTCAGCACGATGAGGGGCTACATCGACGAGGTGTTCGGCGATGACGGGGTTGGCGGCAAGACCATCAGCATCCTCCAGGACCTGGGCACGCTGGACAGGCTCACGCAGTCCTACCTGAACACCATCAGGAGCACGGAGCAGCTGGCCAAGACCATGGAGCAGATGGGACAGTACAAGCTGTCGGACGCCAACATGATGCTCACCTACATCCGCCAGATGAAGACGCAGGCGGAGCTGGCCATCGAGACGGCCAAGCACATCCTCGGCACCATGGGATTCTCGAGGAAAGAGAAGAAGGACGAGGTCGACAAGCTCATCGAGGAGATGGAGGGGAACCTTGACAAGATGAACGCCATGGTGGAGATAGAGGCGGAGGCGACGGCCATAGCCACGAGCCTGACCGACTTCGTGGAGTACCTGGACGACTCGATGAGCGGCAGGGACTACGTCCAGACGATGGAGGTCTATGGATCGCTCACCGATGCCGGCGAAGGCAGCCTGGGAGTAGTGTCGCTGATACTGGGACTGCTGACCATCATCTCCGCAGCCTGGGGATACCTCATCTACTCGAGAGGAAGCATCGCGGGAGACCCGGTGGCTGACAACGTGATGTTCAGGATCGCCGCGGGATTCTTCATGGGCCTGGTGATGCTGGAGATGATAAGCTATGTAATGGGATTCAACTTATAGGGTTATGATACTGTCAACATGGAGTACACTGGAGAGCGTCAGGGAGATCATCCTGACCCAGAAGGTATCCGCGGTCATAGACATCGCGGGTATCATCGCCTGCATCGCCGCGGCCATTGCGGTGCTGAAGGTCGTGCTGCACTACTTCGAGGGACATAACCTCAATGCCTGGGAGATCGGCAAGCCGCTGATCCTGATGATGATGGTCTGCAATTTCAACACCTTCGTGCTGAAGCCTGTGGATGCCATAGTGAACATCATCTCCAGGGAGACCATCAAGATCATGGATGTGGATACCGGAGAGTACGTAACCAGATGGGCCGAGAGCATGCACACGATGACCGTCCTCAATATCGCCAACAACGAGCAGAACTACCAGAAGGAGCTGGAGGAGATAGCGGAGAACGACTCCGTGATAGGCAGGTTCTTCGCGAAGCTGTGGTACGGAGTGAAGAAGTTCGCACTGAACTTCTTCAGCGTGAGGACGATGAGCCTCGCGGGACTCATAGGAGGCATCCTCTTCACGCTGGTCAAGGTGCTGCTCTTCGCCCAGCAGATCATGTGCTGCCTGTACATGACCCTAAACGGCATCTTCGGCCCGTTCGTGATGGCCATAAGCATCATCCCGGGCTATGAGGGCGGAATGAAGGGATGGATAGCCCGATACCTGCAGGTGGCGTTGTGGGTTCCTATAGGATACATCATCCTCGGACTGAGCCTCCTGTTCGTCGAAGGGTTCTGCACCCTGGCGCAGCAGGGAGTGATGGGACTGGGAGTGGAATGGACGATGATAGTGCTGCAGTGCGTCACCCTTGCGGCGGTGGCTTCCGTTCCGAAGATCGCCGGATGGTGGATCGAGTCCACCGGAGCCAACGATGCACACGGCTCGGTTACCAACCCGATGAGGATGATGGCAAGAAGATTCATTAAAGCGTAAAATATCATGGACAAACTGATCAAGCATTTCAATGACATAGAACAGTCATTCAAGGTGATGAAGTACATCACAACCCTGGCTCTGGGCACAGCGGCCGCGGTAATCCTGGGAGCCATGCTTCTGTACACCAACAGGACGCAGTCGCTCACCGACACCATCTACGTGGTGGACAGAGGGTCCGCGGTGATGGCCAGCCGCACACCCGAGGACGGCTACAGGGACATCGAGGCCGACGACCACGTGCTCAGGTTCCACGAGCTGATGCTCAATGTCACTCCCAACGCGGAGTCCATCAAGAGGAACCTGGACCGTGCCCTCATCCTCTCCGACAAGAGCGCGTACGACTACTACATGGACCTGTCCGAGAAGGGATTCTACCAGAGGATGATATCGGCGAACATCACTCAGGAGTTCGTCGCTGACTCGGTGAAGGTCAACATGGAGTCGTATCCCTACAAGGTCAGGACATACGGCAAGCTATACTTGATGAGGGAGAGCAACATCAACCTGTACGAGTTCGAGAGCGAAGGGCAGCTGGTGGAAGTGGAACGCTCCCCTTCCAACCCGCACGGGCTGATGCTGGAGAAGTTCCACGTCACCCGAAACGAGAACATAGGATCACGAAGGAGGAACTAGCATGTTTGACCTTTTCAGAAGACTGACCTGGGCTGTTGACCGGTTCAAGGAGAAGCATCCCAAGGCACTTGACATGACCTTCATCTGCATCGCGGTAGGATTATGTCTTTTCATGCTGGCCGTACAGATCAGGAAACTTATAGGAGCTTGATATGGACAAGAGCAAACTTATGATATATGGTGCGGCGGCTGCCTTTCTGGTCATAGCCGTCTGCATGTTCATTCCGGAGAAGAAGACCGGCCAGGAGCCTGGCCAGAGGCAGAAGAACGAGACCGCCAATGTCCCGGACGGTGACACACAGGAGGTCACGACTTCGAAGCTGCAAGGCTATGAGAGGGGTTCTTCCGGCAACCGCAACAGTGCGGCAGACATCTACTGGAGCTCCAGGGACGAGAGTCAGATGACCCATGAGGAGCTGAGGCAGAGCTCACAGGAGATGTTCGGCAGCGGAACGCCGCCTTCAGCTCCGGCATACTCCTCCCCTCCTGCAAGCAATCCCTACAGGGAGACTCCCGAGGAACGTGAGGCCCGTCACAGACGTAGACAGGAGGAAGCCATAGAGCTCGCCGAGAGGATGACATCCGAGGAGACCGGGGAGGTGACGCAGGAGGAAACTGACCTGTCCGATGAGGAGAAGAGCGAGGAGCCGCAGAGGCCCGTAGTGACACGTCAGTCATCATCGATATCAACATTGGACGATGACTTCTCGTCAAGCGGGATGAGCTCGCTGGATGACGAGGGTTCACTGACCATAAGCAGCGAGTCTCAGCCGTTCAAGTGCATGTTCGCCAAGGAGAGCAGGGTCAAGAACGGGCAGAGGGTGTCGGTCATACTGCTGGAGGACATCATGGTCGGCGGGATTCCAGTGCCGAAGAACTCTCACCTGATGGCAAGATGCCAGCTCTCGGACCGTCTTGAACTGGAGTTCGAGAACATAGAGATCGGCGGAAGGATCCTGCATCTGGGATACGAGGCCTACGACGTTGACGGAAGCAAGGGCATCTACTGCCCGGATGTCTCCGGAACCGGCAAGCAGGTCCGCTCCAGAGGATCCAACATCATAAGTTCCGCACTTACCGGAAGGCTGGGAAGGATAGCCGGAGAGGTCGTCTCCACCGGAGTCTCCATCGCACAGAACGCAGGAGGTGAGATAACGGTCAGCGTTCCGGCCGGATACACATTCTACATCGTAAAGAGCAAGAGATGAAAAGGATAATAACAGCATTAATTGCACTACTCTACTTCAGTTACTATAGTTACTCACAGAGTGATTCGCTCAAGGTGTCGACCGCATTCACCACTCATGTGATCTTCCCTACGGAGCTCACCTATGCGGACCTTTCCAACAAGGAAGCGGTGGCAGCCAAGATCATCGAGCAGAACAAGAACATCCTTGCCGTAAAGGCCAGGTGCGTATTCGAGGACATGACCAGCATCTCTGCCCTTGAGTCCAACGGAAGGATGCACACCTTCATCGTGGCCTATGACCAGTATCCCAAGACCCTTGTCATCGACCTGCGTAAGGATGAGAAGATGACAGACGGCAATGTCTCGCTGATGAGGAAGTCAGATGCTCCGACCCTGGAGGAAGTGGCCGCCGGCAGGCAGGCCCTGTATCATATCGGCGCCAGGAAATACGGAATCATGATACTCTGCGAGAACATCATCTCATACAGCGACATGACCTATATCGTGCTGTCGCTTGAGAACCGGTCATCGGTAAGCTACAACGTCACTGACGCAACGTTTGTGGTGGAGAGCAAGAAGCAAAGCAAGAGATCTGTCGTCTTCGAGCAGACCCTTTTCCCTAAGAACAGATTCGGCACACTCTCGACCGGAGCCGGACAGAAGCAGATAATGGTCTATTCCCTTGACAAGCAGACCCTTTCAGAGAACCAGGTCATCAAGGTCTACCTCTATGAGGAAGGCGGACAGAGGAATCTGGAGATGACCATTGATACGAAAGATATAAATAAGGCGGGAAACTCACTCTGAGTCCCGCCTTTTATCGTAAATGTCTATTGGTCTTGGTCGAATCAACCCACTGGAGGATTTCTTCCCTGTAGAACATCAGATTCTTGCCGTTTCGATAGCATGGTATATCACCTCTGCTGGCCATCCTGTAGATTGTGATACGCGCCACCTTCAGCATTTTTGCCACTTCCAATGTAGTCAGGAGTTCCCTTTCGGTTTTCTGCGACTGTATGGATGCGTTGGCGTTTTGCATGGAGTCAATCTTGTCACCCAAAACTTTTATTTGTTCAAGAAGCTCGACCATCATGCCGGGCATGTCTTCAAGATGAACTATTCCCTTTTTAGCGAATGATTTCATAACCTCTATTTTACCTGATTTACAATGCCTAAATTATACAGAAAGGATTCAACCGCATAAATGGAATGTTCATGGAACGGCTTTATTGACAAACCCGCATTACTCTCAATGTCTGAACCTGGCATCCTGGTGAATTTCGTGAAAGTCGAATTGATTGTAGCCACAGAAGCGAAGAAGTTAGGGAAAGCACGCTTGGCAAAGCTGGCAGCATACTTTCGTCCAATCAATGCGTAAGGAGCAAGATTATAGAAAAGGATCGATGCTTCATCCTTACGCAAGAGTTTTCGGGGTATATACTTATGCCTTATATCCGACTCCTCTGAAACGACATCACAAAGGTCATCGGAATAATTCACATCAGCAGGACGATTTCTCAACCGTCTCAAAGATTCCGCCAGCATAGTTATCTGTTCATCAGAAAGATACTCCCCTGCCGCATCTCTCAAGTAGGCCATAACGCCGCGGAACAAACATTCCTCCTTCTCTTGAAAAGCCGATAGAGTATCTGTCTGCATTAAAATATTCTCTTGCATATAAACTCTAATTATATCCTAATACTCACAAACACGGATGGATGCATATCACATGCAATTAGTTAATCCTCACATTGACATTCTTCCTTGAAGTCTTGATCCATTCAAGGATTTCATCTTCGAAGAAATACAGATACTTGCCTTGTTTATAGCTTGGGATAATACCTTTAGATGTCATAGCATAAAGCGTATTCCTGGACTTCCTTATCATTTTACAGACCTCTTCAACATAGAGGACCCTATGTGTATCCTGCCCCTTTCGCTGATCTGTATTTTCAGATATCTTATCGATCTTCTCTCTTAATGACTTCACCTCATCCACAAGTTGTTTAATTGTGCCCGGAATCTGGTCAAAAGTAATTGTATCATTATTCATAGCACTCTTATATTTGTTCGATCTGTTTTCCATAATTGTATAACATTTTCTCCAGTTCATCAGTTGTCATATTTGGAAGGCTGGATGCCACCATTGACATTGGTCTTACCGTGAGAAGCTGACCGGAGTCTGTGGATCTTGTAAAGGTTGAATTGATGGTCCCCACAGAAGCGAGAAAATTAGGGAACGCACATTTAGCCATAGCTGCAGCCTGCCTACGTGTCAGAAGAGCATATGGAGCCACGCTGTAGATAAGTGCGGCAAGCTCATCTTTACGCATTCTCTTTCTGGGGATGAACCTGTTCTTCAACACATCGGATGAAGAAACACACAGACACAGATTCTTGGAGAAGGAGAGGTTTTCCGGTCTATGCCTGAAGTTCTGGAGCATCTTTAGAAAACGATTAATCTCCTCTTCTGTAAAGTACTCTCCAGCTACATTTGTCAAGTATCTCTTAAGTCCACAGAGTATCAACCTTTCCCTCTCTTTAAAGGTTGTCATCACCAGGTGTTCATCTGAAGAGAAGTTATAAGCATTACTATTCATACCCTTTGTTTTTGCAGTCCCTTTTTACTTTCCATTCAGTTTCTTTTAACAAAGGTATAAAATCGTATTATAAAAAACAAATATTAGATTATATAAATAGGTAAAGAATAGAGACTGGAAAGCATGCGTATTTATGCTTGCAGAAATTAGCGAATACATTCACGTATTTTCGCATTCAGAAAGTCCGGAATACATCCAAGGTAGATAAACTGGAAGACAATATTCAGGGAAATGATCAAAGTGGAAAATGCTGAAATGTTAAGTGAAATTTATTGTGCATTTAATTAAAAATGAATACAACTATCAATAGATATGATTTTCGGAATTTTCAGCAAAATAACACTTGATATAATACGATATCTATCTATATTTGTAAAATCGTGTCCTTTACAAGATTTTGATATAATACGATATTTGTATTGACTTTTAACCGGTTTTGTTGGAATCGCAAATCTATCTTATTGATTATCTGCGCCTTACAAGATAGTGCATCGGTAAGTAATTGATAATCAATAAATAACAATAAATAACGCTATCTATCACAACATAAGTCCGTTATCGCCTCCTGCGGTAATGGACTTATTGTTTAATGTTAACGCATTTTGATAGATATTCGTTGAGATTTGTACCTTATTTGTACCGTGCCGGTACAAACACCTTATAAGTAAATCAGTATGACAAGGTAGATTGACAAACTTGAACATCACTGAACAAAGATGAACAACAAATCAGGCGAAAACTTGACAAATGCAGCTCAACCACTGTATTATGTACTCGTTATTTACTCACAAACGAATTTGCCAGCATTGCGGAGCAGAGTTCGTATCACAGAAAAGTACAACCAAGTACTGTTCAAAACGCTGTGCCAACATTGCAGGAAAAGCACGAAATCGAGAGTATCTTCTCCAACTCAAACAGAGATCGGTCACTGAAACCAGAAGACAAGAACTGATGGAGAACCCTTACCTCAGTCTCACACAAGCTGCGAAACTTCTTCAGATCAGCAGGACTACTCTTTATCAGCTTATCAAGAAGTACGACCTTCCTCTCAGACGACTCACCGCACGCACAATCCGAGTCGCCCAAGAAGACCTATATAAAATACAATACGCAGAAAAGACTCCACAGCAAATGCCTGCCACTTCCACTGAAAACAGATCCATCCTCACAACAAGAGAAGAAGTCATGGAAACCTACCAAATCAGCAATGCCTGGTTCTTTTCTCAGTTAAAGAAACACAACATCAAAGCCACAAAGATGCCAGGAGGAGGATTCTACTATAATAGAGAAGAAATGGATCGCATCTTCTCCAACAAACAGGTGCTCCACATCACCGAATGGTACACATTCTCAGAAGTCAGAGACATGTCAGGATTGAAGACCGAAACCATATGCGGCATAGTCAAGAAACACAAAATCCCAAAGAAAAAAGTCAACAACATAGTATACCTATCCAAAAGACACTGGGAAGAGGCCAGAGGAAACACCTTCAACAAAGAAGGCTACTACACAATCACCGAGATCTCCGAAAAGTACGGACTTTCAAAGAATCACATCTTCTGTTTAATCAAAGATAAAGGCGTAGAACGAATAAAAATTGGTATATTCGCATACTTCAAGAAAGAAGACATCGACAAGGTATTAACGACTAGAAATGTTAGAAAATGAGCAGCGTAAAAGTAACACTTAGGAAAAGGACATACGAGTCGGGGAAGACTGTTCTGTATCTAGATTTCTATCCGGCCATCCGTAACCCAAAGACAATGAAAATGACTCGCAGGGAATACCTGGGAATATACCTATATACCAACCCACGTACACCACACGAGCGAAAAGTCAATGCCCAGAAGATGAAACAGGCTGAGGGCATCCGTGCACAACGAGAACTCTCCATCATCAATGAGCAATACGGATTCCTAGACAAGACCACTGGCCGCATGAGCGTCCTCGCCTACTTCCAATCCATCCTCAAAGACCATCACGAAAAATGGGCTGTAGTATACGAACACTTCAAGAACTACGTAGAGGGCGACTGCACCTTTGACGAACTCACAGTAGACTTCTGCAACGGATTCAGAGACCACCTGAACACAGCCAAACGTCTCAAGAGCGAAAAATATCAGCTCTCGCAGAACTCCGCATCAGGCTACTGGAGCACATTCAGAGCATTCCTCGCCCTGGCATATCGTAACGGATTCCTCAAGGAAAACATCAACGACCATCTCGAGAAGATAGACACAGCTGAAACTCGTAGAGAATACCTCACATTACAGGAACTCCAAACACTCTACAAAACACCTTGCCGTTTCCCTGTCCTAAAAGCAGCAGCCATCTTCTCAAGCCTCACAGGACTCAGAATCAGCGACATTCTCCAGCTTGAATGGAGCATGATCCAGGACTACCCAGATGGCGGTAAATGCGTCCGTATCCGTACTGAGAAGACTGAAACCGAAGCCACACTCCCAATAAGCGAGCAAGCCCTCGAACTCTGTGGAGAACCAGGCACCGGCCTTGTCTTCAAAGGACTCACACGCGGAATCGTGAACACTCACCTGAAAGAATGGATCGCCAGTGCAGGTATCACTAAAAAGATCACCTTCCACTGCTTCCGTCACACCTACGCTACCCTGCTCCTCAGCAGCGGAACCGACATCTACACCGTCAGCAAGATGCTCACCCACAAAAACGTAGGAACCACTCAAATCTACGCCAAAATCGTAGACGAGAAGAAGCGACAAGCAGCAGACGCAATAAAACTTGAAGAAAAATAACAAAAAGTAACGTATAGTATACGATATACTATAGGATAAAGCCAAATCCAACACGCCATCTTTGCCCATGACAAACAAGTCGTGGGCTTTCTTTGTAATATAAGGCGCCAAAAGAAGGAAACGACTCGCGACATAAATGAAAATTTATGTCTGAATCTACTTATACTTTCGACCAGTTACCCGGCGTAGTAGCTATGCTGGCTAACGAAATCAGAGAGCTCAAGCAGCTCATACAACAAAGCAGTGCTTCTCAAAAGCCAGATCCTGAAGAAATGATGGACATGAAGAGGCTCAGAGAATTCCATCCAGAACATCCGGCCAGATCCACAATCTACGGATGGGTGCGTGCAGGAGTCATACCTTACTACAAGACAGGTAAGAAACTCATCTTCAAGAGATCCGAAATTGAAGCCTGGATTAACGACAGCCGTCAGATGTCCGACTCAGAAATCGAAGCTCAAGCTATTGACTATGTAAACAATAGGAGGATGGGCAAATGAGTAAGATAACCACTATCGGTAATGTAATCATAGCGATTGCAGCCGACAAGAACGACGACCTTGGAAAAGTACTCCGTCAGCTCCCTTCCATTCAAAAAGAACTCCTCAAACAAGGAATCATATCCTTAGATGACCTTTCAGACGAACAGATTGAAGTTCTAATGGAGGAGGTGTACCAAGAGGAATTTGCAGGAAAAGAACCTGAAAATACCGCAGACCTATCCAAGAACGCCAACCTCGAAGACTGGATTGATGGCCAGGAAGTGATGATAAAGCTGAGAATCAGTCCACGCACCTTGCAGACACTGCGCAGCAACGGAACCATACCGTTCACACGCATCGGTCACAAGCTCTACTACCTCAAGCAGGACATCGAGCGTATCCTCCGTAACAACTACGTAATGTACAATATTCGTAAGCGTTATGGAGAAGACTATTGATAAGCAGACTCTCCTTAAGAAGACAATGTGGGGCGTAGACATCTACGCCCACATCTTAAGGAAGTTCTACCCTGACGAAGCTGTCATCAAGGTTGTAGGACGAGACTGCGGAATCTGCAAGAACCCCTTCGCCGGTGGTGCCAGGACACTACACATCTGGTTCCAACGCAACAACCCCGAAGGACAGCTCTCAGAAGAAACAGCCTACCACAAAGACCAGTTCGGAGCAATACCCGAAGGCACTGCACTTGACTTCGCAGAACTATACTACAAACAATCTGGTCAAGAACTACTTAACACTCTCAACCGAGAGATGTACTTGAACTTGGATATGCAACGCACACAATACTCAAATGCCCCAGAAGTAGAGATAAACAGAGGCCCGAAGTTCTCATTCTTCAAAGCCCCAATCTCCAACATCAAGCCGCACAAGAGCATTACAATCCGCGACGCATATAACTACATCATCGGGCACTATGCCAAGGAGCAGACAGAAACACTCCGAAGCATAACCGACAAAAAACGAGCAAAGATCTACAAAGCTGCGAACTTCGCCTACGCGACCTTCAGCGGAGAATTTGACATCAGATCCAACAACGCAGTCAAAGCCGAAACAGGCCTTCTCTGCATAGACTTCGACCATGTAGCACAACTTGAGGTACTCTTCAGTAAACTTTTACAAGACAGATACTTCGAAACTGTACTACTATTCAGAAGCCCATCAGGAGACGGACTCAAATGGGTCATCGAAGTCCCCACTAGTAACATCTCACGTCAAGCAATGTTCACAGCAGTAGAAAACTACATCAAACAAGCCTACGGAGTCCAGATAGACAAAGCATGCAAAGACGTATCGCGAGCTTGCTTCCTGCCACACGACCCACAGGCATACATAAACCCACAATACGAATAATACATGGCTAAAGATAAATTCAATCCAGAAGAATGGCTAAACCAGCCAGAACCAGCAGCAGAGTCAAGAACATCTAGCTGCCATTCCGCACCCTCAAGTCATGCCCGACCTGATCGGGCATCTGACGACATCGAAACCATCACCGCCCGCATCGAATCCTCACACACCGACATCACAGCCGGTTACGACAACTGGCGTGACCTCGGCTTTGCCCTCTCCGAAGAACTTGGAGAAACCGGCCGTGACTACTTCCACCGTATCAGTCGTTTCAATCCCGACTACGACCTGGCAGAAACCGACAAACAATACGACCGCTGCCTAAGAGCTCACGGCACAGGAGTAACCATCAAAACCTTCTTCCAGAAAGCCAAAGAAGCGGGAATATCCATCTCAACCGGTTCCAAATCCGCAATATCCGCAGAATCCGCAAAATCCGCACCCTATAGAACTGCGGAAATAAAGGCCAAATCCGCACAATCACTTACTGCGGAAATTGCAGAAATTGCGGAAACTGCGGAAATCGAACAAGAGATAGAACTCCCATCCTTCACCTCGGAAGTATCCGACACACTCCCCGACTTCCTCAAAAGAATCGTGAGCATAGGCAACTCAGAAGCCGATTCAGACATCCTTCTGCTCGGCACACTGACAGTACTCTCAGCCTGCATGCCGCACATCAGAGGAGTCTACGACCGCCGAACAGTCTACCCTAACCTCTTCCTCTTCGTCACAGCAAGAGCATCCTCAGGTAAAGGCCGACTCAACCTCTGCCGACATCTTGTAGAGCCAATCCACGACCGCCTCAGAGAAATCAACGAAGCCGAAGTAATGGAATACAAGCACAAGCTGGCAGAGTATAACGCAGCAGGAAAGAAGAAGGTAGACATGGAAAAACCAGAAGAACCTCCAATGAAAATGCTCTTCATCCCCGCTAACTCATCCGCAACAGCAGTATACCAGGTACTCAATGACAACAACGGAGAAGGACTTATGTTCGAGACAGAGGGAGACACACTGGCAAACACATTCGGCTCTGACTATGGCAACTACTCAGACGGCTTCCGAAAGGCGTTCCACCACGAAACGATCTCATACATCAGAAGGAAAGATCGTGAATATGTGAACATCAAGCAGCCCAAACTCTCTACCCTGCTCACGGGTACACCAAGACAGATCCTGAACCTAATAAGCGACGCAGAGAACGGACTCTTCTCAAGATTTGCCTTCTACTACCTCGACACAAAGCTCGTATGGAACAATGTCTTCGCAAACTCCGGCAACGAGACCCTTGAAGACTACTTCCAGACCCTTGGCCGAGAATACCAGGACTTCTTCAACATCCTGAAAGAATGCAAGGACATAACCTTCTACTTCACAGCCGAACAGGAAGCCGATTTCAACGCCACATTCGACCAATGGCAACAGGAATATGTAGAAGCCTGCGGAGAAGAATTCGTGGCCACAGTACGCCGCCTCGGAGTCATAATGTTCCGCATAGCCATGTGCCTCTCAGCTCTCAGGATCATGGAAGACGGCAACTTCGAAGATACACTCCGCTGCCTCGATGAAGACTACCACACAGCCAAGACCATAGCCAACGTCCTCATCCAGCACGACGCACGAGTCTTCCACACCCTGGCGAACACCACAGCTGCGCCGAAGACAGCGTCCATAGCCCAGCGACAGTCCATCCACCTCAAGTTCTTCGACGCACTGCCCGACGACTTCGACCGCAAAACCTACACAGAACTCGCTACCCAGATGGGCCTCAATCCAAAATCAATGGACAGAGTCATCCGCAAATGGTGCGATGACGGAAAACTGGAGAACGTCACGCACGGCAAGTATGCCAAGGTATACTAACAGCACAGCAAAGGGCGAGATCATCTCTCGCCCTTTACACATTATTTCTTCGACCGTTCTAATTTTTCATCTTCATACTCGATGAAAGCTCTCTTCATCGAATCGAAGATTTCTGTTGAAGCTGTAGAATCTCTCACTTTCTCATCCCTGAGATCATTGTAAGGATTCTTAATCTCAATACCTACCATTTTCGTAAATGCTCGAATTACATCGATCTGATTAAGCTTTCTTCCATCCCTCCTTTTGAATAACCCTGTTCTATATGCTGCTACCGCAATTCGAAGAAGATCTACCTGAGCACCCTCCTCAGAAAGCGCAATAAGACCCGAAGTCACATCATCCTGGACATCCACCTCAGATGGTGCAACACTATTGATAACTGGCTGCACATTCACAGTCAGCGACTCATCCTTAAACACAGCTCCTGCCTCATTATTGAAGTTGTTTATATTCGCCATAATCTCCTTCTATTTTAACATTCAACGACTTATCAGTAAAACTCGCACCCGGAGCATTATTAAACTGCTCAATATTCACCTGCATAATCTGCACAGGACCTCGAGCAATCCTCGCAATATCCGGCAAATTCTCAGGCATTGGCTCCAGCCACTCAATCCTCTCCCCAGAAGTATAATACTCCTCAGACCCCATATACTCAACCAACCACTCCTTCAGCTCAGGCGTACGCCCATCCATCCCCATCTTCTCCCAAATCCGCATCACACCATCCTTATGCTCACCAAACCCTTTCGTCAACTCACAAAACAGCCTCTGATTATCAAAATCTCCCGTCAGCACTAAACCAAAACAGTAATACGCACAAGCACACACCAAATCAGTCAGATACGCCAAATCATCCTTATTTGAAGAGAAATCACTCGCGATAAACCTATCCCTCAGAGCCATATAAACCCTGCCCCACAACCTTGGAGCAACATCTTCCCTCTCCTCCTTAATCAGATCCAACGCCCACGTCAGATATAAAGCAAAATCATCTTCCTGCACCTGTACAGAACACACCTTCTGTCCCCATTCAAACCAGCCCTCACGGACAAACCTATACAAAGGCGACTCCGCAAAACTACGCTTTAACTTTCCTTCCATGTTTCCTCCTCTTTTCAGACAACATATAAACATGCGAATCATCCTCAGGCATAAGAGTATCAAGCCACCTTATCACATGCATCATCGGCTTTCCATCTTCATCAAAATGCATCTCGCCATTCTCAAACTCAACACAGTACTGATCATCAATACCATAAATAGACTCAGCATCATGTCCATACTCTACAGAACCTGACCTCTCAAAGCCAATCCTCATTCGATAATCACTCTCAATCAGCAAATTCACAGTATTGCGGACATTCTCCTGATTATGATCCAACAACCGCTTTGCATCATCATCCGACATCAGCTTTAGCTCACCCTCATTCGCAGAAAAATTCTTCAAAATTAACTGCATAAGCCTATCCACCTCATTCTTCGGATTAGCTCTCTTCCCATCAATCTTCACCACCAAGGTCTTCACCCTATCCTGTCCGCTACCAGTACGCAGCTTCACAATATCCCAAATCGAACCCTTGCAGAAACGCTTTTGAACACGCATATCCCACCCCAGACTCGGAAGATCAAACTCCCTATGAAAATAATCCACGATTAACGAAACCACCGCATCAGGATTCTGAAAAGCCTCCTTCTTCTGCTGCACCACAATAGCCTGCGAACCAGGACGAGTATCCACAATTACCCAGCAATACGGATAATGTCCGACCTCCTGAGCTTCCACCTTATCCACCGGCATAAACTTCTTTCGCTTATTGTTAAGCACCTGCAGCATCACAACCCCATCAGCAAACCTCCTGATCTCATTCACATAAGACTCCGACGACTCCACTCCACTTCGATCCGGCTTAAAGCCATACAAGTTAATACCATGATTACCCGCAGACGATTTCCCACGAAGATCGTCCGCGAACTTCATATTGAGGTACTCGCCAGTCACTTTCTCGTTGTCTTCCTTCGAGAAAAGGTTCTTGTCACCGGTCTGCACGAAATGATATCGGTAGAAAAAGAAATTAGCCATAGTGTTTGTGCGATTGATAGATAACAAAGATAACGAATTAAAATGGGAACATTGATTGATATTAGTATTTATTGTCATATACTGATATACATAAATAAAAAACCAGAGTGGTAAATCGGGATTTACCTGTCACCTACCTTCTGCAATTTGCAAACAGGTTGCAGAATATCGGCAATATCTTTGTGCCATATCAAATGATTAACTGATATGGCACATTTTCATTCACATAACCATACGGAGCATTCCGTAAATACTCCAGTCATGATATTGTATATATGCCTGGCAATCAACCTTATATTCGTTGCAGCAGAGGCATTTGCCGGTTGGAAAAGCAACTCGACAGGGCTATTGTCCGATGCCGGTCACAATCTTAGTGATGCCCTCGGACTTTTGCTGTCAATTGCTGCGATCTATCTGGATCGGTCAGGAAATAAGACAAACCAGACAGTATCCAGATATATTTCACTCGCAAACGGACTTCTTCTGTTTGGAGCAATAGCCCTGATAGTCTATGAAAGCATCGACAAGATCATCAATCCTCAGGAAATCAATGCAACGGCAGTCATAGCACTCTCATCTGTTGCTATCATTATAAACGGACTTACAGCCTGGCTTCTGATGAAAGGTCAGGGAGATGACATCAACATCAAGGCAGCATATCTTCATGCTGCAACCGACGCACTCGTATCAGTCAGCGTCGTCATCTCAGGCATCATCATATCAACGACCGGATGGAATATGATAGATCCCCTTTTAAGTCTTGCTATCAGCATATTCATAGTATTCCCTACTATAAAACTCATTCGCACTGCATTGAAAACAATCAGAAACCGCTAAATTTGCAGACTATGCAGGATATCGAGAGGATACTGACTGATGCCGATGTGAAACCTACGGCAATACGCATGATGGTGATGAAGGAAATCATTGCCATTGGCCATACTTTTACACTCTCAGATATGGAGATCAGGCTTGAAACCGTTGATAAATCCACGTTATTCAGAACACTTACGCTGTTTCTGGAACATAAACTCCTGCACGAAGTCGATAACGGCAGCGGATCAAAGATCTACTGCAGATGTGAATGCAGAAGCACACATACCTCTCATATCCATTTTACTTGCACATCCTGCGGAAAGACCTTCTGCATAAAGGACATTGACACCTCCTCCATTCCACATCCGGAAGGATTCACCATCGAAGAGACCAACTGCGTAATGAAAGGAATCTGTCCTGATTGTACTGTTAAAAACTGATTTAATCGGCAAAACTGCATTAGGAATTATGCATAACTGTGAAGCCCTCAAAGCAGTAAATTCACCCCGAAATATGTAACGAGGACGCTCAGGAAGGCGAGGATGCAGAAGATATGGAAATGCTTCGGATTGCGGAACCATTTCAGTGATCCCTGATGGATGCAGAGAGAATAGATGAGCATGGTGATCAGTGCCCATACCTCTTTCGGATCCCATCCCCAGTATCTTCTCCACGAAACGTTTGCCCATACTGCACCGATGAAGATTCCTGCCGTCAAAAGAAACAGAGCCGGATACAGCATGATGTTGCTGACGGTCTTGAGATATTCCATCCTGTCGCGGTCCCGGCTGATCAATGCGGCGACGCCATTAAGCATCATGTATGCAAAGAGGGTGTAGGAAATCATTATTACCATTACATGGACGCTCAGCAGCGGTGACTGAAGGACAGGCATAAGCTGGGTTATTCGCGGATTGGCCTCCCCCATCATCGACACCAGCAGGGCAAAACCGCAGACAAGTATGCCGAATGGCTGGGCGAAAATGAATTTCTTCTGAAGGCAGAAGGCAAGAAGGATGCAGCACCATGCCATGAACTGCATTGTCTCGAATCCGTTTGAAAGCGGAACGTGTCCGGAGATGTACCATCGGAGTCCGATATGAAAGGTCAGATAAGCGAAAATGCAGGTACAGACGACTGACAATGCAATTTTAAGACTTTGAGTTCCTGGTTTACTGGAATAGTTACGCGCAGCCAGAACACAGTAGTGGCAGACCGCAATATTTTCATATCCTCACCCGCGTGGGGATACGATTTTGATTTCAGGACTACAATCCTACCAGGCTATTGAACAACGGAACAATCACTGCCGTAAGGATTCCCATCAGGGCTATCGAAAGGCCGCTTATCGCTCCTTCAACCGCCCCCATTTCTATAGCTCTGGCTGTACCCAGTCCATGTGAGGAGCAGCCCATTGCCAGGCCTTTCGCTATCGGATCCTTAATGCCGAAAAGCTTCAGCGCGAGAGGACCTACAAGCGCACCGATGAACCCTGAGATTATAACTGAGACTGCTGCAAGAGAAACATCACCACCCGCCGATCTGGTAATATCCATAGCTATCGGTGTCGTAACCGATTTCGCTTCGAGAGCCTTGACAAAAAACTCATCCAAT
>JBGVNX010000052.1:0-3825 GCA_045126075.1 Candidatus Cryptobacteroides sp.
ACCTCACCAGTGTTAAAAGTAAGTTCGAGGATATAGCCCGATACATACTTTGCCGAAGTAATATAAATCAGTTCCATATCTGGTTACTTTAAAGGTTCAATTTTAAGGAAACTTTCACAGTTCTCAAGTCGGCGCCAATTCTCCATAAGTTCTTCCTTGTGAAGGTCAAGCCAGTCATAGACGAGATTCAATGCACGTCGTGGGAGGCTACCAGTAACGATGCCATCTTCGATGGTAACAATGGCATTGAAATCTGCATATTTCACATGGAAATGTGGTGGGTTATGCTCATTGAAATACATTTAGATGACAATTCCGTAAAAGCTGCTTATCTCAGGCATATCTATTCCTCCTCTAACTAGTTAACATTCGCAAATATACGAATTTCTGTTCTCAAAGCAAATGCTGTGCGATGATTCACAATTCTTTCGTCTTGTTTTCAGTATGTCAAAGAACTCTCATTTTTGTACCTGGCCAGGGCTATTCCTTCTTCAACGCCTCGGCGGGGTTGGTGCGGGCGGCGCGGAGGGTCTGCCAGAGGACGGCCAGGAGGGAGATGGCGAAGGAGAGGGTAGTGGCGAGAGCCACGTACCAGCCCCAGCCCGGAATAGTTGCCAGATCGAACCAGGCCTGCTCCAGCACCAGCCATACCGTAACAGGTACAGCAACTACATTGGCAATCAAGGTGATTTTCAAGAATGACCAGAGAGTGCGTCGTGTCTCCGAGTCGATTGTTCCTCCGAAGACTTTTCTTACCGCTGTCTCGTGAGTATTCTCGTCTGCATAGTAGATGCTCATTCCAATCAGTCCCAGAATGGCGATGAGAACAATCATCAGAGCAATGCCAGTAACCACATTCTTGATGAATTCTATCTTCTGGAGGTCGCGTTCAAGTATCTCGTCAAGGTACATTGATTCACGACCTATATGTCTGGGATCCACAACCCTGCATCCGCTTATCTTCTCGTATGCTTGAGCAATCACCTGACGCGCCGTTTCATGGTCTCCGTTTGTCCGGATTATGTAGGCGAGGTTGTAGTCATTCACATACTCCTTAGGGAATATATATACATATCCAGCCGACTTCTTTTTATTCAACGTCGGCACTCCGCTCGCCGGATAATCATCAATGACTCCCAACACTTTAAATTGGGAATCTGTGTCATTGAATTCTTTCTGCAGAAATTCACTCTTATCTACAAGTTCCTTGAATGACTCAGTCATCCAGATACCGAACGGTGCGTCGCTATACTTTTCCTTGATGTTGAATCCATATATGTCAAAGGCATCCTTCGTACAATAGATTTCATGAGCTAACGACCTCTGATTGCCATTTTCATCCAGAGCCAATTCATGATGATAGCCACTGAATACGGTGCCGTTTGTGTAATCGACGGCCTCGATTTCAGGATGTGTCAGAAGTTCGTTCTGCAAAGCGTCATAATGGGTGAAACAGTTTGACTCAGGCTCAAGTCTGTCACTTGGCAGCAGATAGAACAGATCCTTATGGTCAGATCCGCTGTCGATATTGATCAGGTTGTTGTATCCGACCTGAAGTATGATGCTGAAGGTTATGAAGGCTGTCGCCAGAACGGTTTGAATGCAGATGAAGACTTTATTCAATATGGTCTTTCTGTTGAAACGGAATGTACCTTTGGTGACATCCAGGGCGCTGAAACGTGAAACATAATAGGCCGGAATGAATCCGGACAGGGCGGATGTGATCAGCAGGATCGTGAGCACCGCAATTACCGTCAATGGCTCAAACGATATGCTGAACCTGCTGCCAAGTCCGTCATATCCTTGAAGAAGGTTGTTTATGCCTGGAAGTGCAGCCACAGCGATGCAGATTCCTAAGATCGTACAGAACACGGTTATGACAAATGCTTCTTTGAAATACTGGAAATATGTAGCAGTCTTCTGCGAACCAAGCAGGTTCTTTGTTGCAGCTTCCTTCGCCCTCTTTCCTGCCAATGCAACATTGAGGCTGACATAGTTCATCAACGCCATGATCAGGAGAAGCACGACAAGGATGACGATAATATTGATGGTGAATTTCGTGTTTACCGTAAAGTACTCATTGGCACCATCATAGGTGATTTCATCATATCTTACCAGGCGGCAATGTTCATCAGCGAGACGATTCTTGATTGTACCTACAAAACTTTCACGATAGCGTTCAGACCACTCTGCACTTTGGGTGGAAACAACTTCATCTATATACCTGTTGCCAAAGTCATTATAATGTCTTACAGTCAGATTCGAGATCTTTCTTTCAGCCTCATCGTCATCGACTCCATCCTTGAGCTTGACCATCGTGACCATGCCTGAAAGCATTTCCTGAAATGGAAGTGAAGGATTTTTCTCGCCGCGGGCCGACATTGCCATTATCATGTCGTTATACTTGATGAGACCATCACCGAAGTCCTTATAGATTGCTGTAATAAGATAATCATTCTCCAACAAAGTGACGTTCTTGCCGATTGCATCTCCTTCGGGAAAATAGGTGTTGGCGAACGTCTCTGACACACCGACCTCTGAGGGAGTCTTCAGGAAACCGGCATCGCCTGCAATGAAATCCTGCGGGAAGAAATCAAAGAAATTCTCCTCACACCAGTTTATCTTCACGCAATCCGCATTCTTGAGGGTGAAATGTCCCGGATACAGGAGCACTGTACTGGTACTTTCTATTTCGGGGATGTTGTCCGAAAGATGTTCGCCCAGCGCCCATGTCGTATGCATGGAATTCTGATAGCACACGGCATAGATATCATCATACTCAGGGTTCTCATGTCCCATCTTCACAATATTCACCAGCCAGCTGGCAAGTATTATCACAAATGCGAGCGACACGCTCAGACCAACCACCTGAATGGCAGTGTATCTCTTGTTCTTCCAAAGGAATCTCAGGTAACTTTTCATTGCTTCATATTTAAAAAGCCGGAAAGGGAATGCAATCATACTACCCGTTTATGAAGCATTATTCCGCTGAACACTCCCTTTCCGGCGGGAGTTTTATTTATTCTTTCATCAACGCCTCTGCTGGATCAGCATTTGCGCCGCTCCAGTATTGGAAACCTGCAACTGCAATTGTCAGCACCATAATCATTACAAATGTCAATATGAATATCCAGACTGAAATGCCGGTGTGCTCCACAAAGCTCTCGAGCCATCTGCTGACTGCGTAACATGCTGCCGGAACGGCTATGGCATATGAGACAATGCCTATGGTCACATATCTCTTCAGTCCGTTCATTACAAGACCAGCAGTTTCTGCTCCATATACCTTCTTCACAGCCAGATCACGTCTTCTGTACTGCACGTCAAGAAGTACCTGTCCGAAGACTCCGATCAGTGAAAGTGCCGCTGCCAACAGAGAGAAGATCGAGATGATCTTGCCCTGTTTTATCTCGGACTCGTAAACAGTTTCCATCACGTCATCGTAGAACTCTACTTCAAAGAGGTATGACGGATCCATTTCATAAAGTATCGATGAAATCTTCTCGGTCACATCTGTCTTGTCATATCCCTCCTGCAGCCTGATGTACGTGTATCCTAGTGTCGCAAAGTCATTAGGAACATATATATAGCATATCGGTGCAGTTTCATTCCTCAAAGAGTTGACCCTTACGTTTCCTGTCTGTCCGATAATGCTTCCCATACCTTCGGTGATCTCGATCTTTCCTCCAAGATCCTTCAGAGTCTGGTTCATAATAGCGTTTCCTACGTCCGACACCAGGAAGTTTCTGCCGTCGATAACGGGAATTCCCATTACATCCAGAAAGTTATGTGAGCAATAGATTGAGAAGCATCTTACCTGCTCTC
>JBGVNX010000053.1:0-32678 GCA_045126075.1 Candidatus Cryptobacteroides sp.
GTAAGCTGCTCTTTCTTTTCCTCCCTGCTCGTCTTCCACAATGTATCTACCGACGTTAAATTTCGCGTAAACTTCGGAGAGATTGATTGCTGTCGATGCTCTTCTTCTTGCTTCCTCAATTACTGAAGCAATCTTCTCAAAGAGAGAACCGATGTTGATTTCTATGATGTCAGTTGTCTTCATGTCCGTCTTCTATACCTTATAATATATATATAGCCTGCTTGTGCAGTATCAATAGTGCAAATTTAATCTTTTCTTACATTCCCCAAGCATCGTCGATCTGTTTCATTTCATCCGCTTTGGTCTTTTCTATGATGTCAATGTATTGGCAAACCTATTTGCATTAATAGTACAAACAGATTCACAAACAGATTTTGAAATATGCGAGTATATCGGGTTAGTTTGTATTATACTTATATCGTTGTAAATTAAGTACATACAATACTCTGAAAAACTCTAAAAAATAGACGTTCGACTCCGACTATCTCCACCAAAAAGACCTGATCAATCGATCAGGTCTTTTTTTGTTTATAATCTGTTATATCGAGGTGAGAATGTGTCTCCCTTGTCGATATTGCCGGTTGTGAATCCCTTTTTCAGCCATCTTGCTCTTTGTTCTGAGGTGCCATGGTTGAATGTCTCCGGAACGGAATAGCCTCTTGCTCTCTCCTGCAGATAGTCGTCACCGATTCTTGAAGCTATCTCAAGGCCTTCTTCAAGGTCTCCTTCTTCCAGAGAGTTGAACATCTTATTATCATGGTGTGCCCAAAGACCAGCATAGAAATCAGCTTGAAGTTCCAGTCTGACACTTATCTTGTTGGCTTCGCTTTCGCTGAGCTGATCCATCATCCCGTGGGCTTCATGCAGGGTGCCGAGCAGGTACTGGACATGGTGTCCTACCTCGTGCGCTATGACGTATGCATAGGCAAAATCTCCGGCTGATCCGAACTCTTCCTTCATGGTTGTGAAGAATGATAAGTCAATGTAAACTGATTGATCACCAGAGCAATAGAATGGTCCTGTGGATGACGTTGCGCCTCCGCAGGCGGATTGCACGCTGTTGCTGAAAAGTACAAGAGTCGGCGGCTCATATTCAAGTCCCATCCTTCTGAATTCCGCAGTCCAGACGTCTTCTGTGCCGGCAAGAATCTGCTTTGAAAATCTTGCAAGTTCTTCCTCTTCTGCTGACGGCACATACTCGTAGCCGCCTTCTCCAAGGATGGATTCCAGACCTCCGTTCTGCTCCAGAACCGAGAGTGGATTACCACCTAATAGCCATGTGATGATACCGGCGATTACAAGGCCTCCAAGGCCGATGCCGGCTGCTTTTCCTTTGCTGCGGATGTCTCTTACATTTCCGCTTTCGCGTCTTCCGTCCAGTCTCATGATAGTTATAGTTTTGTGTGTCTGTAAAGTTAATGAAATCTTTGTTATTTAGCCTCTAAATTCATATATTTGCGAAATATCAACCCTAAATAACAACTATTTATGACCAATATTTACAATCTTGTAAGGGCAGTTGCTGTAACTGTGCTTCTTTTCTTCGCAGAGTCATGCTTCTTTGCTCCTTCTGTTGCTGATAGATTATCTGATACTATCGAGTATGTAGAGAGTGCAGAATCTATGACAACAGAGGAATGGGAAGTCATCAAGGAGGAGTATTACATGACTGTTGATGAGTTCCGAGCAAATATTGATTCATATACAGAGGAAGAAAAACAGGAAATCTATGGCTTGATCGGCAAGATGAACGGTATCATAGCGAAGCGTGAGGCAGGTCAGGCAATTGGAAGATTTAATGAAATCCTGGAATCCCTTCCTTCGATGCTGGATGGTTTTGTCGAGGGTATCACCGGTGGCGAAAATTAAAATCAGAAATTATAAATTATGAAAACCAACAAAATTCTTTCGTTGTTGTCACTTGTTGTGGCAGTGATGTCAGTATCTGGCTGTATGGGAGGTGTCGATTATACTGCCGACCTCAGCCTGATGCCGAAATTTGTGGCTCAGAACTTTGCACGTGAGGCTACAACTCTTTCCGATTCGGTAGATCTTTATGTGGACTATTCGACATGTGTGGCAGAGGCTTCAAATTCTGCTTTCTACGCAGCTGTCCGTCCTACATTCGTAGATTGCTCGCCTACATTCTACTCGATCAAGGGCTCTACAATCAAGAAGGAGACAGACAATCGTCAGCAGGTATATGCGCTTCTCAGCAGCATCAAAGAAGTAAACCATGCTGACATCAAGCAGGCGGTGAGAAATATCGTCAACTCAAACCGTCAGGCTGTGCTCATCACAGACGGTGAGTATTATCAGAAGGGCGCTATCAGGGATAACCTCAATAATCCATACCTTGCAGAGGAATTCCGTACATGGCTCAGAGCTGGTCGTGATATTTATATCTACAGCGAACCTTATCTTGAGAGCGGCAGATTCAACAAGTATCGCTATTATATGCTCTTCACTGATTCAGAGCTTGAGAATGATATTCATGAGCGTTTCTCACGCAATGCTCCTAAGATGGAGTCAGTGAAGATGATCCACCTCAGCAATGGAGTCCCTACCGTGAGCGTAGTCAAGGATTATCCTGATATGAACCTTGCTGTTTCTCCTATGAGAGAGAACTGCGTATGCAACACTCTTCTTGAGGTGCAGGAGTGGGGAATTTCATGGAAAGACATGTACAGCTGGTTGGGTGACCAGGATATGAGCATTGATGACCGTTATCTTTTCCGTGGTCTCTTCGTTGACCGCTTCGTTTCAGACTGCTACAAGATCGAGGAAGTTGAGCCTGTAGTTTATCAGGTCTACGATGCTTACCAGGAATTCTGCGACAGCACATACATGGAGGGACGTCTTCCGGTTGCCGGCAGGCTTAAGGAGATCAAGGACGTGTTCTCAATCGATGAGGACATCTTTGAGGAAACAGGAGAGATCGTTCTTTGCATAGATGAGGATTTCGATGGTATCGGTGATGCTCTTTCTACAGAAACACCAAACCTCCTCAAGGTTGACTTCGTGATCACAGAGGCTTCTGACAATTTCTCAGACAAGGAAGAATTCAATGCTGCATTCAAGTGGAATTCTATTTCTGCAGCACAGGGCTATGCTCCTAACACATCAATCTACGAGAGCATCTCGCAGGTGATCAAGGATCCATATTTCAATCCTGCAAGAAACGAGTCTGTAATCTATACAGTGTATATTTCAACATCAAGAGTAAAATAATTAAACACATAAAGCTATGAACCTTATTAAAACACTTCCTGCTCTTAAGCAGGCAATCCTGAACACTTATCTCTATGATTCAGTTTTAGCAATCGTAATGGTACTGGTAATGCTTCTGATCGCAGTGATGATCAAGTTCCAGCCAGGCAGAAATGACAATTCAGGAAGGAAGAGAAGAACAGTATTCTTTATACTTCTTGCCCTTACTTTGGTAGGCACACTTCTTTTCGACTATTTCGTTTTCATGAAGAAGGTAGCTGTTCCAGCTTTCATGGGTAAGTATATGACTAACATGGTGGTGGCTTCAATCGTTTCGACAGTGGTTTATTTCCTCGTCGGATTTGTAATTGTGAAGCTCGCTCCTATAGGTTCTAAGCTCAATTCCATTTTCCCTAAAAAAGAGAACTAGCATATGGCAAGGAAGATATTCTTAATCGGTATAGGCGGCACAGGAATGCGCTGCCTTGAAAGTTTTGTACATACCTGTGCGATCGGTATGTATGACGAGACAGAAGTGGAGATGCTCGCTCTGGATACAGATAGCGGCAACGGAAACTTCAAGAGACTTCGCAACCTTATCAGCTCATATAATGCGCTCAATGGCGGTAATGTAAAGAAGGACACATTCTTCAGTGCCAAGATTACATATTACGAGTTCAGCCCTGGATATACTGACGGACATTCGTTCGACTCTATCTCAAACTATTCAAGTGCTGCATCTCATAGAAACGAGTCTCCTACGGCTGACCTTGTTGACCTGTTCATGGATCCGGACGTACGTAACATGAACCTCAAGCATGGCTACCGTGCCCAGACACAGATGGGTTCAGTACTCATGTACCATGCTATCGTAAAGGCAGCTTATGAGGCTAAGAATGGTATCAAGAGTCCGGCAAGAAACGACCTCAGAGAGTTCCTTTCTGCTCTTAACTCTTCAGCGCTCAAGCAGCCGGTATTCGTATTCGGCTCAGTATTCGGAGGAACAGGTGCGTCATCTATTCCTATCATTCCGCTTGCATTCAAGAAGGCTACAGAGATTCTTGGAGTCGGAAAGAATGTCATCGGAGACAACCATTTCGGTACAATCGTTCTTACCAACTACTTCAACTTCATGGTTGACCAGCAGAACAGCAGAGAGGTTGTGGCAAAGAGTGAGAACTTCGCAATCAACTCTCAGGCAGCCTTGATGTTCTACAACGAGGACCAGACAGTTAACGCAACATACAAGAGAATGTATCTTCTTGGACGTTCTTCGACTGAGGACCGTAAGCTTTCAGTGAACGGACATAAGGGAGTTACCGGTGGCGAAACTCAGGAGAATCCTGCAGACTACATCGAGCTTCTTGCAGCATTTGCAGCTTATGACTTCTTCAAGGAGGCTGACAAGGGACAGGATGCGTTCAAGGAGGATACAGACAGATTCTTCTGTATCTCACATGACTACGGTACAGGTAAGCTTGATTTCCCTCTCTTCGGACAGAATGATTCAGAGGTGTTCAAGAAGAAGCTGGGAGTAGCAGTTGCTGCATCGCTTCTTGATGTAGCTTACGATTTCTTCTATAACGTAGCTAAGCCTTCAAATATCTTTGTTAACGTGGATGTTGACAGCGAGCAGTTCAAGAACCTCAAGAAGTACTGGGGATTCTTCAACCTCTCACTCAATGCTGACAGCACATTGGCTTACGGATGGCTTCCACAGATGTACCTTGGAAGAGGTGGAGAAGGTATTTTCTTCAAGGATCTGATGTATCAGTGCACTGATCTTAAGGCCCTCAGGAAATTCCAGTTTAATAAGGAGTTGTACGCGGGAGACAATCCTCCGCAGTTCAGTGTCCCTTTCTTGAAGGACAGATTTGATGTGGCTAAGAGCACATTCAACGATGTCAAGCCTGAATTGAAGACCACTATGGATGATCTTCTTGCCAGGACTTATGCAACCCTATTTAAACTTTACTTTAACGAATAACCGCTATGAGCAATAATACAAAGAAACTGTTGCTTCTTGATTCTGCCAACCAGATCCCTACTGGAGAGTCTGTCAACAGATGGACAAAGGCTGCAGCAGCAGATGTGACAAATTTCATCAAACATATCATTACTTCGGAAGGTTCTGCAGGCGAGCAGAAGGAGAAGTTCAGAGCTATGATTTCAGGTATCCCTTCTCCATGGGCGAGAGTGATGCTTACAAGAAAGTCAGTGTGCCAGAACTCTGCAGAGCTCGGTTCTACAGTACTTGACGAGTGCTACAAACTGTTCAAGTCAGAATGGCGTGGTCTTGTCGCTGCTTATGTACTCAGACCGGACAGCTTCGAGTTCTCGAAGCCTGTGGCCCTGGTCGGCCGTGACGTTCAGGCAACTGGTGGCGAGATGAGCATTCTCAATATCTATGGTGAGATGCTTTTCGACGAGGCTCCTCTCTGGACCCTCAGAAATGTACCGTTCTGTCTCAAGGAAAATCCGCCATGCATCCAGATCCTTTACTACAAGGTCAACGACGGATCAGGCTTCAAGCTTAAGCCAGTAGGTGCAACTTCACCATATACTCTCCTGTTCTCATCAGTGAACTACAACCTTCTTGACGCAAAGAAGGATATTCCATGGGTAGGAACTGACGGCAAGCTTTGCGACCCAACATTCCTTGAGGAGGAGAAGTTCAAGGTGGAAGAGGCTCAGCGTCTGCACTCGTTCATCCATAACATTGCGGCAGCAATCCGTTCAAGCGAGAACGAGGAGATGAATCCTAACAAGTATTATCTGGATTACATCAATGCTCTCCTTGCACAGGTTGACCGTAACGTTCATTCAATCTCTTTCCCTGAGGTAAGGGCTTTCATCGACAGCTGGCTCACAGAGCTTGGCCGCTGGGAGGCTGAACTTGAGGCAAGAATCGTAAGAGCAGGCAAGAGGACAAATACAAGCATTCCTATCGCAGTTGCAATGCCTGAAGGACCGCTTGCAATCCTGATGAACAACGAGCATACTTTCTATCTTGACGGAAAGTTCCTTTACTCACGTGCTGACGGACTCCAGTCTCCTACAGAGATCAGCAGCGGAGACATCTTCCTCAACAGCGAGTACATCGCTGCATGGAAGGGTGTGAACAACGATAAGAACCGTGACCACTCAAAGTCTCCTGTATTCTATCTCAGAACTACAAACGGAGAATATTATCTTGCTCTTCCTTTCACTCAGAGAGCTCTTGAGGTGTTTGGAAATGCGATTTCCGAGATCATGTCACCGACAGGTACAATCCGCCTCGAGGCAAATGTCGGAAATGACGGAAAGGTTGAGATTGATTTCAAGGCTAAGCTTGACGGTGGATCTGACGAGATGTCAATCTGCAAGAAGACTTATCAGATGGAGGTTATCCCTGAGTCTGACGGAAAGGTATTCGTATGGCCTAACTTCTCTTCTCCACAGTGGAACAAATATTTCTACTACAGCGAATTCCCTACAAATGTGACAGGTGTCAGAATGCTTCCGAACTTTGAGGGTGCTGACTTTGCATCTGCAGAAGAGACCACTATCGAAGACATGTATCTTGTGAAGTATCCTGTAAACAGAGTGTCTACAACCCTTCACAAATATGAAATCATATCATCATCTACCCCTCTCAAGTCTGTATCTGTAAGACTTACCAAGAGCGGTGAGGATGTATGTGCAGGAACACTTATCCTCAAGACTGAAGCAAACGGAGGTTACGTCGGTGAATCTCAGTTCATGAAGTACAAGGCTAACCTTAACCTTCAGCCTGCAACAGTTGGTATCGATTTCGGTAGCACCAATACCTGTGCATATTACAAGCTTAACGGTGGTAACGAGTCTGTACCTGTTCCATTCTCAAACAGACGTCTTGCCATTGTCGGATTCGACAATCCGGCTCTCTCGCTTGCACAGAAGGATGAACTCTTCTTCATCTCTAACGAGGGTACTATCTCAGCTAACGGTCAGGTAAAGTCTTGGCTGCATGAGCATGATCCTCAGTACCTCACAAGTGACGGAAGAGCGGAGAGCGTAAATAATATGGACAGGGAGATTGTCGGTGGTGTACCTGTGAACGAAAGCAACATTTCAGTAGTTGCTATGGATGAGCACATCATCACTACAAATGCAGGTAAGCTCCATTACAATATGAAGTGGCTCTCTGAGTCTGAGAGCGAAAAGCGTAAGACAGCTTTCGTGAGAATGCTCTGGATCCACCTCTGTGCTGATATGGTGGACAACAATGCATATCCTCAGACCCTCCACTGGTCATTCCCAAGTGCAATGAGCGTAGCTGACAGGATGGTCCTCAAGAAAATCTACCGTTTAGCAGTAGAACTTCCTTTCGAGGCAAATATCGTCAGACCTACATGTCACTCGTTTACTGAGGCAGAGTCAGTTTGTGCATATTCTATCTATAGAGGAACAGAGGTCAATGCTTCAAGACTTGCCCTCGGTATCGACGTCGGAGGTTCTACCAGTGATATTCTCATCATGGGTAGCAAAGCTAACATCAACACTCTCCTTACCCAGAGTTCAGTACGTCTTGCAGGAGGATTCTTCTTCAAGGCTATCAATGAGTCGCAGAGCTTCCGCCGCGCGCTCTATAATTTCCACAACTCTAAGAGAACCAAGGTTTCTGTTCTGAATATCGAGGATGTGATGAGCAAGGATCCAGCTATTTACAGACGCTCTCCTTATTACCTTAATAATATCTTCGACCAGTTGTGTGACTCCGCAGACTTTGTGAAGTTCTACGGATATCTCCACACAGAGGTTCCAGTAGTGTTTGCACTTCCTGCATATGTGACAGGTATCCTTCTTTTCTACTCTGGTATGCTCGTGAAGAATGTACTGACAAAGAACAACATGGATTCTGTCAAGGAAGTCCACATGAGATATTACGGAAAGGGTGGACGTCTCTTCGAGTGGCTGCTTGACCAGTATGAGGAAGTGGCAGAGAACTACTACAAGAGGTGCTTCAATGCCGGTCTTGGATCTGACGATGTCAAGTTCATCCTTGACAACTTTGTCAACGATGCAGAAAGACAGGCAAGCAAGATCGAGAACAAGTCTGAAGTTGCCATGGGTCTGGTTTCAGGAAACCACCTCAGCATTGCAGAGGGAGAGGTAGATCCTGATGGAGAGCGTATAATCGAGAACTACGACATCATCGGTGAGAAGGGATTCATCTTCGCTAAGCCAGGTGCAGATTCGCGTGAGCTCAACGACATGGATGTTATCTCTAACGACATCTTTGACGGCGGCATCAATCTCAGCTTCCCTGATACAATGGAGAACTTCAACAGGTTCCTTGACATATTCATCCGTTTCGTCGAGGTGAATTCAGGTGGAATCATGAAGGATCTCACTGACCTCAACAATGGAAGAAATAACCTCAAAGTGATGGCTTATATCCAGAACGACCCTGAGTACAGGAAGTTCCAGGCAGCACTCAAGAGTGGTCAGAAGGCATCTTATAGAATGCCGATCATCATTGCTGCAGCATTGAGCTATCTGAACAATACATTGTTACCGGCAGTTGCAAAGCAACTTAACTAAATATGGATCCAAGATTGTTACTTTACATAGAGGAAGACTATGTGCTTCCTCTATCCTTTGATAGAGAAGGAAGGTATCATGAGTTTGCCAAAGACGATGACAATCGTCTTTGGCTATACTTCTATTCTGCGGAGCACTCAGTTGACTTCTCCAGAGCATACCGTTCACAGTGCGTATCGGAGGCTTATGGTTATTATGGAAATTTCCTGAAAACGCAGGCTGATAAGTCAGCGGTGTCCGTCGTAAACGGTCGTGAAGTTCCCTACTTTGACTTGATGAAACTCTCATCTATGCTCAAGGATATCAGGACCTTCTACAAGGACTCTACTGGCGATGCAAGTGCCATGATACCAGTATCATATGTCTTCGCCGAGTCTCTTGATGCAGATGTGCGCAGAGCCTTTATGGATAATATGAGGGCTAATGATTTCACGCCTGTATCCTTCTCGACCTTCCCTTCATCCCTTATTGTTGATTATGCTGTCAAGACCGTTCCTCGCGACTGGAAGTTCGGTGATAACATCATGATCATATCTTCAGCAGCCGATATGTTCCGTCTTACTACAGTTGTGTACGATGGCATCACATGGCATGCTGACGGAGGATGCAAGCTCATCAATGATGTGGGCGATGCTCCTTTGAAGGAAGCGTTCATCAAGTATGTGGTGGACGAGGTGGACAAGAACCGTTCGCACCTTGTCACACCTGAGGCACGACGCAGGGAATATCTCCATCAGCGCCTGAATGCAGACAGATGGCTGGCGTTGAAGAGAGACTCAAGAGGAAACTTCGACATTGACGATTATGCTTATTACGTCGATCCTACGATAAGATATTCTTGTCATGTCGAGGGTAGCTTCCTCGTGGCTGCTTATGAGCAGGCTGTGAGGACTACAGTAGGAATGATAGAGGCTTATAGAAGAGAAGTAATCGGTGACAATCTCGCTCTGACTGTATTCTGTGGACCTGCATTCGATGACGAGGAACTTGTGAAGATGATCAAGGATTCATTGGGAAATCCTTCTGTAGTGTCTGTTCCAAGCTATCAGATGCCGAAGGCATTGAAGTGCTTCTGGCCGGACCACATGAACGAGCTGGAGGACTTCTCAAAATTTGATTCCATTGTAAGCAGGCAGATTGCAGATAGGAAGTCAATCACATCGTGGATAGCTTCAGCTGCCAAGATCAGACTCCTTTGGGAGAAGCTTGCAGAATATATTCCAGCCCTTGATTTCGAGGTGAAGGGAGACCAGTTCCATTATGATGAGATGGTCAAGCTTTGTCACGACCGCCTTAGAGTCAGTGATTTCGAAGGAGCAAAGGCTAAGCTTCTGGTTTACGAGCTTCCGTCTGAACAGTCAAGAGCTGCAAAATTCACAGTAGACGGCCTGCTTAACGAAAGAGCCGACCTTCAGCAGACTTTTGCTGATGTCAACAGCATCGCCGGAGCCCGTAAGGTGATCGGTGAGATTGACAGATATGCTGAAATCGCCATGAAACTGCATGAGATCATGAAGGCTCATACTGCGGGCATGGAAGCAGCCAAAGAACTCATCACATATTACGAGAGCCACTATGAAGAGTACAAGGAACTCAAGAAGAAGTTCAGGGCTGCCAAGACCATTCTTGAGGCCAGAGGTCTGGTAGAGCGCATGGCTCAGATCACTATGGAAGATCTCCCGGCTCTGGAACTTGACCATGTCGAGGTTCAGCTGGAAGGAGAATATGTGGTGACAAAAACAGGATTTCTCGGTCTTAAGAAGCAGGTTGACTTCGTGTACAGAATGAAGGTCAAGAACAAGGAGACCCTTCCATGTGATGCTGTCATCAACATATCCAATGACACTCAGCATAAGGTCAACGAAGGCGACCCGCGTTGCATCGCAGTTGAAATACCGAAGGGAGAGTCTTCGTATGAGGGCGTGATCAATCTTCCTGACGACAGGATCAGCAGCAGCGAGACCTTGTTCGTGTACATGTTCCCGGCTCCGGGCACTTTGGACCCTAAGGCCATCAGAGCAGATTACCTAATAGTTAAAAAGAGATAACTATGGCTAAGAAAAGGATACTTTGTCCATATTGCTTCAAGCATTTCTTCAACGTTGATGCAGAATATCAGTGTGAGAACAATGAAGTAGACGTAAATATGAGAGCTTTCTGTCCGACCAGTCCGGACGAGAAGTTCAACAATCACTGGGGCTTCCCTGTAGAGTCAAGACATATCTTCAGGAAGAAGACCTTGGCAAGCAGCCTCTTCGGAGCTGCGCCGGGACCAGCTACATGTGACGTGTGCGGAACAGAAACCAAGAGATTCGTCTGTCCTCACTGCCACAACTGGCTGCCTTCTGAGATGATTGCAGAGGGAGCTGAGATTGTGTCTATCATAGGTGCACCGAATAGTGGTAAGACTGTGTACTTCATCTCTTTGATCCATGAACTTATAAAGTATGGATACAAGCTCGGATTGACTGCAATCCCTAAGGATGAGGGTCCGGAAAAGGACAAGAAGACTTCTATGATATATAGAGAGAAGTCAAAGGCTCTTTTCGAGATGAACTCTCTTCCTGAGAAGACTGCCCCTCTTGGAGAGAACGAGAGATCCATACCTCTGATCTTCTCCCTCACCTTCAAGCTCCCTAAGAGCAAGCTTCCTAAGAAGACGATCTATCTAGTGTTCTACGATACAGCTGGTGAGACTTTCCAGGACAAGGAGGATATGAATATGGCAAAGTATCTGGAGGAATCTTCCGGAATCATTCTTCTTCTGGACCCTTATACCATCAATCCTATGCGCAAGACGATAGAGAATGCAGTCGAGGTTTCTGATAACGTAGCCGCCTCAGATGAGCATCATGTACTTCAGCGTCTGCTCGACTATGTCTCGGATGCATCGAAACTGAAGGGTAAGCCGCTTGCGCTCACATTCAGCAAGATAGATGCGTTCATAAATGGTCTCGAGGCTTCAGGTCAGTCAATCCCTGGAATCGACCTTGAGTCAAACAGCACATTCCTCAAGACAGGAAAGTTCTCACTGGAGCATGTTGATGCCATAGATTCGACCCTTCTTGGCGCACTGAACGAGTATTGCGACGGCCTTGGATTGAGACTGCGCACAACCGCTGAGTCTGCCTTCCAGGAGCAGAATGTCAAGATGTTCGCTGTGTCATCGCTCGGATGCAATCCTAACGCGGACAGCACTCTTGACGTTGTGAAACCATACCGCGTACTCGATCCGCTGATCTGGGTTCTTTATAAGATGGGCTTTGAATTCCCTGTTGAATAACAATAAATACAATAGCTATGAAATGTTATCAGATATTCTATAATTCCTGCGCAAGTACACTTGCAGGTCCTCCTACAGGATTCGGTGTAAGGACAGCTACCGAAGGAACACCCCAGGAATACATATCCCTTGTGCTCAAGGATGTGACTTTACGATCGTATAACAGCGGCAAGTTCACCTATCCGAACCCGTCAAAAGTTATGATGGAGACACCGGAAAAGATATATGAGTATCCAAAGAGATACTTCTTCAGACATCTTCCTGTAACTCCTGAGAAAAGCGTGTACGTTCTTGGAAGAGCAGTAGCCACCGTATTTGATCACGACTTCTACTCAACGGGAAAGATGACCCGTCCGGGTAACTATGTGGCCCATCTGTTCTTCTTTGACGAATTCCCAGGAAAACAGGTATTTTCTCTGTTTCAGGAAAATAATGAGGAAGGTGTGTGCTCATTCCTGCCAAAGGACTGGACTCCTGTCCAGGACAATCCGGAATTGAGGGAGCTCATGCTCGGTAAGCCTCAGATGCTTCCAGCCAAGGATGAGGTTTTTGCCCATTTCAAGCCTCAGGTGAGGAAGGAGGCTGTAGACCTCTTCTTCTCTTATAAGGAGGCATTGTCTCGTGGACAGGCCTTGCTTGTGTCTGCATCTTCAGCAGATGAAGTTTCAATATTTGCAGGACTGATGTACCTGCTTCCTGAGCAGTTTGCCAAGACAGCTACAGCTGAGCTGAACCATCAGCTTCAGGGATATTCCAAGACTGCAGCGATTACCTTTGTCAATGAGCATTATACAAATCCTATTTATGAAAATACATGTTATTATGTTGATTTCATAAAAGGCAAGAGGACTGAAACAGAACTTGAGAAGGTGTGGAGACCGTTCCTGGAAGAGGCTCTGACAAGCGGAGACATGGAACTGGTGGCTAAACTTGCAGAATGGATCTATAGCCCGATAGCTGTAGAATATGTCACTTCCCCAGTAGTTCTTAACTCGGCACTCTTTGATTACTGTAACAGACCTGGAGCCTTCAAGATTGACTTGCTTGACAGTGTGCAGAATGTTCTCCCTGTCGTTAATAAGGCAATTGCAGCCGGCAAGGCTGACGATTCCCGTATGTTGGAAATCCTTTCTGCGGAGTTTGTGGCTGCAGGCAATCTGGAGGAATATATCAATGCGATTCGTCTTACTGGAAAGGCGGCTTCAGCAGGCTTCGATACTCAGAAGGTAGTTGAGACAGCACGCAAGGAATTCACGCCATATCTGCTGTCTGCTTACGAAAACTTTGTCAAGGCTGTGGACGTATGCGAGGCTTCTGTACTTAATAAATATGCAGATTCAGCTCAGTTCCCTGAGCTCAAAGTCCTTCTTCCGCAGGTCCTTGATACCATGCAGAAAGAGCAGCTTATCAAAGTTGCAGCCTTCCTTCTTCCGCAGGCAGAAGACAGGGTGGATCTTTATGTGGAGCTCATCAAGAAGACTCCAGAAAAGGTGGCTCAGTACTCAGCTCTGCTGGATAACGACAAACTCATCGCAGAGAAGGTGGACTACATGGCACGCATGAGCGAGTTCCATGCATGTGCAGACTTTGCAGATTTCTTCTATGGACAGCTTACGCGCGAGGTGAGGTCTAAGGAAGTTGCCGAATCACTTGCAAGATTCCACCAGATGGCAGAATGCAATACCGCATTTGCAAAGAAGCTTTTCTCAGAGACACGTACATATACGGAGATATATAACAAGGCCCTGCTTACGATATCTGCCGATAAGTTCGAGGCCATGAGACAGGACATCGAGAAATATGTTCTTGATCTTCTCCCTGAGGATATGGCAGTAAGAAAGACATGGGCGCTGCTGCGTGATGTGCTTGCAGTGGAGACACCTGACAACAAGAATGTATGGAACTATTACAAGCTGGCTGTCAAGTTGGATCATAAACCGGCCATCGACTGTGTGGCACCTATGTGTGTGGCAGCTTGTCCGGCTGAAGAAATGCAGAGCTTCGCTACTCTTATGATGGAGCGCGAGATCCTTTCAGACCAGCAGATTCTCGACCAGGCAGCAGCATTGAAGGATGTGCTGGAGAAGAAAGCATGGCTCAAGCTGATCGGAACATCATGTTCATATGATTATGCAAAGCTGGAGGCCTTGGCTGAGGCGTTCTCGCTTGGCCAGCCTGAGGCATTCGAGCTGTTCATGAAGGAAAATTTCGAGAAGGAATACAAGACCCATCGTAAGGAAGTGATGAAGCAGAATGTGAAGACTTTCTTCTCTAAGGTCTTCTCAAAGAAAGACAAGAAACAAGACGAACCTGAAACAAAAGAAGACTGATATATGAAGAAACTGATATTGTTTTTTCTCAGCATCCTTGCCTTTATCGGAGTGGATGCTGCAGAATACGGAACATATAAGGCCCTCTGTCCTGTAAGGTATACAGTGACATCGGGAGAGGTGGCAGCGAAGTCATCTCCAAGTTTTAGCGGACGCACCGCCTTTACTCTCAACGGAGGTGATGTAATCTATGTGGATGATGAAGAGCGTGTGACTCAGGACGGTGTACAGTGGGTCAAGATCTCGGGAATGGACACTTACGTGATTGCCCGAATGCTCACTATCGAGGATAACCCTCATTATGTGCATAAGGCTCCGCCAGTAGAGGAGACGACAAGTCTTATCCGCTTTGGCTTCTATGACCTCCCTGCATGGCTTGCGTGGACTCTGCTTGGAGTCTGGATTGCCCTGTCGCTGACCATATGTATCATAATGTCAGAGAGTGGCTACCTTCCAAGATTCAATGGCTGGTATATTTATCCAAATGATAAGTATGTCGGTAACCCAGACGATAAGAGTAATGGCCCGCATCCGGTATACGGTTATGGAATGCGTAGAATCCTGTTCTTCAACAGGAATCCATACGAATTCTTCCTCAAGATAGCCCTGGCCTTTATCATAGCATTTGTTGTTACCATCCTTCTCTTCCTTGTTATAGGAGGACTGGTATGGCTGCTTTGCTGGATTGGTAGGATCCTTCTGGTTGCATTGTATTGGATAATAGTAGTTGGAGGATTTGGAGGAGCTGGCCTTCTTGCCCTCAGTGCCTTCTTCGGTGATGGTGACGGTGGCGAGAGACTCGTATTCCTTATCATTGCCGGAGTACTTCTGGCTATAGCTATTCCTGTTTCGGGAGCACGCGAGGCAATGTACGGAGCGGGACACAGCATGGTTGATTGGGGAAGCCAGGTGTTCGGAGTGTTCAATGTCTTCCGCCTGTCGATCTATGTGATCAAGATGTACTGGTTCACAGCCCTGTTGATCGCTCTTGCTCCACTTGTAGTCTTCCTCGGAATGGCTTCAGTGTTCCTCCTTTTTGCAGGAGTTCTTATTCTTGTAGAGAATATGGTGATGAAGCGTTACAATGTAGAGCACCCTTGTCCTACATGTGGAAGACCTTCGGAGCCTGCTGTATATCTTTCACATGGAACCCCGCTTCCTGTAGACCTGCATCCGGGAGTTTGGGGATTGTTCAGCATCACGCATCCGCTTACTGGAGAGAAAATGCCGACCTTGTTCCTCAACGGTAAGGACAGACTTGAGAGAAGATGCTGCAGCTGTGATAACCTCATCAGTGCAAAAGTAGGTGCGGAGAAGCATGTTGCCTTTGCCGGAGTTGCCAAATCAGGAAAGTCAACGCTTATGTGTCGTGTTGTATCTGAGATGTTGAGAAAGAAGATAGGCAACGAAAACGTATGTTCATTTACCGATGACCTCGGCATGGATGAGACAGAAGTCAAGAGCTTCATATGGTCAATCGTCGACGGAAGCAAGATGGAATACTTCCCTGGAAAGACCTCTGAGGACAGACATAAGTCTCTTCAGCTTCTGGTCAACAACCCAAAGAGCCTGCTTCCATACAGACTTTATATCAATGACGTGGCTGGTGAGATGTTCTCAAGCTCCGGAAACAAGCTGGGTGATGCATCGTTCCTTCTCAATACCGAAGTTCTTATAATGGTTGTCGATCCATTTACTTTGAAGACTACCGAACTTGACCTCTCGTCAAGGATGAAGGACTGGTATGCGAGTCATGCAGATGAAATATCTGTCATTGATGACAAGCAGGATATGAAGGAGGCGACTGATACTCTCGTCAATATGTTGAAGCATTACCGTAAGGTCAAGGAGGCTTCAAAGATATCTCTCATGTTCACTTTTGTAAAGACTGATACTGGTTATCTTGAGGGAGTAGATGTGAATGATGAAGAAGCTCTGCGTCAGTTCGCGATCCAGGATCTCGGCCTTGCGAATGTAATGCATGACCTATCGACATTCTTCAAGGATATCACTTTCCATGCGGTAAGTGCTGCCGAGAGTTCGAGCGTTTCTCATATCGATGGCTATGTGGATGGAATTTTTGACCGCCTTGGAATCTCGTTCAAGCGTGTCACTGCCAGTCAGCTTCAGGACAATCGCCTGAAACTCAAACAGACAGATGCCAAGAAGTCTGAGGAAGACAAGCGTTATTCTTCATTTGTGCTCAAGCGTCCAAGATTCAGGACTGGTCCAACGACTATCTCTATACTTGTAGCCTTTGTTCTTGGTATAGCTTCAATGTTCATCTACTCGTCTTCAAACAAGAAGATCCAGGAGAAGAACTACCAGGGAATCGTTGCTAAGGCTGATGCTCTGATGGAAACTCCGAACAACTACCAGGCAGTGCTGGATTTCCTGACAGAGGCTTCCGGCAAGAATCTGTCTCAGTCCCACAGGGAGAAACTTGCTGCCAAGACATCATCGATACAGACAGCAAGGACAAGATATATTGACGGACTCATGAGTATCCTGTATGCAAACCTTGATTCAAGAGGCAAGAGGTCGAATGTGGAGATCAGCGCAAGATACGGCGCTCTTGACAATCTTCGTGACATCAAGAGCAAGATTGCTGAACTCGAGCTTCTGATTCCTCAGGATGAAGAGTTTATCGGATATAAGGATAAGTTTGAGTCAATAATCAAGAGATATAACATCAATCTGTAATGAAATATTTGAAGTTAGTAGCAGTAATATCCTCTTTTTTCCTGTGCCTGAGCCTCGCTCAGGCACAGGATGCTGGTACGATGGCCTCGTCAGCGTTCAGACAGGGACAATATAGCGATGCAGCTCAGCTTTATGATGCAGCCGCATCAGTTGCGTCAGATGCAGACAAGAAGAATGAGTATTACGCGGCGGCTAAGAAAAGCCGTACTTGTAACACCCTTCTTTCTCAGATAAAGTCGTTGTATAGTGCTGCACAGGAGTCAGGTGCGGAGGAAGATTATGAAAAAGTGAAGGAAAAGTGCCAGGAACTGATCAAGTATAACAAATATGATACGGTCGCTCAGCGTACCCTGCTTGACTGCGAGACACAGATGGCTGCTTTGGCGCTTGTCAGAATGGAGGCAGAGACCTGGGCAAGGGTGACTGCGGGCGGCAGCAAGGAACTCTACGAGGCATATATCGCTGACTTTCCTTCCGGTGCTCATGTGTCAGAGGCCAGAACTAAGATAAAGGAAATTGAAGATTATGATCTGTGGACGCTTGCTGATGAAAAGGGAACCATAGAGGCGTACCAGCAGTATATCGCCAATAGCAAGACTGGAACATACAGGAGTCAGGCAGAGGCTGCAATCGGAGCTCTCGTTGATGATGACCTGTGGAGCATGACACTTGCAGCTGGAGATGAGACGGCTTTCAGAAGCTATATTGAAGATCCTGAGAATGAGCACAAGTACCATCTTCAGGAAGCTCAGGCACACCTGGCAGTCAAGCTGGCGATCAGGTATGCTTCGATGCCGGATGCTGAACCTCAGGAAGTGATCAGAGAACTGGAGAAGGCAAAGGATGTCATTCCTTTCGACGCCCAGACTGCTGCACTTTATCAGGCAAACAAGGAAGAAGTGGATTATCAGGCCTTTATCGCGTTGCCGACAATCAGAGGAGGAAAGGATTTTCTTGCGGCATACCCGACAGGCAAGTATTCTGACGAGGTGTCTGATATTGTTGCCAGACTTTACCTTGATTCGTTCAGCATATATACTACTGCTGCTGATTTTGAGGTGGCAAGGTCTTATGCCAAGGATAATTCATTGAAGCGAGCTATCACTGAGAAGGAGAACGAGCTCAAGAAGCAGAAGTCTTCGGCTTCGAGATCCACCTCAACCTCTAAGCCTTCATCACATACCACATCCACTCCATATTATGGTACGACTGCAACCCGCACAGTCAGAACAGGAAAGAATAGGGTCTGGCTCGAGGTCGGACTTGACTATGAGTGGGTTAAGCCTGCTAGGGCTGTAGCTCCGAAGATCGGCTTCAAGTTTGGTGCGCCTTCAGATTTCTTCAACTTCTATTTCGGTGTGAAGTATCAGAACGTATCATCTGATTCGTTTGCAGAAGAGGATGTGCAGATTTACCCATATCTCTGCCATGAAACTCTGCCTGTATATGTGGGAATGAAGTTCGGCCTTATCAAGATCAATACATCGGGAAGAGTATATGTTGCGGTTGAGGGCTCTTATAACTATACTATTGATACCTTTGTCCATTATTCGGATGATGTCGCTGATATGAAGTACATACCTATGTGCGTCAATGAAGACCTTTGGGATCTTTCCGGCAAGATAGGTATTGCTGCAGGTTGGTTTGACTGCGGATTCTATTATAAGCATCTTATGAATCCGATATTCAATGATGCTGTCACATTGGTAGAGGGATATGATGTCCTGGAACAGCAGGGTGTCTTCAATAACTTCACTTCTAAGTATAGGCTTGGATTATACATGAATATAGGAATCAGACTCGGAAAGAAAAAATAGAATACAGATGAATAGAATAAGGATACTACTTGCATTGGCTTTATCTTTCTTTATTACTGTAGCGAATGCACAGGACTCAGGACAGATGGCAGCCTCGGCGTATGCTCAGGCTAACTATGATGATGCGGCTCAGCTATATGACATGGCCGCTTCTCTTGCATCAGATGGTGCAGTGAAGACGCAATATTACAATATGGCGAAAAAGAGTCGTGAGTGCAAGTCATTGACTTCGCGTGCCGCTTCGCTGTATTCGTCAGGAGACTATGAGGGTGCACGTTCTGTATATGCCAGAATAGTGTCATTGAACCCCTCTGACAAGACTGCAAAATCTCGTCTGAACTCCATCGACTCAAGACTGGCAAGACAGAAAGCGGCGCAGAAGCAGGAAAAGGCATATGCTGATGCGCTTAAGAGTATACTCTATAATTCGGGTGCAATGGATGTGTCTGCTCTTGAGGCGTTCATCAAGAAATATCCGAAGGACTCCCGTGTGGAACTTATAAGGAAGATGCTGGAACATCTGGGTTCGCAGACAAGAGCTGTTTCGTCTGAAGAGGTTGAGTACTATGTTGCTGCAGGAAAAGAGTTCTTTACAGTATCCAACACTGAAGTAGCATCATATCTTTTCAATTGCGCAGCTTTATATGCCGATCCTGATGCTTTATACTACAAGGCCCTGATCTTCGCTAAGGATTCGAAAGAATATAAGACACTTTTGGCTATGGCTGCAGAGGCTGGCCATAAGGAAGCAAAGACTCTGGTAGAGGACATCAGATATGACAGAACAGCAGCACAGAGATATTATGACAGCTTGAAGAATCATCAGAATGATCTGGAATCTGCTCTTTTTGTCCTCATCAATCAGGAAAGTTATTATATTCCTTCTCTGGATCCTCTTTCCTATATTCTGTCCCAGCTGCCTTCAGATATTGAGCAATTGGCCGATGTTGATGACGGGCTGCTTTATTATCTGGGATCTTCAACAAAGATAAAAGATAGGGAACGTTGTAAGAACATGATTATCGCAGCAGCTGTCAAAGGTAATGCGGATGCAATTGAGGAGTATGCATTTAAATATGACAAGGGAATGTATAAGGATGCCCTCTATCTGTTTGCATATGCAGCCGGTGTTGAATCATCTGGAAATAAGATGACTGGAGCATATTCGCATTTTGACCAAGATGAGGTAAGGATTTATGTGGATATGCTGTGCGGTCGGGATATAACATCTGATGATGCCTTTGATCTCTTCCTTTCTGCCTGGTATAGGTCGACCCTGGATGCGCATGAGACTCTTTATGTTGCGGCTCTTATGCCGGATTCTGATTACACATTCAAGGAATTCAAGACCTTCTGGAAATATCGCAAGCATCTCATATTTGATGAGGATTTTGTTGCCGGTCTCAGGTCAGACCTGACCCGTAGGAGCAGTGAGAGCAAGTATTATGCAAAGGTTCTCAAGATCCTCTCCAAGGCAAAGGTGCAGAAAGACTTCTATGCAGAGAATACCGCAAGATATCTGGCTGGCATTTTAAGTCTGGAAGACCTGCACAGAACCAGAAGTATGTCAAAGACATATATAATAGAGTAACGATATAATATTATCCTTGCTATATGCGTCATTATCTGATATTTCTTTTTATATGTCTGAGTGCGACCTTGCTCCGGGCGCAGGGACCTGATGTAATTACTCCAGTGCCGGTCGACTATAAGATTGGGCAGGAGTGTTACCTTTTTCAAGATCAGCCGTCAGTAAAGGTCAAGACTGTCAGTGAGAAGAAAGTGCCGGCAGAAGGTTACCGGCTTGAGGTTACTCCTAAAGGAGTTATTATTACGGTATCGTCTGCTGCAGGTGAGTTCTATGCCCGTCAGACGCTTGATCAGATGACCGGCTTCGGTTCTTGTAAGGAACTGACATGCTGTGAGATAAGTGATTATCCGCGTTTCCCTTATCGTGGACTTCATGTTGACGTTTCGCGTCATTTCAGGAGTGTGGATTTCCTGAAGAAGCAGATGGATGCCATGGCCATGTTCAAGATGAACAGGATGCACCTGCATCTGACAGATGCAGCAGGCTGGCGTCTGCAGATTGATGCCTATCCGGAGCTCTGCGCATATGCTGCATGGCGTCCTCAGACTACGTGGAAGGAATGGTGGGCTGGAGACCGTCATTATGCGCATGAGAGTGATCCTGGTGCATATGGAGGATATTATACCAAGGAAGATATCAGGGAACTGGTTGCATATGCTCACGAGAGATTCATAGAGGTCATACCTGAAATAGAGATGCCTGGCCACAGCGAGGAAGTGCTGGCGGCATATCCGGAGTTGTCATGCTCTGGCAAGGCTTATACCCAGGGTGAGTTCTGCGTCGGAAACGAGGATACCTTCAGATTCCTGGAGACTGTTCTTGACGAGGTCATGGAAATCTTCCCATCTGAGTATATGCACATCGGCGGAGACGAGGCTAACAAGGAACATTGGAAGACATGTCCGAAATGCATTCAAAGGATGCAGGATGAAGGCCTTGCCAGTGTTGATGAGCTTCAGAGCTATATGATCAAGCGCATTGCCGGATATGTGGAGTCCAGGGGCAGGAAGGTCATAGGTTGGGATGAGATTCTTGACGGTGGTCTGGCAGAAGGTGCGGCTGTGATGTCGTGGAGGGGAACAGAAGGTGGTATCAAGGCCATGGAGATGGGTCACGATGTGATAATGACTCCGGGACGCTATTGCTATCTGGATCATGCACAGGATGCTCCGTTCAAGGAACCGGAATCGATAGGTGGTTATCTTCCGCTGGATTCGACCTATGTCTATGAGCCGGTTGAGGCATCGATGCCTTCTGATAAGGTGCATCACCTGAAGGGTGTTCAGGCCAATCTTTGGTCAGAATATGTGGTGACTGACTCTCATGCCGAGTATATGTACTGGCCGAGGGCTATCGCTATCGCTGAGACGGGCTGGAGTCAGCCAGAAGACAGAGATCTCAAGGATTTCCGCAGGAGGGTGATTCCTGTGTTGGAAATACTCCGCAGCAAAGGCTATGAGACTTTTGGTCTTGAGAATGAATATGGTGAGCGCAAGCTTGCCCAGACAGGTCTGGAACATAAGGCAAAAGGATGTAAGGTCATCTATAACAAGCCTATACAGGACTGGTATCAGGCTGCATGGGAAAAGACTTTCACTGATGGTGTGATAGGAGGATGGACCTATAGTGACAACCGCTGGCAAGGTTTCCTTTCTGATATCGACGTGACTGTAGATCTGGGCCAGGTGCAGCAGGTCAACTATGTCGGAGGAACCTTTATGCAGCTGATCGGACCAGGGGTGTTCATGCCGTCTAAAGTGGATATCCTCGTGTCAGAAGATGGCGAGAATTTTACCTTGGCTGCAACTGTATGGAACGATATTCCTGTAACTGCTGCTGACCTCCTTTTCAAGGAATTCAGCACAATCTGTAATTGCAAGGCAAGATACGTACGTTATCACGCCTATCGAAGCACGATGCGTGGTTTCCTTTTCCTCGACGAAGTAGTAGTCAACTAGACCAAGGTATTGTAAAAATCGCTATATTTGCAAAGAATGCGCTATTGTGTGTTCTTTGCTTTTTGTATATATGGACTTGAACTTTTTTCATAGGATTCTGAATGTTGATTCGACCTCTGGCAGAGAGTCGCAACTTGCTGATATGCTTGCAATTGAGATGCAGGCGCCAGGCAGGAGTGTCGACGTTTATGAAGTTGGGGACGGCACAAGGAATCTCATGGTGTCCTGGGGAGAACCGAAGGTCGTTTTCTGTACACATATGGATACTGTTCCTCCGTATATTTCTCCTGCTTTTTCTGATGATCAGGTGACTGGCCGAGGATCATGTGATGCCAAAGGCCAGATCTTTGCCATGTATGAGGCTTGCAAGGAACTTGAGGTAAAGGGATGTACAGATTTCGGACTGCTGCTTCTTGCGGGAGAGGAGACCGGATCATTCGGAGCGAAAGCCTTCAGTTCCATGACTTCTGAAGCTGGAAAGGTATGGGAGTGGGTGATAGTAGGCGAGCCAACAGACAACTGCATGGCATCTGCCGCAAAAGGCACAAAGTCCTTCGAGGTTACTTTTGCAGGCCAGGCATGCCACTCGGGATATCCCCAGAACGGCCAGAGCGCCATCATGCATTTCAACGAATTCATGAACGCTCTTCGAAGCATCGGCTTCCCTTCTGATCCTGTTCTTGGAGAGACTACATGGAACATAGGTAAGCTCAACAGCGATAATCCGCAGAACATCCTGAGCGATTGTCTGACATGCAGGGTGTATTTCAGGACGACATTCGAGTCTGATGAGATGGTATGCAACATCATGAAGAACATTGCTGGTCCTGATGCAAAGCTCAGATTCGGAAGACCGAAGGTGCAGGATGGTTCGGATGTCGTGGTAAAGGAGGTGGCTCCATGGCAGAAGGCCATGAGCGTAAAGGCCTTCGGTGGAGATGCACCAAGTCGTTTTGAGGTACTGGATGGCTTTGAATCAAAGCCTGTAGCCTTTGGAAGCGATGCTCCTCAGCTGACATGCTTCCGCCATAAGATACTTTGCGGCCCGGGTTCGATCCTGGTTGCCCATCGCGACGAGGAACAAATATCCCTCGCGGACATAGAAAAAGCCATAGACCAATATGTCCGTATGTATGAATTAATACGGAAGCTGTGACACATTTAGGCCATTTTTTGACACAGCAAACCCATAAAACATCAAGAATGGCCGAAAAAGAATGTAGCTGTGACACTTTTTGCACAAAAACCGTTACAGCTCAAAAAACGGACAAGAACTGATATTATGATAGTAATGAAGTTTGGTGGTACTTCGGTAGCAAATTTCGAAGCCATCACAAGAACAATATTCATCGTAGGCAGCAAGCTCGACCAGAAGCCTGTGGTTGTTGTGTCGGCCCTGTCGAAGATAACAGACCTTCTGTACAAAATTTCTGACTCCGCAGCATCGCAGGACCAGGTTCAGACAACAGAGCTTCTGGCTCAGTTGCGTGAGCGCCATGTCAATCTGGCCAAGGAACTGCTTGAGCAGAGTCCAATGATCATGGACCAGGCTGTGGCTCGCGTAAATGAGATCTGCGACGATCTGGATAAGCTGGCATATGCAGTATGCGCTGTGGGTGAACTTTCAGACCGTAACAAGGCCATCATAATCTCAAACGGAGAGCTCCTTTCTTCAACTATCATATGCTACACCATGAATGCGAAAGGCATCAGGACAGGATTCATCGATGCTCGCAGGATGATGGTGACCAACGACTCTTACCTCAAGGGAGAACCTATCGTGGACGAGATCGCAGAAAGGGTTCCAGGTATTGTGGCCCAGGCATATGAGGGCATGAACGCTGTGATCACACAGGGTTTCATAGCCTCAAACATGGCAGGCGAGCAGACTGTTCTCGGTCGAGGAGGTTCTGATTATTCGGCATCTCTTATCGGTATGGCAGTAGATGCTGAGCGCATCGAGATCTGGACTGACGTTGACGGTGTCCGTACTGCTGACCCTCGCAAGGTGAAGAATACAAAATATCTGGAGAAGATATCGTTTGAAGAGGCCGCCGAGATGGCTCATTTCGGAGCAAAGGTGCTGCATCCGCTGACTATCGAGCCGGCTGTCAAGAAGAACATTCCTCTTTATGTACTTAACTCGATGAATCCTTCAGGAAAGGGAACAGCCATTCTGCGTAACGAACTCATCGAGGACGGTGTGAAGTCAGTGTCATTCAAGGAGAATATCAAGGTGATCAACATCTTCTCTATGCGAATGATCAATACATCCGGCTTCCTTCGCAGAGTGTTTGAGATCTTCAGTGAGAACAAGGTGTCTGTTGACCTGATCAGTACGTCAGAGGCGAACATTTCTGTGACAGTAGATGCTGGAGAGAAGATCGACAATGTGGTCAATGAACTTTCTGAGTTCTGTGAGGTGATTGTAGACGACGACAAGGCGCAGGTGTCGGTGATCGGAAAGAATATCGTTCGTCTGAACGGAATGCTCAAGAAGACATTCATGCCTCTGAGGAGATGTAATGTATACATGATTTCTCAGGGCGCATCGTTTGTCAACATCAGCTTTGTCGTTGACAGGGAGGAACTCACCGATGTGGTTCAGGATCTCCACGACCACCTTTTTGACAATCCTGAAGAACTGGAGGCATTTTAGACGGCCCTTTCAAGGCCTCACAATGACGTATATAAATCATTTGTGTTGATAATTTCACACGTCATTGCAAATAATGAAGAGCTTCATAAATATGACGGAGACAATTGCTTCACACGTCATTGCGAGGAGCGAAGCGACGTGGCAATCTGCAGAATTAGAACAATATTGATGATGAAACTATATATAAGTGGATATGGAAAAATGGGAAAGATGATCGAGAAGATCATCCAGACCCGTGGACTGGAATATGCCGGCTGGAGCGAGGCCGTGACCCAGACAGACCCGGCTCTAGCTAAAGAGTGTGTCTGCATAGATTTTACGACCCCTGATGCCTTCAGGGCAAACTATAAGTTCCTTGCAGAGAACTTCAAGGCTGTTGTTGTGGGAACTACAGGCTGGGGCGATATCAAGGATGAGGTCGTTGCATATTTTGAGAAATGCGGCACCCCTATGATCTGGGCGACAAATTTCTCTGTAGGGGTCAATGTCATGTTTGCAGTGACTGACTATATGTCAAAACTGCTCGGACAGTTCGGAGGTTACAGCCCATACATGATAGAGATGCATCATTGCCATAAGCTTGATGCTCCGAGCGGAACAGCCAAGACGCTTGCAAGCTTCGTTGATACCAATATGGGCGTTACTACAGACATCCAGTCAGTTCGTTGCGGCGAGATTCCTGGAACGCATACTATAGGCTTTGAGGGACTGAATGACAGGCTGACATTCAGCCATGAGGCTTTCTCCCGTGAAGGTTTTGCCGCAGGTGCAGTCGAGGCAGCCTTGAGGACCGAGGGACTCTCAGGCGTACACGAATTCATCGAACTGTTCTTTGAATAATATCCTCCCGTTATCCTCCTTGAGACTTTACTCTGTCATCCTGAGCGAAGTCGAAGGATCTTTAAAATGAAAACAAAATTAAAAATATGCAAAATATAAATTTAACCGGCTGTGGAACAGCACTCATTACTCCCTTCAAGAACGGTGAGGTAGACTACGATGCCTTTGCTGCCCTTGTGGACAGGCAGATCGAGGCAGGTATTGACTACCTTGTGCCACTTGGAACAACAGGTGAGACTCCTTGCCTTGAGGATGATGAGCGTGTCAAGGTACTGCAGATCGCCAAGGCACATTCACAGGGAAGACCTGTGGTTGTAGGTGGCGGTACCAATTCTCTCCAGCATACAATAAGAAGCATGCAGATGCTTGAGCCTTATGGTGTAGATGCGTTCCTCATAGTCGTTCCTTACTATAATAAACCGACCCAGGAGGGTCAGTACCAGTACTTCAAGGCAGTTGCAGAAGCAACAGATAAGCCAATAGTACTTTATAATGTGCCTGGAAGAACAGGAGTGAACATGTCTGCTGAGACTACTCTCCGATTGGTCGAGATAGAAAACATTGTAGCGATCAAGGAGGCTTCTGGAGATCGTGAGCAGATCGAGAAGATTCTTGCAAACGCGCCTGAAGGATTCCAGGTGTTGAGCGGAAATGATGATGATACTCTTTGGATGATGCAGCAGGGTGGAGCCGGTATCATCAGCGTGGCTTCGAATGTTGCTCCAAAGCATCTTGCTGAGTTTACCACAGCCATCCGTAACGGCGAAATGGAAAAGGCAGAGGCTCTCAATGCAGAACTCACGCCTCTTTTCAAGAATTGCTTTGTGGAGAGTAACCCGATTCCGGCAAAGGCGGCAATGCATGCCATGGGCCTGATCGAGAATGAACTTCGTCTCCCTCTGGTCCCATCTCAGCAGAGCACCTATGACCTCATGGTCGAAACCATTAAAAAACTCGGATTGATCTAAGAACTGTCATTTCGACTGAGCGAAGCGAATGGAGAAATTTGTTTTGCCAATCATTTGTGTAGATTTCTCGACTTCGCTCGAAATGACAATAAAATACAATTATGACAGATATAGAAAAATTCAATCAGACTATAGCAGACCTTGAAAGCGGCAGGGTGAGAGTGGCGGAGAAGGTTGGTGGAGAGTGGAAGGTGAACTCCTGGGTCAAGGAAGTTATCCTCAGCGGCTTCCGTCTTGGTAAGATGGAAGATATGAGCCAGGGTCAGTTCTCATTCTTTGACAAGCATACGATACCTACAAGAAAATTCACAGTTGAGAACGGTGTACGCATCGTTCCGGGAGGAAGCAGTGTGCGCACAGGAGCATACCTTGCTCCTTCTGTGATCATGATGCCGCCCGCATATGTGAACATAGGTGCATATGTCGATGAGGGAACAATGATCGATTCTCATGCTCTCGTAGGATCATGTGCCCAGGTGGGCAAGCACGTACACCTGTCAGCTGCATCGCAGCTTGGCGGTGTGCTCGAGCCAGTGGGTGCTCTTCCGGTAATCATTGAGGACAATGTCTTCATCGGTGGAAACTGCGGCATCTATGAGGGAACAATCGTGAAGGAGAATGCGGTCATAGGCACCGGTGTAATCATCAATGCTTCTACTGCCATTTTCGATGCGACTACAGGAGAGTATATCAGAGCTAACGAGAACGGTCAGATGGTTGTCCCATCCGGAGCTGTGGTTGTGGCCGGCAGCCGTCCTATCAGCAAGGGACCGGGAGCAGAGCAGGGAGTGCACCTGTACTGCCCAGTAATCGTGAAGTATCGCGATGAGAAGACTTCCGGATCGATCACTTTGGAAGATATGCTTCGCTAACTGTCATCTCGAACGAAGTCGAGAGATCTTTACAAATGGATATGTACGATAACATATTTTCTGAGGATGTAGGCTCATTCTTCAGGTCTCCTGTGAGGGAGATCTTCAAGAGAGTGGACCTGAATGCCATATATTCGTTCGCAGGAGGCTATCCTTCTGCGGATACTTTCCCTTTGGAGGAAATCGACAGGACCATGTCAGAGGTGATCACCAGGTATGGTGCAAAGGCATTCCAGTATGGCGCGACACAGGGTGTGCCGGAGCTGCGCGAAGCAGTGGCCAGGCGCTGTGGAGTGCCTGTGGAGCGTGTGCAGATCACATCGTCTTCGCAGCAGGGAATTGACGTGTGCACAAGAGTGCTTGTGGATCCGGGTGACGTGATCCTGACCTCGAGCCCGTCATACCTTGGGGCGCTCCAGTCGTTCCGTTCCTATAGGGCAGATATCAGGGGGGTGAAGCATGATGCTGACATCCAAATGTTTGAGAAGGCATATGAGGACGTGATTGCTCAGGCACATGCCGAAGGCAAGAAGATAAAGTTCCTATACATGATCCCGGACTTTCAGAATCCTTCCGGCGAGTCGCTGACTCTTCAGGAGCGAGAGATGCTTGTGGCATTGGCCCGCAAACATGACTTCCTGATTGTTGAGGATAGCCCGTATAGGGAGCTCAGATATGAAGGTGAACACATCCCTACCATGTACAGCCTTGATCCGGACCGTGTGATACACCTGGGCTCGTTCTCGAAGATCTTTGCGCCGGGCTTCCGTCTTGGATGGGCTATAGCTCATCCGGAGATATTGGACAAGATATATGTCTGCAAGCAGTCACTAGACCTTTGTCCGCCTATCTTTGATCAGTATGTTGCTGCAGAATTCCTGTCAAGCGGCAGACTTGATACCAACCTTGATAAGAGCATAGCGCTATATAAGGATAAGAGAGACCACCTGCTGTCACTTCTTCAGGAATATATGCCTGAGGGTGTCAGATGGACATATCCGGAAGGTGGACTTTTCCTCTTTCTGACCATGCCTGAGGGCTTTGAGGCGGTGAAGTTCTATGATAAGGCTCTCGATGCCGGAGTGGCATATGTGGCCGGAGAGTTCTTTCATCCTGATGGAAGCGGCAAGAATACCATGCGCATGAACTTCTCGTTCATGACCAAGGAACGTATGACTGAAGGAGTCAAGATCCTGGCAGAGTTGTTGGCAAAAGAGATTTCTCCACTCCCTTCGGTCGGTCGAAATGACAGTGTTGAGTAGGTTTGTAATTGTCATTTCGAGCTTGTCGAGAAATCTTTAACTTTATGATGCAAATGGATTTATATAAATACCAAGGCGCAGGAAACGACTTCCTGATTGCAGATAATCGTGATGGTGCGATTGCACTGACCGCCCAGCAGGTTGCGAAACTGTGCGACCGCCGCTATGGCATCGGTGCGGACGGCCTCATGCTTCTGGAGTCAAGCGAGGACTACGACTTCCGTATGGTCTATTACAACTCTGACGGATCCGGCGGGATGATGTGCGGAAACGGTGGACGTTGTATTGTGGCTTTTGCAGCAGACAGAGGGTTGAAGCATTTCGATTTCGATGCTGCAGATGGCTTCCACACAGCCCAGATACTTGAGGATAGGTCTGGAGTCAAGATCGTTCGTCTTAAGATGAAGGATGTTCATGGATATGAGCAATATGAGTCATTGACTGGCGTCAATGTGCAGTCAGACGGATATTTCCTGGATACAGGCACTCGTCATTATGTGCGTTTTGTATCAGGACTTGAAGAGTATGATGTTGTAGCAGAAGGCCGTGATATCAGATATAATGCAAAGGACCTCCAGCCGGTAGGGGCAAATGTCAACTTCGTGGAGCCTTGTGACGGGGGTGTAAAGGTCCGCACATATGAAAAGGGAGTAGAAGATGAGACCTTTGCCTGTGGTACAGGAATTGTAGCCTCATGCCTCGCTTCATATGTACATGGACTGAAGCCTACTGCCAGATGTCAGGATGGTAGAGTCAGGTACGATGTCAGAGCAAAAAGAGATGGTCTTAGTGTAGACTTCATACCGGATCAGTTGGCCAAGGACGTCTGGCTTACAGGTCCGGCGACTTATGTGGCACAAATTATAATAGATATAGATTGATTATAGTATATGAAGAAATTTTTATTTTTGGCAATATTTGCGTTTTCAGTGTGGTCGTGTCTCGATTCGGGATCTTTTTCGGAGTCTTACACGGCTAAGATCACTTTCGAGTATCCTGAGGATACATATTCTAAAGAATTTAAGGACAGTATATATGTCTTGAAGGAGGGAGAAGGCTTTGCATATTATTATCCTATAGTGTTTGGACAGCATCATACCTCAGGTCGTTTCAACGGTGGCTTTCTGATGTCATATCTTAAAGGCGAAGCTGACGGGGCACTCGAAAAGGAGCCGATGGCAAATGATATCTATCGTGTACATGCATCAAGCGGGGCAGATAACAGCAAGACATACGTGGTCTTCTATGATAACCCAAATACCTCAATGATGCCTAAAGTAGACGTTGAGTTTGTTTATAAGACTGTGGGAACCTGCGTTCCGTCTATGTGTCAGGTCAATAATACGACTCATGTCGCACGTAAGGTCGAGGAACATTTTGTTGATGGTGACAAGCTTGTCCTCAAGGCGACAGGATGGAGAGAAGGGGGCCAGAAGACAAGTACCAGCATCGTTCTGGCTGAGTATTCTCATGCGGCGGATACTGTAATGTATAACTGGACAGATTTTGACCTTTCGAAACTTGGCGTAGTTGACTATATTGATTTTGAAGTGAGTTCCACCAATCCTGCAGTTCCGGGATATTGCTGTCTTGATGGATTTTTCGCTGCAGTACAAGTAGAATACTAGTTATGAGAAACAATCAGGAATATAAGAACGCTTCTTTGGCGGCTCTCAAAGGTAATTGGGCTCCTTCCATAGTGGCTACCATTGTATTGATGGCTGTGACATACGTGGTCATGGGCCCATACATAGTGGTATATGAGCTGACCTTAAACAGTATACCGGTCAATCCTATAGTGGCTCTCGTGTCGGTTGCACTATATCTGCTTGCCATGCCACTACTCTTCATGCCGCTTAATCTGGGATATACGTATGCTGCAAACAGGCTGTATGTCGAAGGAGATAATGGCCTGATCGGTAATATGTTCCGTGATGGTTTAGGACGTTGGTTCAGGAAAGTGTGGACAGTGTTCCTTATGGGATTCTTTACTTCCCTGTGGTCACTTCTGCTGATCGTTCCCGGAATAATCAAATTTTATGCATACTCGATGACTCCGTACATCCTGATTGATAATCCTGAACTTTCTGCCAACCAGGCAATCAATCTGAGCAGGGATATGATGAAGGGACATAAGTTTGACCTGTTCTATCTTCAGCTCAGTTTCATAGGTTGGGCGTTCTTGAGTGTCTTTACACTTGGAATCGGCCTTTTGTGGCTGATGCCGTACATGATGACAGCTCAGGCAGCTTTTTATCAGGATGTAAGGAAGGAATATCTCGCAAACAACAACTCAATCATTAATAATTAAACTAATTATCATGACTTCATTCATTATCTGGCTCGTAGGTTTTCTTTGTTGTATCTGGTGTATAAGAGACTTATGGAGTAAGAAAAAAGTAGATCAACTGACTAAGTTGATCTTGACACTGGCGCTTTTGGTTTTCAGCTGGATCGGGTTCGCAGTATACTACTTTATTCTTAAGGATAATCTCGGGAAATCCACAAGATCTAAAGCATCTGGCTCTAAGTCCAAGTCAAAATCTAAATCTAGATAAGACCTGCAGGAATCTGCATTATGATTTCCTGATATTCCGGATCTACGGACAGGATGAGATCTTCATGGAGCGGTATCATTACTGCTCCATTTTCTGTCTCTACCTCTATACAAGGGTTGTTAGGGATGTCGAGGAAGTCTGTAATTTCACCGACCTCGATAAGTTCCGGCTCTTCTGTCATTTCGCTCTCTTCCTCTGTCATTTCGAGCGAAGTCGAGAAATCTCCAGCCGGTGTAAGGAGAACCCATCCCACCAGAGCAGCATATCCATCCTCTTCGATAGACATCTCCGGAAGCTGTTCCTCTTCTATATATACCGCCTTTCCTGCGATTTCTTCGACATCTTCCATAGAACAGATGCCTGTAAGGCGGACAAGGGCCTTGGTATTGCCCCTTTTTGCAAATGATTCAATATAAAAAGGAACCGGAAGTCCATCGAAAACGATGAACACCGGTTCCTGTAGGTTGATATCTTCAGGAGCGATCTCACGGAAGCCCAGTACGAGCTCCCCATCGGTACCGTTAGATTTCAATACCTGGGCTACCTGCTGCAAGTTGTCGTAACCTGCCATGCGGGAATTACTCAGCTGGAGTTTCCTCAGCCTCAACTGCCTGTGCAGCAGCCTCAGCAGCCGCAGCCTCAGCAGCTGCGCGAGCAGCCTCTTCAGCCTCAGCCTTTCTCTTAGCGATAGCCTCAGCTCTCTCCTGATTTACCTTAGCTTCAGCCTCAACTGCAGCCTTGTAAGCAGCAGCAGCGTCCTTGCTAAGACCCTCTTTCTTTGCGTTAATCTTAGCAGCCTTCTCAGCCTTCCAAGCAGCGAGCTTAGCATCTGCCTGCTCCTGAGTAAGAGCACCCTTCTTTACACCACCCTGGAGGTGCTTTGCAAGAAGAACACCCTCATAAGAGAGGATACGCTCAGCAGTAAGAGTAGGCTGTGCACCTACGTTAAGCCATGCAAGTGCGCGCTCGAAGTTGAGAACGATAGTTGCAGGGTTTGTGTTTGGATTGTAAGAGCCGATCTGCTCGATGAAACGACCATCGCGAGGTGCGCGTGAGTCAGCC